>CBFIGD010000029.1:0-68071 GCA_965662065.1 uncultured Porticoccaceae bacterium | reverse complement strand
TGGTGCTGCAGCTATTATCATTGGTCGGCTGATGACCGCAGTGCGAAGCCTGGTACCAATGATGGTTGGTATAAGCGGTATTGGGCCGGTGAAATTCACACTGATTGATATAGTCGCATGCGCAGTCTGGTCTGCTGGGCTTGGCTTACTGGTGATAGGGCTGGATAATTTTATAGGTTAGTGCTGCTCAGACATTAATGCGTATTGGTTACGAGAATACTCTATTTAAAACCTAAGCTAATTTGTGGGGGGGATTACCGTTGACGGCAACCCCCTGAAGGACATGAGTGTTTTGGTCCAGCCGCGACAAAACCTGCGTGTAATTATGAAGGGCGGTTCAGTCCACAAAAACACGCTGTAAGCATTTCCCTTTAAACCGGTCGCACCGCTCTTGAGTCGGTGCGGTCGGTTTTTTTATGCCGTTAATTTTGGGAAAAACCGCGTTGCATGGCGGTTGCTAAGGTCGCACTGTTATCTGCAGCAGATCGATATTCACTAACGCATCGTGATCGGAGCTAGAAAAACTCACCTGACCGTCATCAATCACACACTTCATCACCATATTGCTGCTGGCCAACGCCTGCAAAGGCTCATAGGTGATTTGCACTATCCGCAAGCTAACAAATACTTGCCGCTGATGATCTTGATACAGACCACAGTCGGCTTCATGACGGCGAAGGGGGATTGATTTATCTAGTGGACTGGGTTCTATATGATTTGTGGTAGCTACGGGTGGACTTGAACCACCGACCCCAGCATTATGAATGCTGTGCTCTAACCAGCTGAGCTACGTAGCCACAATTTCTTACAGAACCCTATTGGCTGATCTAACGACCCACCAAGTAGGGGCGCGCATTTTCGCCAGCCAGCGCGCCTTTGTCAAGGACTTCGAGAACGATCATCTGTGCTGGCTGATTGCGACAATATCTCTTAATTAGCGTGAGTTAAATCACACTAATTGCATTCGACCTCTACTGCTATGCATTAATGTTAGGCGGGTCATCAAATTAACATCAATCCTTCGCATAATAACCAGACGCCTCTGACCGAGGTCGTTTGGCGCTGTCTGGGCTGGCATCTATAGGTTAGTGTAAAACTGGGTATCCTGAAATTCTCTGTTTTTACCTATTTGCCAGCGCTACTAACAGGCGGCAGTGCTAAGTCTTCCCCGGTCAGAGGTTTTTATTGCTCAGCTGAGTACTGTACTCGATAGATGCGGCCACCTAAATCATCACTGATATAGAACCGCCCCTGTTGGTCCTGGGTAATGTCTACGGGCCGACCCATAATGCCATCATCGGCTAAGAATCCACTGACAAAGTCGCGACTCTCAATATTGCCCTGGTTATCCCAGTGCAGGGAGATCACTTTATAGCCATCCAATGTTGAGCGATTCCATGAGCCATGCAGTGCCACTAGGGCAGTGCGATTAAAGCTCTCAGGCAGACGCTTATGCGCAGTAATAAAGTGGATGCCAAGCGGCGCATTGTGCGGGCGAAACTTGTAGGCTGGAGCTATAGCGGCGCTGGCAATATCCGGACGCTTATCGCCAAAGTCTGGATCTGGCACATTGTCGCCATTGACGTAGGGCCAACCATAGAAGCCACCCTCAACCACTAGATTAAGCTCGTCTGGCGGGAAGTTATCACCTAGCAAGTCTCTGGCATTTACTGTGGCATAGAGTTCATCCGACCAAGGTGCCCAGTCGAAGCCTACTGAATTGCGCAGACCGCTGGCATAGATTTTTAAGTTGCTGCCATCTAACTCTGATTGCAGCATGGCTGCATATCTCGGATCTTCAGGCTCGCAGACGTTACAGGGAGAGCCTACGGCAATGTAGAGTTTACGGTCTGGGGAGATACCAATAGCCTTGGCTTTGTGTATTAGGTCATAGGGTAGATCTTGCAGAACCGTTTCAACCTCACCAGACAGGGCGCCTGCGCTGTGGTCAAAGGCAACCCGGCTAACGTTGCCACTCTCACTAAAGTACAGCCAGTCGCCATCAAACAGGATGCCCTGAGGTTCGTTGAGGCCATCTAATAAGATTGTTTGAGTTGTATTACCTGAGCCCAGGTTCTGCAGTAATAGAATCTGACCTCGGTCAGCAATGGTAACGACTAGATCATCTTGCTCGGTGATGGCTATAAAACGCACATATCCCAGATCCTGGGCAACCAACTCAAGGTTGAAGCCCGCTGGCAAAACAAAATTGGATTCCTCCGCTGCCTGCGCGGATGTATTAAGGCCTGCAACAGTGCTGGCCATAAGCCAGAACCCGGTCAGGCCCCCAGGTGTGATGGCCGCGATGTAGCCGGTGCCGGCGATAATAATGGTGAGCAGCAGTACCCCTGCGCCTTTCGCTATTTGTTTGATCATGGGTGATGCCTATGTTGTTACTATCTATTTATTATTCTAATGGGTTTTTTGGCAACGGCTGTGGTTATTGAACCACATACAACTAGCAGGGCACCCAGAACGGAGAGTAACCCTAAGGGTTCTACGACAATACCAACAATAGGGATGAGTTGCACAATGGCTACAGTGAGCAGTGGCGTCAGTGCAATGGTAGCACTGACCCTGGAGGCCTCTACATGAACCAGAGCTTCGGCGAAGGCGCCGTAAGCGATCAATGTATTGAAACCGCAGAACGCCAGTAGAGCCCATTGCAGCCCGGTAAGTTGGCCCAATGTGGAGAAGTCGCAGAAGGGCAAAAATACTGCAGTGCCAAGCCAGTAGATGGCTAGCATGGTTTCTTCGGAGGTAAATTCCTGCAGCAGAATCTTTTGCATGATGGCATAACCAGTCCAGCAGACGGCAGCTACTATGATCATAAGTAGGCCCAGGCCATAGTCATTGAGATCAACAAAAATATCCGCCAGATGATGGTTAAAGAACAGTAATAAACCTGAGGCAAAGGCTGCAAAACCAGTCCATTGGGTCACAGAAAACGATTCTTTAAATAAGAAAATACCCGCCAGCAACAGGAGCATGGGGGCAACCTGAATCATCACCTGAGCAGCTTCGGGACCAGTGCGTTCCAGACCAAAAATATACAACCCATAGTTACCCGACAGCAGCAGTCCGGCTGCCAGGAGTTGCAAAAATAATTTTGGTGAGCGCAGCTTTGAGCGATTGGGCAGGCGTCTTCGCGCGATTAAATAGGGCGTAATCACTACTGCCGCTAACGAAAGACGGAAGAAGGTAGTAGTCATTGGGTCCAATGTTTCCATTACCTCTTTTAAGGCAATGGGCAGTACGCCCCACATAGTCGCCGTGGACAGAGCCAGCAATATGCCCAGCTTCCAGCGTCCGCTAGTGGCGGTCACAGTGCGCTACACATTGAAGCGGAAGTGGATAACGTCGCCGTCCTTAACGATATATTCCTTGCCTTCCAAACGCCATTTTCCGGCGTCTTTAGCTCCCTGCTCGCCGTTACCAGCGATATAGTCGTCGTAGCCGATAATTTCGGCGCGAATAAAGCCCTTCTCGAAATCAGTGTGAATCTTGCCCGCCGCATTGGGCGCTGTTGCGCCTACAGGAATAGTCCAGGCACGCACTTCTTTTTCACCTGCAGTGAAGTAGGTCTGCAATCCAAGCAAGTTGTAGCCGGCGCGAATAACCCGGTTAAGTCCCGGTTCCTGCATACCCATCTCTTCTAAAAACTCAGCGATTTCATCGGCTTCGAGTTCGCTGATTTCGGCTTCCATCTTGTTGCAGATAGGCACAACTACTGAACCCTCTGCGGCGGCAATAGCCATCACCTCATCCAGATAGGGGTTGTTGTCGAAACCCTCTTCATCGACATTGGCGATATACATAGTGGGTTTTAGTGTCAGTAGGCTGAGGGGTTTGAGTACTTTTAGCTCATCCTCGCTTAGATCAAACGATCGCAGTGGTTTGGCTTCATTAAGGTGAGGTAGAATTTTTTCGGCTACGCCTTTTAGAATGATGGCATCCTGGTCTTTGCCTTTGGCGGCCTTGGCCACGCGTAGCAGCGCTTTTTCAACACTCTCAAGATCGGCTAGCGCCAGCTCTGTATTGATCACGTCGATATCATCAGCCGGGCTTATCTTGCCTTCAACATGAATAACATTTTCGTCTTCAAAACAGCGCACTACATGCGCAATGGCATCGGTTTCACGAATATTCGCGAGAAATTTATTGCCCAGACCTTCACCTTTTGAGGCGCCTGCAACCAGTCCGGCGATATCGACAAATTCCATGGCGGTGGGAATAACGCGCTGCGGATTGACGATATTAGAAATTTTATCCTGACGCGGATCGGGAATTGGCACAATGCCGGTGTTGGGTTCAATGGTGCAGAACGGAAAGTTTTCTGCGCTGATACCAGCTTTGGTAAGCGCATTAAATAATGTTGATTTGCCGACGTTGGGCAAACCCACAATTCCACAATTAAAACCCATATTAAATTCCTTGTGCTAGAAACCTAGCGTTGTTGTTTTTACGCGCTATGCACTATGCAACTTGAGCATGGCTTTTTCCCACTCGCCGGCAACGGCTAAGGGCAGTGCGCGCAGGGCATCATCAATGCTATTGACGATTAGCTGTTGATCATTGGGTGATGCTTTTTTTAGCACATAATCGGCCACCTGTTTGGCATTGCCGGGGTGCCCAATGCCAATGCGTAGGCGCGCGAATTCTTTGCTATTTCCAAGGCACTTGATGGTGTCTCGCAGGCCATTGTGACCGCCATGACCACCGCCTTTTTTAAAGCGTGCCTCACCAGGTGGCTTATCCAGCTCATCGTGCACCACTAAAATAGCTTCGGGGGCGATTTGATAAAACTTGGCCAGTGCACCGATGGATTTGCCACTGAGATTCATAAAAGTACTGGGAATGAGTAGGCGAACATCACGGCCATCAATGGCGACCTTTGCGGTGTCACCAAAAAACTTACTCTCGTGTTTGAGTTCGACGTTCAGAGATTTTGCTAATTCAAGAACCAAGTCGGCCCCGGCATTATGACGCGTCCGTTCGTAGTTGGGGCCGGGGTTTCCCAGCCCTACGATTAACTCAACGGGCGTGTCCAATGTCAGGGCCTTCAGGGGGCAAGACTGAAGATTACTCTTCGCTTGCTTCCTCGCTAGCGCCATCAGCATCTGCTGCAGGCGCGTCAGCGTCGTCCTCAACAGCTACGCCTTTAGGCTTGTTCACTGCTGCGATTGGCAGATCGTGATCAGCACCATGGCTTAGGGCAACACTCTCAACGCCTTTCGGCAATTTGATGTCTGATATATGCAGAGTCTGACCCAGATCAACATCAGTCATGTCGACTTCGAGGTACTCAGGCAGATCTTTTGGCAGGCACATGATATCCAGCTCAGTCATGCTGTGGGCAACAATACCGCCGCCGAGTTTAACGCCAACACAGATAGCTTCATTGATAAAGTGTAATGGCACCTTGGTTTGTAATTTGGTGTCCTTGCTTACGCGCAAGAAATCCATATGCATAATGACGTTTTTGGCTGGGTGACGCTGCATATCTTTCAGAATTACATCTTCAGATTTGCCATCAATTTCAAGACCAATAATATGTGAGTAAAATGCTTCGTTTTGCAAAGATTTTGCCACATCTTTCTGTATCAGTTTGATTTGAGCTGGGCCTTTCTTACCACCATAAACAATTGCAGGAATTTCACCGGCCAGACGACGCAGGCGGCGGCTCGCACCTTTCCCTGTTTCCTCACGACCTGTAGCTTGTAACGTAAAATCAGTAGACATAATAGTCTCCAAAGTTAAGCCAAAACAGACCGCGACCAGACCTGTAATGGGGTTTTAATGCCTCGGAATGAGGCGGTATAACAGTGTTTGTTGACCAGTTAAAAGTTAGTCGAACATCGCACTGATAGATTCTTCATTGCTGATGCGGCGAACTGATTCGCCCAGCAGCTTGGCCAGTTGCAGTGTCCGGATCTTCTTGCACTTTTTGGCTTCTTCACTCAGCGGGATACTGTTGGCGACAACCAGCTCATCTAGCTGTGACTTGTTAATATTATCAATTGCGCCCCCAGAGAGAACGGCATGTGTGGCGTAGGCTACTACTTTGGTAGCACCATTCTTTTTCAATGCTTCGGCGGCTTTACACAATGTGCCAGCCGTATCAACGATGTCGTCTACCAGGACGCAGGTGCGGCCTTCAACCTCACCGATCAGGTTCATCACTTCACTCTGGTTCGAGGTAGGACGACGCTTATCGATGATCGCCAGATCACAGCCAAGCTGCTTGGCCACAGCTCTTGCACGTACCACACCACCAACATCCGGCGAAACAACCTGCAAGTTCTTATAATTTTGACGTTCAATATCACCCAGCAGTACTGGTGCGCCGTAAACGTTATCAACGGTGCAGTTGAAGAAGCCTTGAATCTGTTCTGCGTGGAGATCGACGGTTAGTACTCGGTCAACACCAGCATTAGACAGCATATCTGCAACCACTTTGGCGCTGATAGGAACACGAACCGAACGTACACGACGATCCTGGCGGGCATAGCCGAAGTAGGGAACCACCGCTGTAATACGTGCGGCAGATGCGCGACGCAACGCGTCAATCATCAATACCAGCTCCATTAGGTGCCTGTTAGTTGGCGCACAGGTTGGCTGGACCACAAAAACATCGTGTCCGCGGACGTTTTCGCGAATCTCAATGTTGATTTCACCGTCTGAGAATAATGATACTAGAGCATCACCGAGAGGAATCCCCAGCGTGCGAGCGATTTCATTTGCCAGTTCCGGGTTTGCGTTCCCGGAGAAGACCATTAATCTTGCCACGTCATTGTCCCTGGTATTCATAATAAAGATATGGCTGGGGCGGGAGGATTCGAACCTCCGATGCCGGGATCAAAACCCGGTGCCTTAACCACTTGGCCACGCCCCAGTAAAAAGTTTTCCCATTTTCCGATGCAGTGAGGAGTTATCGTCTCCTCGCGCTATAAACGCATTCCAGTTTTTTGGAACCCTGTCGAGCGCCTGTTGCGCCGCGGCTTGGTTTGCAAAACAGCTAAATACGCTAGCACCAGTCCCTGTCATCAGTGGGTTGCTGTAATCTTGCAGCCAATCCAGCACCTGTTGCACTTCTGGATAGAGTCTTTGGACCACAGCTTGGCAGTCATTCCTGTACTGCTCCCCTGAGAGGGCGCGTATTTTGATCGGTGGCGAGTTCCTTGTCAATTGAGGATGTGAAAAAATTTCACCTGTCGACACCTGGCATTGGGGGGTAATCACCAAATACCACTGTTGTGGCAACTGCATCGGCGTTAACAGCTCACCAATTCCTTCGGCAAAGGCACTTTTCCCATGGACAAAAACCGGTACATCAGCACCCAGGGAGCAGCCTATTTCAGCCAGCTCACTCAGCGATAGGCCGCATTCCCAAAGGGTATTTAGGCCTACTAATGCAGTGGCTGCATTGCTGCTACCGCCGCCCAGTCCCGCTCCCATGGGCAGTACTTTGTCCAAGACAATATCGCAGCCATGGGTGCAGCCGGTTTTTTGCTGTAAAAGGCCTGCGGCTCGAACAATCAAATTATCTTTTGCTAAAACGCCAGGAATTTGCGGTGCTAAGCTGATTTCACCGGTTTTATTGGTACGAAATGTCAGGCTGTCGCCAACATCCAGCAACTGAAACAGCGTTTGTAGGTCGTGATAGCCGTCATCGCGACGACCGGTAATATGCAGAAACAGATTTAGCTTCGCCGGTGAGGGCAGTGTGGCTGATGGCATGTTTTTTAGACCGCTGGCTATTTCTCGGGAAAGCTCCAGCGCGATATTAGCAGCTTAAAGGAGTGCTCCCCAAACTGACCGACAATTTTTCTTGGCAGAGTACCGTCAGTTGTGTCGCTGTAACGTGAAAATGCCAGTCGCCAGCCAGCCTGATCAAAGCCTGCCGCGGTACCGTCGGCCGTAGTAACCAGATTAGTTGCGCCGGTCTTGCTAGGTGAGGGTAGGCCTCGGGCCCACCAACTCAGAGCATCGACGGGAATAGGTAAGCCGGTCAGTTGTAATGCCAGCTGTTCTGGCATTGCGGTGAAAGTCTGACTGTCCCTGTGTAGATGTGTGACAGCACTATTGCCGCTAATAACCGCGCTGCCAGCGCCAAAGGGGCCGCTCAGGGAGAGCTCGTACTGTTGTTGGTTTTGTGACCAGCTAAGATTGGCACTGCCGCCCTGACTTGCAGATTTAAACCCTAGCTTTCCTTGGACTTGCCATCTGTCTAGCGATGCGATCTGTGCGCTGTGTACGCTCCAGCTGTCATTGACGCTTGAGGTAGGCACAGAGCTGCAGCCGCCAATAAGCAGTGCCACCGCCGCGATTTTGTGGAAGGTTAATCTCATGGAGAATCCGTGCTGGCTGCTGGGAGAGCTGTTAGCTCAGCGTTTAGGCGGCGCATGGTCGTGACAATTGTTTTATGGCCTGGCGCCAGCTCTAGGCCTTTGGTCCAGGTTTGTATGGCACTATCTCTATCGCCCAATGACCACTGGACTTCCCCCAAATGCGCGGCGATTTCAGGGTCCGGCATAATCCCTATGGCTTTTTGCAAATGGGCCAGCGCCTTTTCCAACTCGCCCATTTGAAAGAGCACCCAGCCCATACTATCTATTGTGGCTGGATCTCCTGGATTAAGCAGATAGGCACGTTTGATCAGTGCATGGGCTTCATCATGGCGATCAGTGTGCAGAATCATGGTGTAACCTAGGGCATTGAGCGCGGTGGCATTATTTTGATCCTGGGCAATCAGGGCACGCAGATCCTGCTCCGCCAGCGCAAAGTTATCTTGCTGCTCAGCAACCATCGATCTGGCATAGAGTAACTGGGCATCATTGGGGAAGGCGTCGAGCCCATCAGTGAGAATAGACAGGGCCTGATCTGCCTGATTGGCGCTCAGCAGCAGATTGGATTCAATCTGGAACAGGCCCACGGACTGCTCCGGCTGTTCTATTCTCAGGCGCTGCAGATAGTTTCGCGCAGCGGTTACATTATTGTGTTGAGCGAGCAAAACAGTTGTGCGCGAGGCGGCGGCGAGATAGTTGCGGCCAAAGCGCACCTGGCGGTAATGCTCAAGTGCTGCACTGAGATCCCCTTGGCGATCAGCTATACCACCTAAATGATAGTGGGCGTCGGCGCTGAGGCTGGGTTTGTTGGCAGCCAGCTTAAACAACTCAGTTGCCTCCTCGACTTCTCCCTGATTGAGTTGCAGCAGGGCGAGGAGAAAATTAATTTCCTGATCATTGGGCTGTTGATTACGCAGCATTTGAAACTGTGAGATTGCCAGGTTGCGATCAGTGATGGTTAAGAGTCGCGCGTATTGCAGGCGCAGCTTTCTATCGTCTGGTTTGCGTGTCAATGTATCCTCGATGATTGACACTGCCTCATCAATTCGATCCAGCTGATGCAATACCTGAGCTAGCAATAATAACCCGCGCTGATTATCTGGCGCGGCGACTAGAAAGTCTTTAGCCACAAGCTCGGCATTGGCCAGCTGCCCATTATCTCGATGCAAAATCGCTGTGGCGAGTAGCACAGTAGCCTGTTTTTCTGGCGGTAGATCAAGCTGTTGATAGGCGGAGATCAGTGCATCTATTTGCACTGCTTTTTGTTCAGTGAGGGTTTCTTTATGGCCAGGATTTGCATAGTTTGCATAGATAGAGGTTACCGCTAAAAAAGCCTCCAGATCGTCATAATGATGATACAGCCAGCTGGCATGGGACAGTGCCTGCAGAGCCTCACCGCGTATAGCGTGGATTTGCAGAGCAGCCATATGGGCCTGAGGGCTATCTGGCTCAACATCAACCCACAGTAGTGCCATCTCAAGGCTGGCCTGGTAATCGTGACGATGGTTAGCGATGCGGCTCGCCACTTCAATGACCGCCGCATCCCGTGTTTGACGTGCCTGCTGAAGATACTTTGGCAGCGCTATATCAAACTGACTACGGGTCAGCGCTATATCGGCAACCAGCAAGTCGTAGAGAGTATCAATAGCAAAAGGTGCGGTTGGCAGCTCTGGTACCTGAGTCTGTCTCAGCTCTGCTTTGGGGGGCTGCTTTTGTGTTACTGCAGGTGCCGTGGCACAGGCGGCCACAAGTAGGCAGGAGGTGAGAACAGTGCAGAGGTTTAGTTTATTCATGGCAGCATTTTCAAGGATGTCTAACGTTAAGACAACTACTAGGGTTAAAGTTTAGCTGTGCAGTGCGGTTTAGCCAAAATCATTTATCCATGATCCACCATCGAGAGTCAGACTCGTGTAAAATTGCTGGCTTAAACTTAAAGGTAGTTGTTGGGCACAATGGGTATTTTGGCATTTGGCATTAATCATAAATCGGCCTCGGTAGATCTCCGTGGGCGAATTGCCTTTGCTCCGGAGACTGTGGTTGAGTCGCTGCAGGCTGCTCTGATAAGCATGTCTGTCGGTGAAATTGCCCTGTTATCCACCTGCAATCGCACTGAGATTTATCTTCATGGTCAGGTCACCGACAGACAGTTACTGATCTGGTTGGCCGGTGCCAAAGGTCTTGCGCTCGAAGAGCTGGAGGCCTGCTATTACTGCTATCGCGATGAGCAGGCGATTCGCCATATGATGCGCGTTGCCAGTGGTCTGGATTCATTAGTCCTGGGAGAACCACAAATTTTCGGGCAGATTAAGTCTGCCTATTCTGTAGGACGCGAAGCGGACACCGTATCGACCTTCCTCAACCAAGCTTTTCAACAGGCATTTTCTGCCGCCAAGCGGGTGCGCTCGGAAACGGCTATTGGCCAGAATCCTGTGTCCGTGGCCTACGCCTCGGTGAGTTTGGCCGAGCAGATCTTTGCTGACCTGGCCAGTGCCCATGCACTTTTAATCGGTGCTGGCGAAACCATAGAGTTGGTGGCGCGGCACCTGCAAGAAAAAAATATTGGCCAGATTACCGTGGCTAATCGCACGTTAACGCGGGCTCAGGAACTGGCGGTAGACTTTTCTGCCGAGGCTATTTTGCTCTCTGATATTCCCGATTATTTACACCGGGCCGATATTGTAATCTCATCCACTGCCAGTCAGCTGCCGATACTGGGCAAAGGCGCGGTTGAGTCAGCGCTTAAGTTGCGCAAACACAAGCCGATGTTTATGGTCGATATAGCCGTCCCCAGAGATATTGAGCCGCAAGTTGAAGAGCTGGCAGATGTATACCTCTATACCGTGGACGACCTTGAAGAAGTTATTCAGGACAATATTCGTGCCCGCCAATCTGCAGCAGATATAGGTCAGGACATTATTGACCAAGAAGTTATATCCTGGTCTAAACAGCAGCGTGCTCTGGCCGCTGTGGATACCATTAAAGCCTTTCGTGACAGTGTAGAGAGCATTCGTGATAGCGAAGTAGAAAAGGCGCTCAGCGCTTTGGATCGAGGTCAGGATTCGGTTGAAGTCATTAGTACTCTGGCGCGCAATCTGACCAATAAACTGTTGCACAAACCCACCACAAAACTTAAGCAAGCCAGCGAAGAGGGTCGTGACGATACGATTCATGTCGCCCATGAGCTGTTTGATTTAAATAAAAAGTAACCAAGGTTCTGCATGAAAGCATCAATACTGTCCAAGCTGGATCACCTCGCCGAACGCTACGAAGAAGTAGGTGCGCTGCTGAGTGACCCGGATATTATCGGCGATCAAAATAAATTTAGAGAGCTGTCTAAAGAGTATGCCGAACTCGAGCCGGTGGTTAAGTGCTACCAGAGTTATCAGGAAGTGGTTAACAATATTGAAGAAGCCAAGTTGCTGTTAAAAGACTCTGACGCGGATATGCGCGCCATGGCACAGGAAGAGCTAAAAGAGGGTGAGGCGCAACAGGATACCTTGGAGACAGATCTTCAAAAGCTGCTGTTGCCCAAAGATCCCAATGATGAAAAAAATGTATTTCTGGAAATTCGTGCGGGTACCGGTGGTGATGAGGCGGCAATTTTTTCAGGTGACCTATTTCGTATGTACAGTAAATTCGCTGAAACTCAGCGTTGGAAAATAGAAGTTATCAGTGAAAACCGCGGTGATCATGGCGGCTATAAAGAAATAATCGCCCGCATTGTGGGATCGGGGGTGTATTCAAAACTCAAGTTTGAATCCGGTGCCCATCGTGTCCAGCGCGTACCTGATACAGAGTCTCAGGGTCGAGTTCACACATCTGCCTGCACAGTTGCCATTATGGCCGAAGCCGATGAGAAAGATGCCATCGAGATTAATAAAGGGGACCTGCGTGTGGATACTTTTCGTGCCTCGGGCTCTGGTGGTCAGCACGTTAACAAAACCGATTCCGCTATTCGTCTAACTCACCTGCCGACCGGCTTGGTGGTGGAATGTCAGGATGAGCGTTCACAGCATAAGAACCGTGCCAAAGCCATGGCGGTATTGCAGGCACGTCTTACCTCGGCACAGGACGAAGCAGTTGCCAAAGAACAGTCGGATCAGCGCAAAAGTCTGGTTGGCAGCGGCGATCGCTCGGAGCGAATTCGCACCTATAATTTCCCGCAGGGTCGGGTGACAGACCATCGTATTAACCTCACCCTGTATAAGTTGGCAGAGGTGATGGAGGGTTCATTAACGGATGTGGTGCAACCACTGGTTAACGAATTCCAGGCCGAGCAGCTGGCTACCCTCGCGGATTAAAACGGTGACTATCTCTGAGTTACTCCAACGCAGTGCTGAGCTTCACTCAAGCGATAGTGCTTTGTTGGATACTGAACTGCTGTTGTCACATGCGCTGGATGTTGATTGCACCTATTTAAAAACCTGGCCAGACCGGCAGCCAAATAGTGGTCAGTTGGCGAATTTTTTGGCGCTTTTCCAGCGTCGACTTGGGGGCGAGCCGATTGCATATATTTTGGGTCGCCAGGGTTTTTGGAGTCTTGATTTAACTGTTTCAGAACATACCTTAATTCCCCGTCCAGAAACTGAACTACTCGTCGAGACTGCACTTGAGTTACAGCTACCGCCGCAGAGTGCTGTGTTGGATCTGGGTACCGGCACTGGTGCAATTGCGCTGGCATTGGCCAGCGAGCGCAGGGCCTGGGAAATCACGGCTGTGGATGTGCAATCTCAGGCGGTGGCGTTAGCGGAAGCAAACAGACTAGCCCATAAGTTGAACAATGTGCGCATGCTGCAGAGCAATTGGTTTTCAGCGTTGCCGCCAATTAAATTCAATTTAATTGTTAGCAACCCACCGTATATAGAGAGCAATGACCCGCATTTATCTCAGGGTGATGTTCGATTTGAGCCCGCCTCAGCATTGGTATCAGGTGTTGAAGGGCTGGATGATTTAACGCTGGTGATTACGCAAAGTGCCAAGTTTTTGCAGCCTGATGGCTGGCTGGTGGTTGAGCATGGCTACAATCAGAGTCATCAGGTGAGGACATTATTTTCCGGCTGCGGTTTTTCCACCATTGAAACTCGCCGCGATTATAATCAGATAGAGCGCATTACCCTTGGCCAGTTGCAACAGTAACCGGCTCACCTAAAGTATCAATGGCCTTTTTTGATACCAGATTCCAGCGGTACAGCATCATCATGCTGGCTAAGCAGGCCGCGATAACCAGTCCAGTCCAAAATCCATAAACACCTATGGGATCGCCCCAAAAATCGGTCAGCGCCAGGCTATAGGCAATTGGGAAGGCAACCACCCAAAAGGCGATTATCTGAATAATGAGTGGCACCCGGGCATCTTTATAGCCACGCAGCGCGCCACTGGCTGCCATTTGCATAGAGTCGAAGCAGCCCAGCGCAGCTGAGAAAAAAAACAGACTGGCGGCTATCATCTGCACCTCGGGATCTGGACTGAATATTTCGGCAAAGTCATGGCGAAACAGAATCTTTATGCTGCCCAGAATGAGTGCCAGTAAAAACACTACTTTAAATCCAGTTAAACAAATCTGTCTTGCTTGAAGGGGGTTTCGACCACCCTGCGCATGGGACACCTTGATGGTTAATGCCTGACCGAGACCTAAAGGAATCATATAGGCTAGGGAGTCCAGATTATTGGTGATGGCATGAGCGCCCAGAACACTAGATCCCAGATGGGCGATCATCATTGGAATAATGGCAAAGAAACCAACCTCCGCAGCAATCATAAGTGCGATAGGAATCCCCAGGCGCAATATGCCAGCAATTGCTACGGCACTTGGCGCTGCAAATTGCTGGTACAGTTTTAAACGTTTCATATTACTGGCGTAATGGCCATAGGCAGCCATTGCCAGCAGCAAAAAAGTCATGACTATAGTGGTGGCCCAGGCCGCGCCGATGCCACCCATAGCGGGGAACCCGAGCTTACCAAACACGAGAATATAATCGAGAATACCGTTGAGGAAAAAAGCCATCGCGTTAAATATCATTACTGGCCTGATATCGCCGACCCCTTCGAAGGTGCTGCGAAAGGCAAAAAAAGCGGGAAACATAAAGCCGGTAATGAGATAGGGCAAAAGATAGCCCCTGGCGATGCGGTAGACCTCAGCGGAAATATCCAGACTGCCCAATAGTTGCACGCCAAGCAGTATGGCGCAGCACACCGCAATACTCATAGGCAGAGAAAGCCATAGGCCTTGCTGAAACTGAAAGCGCACTTTTTCGGGTTGGCCGGCGCCCCAGAAGTTGCCGATGATAGGGCTGTTGCCAATCATAATGCCAATAACCAACAGGTTGATCATGGCCCAGATACTGCCGCCCAACTGGAGCGCCGCCAAGGTATCTGCGCTGACCTGACCGGCCATATAAATATCCGTGACTGTCATGCCAACCACCGCCAGCTGACCGAGCATTAGTGGGCCGGCTAGGCGCAATAGATCACCAGCGTTCTGCACAAACGTTGGCCTTGTTTGAATCTGAGGAGTCATTGATTTGCTTTATTTTGGCTTGCCATCATTCTCGTTCAATGTCTGTGGCAAAGGAAGCTAAATTTCATCGCTGTAACCTGTGTTCTATTGCTCAGGAATTTTTTGGCGGTGCCGCGCTCTAATGCGCAGGCAACAGAAAACCACCTTCAGGGAGTAGTAAATATGCAGGGTCTAGCTCGCTTATATAATTTGTCGGTCGAAACACTACAGTCCATTAATTGGTTGGGGCCATTGGCGTTTCGACTCTATCTTGCGCCTATTTTTATTGGCGTAGGTGCGCATAAATTTGCTAACTTTGAAGATATGGTGGCCTGGTTTGGCAACCCCGATTGGGGCCTGGGTCTGCCCATGCCGACACTGATGCTGTTGTTGGCTGCCAGTACTGAGCTTTTTGGTGGTTTTGCATTGCTCTTGGGTCTTGGCACAAGGCTGTTTGCCCTACCGTTAATTTTTACCATGCTGGTGGCCATGGGCACCGCTCATTGGCAGAACGGTTGGTTCGCTATCGCTCCGGCCGATGCCTCTACCAGCACTGCCAGTGTTTTGGCAACCGTGGGGATTCCTGCGGCAAAGCGCAGTCTGGAAAATAGTCAGGGGGTGGGTGAACGTATTGGCGCTGCAAAGCGGATTTTGCGTGAACATGGCAACTATAGTTGGCTTACGCAGAAGGGCAATTTCGTTATCCTTAATAACGGCATTGAATTTGCCGTTACCTATCTTATTATGTTGTTGAGTTTGTTATTCACTGGCGCTGGTCGCTGGGTCAGTCTGGATTACTGGATTGCCAGGCGCCTTACTTCATAACCTGCGTAAAGCCCGCTTCTAGGGCCAGTTGGTGGCTGCTTATTAATACAGCGAATAATTAACAATTCTGCTACACTCCGCGCAATATCGGGGCATACCCTGGCCTTAAAAGGGCCCGGTTTTCCCAGCCAACCCATTGTTAATTACTGCGTAGACATACTTTGACTGAAAATAATTCTCCAACTCGCTCGTCATCTGATGTTCAATCTGAACCTAATTCTGAATCGACAGATGCCAAGACTGCCAGCGAGGCTAAAAAACCTTCCTCAAATCGTCGGGGTCGAGGCCGCGGTCGCAGCGGACAAAGCTGGGATATCTCGCAATTTACGGTTGAGCCTCAGGAGGGAAAAGTTAGATTTCACGACTTTGATTTACCGCCGCTATTAATGCGCGGGATTCAGGATACTGGATTTGAATACTGCACGCCTATTCAGGGCGCCTCTTTGCCACATACATTGAATGGTCACGATATTGTCGGCAAGGCACAGACAGGCACCGGTAAGACGGCTGCTTTTTTGATTAATACTATTACCGACCTGCTCAATCATCCTATCGAGGGTGAGCGCTTTATGGGCGAGGCTAGAACATTGATTTTGGCTCCGACCCGTGAACTGGCGATACAGATCGCTGACGATGCCGTTGCGCTGTTAAAACATACCAAACTCAATGTGCACTGTTTAGTGGGCGGTATGGATTATGGTAAGCAGCTGCAGAAAATGCAGAAATCGCACTGTGATGTTTTGGTCGGTACACCGGGTCGATTATTGGATTTTGCCAATAATCGCGATGTGTACCTGGATCAGGTTGAGGTGCTGGTTATTGATGAAGCTGATCGCATGTTGGACATGGGCTTCATCCCGCAAGTGCGTCGTTTGGTTAATTTGACACCAAAGCGTGAAGATCGCCAAACATTACTGTTCTCGGCGACATTTACTCCTGAGATTCTGCGGCTTTCCGAAACCTGGACCGATAAGCCAGTAACCGTAGAGATTGGTGCCGAACGTGTGGCGACTGACACGGTTGAACAAAAAGTTTATATCACTACTGCCGATGAAAAATTTGCTCTGCTGCATAATATCCTTGTTGGTGAAGATGTTGACAGCGTGATGATTTTTGCCAACCGTCGCGATATCTGCCGCACTTTGCAAGAAAAACTCAATAAAAAGGGATTCAAAGCTGGCTTGCTGTCTGGTGATGTTCCGCAAAATCGACGTATGAAAACCCTTGAATCATTCAAGAATGGTGCGACTAAAGTGATGGTGGCAACCGATGTTGCTGGTCGCGGTATTCATGTTAATGGTGTCAGTCATGTGATCAACTACACCTTGCCTGAGGAGCCAGAGGATTATGTGCACCGCATTGGCCGCACTGGTCGCGCCGGGAGTACTGGTACATCAATCAGTTTTGCCTGTGAGGACGATGCGTTTTTGCTCGAGCCAATTGAAAAGCTACTGGATATGAAGCTGGCCTGCACTATGCCAGAGGAGAAGCTGCTGCAGGAAGTTCCTGCCAAGCCGAAATCCGCGCCACGCAAGCCAAGGGCAAAAAAGCCTTTAGAGCAAGAGCAGCCAGCAGAAGTGAAAGAAGCGCAGGCTTTAGAGCAAAAACAATCATCAAAAGCAGCGCCAGCTGCCGAGCAGACTGTTAGCGAAGACTAGACTTTTCGCTGACGGCCTGTTCGTTGATAGGCTCCAACCCATTGTTTCTTATCCATAGCAGCGTCCCAGCAGCAACGGTTGCAGGCAGTAATAGCAGGTTGAGCAATGGGATAGCTGAGGCAGCCAGTGCTGAAAACCCAAATCCCATAGACCGCCATCTCTGAGCCCCAGCGCGGCGGCGCAGTTCTGTAAATCCGACCTGATCAATATCTGCTGGATAATCCAGGTACTGTAGCGACAGCGACCAGGCTCCCCAGCAGCCGGCAACAACAGGTACAGCTATGTTAGCTAGCGGAATAAAACTCATGACCAGACACAGCAGCCCCACAGCAATTGACCGGGGAATGAGGTAGGCCATTAATTGCAGTTGCCGGGTAAAACTGGCCCATGCGACGGTTAACATAGGCGTCGTTGCGGATGTTTTGTCGGCGCCCAGCATCACTATAATTTTCTCTGCGATCAGACCGTAAAAAGGTGAGCCAATCAGGTTGGCAAGTAGCGTGAAAGTAAAGGCATAAATCACCAGTGCCAGAGCAGTAAATAGCCCCCAGATAATCCATATCAGCCAGTGCAGCCAATCCGGGACCATACTCATTATGCTATCTAACCAAGCGCTCAACCATTGCACGGCAAAGCCGCTAGCGCTAGCGAACAGCAGAATATTGATCATTAGGGGTATTATGACCAGCCAGCGAATCTCTCGGTGCCAAAGTAATTTTAGGCCCTCAAGTATTAGTGCAGGGCTGGAAATAATGGAAAGCCGTCTATGCATGGGTTTTTAAATATCCGCTCAATCAATTTTTTACAATATCAAGAATAGCATCTATGCTTTTTAAAACCTGCACTTTTAAATCAAGCGTACTTTATAGGGCAAATCGGATGGGCAATATTGTAAAAATTATAATCGCATTGGTATTGGTTGTGGCTTTTGTGATGGTAATGAATCTAGGCAGTGGTCTCAAAGCGCTGGTCGAAACGCTGGGCCCGGAAATGACGCAGGCGCAGGTCAGTTTGCACAAGGCGGAAATATCACTGGTATCAGGTGAGGGGCGTTTTACCGGTCTGGTTGTTGGTAATCCTGAAGGCTTTGACACAGAGTATGCTTTTTCATTTGCAGAGATAAGTTTTAGCATAGACCCCGCGTCTCTCAATACCGATACTGTTGTGGTGGAATCGCTACGTATTATGGCGCCAAATATTATTTTGGAGTCTGGTCGTGGCGGCAGTAATCTGGATAGAATTCAACAAAACATTCAGCGCTATTTGGGTTCGAGTGATGACGTATCAGAGTCTGAGGGCGGCGCCAGTAAAAATATCATTATCAAAGATTTGCTAATTAGCGAAGCTGTGCTCGAATATGGTTTGTTGGGTTCGACGACCTTAGAGCTGCCATTGCCCGAGCTCCATCTGACCAATATCGGTGAGCAGGGGCAGGGGGTTTCCATTGCCGAGGCCTGCGCTAAAATAATTGCCGAGATTTCCAGTAGTGCCAGCAAGACAGCCCTTCAGTCCGGGGCGATAAAAGATGTGGGCGATAAACTGGAAGAGCAGATCAAAGATAAGGCTGGCGAGTTCAAAAACCTGTTTAAAGGACTTAAGAAATAGAAGATAAAAGGATCGCCTAGCTGTGGCGCATGATGCGCTGCTTCTGGCGGTCCCAGTCTCGCGCCTTGTCGTCCTGTCGTTTATCGTAGGTTGCCTTACCTTTGGCCAGGGCAATTTCACACTTAATCAGATGGCCTTTCCAGTACAGCGCAGTGCACACGCATGTGTGCCCCTTCTGATTGACACCTTCCTCAAGTTTCTGCAGCTCACGATGGTTCAGGAGTAGTTTTCTGGTTCGCGTCGAATCGGTCACATAATGGGTGGAGGCCGATGGCAGCGGTGTTATATTGGTGCCAATTAAAAAGGCTTCACCATTTTTTAAAAACACATAGGTGTCGGTCAGATTAATTCTGCCTTCACGCAGGCTTTTTACTTCCCAACCCATAAGTGCAAGTCCAGCCTCAAACTTTTCTTCGAGGAAATAGTCTCGCTTGACCTTTTTATTTAAGGCGATGGTGCTGGATTGTTGTTTGGGTTTCTTTTTAGTCATAGCGGCGATTATACGTGGGCTGCTGCGATTGTCATGGGATATTAGTAAGCTTAATTAGATACTGTATTCGCCAGGGGTTATGGGTACAATTTGGGCCATAAAAAATGGAGTTAACTTATGGCATTACAACAAAAAGGCATGCATGGAACCTGGGCTAGCCGCTGGACCTTTATTATGGCCGCTACAGGCTCGGCTGTTGGCTTGGGTAATATGTGGAAGTTTCCCTATGTGGCAGGCAGCAATGGCGGTGGCGCTTTTGTCTTGGTATATCTGGGCTGTATTCTGCTGATTGGTGTGCCGGTAATGATGGCAGAGGTATTGATTGGTCGGCAGGGTCGCCAAAGCCCGATAAACTCTATGCGTGATGCGGTTGTTGAAAGTGACGCGGATTCCCGTTGGCGCCATGTTGGCTGGGTGGGTGTTGCAGCTGGTATGTTGATTCTGTCATTTTATGCCGTGATTGCGGGTTGGGCGCTAGCGTATATTTTTGAGGCGGCCTCTGGTGAGCTGACAGGTATTAATGGCGCTGTTGCAGGGGATATCTTTGGGGCACTGCTGGCAGATCCCGGCAGGCTTATTTTCTGGCAGTCGATATTTATGCTGCTCTGTATTGGTGTGGTGGTGGGAGGCGTTAAGAAAGGGTTGGGTGTCGCAGTAGAAATTCTGATGCCACTGCTGTTTGTTATGTTGCTATTACTGCTGGGTTTTAGTTACTGGCAAGGCGATTTTGCTGCTGCCTGGAATTTTCTGTTTAATTTTAATTTAGAGTTACTGACCTGGCGTGGCGTTCTTGAAGCCATGGGCCAAGCATTTTTTACCCTGAGCATTGGTATGGGCGCCATTATGGCCTATGGCGCCTACATGCCGCAGAAGGCCAATATAGGTAAGACTGTATTGATCGTGGCGTTTTTTGACAGCCTGGTCGCAATTGTCTCTGGTCTGATTATTTTCTCGATTGTTTTTGCGACTCAGGGTATCGAGCCCAGTGCTGGTCCAGGGCTCATGTTTATTAGCCTCCCTGTTGCGTTTGGCAGTATGCCTGGCGGTCTGTTGATTGGTTCTGCATTCTTTGTTTTGGTTTCTATCGCCGCCTGGAGTTCAGCAATTTCTCTGTTAGAACCCTGTGTTGCCTGGTTGATTGAAGCCAAGAATATGGGGCGTGTGCAGGCCAATCTGTTACTTGCCGGATTTGCCTGGCTGCTGGGAATAGGTTCAGTTCTGTCATTTAATATTTGGGCTGATGTAACATTGGCCGGGTTTACCTTCTTCGACTTTCTTGACTTTTTAACGGCGAATATCATGTTGCCACTGTCAGGCCTGCTGATCGCGTTGTTCGTTGGCTATGTTATGAAGCGGGAACTGGTGGATTTTGAAATGCAGGGTGTATCACCACTGATATTGAGATTGTGGCGAACTACCCTGCGCTATATTGCGCCTGCGGCTATTAGTGCGGTGTTTGCTATGGGTATTTATGATAAATTTTTCGCCTAGGGATTTAGTTTGACAGCTATCAAACGCTCAGCGCTGGTAATGCATCCGGCTAAGGCAATGTATGCATTGGTCAATGATGTTGCCAGCTACCCGCAATTTATGGATGGTTGCCATGGGGTCGAGATATTTGAGCACAGCGATAGAACGATGTTGGCTCGACTGGACCTTAAAAAGGCCGGGGTGCAGATTAGTTTAATGACCAGAAACCACCTGTATGAGTCGACTCCGGAAGGGCATTGCAGCATAGAGATGACCCTGGAAGATGGACCATTTAAAACCTTTTTGGGTGTCTGGACTTTTACGCCATTAACCGAGGATGCTTCCAAGGTATCGCTGGACTTGGAATTTGAATTTAAAAATAAAGGTTTGGGCATGGCTGCGTCCAACCTGTTTTCCGGGGTCGCTAATAATTTAGTGGATTCCCTGTGCCAACGCGCTGATAAGGTTTTTTTGGAGGGTCATGATGACCGATAGCAATATGATTACGGTGGAGGTGGCCTATGCGTTGCCCGACAAGCAGACATTATTATCACTGTCAGTGCCTGCAGGTACCACGGCTCTAGAGGCCGTTGAGCAATCTGGTATTTTATCGACTTTTCCGCAGATAGATGTCAATACCGATAAGATGGGGGTTTTTTCTCAGGTGTTAGGGACAAAAGGTTTGGCTGAGCCATCTTCGTATGGGTTGCGTGACAGAGATCGTGTCGAGATCTACCGACCTCTTATTGCCGACCCTAAAGAAGTCCGGCGGCGCCGTGCCGAAGAGGCAAAGGCAAAAAAACAGGTGTAAGGAGAAACTGATCGTATAAAAAAAGCAGGCTGGAGCCTGCTTTTTTTGTGTTTAGGCGTTGCATTAAGTGCTAGCGCTCTTCAGGAATCGCCGAGCTGGGTAAGTAGTCTCCGGTCATGCGCTGCAGATTGTCCTCGTCATCGAAATAGATGGTCACATTCTCTTCAGTTTTTACACCGCTTGG
The DNA here is from genome assembly GCA_965662065.1 of uncultured Porticoccaceae bacterium. Classification (GTDB taxonomy): domain Bacteria; phylum Pseudomonadota; class Gammaproteobacteria; order Pseudomonadales; family Porticoccaceae; genus HTCC2207. The sequence goes on along the minus strand of CBFIGD010000029.1, from coordinate 46,184 downwards.
TGATAGGCGGCTAAAGAAGTAATCCCAGCGCTGCTGATCGAAGGTATCAATAATCAATGGCGTGCCTAATACAAACTGAACCTGTGACTTGGTCATACCGGGGCGCAGCTTATCAATCATCTCTTGATCAACAATATTACCCTGCTGGATATCGATTTTGTGTACGCCTGGAACCTTTATCCAACTGCAACCAGCGGCAAGCAGGGTAAGACTGATCAGTAAGACAGGAACAATTCGCATTGATGGGCTTCCAGTTAGTTGCGCGAACAGTGATAATACCTAAAGCACATCCCTTAGAGAAGAGGTAAGTATGACTCCAGAAGATCAGGAGCTTAAAAAAGTCGGCCTAAAGGTCACATTACCCAGAATCAAGATTTTACAGATACTTGAAACCTGCGCGGATCGCCATATGACTGCCGAAGATATCTATCAGTCACTGCGCGATGCAGAGGAGGATGTGGGTATAGCGACGGTCTATCGGGTGCTAACCCAGTTTGAGGCTGCGGGCCTTATCGAGCGACATAATTTTGATAATGGTCCGGCTGTCTACGAGCTTGATCGCGGTGAGCACCACGATCATATGGTATGTACAGAGACTGGTGCGGTTATCGAATTTCACGATGCTGAGATTGAGAAAATTCAAGAGCGAATTGCAAGCCAAAATGGTTTCCAACTCGTTGGCCACAATTTAGTTTTATATGTGAAGCCAAAAGGCTAACTTTCGCGTTACCCCTCTAAATAATAATAAGAAAAACCTCATGATTTCACTGCAGCAACTCGAAGACTTTTTTAATGCCTGGGCCGATATGATGTGGAGCACGCCACTGGTTGTGTTGCTGGTCGGTGGCGGTGTGTTTTTTATGTTTTACTCAAGGTTTCAACCCTACAGATATTTTGGCCATGGCATTGATTTGCTGCGTGGTAAATTTAGTGATCCCAATGATCCGGGGCATATTCCCCATTCTCAGGCTCTGGCTACAGCGCTTTCTGGCACCATAGGTTTAGGCAATATTGCTGGGGTAGCTATAGCGATAAGTATCGGTGGCCCCGGCGCTGTGTTTTGGATGTGGGTCACTGCGATTGTCGGTGTCGCAACCAAATTTTATACAGCCTCTCTGGCGGTGATGTACCGCAAAGAAGATGCTGAGGGCGTGCTTCACGGTGGCCCTATGTATGTTATTACTCAGGGTATGGGGCAGCGTTGGTATCCGCTGGCTGCATTATTTGCCTCTGCCTGCTTGATTGGCGCGCTGCCACTTTTTCAGGCCAACCAGTTTATCCAGCTTCTTAGAGATGTGGTGGCTATACCTGCTGGCTGGGCAACCAGCGAGCAGCATTTCACCTTTGATCTGGTGGCCAGCTCAGTGGTGGCGGTCATGGTCGCGATGGTTGTGGCTGGTCGCATCCAAAGTATCGGGCGCCTGACCGTGAGGTTGGTCCCCACCATGGTCATTATGTATCTGTTAATGACAGCGACTGTGCTCTATACCTATGCCTCTGAGATCCCTGCCATGCTCTGGTTAATTGTGACCGATGCCTTTACCGGTGAGGCTGCTGCTGGTGGCTCTATAGGTGCGGTTATTTTAATTGGTGTGCGCCGTGGTGCATTCAGCAATGAGGCGGGCATAGGTACTGAGTCTTTGGCGCATGGAGCGGCTAAAACCGGGCAACCTATCCGTGAGGGTATTGTGGCTATGGTTGGGCCGGTGATAGATACCCTAGTAGTCTGTACCTGTACGGCATTAATTATTCTGCTGACTGGTGTATGGCAAACGGACGCTGGTATTGAGGGAGTGACCATGACTGCCCGTGCGATTGAGCTGGTATTCCCAACCACTGGTATTTATTTATTGTTGATTATGGTCGGCATGCTGAGTTTTAGTACCATGGTCACCATGTGGTTCTACGGGGTTAAGTGTATGGGTTTCTTATTTGGCGTTGAGCGACAATACTACTATTCACCCATTTACCTTGGCCTGTTGGTTGTTGGGGCCGTGGTATCAATGGACATAGTCAATGGGTTGATTCTGGCGTCTTACGCAACCATGGCAATACCCACGATGATTTCAGCGCTGTATCTGGCACCTAAGGTAAATAGAGCCGCCAAGATTTATTTTGCTGAATTGAGCGCCAAATAACCGCAATCGATCATGCCAGCGAAGGCTGGCACGATCGAAGTGCGTTGTGGGACTAGAGCAGCTTTTCAATATCTGTGGCGATGGCTTCAGGTTTACTGATAGTGGCAAACCGCTTCACTACCTGCCCATTACGATCAATTAAAAACTTGGTAAAGTTCCATTTGATACCGTCGGTGATCAGACCCCCGGCCTGCTCGGTCAGGTAGGTGTAAAGTGGGTGCCTGTTGACACCATTAACATCAATTTTTCCCATTACTGGAAAGCTCAAGCCGTAATTGAGCTGACAAAATTCCTGAACCTCGGCATTGCTGCCCGGCTCTTGCTTGCCAAATTGATTGCAGGGCATGGCAATAACCACTAGGCCACGCTTGTGATACTGATCATAGAGGGCCTGCAATCCCGCGTACTGCGGTGTAAAGCCACACTTACTTGCGGTGTTAACAATCAGCAATACTTTGCCCTGGTAGTCTTGCAGGGACTTTTCGTCACCGCCGCTGGTAGGGACGCTAAAATCATAAACAGATGTCGTCATAGTTGTTCTTCTTTTTACTTTTATTGTAATTGGCTATTTAAAGCAGTGTTCAATTGCCGGGAAGCTGCCATTGCGCACGGCATTGCCGTATTCAGTAATAGCGTCCTGAATGCTGGAGGTTGACTCTAGAAAGTTGCGTGAGAAGCGCGGCAGTCGTTGGGAAATACCGAGCATATCGTGGAGTACCAGTACCTGAGCATCGGTATCTGGTCCGGCACCAATGCCTATCACCGGTATTGTTAGAGCCTCAGATAGCGCGCGCCCGAGTGAGGATGGAACGCATTCTACGACAATTAAGTCGGCGCCAGCCTCTTCAAGTACCTTGGCTTCAGCGATCATCTGTGCCGCTGTTTGTTCCTCTTTGCCCTGTACCTTATAACCACCTAACTTATGCACTGACTGTGGGGTCAGGCCTACATGACCACAGACGGGGATGCCGCGCTCGGTGAGCATGTAAATACTATCGGCGAGCCATTCGCCACCTTCTAATTTGACCATCTGAGCACCGGCCTGCATGAGTATGGCGGCATTATCCATCGCCTGGCCTTCACTGGCATAGGACATGAAAGGCATATCAGTGACTAGCAGAGTACGGCTGTTGCCACGTTTTACCGCTGCGGTGTGATAGGCCATTTCATCGACTGTCACAGGAATGGTGCTATCGCGGCCCTGAATAACATTGCCCAGCGAATCGCCGACCAGGGTAACTTCAATAGCAGCGGTCTCGATCAATCGTGAAAAGGTATAGTCGTAGGCAGTGATAACGGCAAACTTGTCGCCAGCGGCTTTCATGGCATTCAAACTGCTAATGGTGGTGGTTTTCATTGTGCGGGCTAAGCCTCAATAAATCTGGGAGTCGGCAACGTTACTGGGTTTCGTCGACTATGACAAGAGATCAGCCAGCGGCGGCCTGGGCTATGGGGTGTGGGTTGTAATAATGGCGGCCAGATGTTGTCTGCAAGATGTATTTCACCAAATTCTCGTAATCAAGGTTACCTGTTTCATCGGCCAGATTAATTTCTGCGGTGTTTACAATCAGCAGAGGTGTGTCGTCGTAATGATAGAAGAACTGCGTGTAGGCATCATTTAGCTGTTGCAGATAGGATTGCTCTATCGGTCTTTCTATTGCGGTACCGCGGCGCTGTACGCGCTCATACAGGGTTTCTGTGGGCGCCTGTAAATAGATCACTAAATCTGGTTTGGGCAGGTCGGTAATAATATTGTCATAGACATTCTGATACAGCCGGTACTCGTCGTCATCCAGAGTGACCTGTGCAAATAGCGGGTCTTTGTCGATTAAAAAATCGGATATGCGTACCTGCTGGAAAATATCGCCCTGTCGCAAATCCTGCAATTTGCGCATACGCTGAAACAGGAAATAGAGCTGAGTGGGCAGGGCATTGGCGCGACGGTCTTGGTAAAAGCGCTCCAGGAAAGGATTTTCTTCGGCTTCTTCCAGTAATGTTTCATAATTAAATGATTGCGCCAGACGTTTGGCTAACGTGGTTTTACCAATGCCGATTGGGCCTTCTATGGCGATGTAACTGGGGATGGCAGATGCAGGCAGATCGATGTTTAAATCACTCAGGCTACTCTGTTCCACATTATTCTCCACGTAATTTACTCAATACCAACGCTATATTTTTACGATACCTTGGTCCGAGCACTTTGCCAATAGGGCGACGATATTTTCACCGCCGGGAAGCAGGATGTTGGCATTTAAATCGCACAGGGGGGCCAGTACAAATGCGCGTTCATGCATTCTAGGGTGAGGCACAATAAGTCGTTCACTGTCTATGATTAGATCGTTGTAGAGCAAGATGTCCAGGTCCAGGGTTCGGGCTCCCCAGCGAATGGTTCGCACTCGACCCTGCTGATGCTCTATCTGTTGTAGGCAGTCGAGTAGGTCCAACGGTGACAGCGCGGTGTTAATGCGCGCGACAGCATTGATGTAATCTGGTTGATTTCCGGGACCAATAGCCTTGGTCTGGTAGCGCGGGGACACAGCTTTTAGATGGATGTCTGGGTGCTGCGAGATACTTTCAATGGCTCGGTCTAGCTGGGTTTGGGGGGGGTCACCATGATCTTCAAGATTACTGCCCAACCCAATATAGACATCAGCCACTTTTGGTTACTCAGCAGCAGACTTGGGTTTGGGTTTGCGCCGGTTACGACGTTTGCGATTTTTGCCAGGATCACCGACAGCGTTAGCCATGTGTTCCCTCTGCTCTTCGCTGGCATCTTGGTAGGCAGTCCACCAGTCACCCAGGCCACTTAATTCTTCGCCGGCCTGTTCGCGCAGCAGGACAAAGTCGTAGGCGGCTCGAAAGCGTGGGTGCTCGGCGAGGCGTTTAGCGCGATGCCCGCCTCTGCGTGGTAAAAGCAGCTGTAGATCCCAGATCTCGCGCATTGGCATGGTAAAGCGACGGGGAATTGCTGTAATAGAAATCTGTCGGGCGATCACTTCACCAGAGGCTTTACTCAGCGCATAGGATGGCGAATTACCGCGGTCGCGATAATGCGCAGCAAGCTGCTGCACTGCTGGCCACAGCAGTGCAGCGTAAATAAATGCTGGCGTAACGCGTTTTTCGGCGCGAATCCGCAGGTCAGTATTGGTAAATGCTTGCTCAATAAGCTTGCTGGTCAGGCTGTTTCGATCTTTCATCATACTGCCAATTTGCGGAATAATGCGTTCAAACAGTCCGTACTCATGCAGCAACCAGAACGAGGCAAGCCCCTGCCCACTCATAAACAATTTGAGCGTTTCATCAAACAATCTTGGCGGCGAAACATGTTCAAGGTTCGACGCCAACTTATGTATAGGTTTGCTAGTGCGGCTCTCTATATTAAACCCGAGTTTGGCAGCGAAGCGAACCACACGGAGCATGCGCACAGGGTCTTCACGAAACCTCGTCGCGGGATCACCCATAATACGAATGACGCGTTGCTCAATGTCATCGAGACCTTCGGCAAAATCATGAATGCTGTTGTCGCCTGGGTCATAGTACATAGCGTTTATGGTCAGGTCGCGACGACTGGCATCATCATTCAGGGTGCCAAATACATTATCGCGAGTAAGCATGCCGCTATCGGTCTGCCGGCGATGATTTTTTCTTTTGTCGTTAGATTTGGTTTCGTTAGAACGAAATGTCGTGACTTCAATAATTTCACGGCTAAATTGCACATGCACAATCTGAAATCGACGGCCAATAATGCGCGAGCGTCTAAATAAAGACTTGACCTCGGCGGGTTTGGCGTCGGTAGCCACATCAAAATCTTTGGCTTTAAGTCCCAGTAGCAGGTCGCGGACAGCGCCACCGACGACATAGGCCTCGTAACCGGCACCTTGCAAAACCTCGACTACCTTGCGGGCATCGCGACTGATCATATTGGGTGATAGCGAGTGATATTGGTCGCTGACGATAACGGGCTCGCCAGCATCGCGTTGCGACTGAGCTTTATCGAAGAATCTACTAATGATTTTCAGCATGTACGGCGAGCCGACAGATAATTTAAAGACGCCAGTCTAACAGAGGATAGGACAACAGGGGAGCATTGGATTGAGGATGTTTTAGAGATTACCATTGCCTGCTGGTGCAGCGTTTAAAAAGTAAAAAGGGATTGCCCTAAGGCAATCCCTTTCAATGGTTCTTAAAGTTCGAGCCCTAAAGCTGCAACCCCCAGAACACTTTCGCAATCCATCCAATTTTTATTATTTTTTATTGTTATTATTACTCAAGAATTCCTCTTGGTAGGACCATTCTAATTAGAAATACTCTGGCTACAAGGGTTTTTTAGGTTTATTTTCTAACAGAAGGCTGTCTGCAGCGAACTGTTACTTTTTGAAACAAACATCGGCTAATAACCTTATAGATTAGGCTGAATCAGATTTTTTGCGGCTAATACCCAGCTTGTTGCGTCGTTCCCACAGAGATTTTCGGCTAATACCCAACTTTTGTGCTAGTGCAGTTTCACTCATGTTTTCCTGATTCTCTAATACAAAGCTGGTGAAATAGTCTTCCAGAGACAGACCTGCAGGTGCATCATTATTGGCAACCGGTTTTACAGGTGGACTATCAGGTTGTTCCTCATGCTGCTCATTGTCAAAGCCAATGCCGAGCATACGTGCAGTAATGCATTGTCCTGGCTCCGATAAAATTGCCCCCTGATAGAGCAAATTTTGTAATTCGCGTACATTGCCCGGCCAGCTATGATTTGCTAATGCCTGATGTGCATCTGCCGACAGTTCGATATTAAAGCCAAGCTCGGCTGAGTACTGGTCGAGAAAATACTGGGTTAAATTGGGAATATCGATTGCTCTATCACGCAGTGCAGGCGCTTGGATGTTAACTACATTGAGGCTGTAAAACAGGTCTTTGCGAAATTTTCCAGCTTGGCTCAAGGCTTGTAAATCCAATGCGGTTGAGGCAATACAGCGAATGTTCCTGTGCTGCTGTGTGGCTTGTAATGCCTGTGACTGTAGTGCTAGGGGGAGCTCACAAATGTTGGCCAAAAACAATGTCCCGGTGGGGTTTTGGGTTAATGCTTCCAGCTGTTGCGTAAATTGCATAGCACTTACAGAGGCGCAATTAATGGCAGTAAATACCTGCTCAGCCATGCCACTGGCACTATGAATAATCTCAGCAATAATACGTTTGCCGGTGCCGCTCTCACCCTGGATCACCACAGGGGCTGGGGTAGGCGCTGCCTTATCAATAGTACGTAAGATTCTTAGAATCTCTGGGCTGCTGCCCATAAGCAGTTTGTTCTCTGCAATCGCCAACTCTATATCTTGCTTTGATTCTTTGATGATTCGTTTGACTGCACTGAGCATTTCATCGTGATCAAAGGGTTTTGATATGTAGTCTGCGGCGCCCTGGCGCATAGTTTCAACCGCGGATCTGAGGCTGGCATAGCTAGTCATCACTAATACGGGTACGCAACCCGCTGGATTGATGAGATCTGTGCCTGGCCCGCCAGGTAAGCGGAGGTCGCTAATAATGAGATCAAAGCTATTGAGGTTAAAAGATTCGCGGGCTGCTTTGACACTAACGGCTTCGCTGACGACATAATTGTGCCGCTCGAGCAGTTTGCGCAGGGACGAACGAATAATATCTTCGTCTTCAACGATCAGGATGCTTTTAGGGTGGCTGGTCATAGGCGCGATGATAGTGGAAAACAAAGGGTCACAGTAGTGCCGCAATCACTATTTTCTGCTGGACTTGATAGGGACACTCTGGCGCCAAGCCGCTGGACCAGATTAAATACCACCCATAGCCCCAGTCCAGTGCCTTGTCCCGGTTCTTTTGAGGTCACAAAGGGTTCAAACAAACGCCCAGAAATACCCTCTGCAATGCCAGTACCTGAGTCACTGATAGTGGCTCTGATCTGCTCAGGCTCAAGCACTGCGCTGATAGTAACCTGACTGTCGATTGGCGAGGCATCTCGCGCATTGCTCAATAAGTTTAGATAAACTTGAATAAGTTGGTGGTAGTCACCGGTGACCGTTAGTTGCGGGTCAATATCACAGACAAATGCTATTTCAGGCTTTGCTGTACTCAGTGTCAGCAGCTGAATGGCCTCTTGTGCGACGCTGCGCAGATTAACCTCCTGCACTGGCTTTTGCAGCGCGCGATCACCGCGCGAGAAATTGATCAGTGACTGCACAATACGATTGATGCGCTCGGTTTGTGACAGAATATGCTGTGCTGATTCGGCAATTTGTTCGGGCTCGGTTTCATGCTGTAAATTCTGCGCGAGGCATGCGATACCGGTGACCGGATTACCAATTTCATGCGCAACTCCGGCTGCCAGCCGACCCACTGATGCTAGCCTTTCGTTATCTATGGAGTTTTGCGTCAATACTACCGACTTTGTTTGATCTTCAATCAAGAGAATAATATCTGCACTGGCGCCTTCAATATTTTGTTCGACAGATTTTTGCAGACTGTACCAGCGCGCTTGGCCATTGATTTCAAGGCGCAGGTTATCCAGATCGGTCTCTCCACTGTTGATAAAATCACTAATTGCACTGCGCCAGGGTTCAGGTAGGTCGGTAATAGAGGCACCTGTGGCAATGTCGGCACTAATGTTGGTGTAATCCGAAATGCGGGTGTTCCACTTGAGAACCTCACCGGTCTGATCGATGGATATAATACCAATAGGTAGGTTGTCCAAAATTTCGCGGTGATGGACACGTAATTTATTCAGCTCGCTAGCAATGCCGGTTAGCCGGTCACCATGAATGGCTAGTACCGATTCCATCAGGTAAATATCATCGGGTTCTTTATTGGCGATCAGGTTAATCGGCATTGCCTGCTGCATAATTTCGCTGGCGGCAAGCACACCGTAGCGCAAGTTTAATGACGCATTAAGGCTGTCGCGGATCTTGCGCAATGCGCCGGGTCGGGCTTCGGACTTATCGCTGCCTGTAGCTTCCAATGCTTTATCTATCTCAGTGTCAGCGGCGTCACCGAGTGAGAGACGCAAACTGTCCTGTAACTCAGTCACCGATTTCTGGCTTAATTCTATGCGCGCGGGAATATAGACATTGTCGGCCATACATACAGCGGCGTAGTATTCTTCTTTTTCACTCATGCGGCCGTAGACAGAGCAGATGGTGCTCAGGGTTACGTTAACAAGTAGCGCCTCAACTGCCCAGATACTCCAGTTTTGCATGCCAAACGTCAGTGACCTGTCCAGCCAGGGCAGGGAGAGGCTCCAGTCGCCAAAAAGCAGTGGTATCGCCAGAGTTACCAGCCAAATCAGCATGCCCAGGGTTAACCCGACAATAAAGCCAAGGCGGTTAGCTTTTGGAATATAGATTACCGCTAGCATTCCCGGTGTCAGTTGCGCCAAGCCACTTAAACCGACTAAATAAAAGTCGGTGATGCTGCGCCCCTTGACGACCAGGCTGAGTAGCAAGCAAGCAATCAGTAAGCCCCCGGCAATAATTATCTGGCGGTTATTGATCCAGTCGGTTAGGGCCGCTTGCTTGGCCAGATCCTTGCCCGGTAACAAGAAGCTGTTCAGGGTGACCTTGGCAATTGTCAGCGTCAGGCTGCAAATCAGTGCAACTGCCAATAGAATAATACTGGCGGCGCCCAGTCCCGCGATAATAGGCTGTTGGGTGAGTGCTGGCAGAGCAAAAAGGTAGTCTTGTAGTGGTGAGGAGGATTGCACGGCAATACCGCTCCACAGTATTGGAAATACAGGAATACAGGCCAGTAAAATTAGCAGGGGATAGGCCCAGGCTGTGGTGCTTGCCTGGCGATCGGAAATATTTTCTGAGACAAGAATACTAAAGTTAATAGGCAGGGAAAAACTGGCTGCCAGAAAGACGGTAAACAGGCTGTAGGATGAGTCCATGCGCTGCACCACAAAGCGTTGGCCGCTGTCGATAACCCAGGTATTCATCTCGCCGACAGTGCCAAACACCGATTGAATTGAACTCCAGGCGGTCAGGCCCAGTGCCGGTATCAGTAGCAATCCGGCTGCTGCCATAATCCAGCTTAGATGATTAACGATGCCAATCTGAATGGAGCGGCGATTGAGGAAAATAATAACTATCGCTAGCAGTGGCAGGCTATAGACGTTCTGGCCAAATAGAAATCGCAGCACTGATTCAATGGCCAATAGTTGGGCCAGAATCAATGGAATTGCGATAGCAATTAAGCTGATACAGGCGACCACGGCAACTGCTTTGCCTCGATATCTAAAGGTTAAAAAATCCACGGGTGTTGAGAAACGAATTATTTGGCTGAGTCGGCGAATAGGTGAAAATATCAGTGGCGAGAAAATAAAAATCAATGTGAAGCCTATCAGCGCCAGAATAATACTGTAGCCGTAGCGGCCTGCCATCTCGATCGATCCCATGGCTAACATGACGCCGGTACCAGAAAATAACGCCAGCACCAGCACCAGATGGTTGTTGCCGCTACTGCGTTGAGCCAGAAATCGGGTAACCATACCTGCAAGGACTAGCACGCAAGCGGTTGATGCTGCGATCTCAAGATTCATCGAACTTCCGTCCACGCTGAACAATGTATGAGGCGTATACAACCATTGCCCAGACGACAAAAGGTCTAAACCAGCTTCCATCAGGCTCTATGGCCCACTGCGTCGCCAGTGGAAAAACCACGGTACACAGCAGTAACAGGGTCGCGACAAGTCGGTAATTGAGCATTGGTTAGATCATTGGTTTATTAGTGGTCATAACGCCGTCGATGGTATGCAAGCCCAGAGCGCAAAGCAAACGCTTCTCGCCGCCTAGGCGCTCTGATTAAAAGTTGTCGGGCGCATCGATACCCATGGTGCTGGGGATTGCCGCCCGGGACCAGTGGGCAATCGCCCAGTCGAGAATTTCGGCAATAGACCAATAGGCTAGCTCTGCAGGCGGCTTTTGCTGCAACCAGGTCAGCGCTGTGTAGAGGTTCCGTGTCTCATGACCGGGAATCAGTGCCGCAGCATGATTCTGTTTGCTGAGTTTTTGTCCGTCAGTATTAAGTGCCACAGGCAGGTGGGCGTAGTTGGGCTGCGAGTAATTCAAGCATTGCTGGAGGTAGAGTTGTCTCGGTGTTGAATCGAGTAAATCAGAGCCGCGCATAATATCGGTAATGCCCTGATAATCATCATCGACCACCACTGTTAGCTGATAGGAGAACAGTCCGTCTCGCCGGCGCAATACAAAGTCTCCTACGTCGCTCTTCAAGCATTGTTGATACTGGCCCATAATAAGGTCGGTAAACCCTATAGGCTCATTGTCTTCATCGCCGACATTTAGGCGTATAGCGCTATCTTTGGCGGCGAGTTGCAGGCAGCGGCAGTGACCGTCATAAATACCGCCGATGGCTTGTATCCGCTGTCGATTACATTGGCAGTAGTAAATCAGGCCTTTTTCCTGAAGTTTATCAAGAGCCGCTAAATAGCTGGGCTGGCGCTCACTTTGATAGAGCACATTGCCATCCCAGTGCAAACCATGGGTGTCGAGTTGCTGCAAAATAGTGGCGCTGGCACCTGGTACTTCTCTGGGGGGGTCGCTGTCTTCGATACGCACTAACCATTGGCCGTGGCGCGTTTTAATATCCAGGTAGCTTGCCAGAGCGCTGACCAGAGAGCCAAAATGCAATGGGCCCGTCGGGGAGGGGGCAAAGCGCCCGAAACGGCTTAAAGCTGACATAAATAAACAGCAAGGACGCCTGAGCCGCAGGCAGCCCAGGCATGAAAGCGGCTAGTGCTAGCCGCCCGTAATCTGTCTTTCTTTGATTTCATCAAGGGTCTTACAGTCCACGCAGAGGTCTGCCGTCGGGCGAGCTTCAAGTCTGCGAATACCGATATCAACGCCGCACTGGTCACAGAAGCCGTAGTCGTCTTCTTCGACACGCAACAATGTCTTATCAATTTTTTTGATAAGTTTGCGCTCGCGATCACGAGTTCGCAGCTCAAGGCTAAATTCTTCTTCTTGAGTCGCGCGATCAGCGGGATCTGGAAAGTTTGCCGCTTCGTCTTTCATGTGGCTAACGGTGCGATCAACCTCTTCCATAAGCTCAAGACGCCAGGCTTTAAGGATTTCCTTAAAATGCTTGCGCTGGTTTTCGTTCATGTACTCTTCGTTCTTTTTTTCCACATAGGGAGCAAGACCATGAAGGGTCACAGAGGGGGCATTAGCTGCGGCTTTAGACCGGGCTGCTGGCTTTTTTGCTGCTTTTTCTTTTGCTGCTGGCATGCATCAAATCCGTTGTTGATTTCAAGCTAAAAAAGGGACCCGCCGTTATAGAGATTTTCGACCAATATATCAAGGAAAATTTCTGTTGAGGCGGTATAAAATTTTACTGATCAGCCAACTAATAGTAGACCATTGTTGTAAAATTTCCTTTAACGACGACTAGCCGTTTTTTATGGCAGAGGGCCAACAGCAGCAATGAAAAATACGCCGGCATTATTTCCAGCCACATTTTTAAAGCGCTACAAGCGTTTTTTTGCTGATGTGCGCGATCAGCAGGGCAATATTCTTACCTTGCACTGTCCTAACACCGGATCCATGAAGAACTGTCAGGTCGAGGGTTCTCGCTGCTGGTATTCATTATCGGACAACCCCAAGCGCAAGCTGCCGGGCACTTTGGAAATTGTGACGACTAGTCATGGCCATTTAGCGGGGGTCAACACGTCACGTCCAAATCATCTTGTACGCGAGGTGATTGAGGCGGGCTTGGTGCCGCAGTTGCGCGGTTATCAGCAGCTGCGCACAGAGGTGCGTTATGGTGAGGAGAAAAGTCGTATTGATCTGTTGCTGGGCGATGAGGATTCCGCTTCGGGGCTGTGCTATGTGGAGGTTAAAAATGTCACGCTGGATATGGGCAATGGTTTGGCCATGTTCCCGGATTCAGTCACCAGCCGCGGCACCAAACATTTACGTGAGTTAATGGCGATGGTTGCCGCAGGGCATCGAGCCGTATTGTTTTTCTGTGTACAACTATCTGGTGTCGATCGAGTTGAGGTGGCCGCTGATATAGACCCCGCCTATGCTCAGGCCATGGCGCAGGCCATAGCGGCTGGCGTTGAGGTTATTGCCTGGCGGGCTACATTAGGTGCCGATGAAATCTGTTTGCAGGAGCCTGTTAGCTGTCTTCAAGGTCTGCCAGAGCCTGCTCCCTAAGATTTAATGGTGCTGCAGGGAGGGGCTGGTCTGCACTGAGATAGTAGACACTGTTGTCACGACGCAGGGTCACGGGCTGTAACCTTTTTCCAGAACAGGGCCCAGCAATACATTCTCCGCTGTCTATATGAAACAGTGCACCATGGGATGAGCACTGAATCAGCCTGTTGTCGAGATCGAGAAATTTATCCGGAGCCCAATTTAGCGGAATACCAAGATGGGGGCAGATATTCCAGTAAGCATGCAGTTGATTGTCCTGACGGACCGCAAATAATCGCCGCTCATCAATGGTTAACTCAATAGCCTGCTGTTCCTCGAGGTCATCAAGGTTACATAACATAATTTCGCGGTCTAGCTTATCCATTCGTAACTACCTTAGTTTTCAGGTTTTTTTTGCTAAAGCGGTCGCGCCGATCTGCGTCTGAGCAATCGGTGCTTCGTTTTTATTCCAGCCTCAAATTTTATACACAGAGTGCCTCAGGTTGTGAATGCTTAACCGTTTTGATGCGGGTGGCAAACCAAAATTCAACTATATTTACAGAGTAACCGGATTTATGCCAGGACGGCAATTGTGAGCGCTATAACTAGGGACATAATAGGGGGCAGGGAATGAGTACACTTCTGCGGGGCAGAGATTTCTTTGGTTATCTCTTATTGCTGTGGGCGGTGATAGCCACCACTGGCTGCGTCAGCTTGCAGCGTCAGTCACCCGATGTACTGTTATCTGATCTGGAATTACTGCCAGCGCAGGGTTTAGCGCCGAGATTTAGCATTAGCATGCAGTTGATCAACCCGAATAATGCGCAAATGGAGATTGAGGGGGGCTCATTTAGGCTCTATTTACAGGATAGTCGGGTGGCTGTGGGAGTGATTGAGAAACCTTTTTTGGTGCCTGCATTGAGCCAGTCAACATTTAGGGCCTACTGCACTGGAGACCTTATTGGCGGTGCTTCGCTGTTCCAGAAATTAGTACATTCGAATGGCCATGCTATTGAATATCAGCTGGAAGTGACCCTGCGGGATGCCAACCTGTTCATGCCCATCAGGCTGCATCGCGATGGTGTGATTAATCTCACCGATCCTTAAATAGCACTAAGTTCCTAGCGGCTAAAGGCCTGGTCAATAGATGCTTTACTTCTGGTCAGTCAGATAACAGACTCTGCATCTGTGTAAAGGCATTGTTGATATGACTGATAATGATATTCTAACAGGTTCTACCGATCGTCATCTGCGTAGGCTGGGCGCTGGGGCCCAGCCCCATTGGGTTCATACCGAGGTAGTTGCCCCTTTGGCTGAACTGCAGGCTCAGGCTGCGGACAAGGGCTTTGATCTACAAATATGCAGTGGTTTTCGTTCTTTTGAACGTCAGCTGCATATTTGGAATGGCAAACTTTCAGGTTTGCGTCCGGTGGTCGATAATGCGGGTAATCCCATCGTGCTTGAAACACTGAGTCCCTGGCAGCAAATTCAGGCTGTGCTGCGTTGGTCGGCGCTGCCCGGTGCCTCTCGCCATCATTGGGGGACTGACTTTGATATCTTTGATGCTGCCGCTATGCCCGCCGGTTATCAGATACAGCTGACTCCGGAAGAAGTTGAGGGCAGCGGCATTTTTGCGCCTATGCATGATTGGCTGGATAGCTGTGTCGGCAAAGATAGCGCGCTGGGGTTTTATCGTCCCTATGCGACTGATCGAGGTGGCGTTGCGCCAGAGCGGTGGCATCTTAGTTATGGGCCAATTGCCGATGTCTTTGCACAACAGCTGAGTGCAGATGTTATTGCAGCGCAGCTTAGGGGTAGCGAATTATTATTATTGGATACGGTGTTAGAGCATCTAGACGAGATTGTTCAGCGCTTTGTCCAGACTTAACGGTTTATCGGAGTTTGATGTCGTGAGGAACAGTGACCCAATCTGGGACATTATAGTTAATGAGGCACAGCAAGCAGCGGCTGAAGAGCCGGTTCTGGAGCAGTTTTTTCAGGTGTCAATTCTAAATCATACCAGCCTGGATGAAGCGCTGAGCTATAACCTGGCTGAACAGTTGGCCAGCCCGGCGGTGCCGGCAGCGACTATAGAGCTGGTTATTGCGCAGGCTCTGCGTGAGGATGTGAGTATTGGCGACAGCGTCCGACTCGATATAAAGGCATCTTTTGAGCGCGATGCAGCCTGTGATCGTCACTTGACGCCAATTTTATATTTCAAAGGATTTCAGGCGCTACAGCTGCAGCGAATTTCGCATTGGCTCTGGCAGCAGGATCGTCGGGCGCTAGCACTGTTTTTTCAAAATCAAATCTCTGAAACCTTTGCGGTCGATATTCATCCGGGAGCCTGCATGGGTTCCGGCATTATGATTGACCATGCCACGGGTTTAGTCATCGGTGAGACAGCTATTATTGGCAATGATGTCTCTATCTTACATTCGGTTACGCTGGGTGGCAGTGGCTGCAAAGGCGGTAATCGCCATCCTCATATCGGCAATGGGGTAATGATCAGTGCTGGCGCTAAAATTCTCGGTAATGTTTGTGTGGGCGATGGCGTCAAAATAGGTGCTGGCAGTCTGGTGCTTGAAGATGTGCCAGCTCATGTCACTGTGGCTGGTGTGCCAGCCAAGATAGTCGGCAGACCCAGTGAGCAGGCACCCGCACTGGAGATGGATCAGAATTTAGAGGCGCATCCTTAAAGTCTCTGGATTATTCTCAGGG
This sequence comes from uncultured Porticoccaceae bacterium, assembly GCA_965662065.1. Taxonomy (GTDB): domain Bacteria; phylum Pseudomonadota; class Gammaproteobacteria; order Pseudomonadales; family Porticoccaceae; genus HTCC2207. Next base: position 30,160 of record CBFIGD010000029.1, on the reverse strand, counting down.
GTAAACCTGTGGATCAGTTATTGTTATTTGGCGGCAAAAGTTTGTATTTCCCAAAAAACTGTTCCAATACTTAAGGAACATTGCCAAGCAGGGAGACTTAAAGCTCATGTCAGAATCAGTGGTTGAGCTGTTTGATGTTTTGTTTCGTGGTGAGATTGCGGCGGGTCAGAATATTGATCAGGTAAAACAGCGTGTTGGTGCAATCTTCAAACTCGATGAGGCCAAAGTAGAACGGCTTTTTTCCGGTCAAACACCCTATCTAAAGCGTAATACAGACCTTACCAGTGCCGATAAAATTCTCTGTGCCATGGAACATGCGGGTGCCGTTGCGGAACTTGTTCCCTGTACTCCAGACTCCCAAGGTCTTTCGATGGCACCATTGGGCGCCGATGTATTGCCTGAATCAGAAAAATCTTCTCGACAGGATGCGGCGCCAGAGGTGGATCCGCAAAAGCTTGCCGCCATGGTGGCAGAACCTGCAGGGCGCTATGTTATCGACCCAGATGAGCAGTCTGAGGTTGCGTCGTTGGACATAGATACGTCCCATCTTAGCCTGAAAGATTGACCGGAGCCCTAGCTGGTGTGGGCAATCAGAGGATACAAATAAAGGCGACTATGGCGTGCGTCGCTAGAGGCAGATTCTGGCCAGATGCAGAATCTGTGTCTCCAGCAGTTTCTGACGCTCTTCGGGAAATCCCTGTAGCACATAGCAACTACTGTCATAGGCTTGGAAGCGAGCTATAGAGGACAGCTGCTCAATATCGTATTCCGTTGAATGGATTGCAATAACCCCTTCTTGAAGCTCGCCCGCCAGTTTTGCGGATCTCAGTTTTAGCGCTGCAATCCCTTCGTGATATTTGAATAGCGGTACTGTGGGCAAGTTGTCGCTATGCAGGGTCCAATTAATCTCTAAATCTACGCCCAGTTTTGCGCTCAGACGTTCGAGCAGTTGTTGCAGAGAATATACCGCCATGAGGCAGACCAGCAGATGCTGTTTGGAGCTCTGTGTAGAACGAATATAGAAGCAGATGCTGCCATTTGCGCCCTCTACTCTTTGGCCGCCATAGAGTTCAAGTGCGCGCGAGGTACAGTAATCAATTTTCTCAAATAGCAACTCAAGGTTTTCGCGATTAAGTTGATTGTTAAGCCGTTGGCGATTTTTGATAGTGGCGGTAACCATAGTGTAGTAATAGCCGCTGGCAATGTTTTCGTCAGTCTGACCAGCGGAAGACAACAGTGGTTGGATACGCGCTTCTAGAGCGCTAATTTCGTCCACGATCTGCTCGGCACTGCCCGGCAAGCGATTGGTCAAAATGCGCAGGCGGCGCGCAAATTTCTCGGCAAATCTGAGGCTCGCATAGGTACTGGCGACGGTAAACACAAACCAGAGTGCCAGCCAGGCTAGAAATACATTGCGATACTGGCTGAAGATTGGCGCGCTATTGACCTCGATATAAACCGTTCCTGCTTCAGTATCCTGGAGTTCAACAACGGCGCTGACAGTTTCCATATGCTCTGGTCTATCACCAGGCTGCTTACTCTGGGTTACTAGCTGATTATTGATATCATAAAAGCTAGCGCTATAAATGGCCTGGTCCTGTGTTGCTCGGCGCAGCGCGACCTGAACGCTTATAGTGTCGTCATTAAATAAGGGGGTACGAATTAGTTCGACAAGCTGGCTAATGGTAGTCTGGCTTTTATCTGCTACCCTTTGGTTGGCCAGGCTGGACGTTTGGGTGGCTAGAATCACCCAGCTGAACAATCCAAGCAACAGGTTAATGCAGAGCACGATTGCAGGTAATTTTTTAGCAATCGAATAGTGACGATGCATCCCGTGCTCCCTGAATTTAGTTGAATTTAATTTGCCGCGCATTCTATCCTATTCCCACAACTTTACTATAATGACGACCTCAAAAATAACCTTGGCTTGAATCTGTGAAAGATATTCTACTTATCAATGTGTCGGGACAGGATAAGCCTGGTGTTACAAGCGCTGTGACCGATGTATTGTCCCGCTATGACGTTACTGTGTTGGATATTGGCCAGGCGGTGATTCACGATCAGCTTAACCTGGGCATCTTGGCGGCGGTTCCTCGAAGCGAGCAGACTAGCGCAGTGACCGAAGCGGTACTTTCCAGCCTCGATAAAATGGACATGATGGGGCGTTTCTTACCTATCACTGGACAGGGTTATCAAAACTGGGTGGAGCAGCAGGGCAAGCCACGCCATATAGTTACGCTTCTGGCGCGTAAAATTGATGCCTGTCATTTGGCGGCTGTTACCAAAGTTGCCAGTGAGCAGGGCCTTAATATTGATAAAATTGTACGCTTGTCGGGTCGCGTTAAGCTTGACGAGAGTGATCAGCTAGGCCGTGCTTGCATTGAGTTTTCTGCCCGCGGCGAAGCCCATAATGCCACTAATCTGCGCCATTCATTGCTGGAGCTGGCGGGTCAATACAACATCGATATTGCCTATCAGGAAGATACTATTTTCCGTCGCAATCGCCAGCTAGTGGTGTTTGATATGGACTCCACATTGATCGATGCTGAAGTCATTGATGAGTTAGCTATAGAGGCGGGAGTGGGTGAGCAGGTTGCCGCTATTACTGAGGCAGCCATGCAGGGTGAGATAGACTTTAAGCAGAGCTTTACCCAACGTATGGCGTTACTTGAAGGCTTGAGTGAAGACGTATTGGAGTCTGTAGCGGCAAGGTTGCGTCTCAATGAGGGGGCAGAACACCTGATTAAAACCCTCAAGCAGTTAGGCTATAAAACGGCAATTGTCTCTGGAGGGTTCACTTTTTTTGCTCGCTATCTGCAAAGTATTCTGAATGTTGATTATGTCTATGCGAATGAGCTCGATATTGCTAATGGTGCTGTTACAGGGCGAGTCAAAGGGGAGATTATTGATGGTCAGCGCAAAGCGGAATTGTTACGCGAGATTGCAGCCAAAGAAGGACTGCGGTTGGAGCAGGTGATTGCCGTGGGCGATGGCGCCAATGATTTACCGATGCTGGCGATTGCCGGGCTGGGTATCGCCTTTAGGGCCAAGCCGGTGGTTAGGGCGTCGGCCAAGCAAGCAATCTCTAATGTCGGTCTCGATGGTATTCTCTATCTACTGGGTTATTCTGACAAAGACACCATTAGTCTCAGTGAGTAGATGAGCCGTCGTTAGCGCGTTACTCTGCATTAGGAGCCCTCAGAAAAGTCATAGTCCATATCGAAAGAGGGCTCGTTGACATAGTGCCCCTGAATATACTGCACACCCTGCTGCCATAGAATCGGCAAAATACTGGCCTTCTCCACAAAGGGCACAATCACATCTACACCAGTACCGGTCATCCCGCCCATTAATTTTTGGAACTCCGCTTTGCCGTCGCCGCTCTGTTCAAGCTTCTCAACGATAAGGCGATCAATCTTCACAAAATCTACCGCCACACGCTCTAATGTCTTTAGCGGATTAATAGCCAAGCCAAAATTGGCGATACTAATTTGTCCATTAACCTTCTTCATTTGATCAGAAATGGCTGCGGCCTGATTGAGATGGCGCACAGCATCAATTTCACGAAATTGAAAAATCATCGCATTAGGGGATAGTTCGGTTTTCTTGAGCGCCTCTTTGAGCCAGGGTAAAAATCCTTGATCAGAAAATGACTGGGTACTAATGTTAATAAACAATTTGGTTTCCGGACTAACATCTAGTTTTTCTGACAGAGAGATCAGTGCCTTGTCAATGACCCAGCGATCAACATCTGCAGCAATGTCAGATTTAAACAGATCATTGATAAAGTCCGCAGGAATTTCATTGGCGGCAACCGATTTGGACACACCGAGAATTACTTCGTAATATTCTTTGCCGCTGCCGCCACTGGTCAGCGCTACAATGGGCTGATAGCGTATTGAGAAAAGCTCTTCGTTAAGTAGTCGTTTAGCGGTGATTATTATCGCTTCGTTTTTTGATACCTCATTGGAGTGAATATCTGGCATATAGAACCTGGCGCCATTACCTACGCCCTGTGCATCGCGTAGCTCATTCACAACCTCTTGACTTCGACTCAGTGCGCGCTCAACAGAGGGCACATTTTCATTGAGTAATGTGCCGCCAATCGTCACTGTTAAAGAGAAGGTTTCATCGTCTATATCAAACAGTTCTTGACTGATTTTTTGTGCGATATTGGCGGCTATCTCAAGTGCCTTTTCTTCGTGAGTTTCAGCTAGGGTAACAATGAAGGCATTTTCTGACAGACGTCCACAGTCGACGTTGTGAGAAAAAATATCTACCACATAGGTCACCAGTGAATGGGCGATTTTCTCGGCTTTCGCAATGCCCAAATCATCCTTGAGTTGGTCAAACCGATCCATCTGAATGTTTAATAGAATACTGTCTTGTCCAGTCTGTACCGACTTGCTGATGGCGCGACTGATCAGCTCATAGACCAGCTGCGGCTGAATGGCACTGTATTCAGTGATCGAAGAGTCCTCGCTCTTTTCGATATGGGCATCGAAAAGCTTGTCTTTATTAATCGTAAACTGCAGAGCTGGCTCGCCCTCGTATTGAATCTGGTTGATTTCGAGAAAGGCGCTGATCTCTATGCCCTCAGAGTTGATGGTTTTTACCACAGCTTCAAAGGGCATGATTTCATGCTGAGCTTCCAGCGGTACCATATAAGCTTTGAGTTTTTCGCGATCGCTGGCAGCGATATTATCGATAATAGGCAGGCACAGCATTTCGTCGGGCTGGTCAAAACCAAAGACTGCGGCACAGGCATCATTGGCATAGACATAGGTGCCTTCCTGAACAACGGCAATAGGAAAGCGTGATATATCCATTAAATGCTGTGCGCGTTTTTCGGCAAGGCATAACTTGCGTTCCCACTCACGGCATTGGCGCCGCTCATAGACCCTGGCTAGAGACCGCGCTACCACCTTGAGCAGGTGCTGATCTTGATCCTCGATGACGACGTCCTGAGCGCCGAGGCGCAGGCCCTCAATAAGCTTTGTAGGGTCATATTCATGAATAATCAGAATGACGGGAATATCGCGTTCGCTACGGCGAATACGCTGGAAAATATTTTGTATGGGCAGTGCTGAGTAGTCCATGTGCGCGATCAATAAATCCCAATTGCGCATGGACAGATATTTTTGCAGTTCCTCCTCATTACCGGCGAGTTTGGCATCGACCTGGTAGTCAGCGCTGCGCAAAATACTGCTGTATCTGTTGGCTTCGTCATGGGATTTTTCGACGATCAATATATTCAGGGGATCCTGAGAGAGCATAATTAATAAATCGCTATTTTGAAGTGGGAGAGGTGCTCGGTAGTTTCAAGTTCTTCAATCAATACTGCGGTGTACTGGTCGTTGATGGTGAGTAGTTGAATTTTTGCACCCCTGGTATAGCGCAGTGGTGGACAGATCAATGAGGTCTGTTCGCTAAGATCTTTTTGCCGAGTAAATACAATGGCCTGCATAAACTGAAGATCGGAATTTTGCACGCGCCTAAAACCGCGAATAGCAGCAGGGATGCAATATTTTGCTGGAAATTGAATGCCACATAATGTGCTTAGAGCGGGTGAAATCTGTTTCCAGCGTACAATGCCCGCCGTCCATTGCTGAGACCCTTTGGCGCGCAGTGCAATTGGCTTGCCTGGCTGTATTTCTGACTGTTCCTCCATCAACTCAATACAGGCGCCATTTAAGCTGGTGTTTATTCTCAGTCCGCTGACTAATTTTAGCTTTGCCTGTCGCCGCTGCATCTCGGCATAGATGACGGGGTCGGAGGGGTCACTTTGCTGTTGGTTTATATTGGTGGGTGGGCCAACATGCCAGATATCATTGCCGACTGCAGCGCAACTTGTGGGAGGCTGCGCAAGGGTGGATTGACCGCACAGCTTAAGAAAACGTTCGAATGAATTTGTTTTTGCCAGCATGCACAGTGTCGAGGTAATGCCGCAGGCGATATTCACCTTGGCCCTATCTTTTATATGGGTCTCTTGGCGACGTATTTTTTCGCCCCACTGGCGCACTAGATCCTTGATGATACGTCGTGAAATCCGATCGGAAAAAACATTGTGATTAGCGCGTTCGGTCAGGGTGCTATTTAAAAACTTAACCAGATTAAAAGTATCTAGCACTAAATTTTCTGGGCTGGCTTTGGCGCTGTCGGCATAAATGGGCCCTAAGTTGCTCGCCCTATCGATAACAAATAGACCGCCTGATGAGCCTGCTTCTAACTCGGCTAATGAAGACCAGAAATCGAGCTCATTAAAAACAAATTTTAGTTCGTAATTTGAGAAATGATTGGGCCTGGTGCAGTTGATGAGGAGTAATTTAACGTAGGTGGTGTGGATTGAGCTGCGTGGGCCAATAGCATTGCTGAGATCTTCTCGCTCTATGGCCATAGCACAGGCCGCTGAGTACAGCGTATGGAGCTCGCGCCAAAAGTTGCTCGGTTTGGCGAGATAATGGCTGAGGCTGTTAACCTGAATCTGGGCAAGAAGTTGGCAGCTGCGGAAGATGCACAGCCCTGTTTTTTGGTTGCAGTGAAGAGCTTGCTCTGGGCTGTTTACCGGCTCAGGGCTGTTTACCGGCTCAGGGCTGTTTACCGGCTCAGGGCTGCTTGCCGGCTCAGGGCTGCTTACCGGCTCAGGGCTGTTGATTTGCTGACTAAATTGGTAGGCCAGAGACTTGTAGCTCTCGTAAGTATATCGCGTCAATGCTTGCCCCAGGGATACGGCTTTGGCGGTATCCTGAGTTAACCGATTAGAGAGTAGCTGCGCAGTGCATTGAATAACTTCTGGATAGATAATTTCAAGGATAGAAAGTTTACTGTAGGGATCGATATTCAGGTTTATAAGTTGCGGCAGCGATCTATACAGCTCGATTGCGGTCTGCACTGTGCTCGCTGTTGAGAGCTTACTCATCCATAACTGCGCCGACTGACTGCTTTTTATATTGGATTCGGTCTGTGTGGATGTGGCGTTGCCGACAGACTGAGATAGCTCAGTATTTGGGACGATTGTTCCCAGTAGTGCGGAAACATTTTTATCCTTTATCAAACCCATAACTGCGCGCTTAACATTCCTTTGTTAGATGCTTTTTGATAGTCAGCTGGAGGATTGAACCCCTGTTTAGACCGAGCAACCTGTGGTTCTTGCAATCTCTTGTAACCTATATTGTAGTCAAGTTTTTGCTGGTCATGAATCGTTTAAGCAATGCGTTATTTATCGGTTATCGGTAAATACTCGACCAATACTCAAAACTGATCAAAACGGCCGACACTTGAGGTATTATGACCGCCTTTCTAATTTCTGAGATCAGACAACAATGGCTAACTACTCAACCAATGAATTTCGCTCTGGATTAAAACTCATGCTCGACGGGGATCCCTGTTCTATTCTTGAGAATGAATTTGTTAAGCCGGGCAAAGGGCAGGCTTTTAGCCGAGTTAAATTGCGCAACCTCAAGTCCGGCCGGGTTTTGGAGAAAACCTTTAAATCAGGTGAGTCGCTGGAGGGGGCTGATGTGGTTGATATGGATATGCAGTATCTCTATGAAGACGGTGACTTTTGGTACTTTATGGAGCCAGATACCTTTGAGCAGCACCAGGCCACTGAGCAAGCTGTTGGCGACGCGCTTAAGTGGTTGCGCGAGCAGGATATCTGTGTTGTCACGCTTTACAACGGTGCACCACTGTCGGTCGTGCCACCCAACCATGTCGAGTTAGAGATTGTTGAAACAGATCCGGGGCTGCGAGGCGATACCGCTCAGGGTGGCAGTAAGCCGGCCAAGCTGGTAACTGGTGCTGTCGTTAAAGTGCCATTATTTCTGGATCAGGGCGATGTGATTAAGGTAGATACGCGCACGGGCGAATACCAGGGTCGCGTAAAAGAATAGTGCTTGGTAATTGGCAGCCCGGAATTAATCAGAGCGCGTTGCGCCAACGCAGTGAGCTCCTGCAAAGCCTGCGTAGTTTCTTTCAGCAGCGTCAGGTGCTTGAAGTCGATGTTCCTGTTCTGGCGCGCTCGACAGTGACAGACATCAATATAGAAAGTATAAATACTGTGGTTTCGACAGATAGTGGGTACTTACAAACATCGCCGGAATACTTTATGAAGCGGCTGCTTGCAGCTGACTCTGGGGACATTTTTTGTCTGGGTAAAGCTTTCCGTGACGCTGAATCAGGACGCCGACACAATCCAGAATTTACCATGCTTGAATGGTACCGCTGTGGCTGGGATGAGCATCAGTTGATGGATGAGGTGGCAGAGCTTGTTGGCCAGCTAACCACTGTTTCTTCCGGCGCAAAGCTCGCCGTGACAAAGTTGCGCTATGGTGAATGTTTTGAATCGGTTTTAAATGTCGACCCTCACCTTGCTGAGCTGGCCTATTTACAACAGATGGCAGCGGATGCAAGCTCAGATAGCTGGGCTCAGGAAAGCCGCGCCAACTGCCTAGATTTATTGTTTAGCCTCAGTGTAGAGCCGCAGCTGCCGGATGGATTAGTTTTTATCTATGATTATCCAGCCTGTCAGGCGGCTCTGGCGCAAACCCAAAAAAATCCCCTCGGGCAGCTAGTTAGTCGCCGTTTTGAGGCGTTTTTGAATAGGGTAGAGCTGGCAAATGGTTATATGGAGCTTACCGAAGCCGCGCAGCAGCGTCAGCGCTTTGAAAATGATATTGATCAGCGCACAGCACAGAGTAAGCCTGCAGTTGCGATAGATGAAAAATTAATGGCGGCGTTGGAATCGGGTTTGCCGTCCTGTGCAGGCGTTGCTCTTGGCGTAGATAGGCTGTTGATGCAGTTACTCGACGCCGAATCTATTGATCAGATCATGGCGTTTAGTTGGCAGCGCTGTTAAGCCTATTTAAGGACACTTAAAATAATGATCCATTACTTTTGATGGTTCATCTATAGCCACATGGCCAACGACTTTGGCTGGCACGCCGGCGACTATGGCATGTGGCTCAACGGCTTTAAGCACCACGCTGGAAGCCGCAACCATGGCACCTTCACCAATTTCGATATTACCGAGTATTTTTGCGCCGGGTCCGAGGAGTACGCCTTTACGGATTTTAGGGTGACGATCACCGCTAACTTTGCCTGTTCCGCCAAGGGTTACCGACTGCATTATGGACACGCAGTCCTCGACTACAGCAGTTTCGCCAATCACCAGGCCTGTTGCATGATCGATCATTAGCCCACAGCCAATGACTGCTGCCGGATGAATATCGACCGCCAGTTTTAGCGAGATTCGGTACTGGATTAACAGGGCCAGCGAACGCTCGCCTTGGAGCCACAGACGATGTGCTACCCGATAGGCTTGCAGGGCAAGAAATCCTTTGAAATAGAGAAAGGGTGAGCTGTACAGGTCGCATGCGGAATCACGGTCCACAGTCGCCTGAATATCTTTTGCTGCACAGCTAATTATCTCTGGATCAGCAAATACCTTGTCCATAATGCCGCGCAGCATCTGCACAGGCGTTGCGGTGCTGGCCAATTTGGTGGACAGGTGGAAGCTCAGTGCATGGCCCATATTGTCATGGTCCAATACAGTGGCTTGCAGATAGCTGGCGAGCACGGGCTCGGCTCTGGCTGTCGCTTGCGACTCTTGGAAAATATTCAGCCACACTTTGCTGGTAATGCGTTGATTGTTGTCGATAGAAATGCTCATAGCGCGCATTCTGAGTCAGGGTGGAGCAATATGCCAGCCTGTTCTTGCAATACACCAGATATCGACGCTGGCGGCACCCGCATTTATAAGGCTGGAGGCCGCAGCAATAGCCGTTGCCTTGGTTGTGACCACATCGTCAACAATGGCAACGGATTGGCCATCAAGTCGGCGGTGCACCGCAAAGGCATTGCGCATAAAGTGCATACGTTGACCCCTGCCCTGCAGATGTTGAGGCGGCGAGTAGGTGCGGCGATAGCAAATATCGTTGCGCAGCTCGGTTCCGGGCAGTTTATGGCACAGCAATCTGGCAATACTGTAGCTTTGATTAAACCCTCGGCGAGTTAATTTACGCCAATGTAGTGGCAGGGGGATAATTACATTTGGCAGCTCAGTCGCTTCGTAATGGTCAGTAATGGTGGTTGCCAGTAGTCCAGATAGCTGTGGTAGTTCAGGCGCATGAGGATTGGTTTTAATGGCTGTAATAAGCGTGTTAATGGGCTCTTGATAGTGAAAGGCCGCCACGCAGCGCCGGAAAGGCGGTGCTTTTTCCTGACATTCAGGGCAGATGATACTGAGGCTATTGCAACCCGTGGATAGGGGCAGGGCACATCGACGACACTGGCCTGTCAGCCAGGGCAGTGCATTGATGCAATCATTGCACAGGCATTGATTGTCGCGGCACAGGCCGCCTTTGCAGGCTATGCAATAGCTGGGTAATAGTAGATTGGCCAGACGATTTAAATACGCTGAGACGATTGCTGCACTGATAGCAAACCTCCCTGTTTACTATGTTGGATTACTCTCTGAAGCTAGCTGACGTTAAGGGTTGGATCGCTATCATCATCATCCGCAGATTCACCGGGACCATTAGCTGCATCTGGGTGGTCTTTGCTTAGATCGTTTTCGTCCAGGCCGTACTCTTCACTTAAAACGCCACCTGGCACCTTGGGTGCATAGTCTCTCGGTGGCTGGATATCTTCAGCGTTAATTAATGGATTGCCATCGGCATCAAGCAGCGATAGATCAGAGCCGCCGGCTTTAAGGAGTTGCCGGCCAATCTCAGGGCTAGCCAGGCGAATCGCGCTGGTGGCCAAATGCTCATGAATCTGGCGATAACTCTGCGCCATATTGGTGGTTAGGTGCGAAACGGTGACAAAATGCTCGGTCACTTCTTGTTGGTAGCGCTGAAGGTTCTTCTCGCTCAACTCAAGTTGCTTCTCAAGGTCGCTTACAGAACCGCTAGTGCCCTGTGTTTTGCGCGAATAGAGATGCCCGATACCGGCGCCGATCAAAAAGAATGCAGCTGCTATAAGTACCACGGTCAGTGTTGCCAACGTTATTTCCTCTATTGATTTAGTTCCGGATAAATAGAAATGACGATTAAACGCCGCTTTTTATTCGTCTCTTAGGTGGCATTGTAACGTAGATTTTATCTGTTGGCGCCCGAGAGTTTTGGTTGTATCCAATTAATTTGATGGTTAAAGTTCGCCTCTATCGACAACCGTTTAGAATGTCATGCCTACCCCCAAACAGCGCTACCTTAGAGATTTATCCCGCGAAGGCTTTGTGGCAGATACTGCGCAGGCAGCAGCTGTAGATGCGTTGGAAGATCTCTATCAGCGTTTGCTGGTAAAGCACAGCCAGCCTCCGGCAGGTCTGCTGGGCGGGCTGCTAAAAAAATTCGCTAAATCTGAACTGCAGCCAGAAGTAGGGTTATATTTATGGGGCGGTGTGGGTCGTGGCAAGACCTATCTTATGGATAACTTTTATGAGAGCGTGCCGTTTGAACGCAAGATGCGAGTGCATTTTCACCGCTTTATGCGCCGTGTGCATCAGGATCTAAGGCTACTTAAAGGCCAAGCTGATCCACTGCGCAAGGTGGCAGACAAGATAGCGAGCGAAACCTGTATCATCTGTTTCGATGAGTTTTTTGTCAGTGACATTACCGACGCTATGATTCTGGGTATGTTGCTGGAAGAGCTATTTGCCCGCGGTGTGTGCCTGGTGGCGACCTCTAATATTATTCCTAATGATCTTTATCACAATGGCTTGCAGCGCCAGCGCTTTCTGCCAGCCATAGCGCTGCTTAATAAGCGCTGTCTGGTGCTCAATGTCGATGGTGGCGTGGATCATCGCCTGCGCGCACTAGAACAGGCTGAGTTGTATCACTCACCTCTGGATGATGCGGCAGATCAGTCGATTAGCGATACTTTTAATCGATTGGTGCCGTTAGAGAGTGAAATCAAGCGCAATGTTGACCTGGAAGTGGAGGGGCGTCCGATTCCGATCATAAAGTTGGCGGAAGATATTGTGTGGTTTGAATTTGCTGCGATCTGTGAAGGGCCACGCAGCCAAAATGACTATATTGATATCGCCCGCGAATTTCATGCGGTGTTGATAAGCAATATTCCGCTGCTGGGCGGTATTAATGACGATGCGGCGCGGCGCTTTATTAATCTCGTCGATGAATTCTACGATCGCAATGTAAAATTGGCGATTACTGCCGCCGAGCCCCTGCATAGCCTGTATTCTGGTGGACGGCTGGGCTTCGAATTTCAGCGCACTCAAAGCCGACTATTAGAGATGCAGAGTCATGAATATCTGGCGCGCGCTCACCGGCCATAAAAAAGTTAAACTTTACTGCACACAGGCCTTGCACAACGCCCCAGTCGTCATTACAATTCGCACCCTTTTTTGGGATCCCCCAAAGCCAGGCAGGATAAGATGAAAACATATAGCGCTAAAGCAGAATCAGTAGAACGCGACTGGTATATCGTAGATGCAGAGGGCAAAACCCTAGGGCGTCTAGCCGTTGAGATTGCGACACGTTTACGTGGCAAGCATAAGCCGGAATATACCCCTCATGTCGACACAGGCGACTACATTGTCGTTGTTAACGCCGAGAAGATCGGCGTGACAGGCAATAAAGCCAAAGGCAAGATTTATTACTCCCACACCGGTTACCCTGGTGGCATCAAAGATATCTCTTTTGAAAAGTTGATTGATAAAGCGCCTGAGCGTGTTATCCAGTCAGCTGTAAAAGGAATGTTGCCGCGCGGACCTCTCGGCCGGGAAATGTTTAGAAAGCTCAAGGTTTATGCTGGTATGGAACATCCTCATGCTGCGCAACAGCCTCAGACACTCGAACTGTAACGGAAAGCGACCATGGCAGACACTCAATTTTATGGCACTGGACGTCGAAAGACATCAGCAGCCCGCGTTTTCATGAAATCTGGAAACGGCAACATTACAATTAACAACCGCGCTATTGAAGTTTACTTCGGTAGAGAAGTAGCAAGAATGATCGTTCGTCAGCCTTTCGAGATTGTCGATATGGTCGAAAAGTTTGACCTCAACATTACTGTTGCTGGCGGCGGTAACTTTGGTCAGGCGGGTGCAATTCGCCACGGCATAGCTCGTGCGCTAGTTAGCTATGACGAAAATTTACGTCCATCACTGCGCAAGGCGGGCTTTTTGACTCGTGATGCACGTCAGGTTGAGCGTAAGAAAGTGGGTCTGCATAAAGCGCGTAAGCGTCCACAGTTCTCGAAGCGTTAATCATCGCTCCGAAAGAATAGCCCGACCCATTGGTCGGGCTTTTTTTTGTCTTTTTTTTAATATAAAAATCAATTACTTAACCTAATTTAGGGTAATGAAGCTATTGCGTAAAAAACACCAATCCGTTACTATTCACCGCCTTTTTTATTGACGCGCGAGTCCGTGTGTTTTGAATTCCATTTTTGAAGTTTTAGGGAGAACGTCATGACTAGTGACGGTGTCAACCATAGTCGCCGCAAATTTTTGCTTGGTGCTACCTCTGTAGTTGGTGGTGCTGGCGTAGTAGGTGCGGCAATACCTTTTGTTTCATCTTGGCAGCCCAGCGCAAAAGCGAAAGCTGCTGGTGCCCCAGTAAAAGTAAATATTTCCAAGCTGGAAGTCGGCGGTCGTCTTGTCGTTGAGTGGCGCGGTAAGCCGGTTTATATCGTGCGTCGCGATGCGGCGGCACTGGCTACGATCGATACGATTACCGACGGTATCCTCAAAGATCCCGCCTCTGAAAGTGCCGCTCAACCGGGTTATGTTGCTGGTAGCGCTCGTACCTTGGCGGGCAAAGAAGAGTATCTGATTTTGGTTGGACTCTGCACGCACCTAGGTTGTGCTCCTATGTATCGCCCCGATGTCGGTGCGGTAGACCTGGGTGGCGATGCCTGGATGGGAGGCTTTTTCTGCCCCTGTCACGGATCAAAGTTTGATTTGTCCGGCCGTGTATTTGCTGGTGTTCCTGCACCAACCAACCTCGAAATCCCGCCTCATGTCTACGAGTCGGATGATGTTGTGATTATTGGTATAGATTCGGAGACTGCGTAATGAGCAATGAAACTGGGTTTGCCGCATGGTTAGATTCACGTATGCCAACACTCAAGCGCGAGTGGAATCGGCATATGGCGGAGTACTACGCGCCTAAAAACTTTAACTTTTGGTACTACTTCGGCGTGCTGTCGATGGTCGTTTTGGTTATTCAGCTAATTACGGGTATCTGGTTGTTGATGAGCTACCAGGGTTCTGCAGAGCAGGCCTTTGCCTCGGTTGAGTACATCATGCGAGATGTGGATCTCGGTTGGATTATTCGCTACGCTCACAGCACCGGTGCGTCTGCATTCTTTATCGTGGTCTATATGCATATGTTCCGTGGCTTGATGTACGGCTCTTATAAAGCGCCGCGCGAGCTAGTTTGGATCTTTGGTATGACTATTTATGTGGCCCTGATGGCAGAAGCCTTCCTGGGTTATGTGCTGCCTTGGGGACAGATGTCCTACTGGGGCGCCCAGGTGATTATCAGCCTGTTCGGTGCAATTCCAGTGGTAGGGGAAGATATAGTGCAGTGGATTCGTGGCGATTACCTAATTTCAGGTATTACCCTAAATCGCTTTATGTCTCTGCATGTTGTAGCGCTGCCAATCATCTTGATTGCGTTGGTGGTAATGCATATTATTGCTCTGCACGATGTGGGCTCTAATAATCCAGATGGCGTTAGCATTAAGAAACACCTGGATAAAGACGGCAATCCACAAGATGGTATTCCATTCTTCCCCTACTTTGTGATTCACGACCTGGTGCCCATCGTGGTGTTCCTGTTCGTCTTCTGTGCGATTTTGTTCTTTATGCCTGAGATGGGTGGTTACTTCCTGGAGCATGCTAACTTTGAGATAGCTAACTCGCTGAAGACCCCAGAGCATATTGCGCCCGTTTGGTACTTTACCCCTTACTACTCAATGCTTAGAGCAGTTCCAGATAAGCTTGGTGGCTTTATTATTATGGCCGCAGCCATCGCCATTCTGTTTGTACTGCCCTGGCTGGATAGAAGCCCAGTGCGCTCAATACGCTATAAAGGTATCGTCAGTCGCATAGCGATCCTAGTACTGCCAGCAGTATTTATTATTCTGGGTTACCTAGGTGTTAAAGCGCCAACTCCAGAGCGCACTTTCCTGGCACAGATCTGTACTGTTTTGTACTTTGCTTACTTTATTGGTATCTACTTCTGGACGAGAATGGAAACCACCAAACCTGAGCCCGATCGCATTACGATGGATGGCGGCATAGGTTTCTGGAGAACCATAGGTGCAGTATTTGTGGTTGCTTTACTCGTGGTTCTGCCGCTTAAAGCGGTGGGTGCGGAAAGCAGCAAATCCTGTGGCAGCATCGACTGTGATCCTTTTGAAGCACAGCTGTCTAATGATGCGTCATTGCAAAACGGCGCTAAGTTAGCAGTTAACTTTTGCATGGGCTGTCATTCGTTCAAATATTCACGCTGGGAGCGTGTTGCCAATGATATTGGCATTCCCAACCAGATGATGATGGACAACATGATTTTTACGGGTCAGAAGATTGGCCAGCTGATGGACATTGCTATGCCTGCCGATGGTGCTAAAGATTGGTTTGGCGCTACGCCTCCTGATCTTACGTTAGTGGCTCGATCCCGTTCGCCAGAATGGATCTATACCTACCTGAAAAACTTCTATTCCGATCCATCACGTCCACTGGGTGTAAATAACCGAGTATTTAAAGATGTGGGCATGCCTCATGCGCTTTTAGATCTGCAGGGTCTTCCTGAATGTGCGCCCGGCCCAGTTCTGGCGAGCAATGGTGGTATTAAGCGCGATCTGATGACCGGCGCTGATATTCTTGACGACCCCTGTGGGCGTTTTGAAATCAATCAGACTGGTAGCATGTCAGTGGAGGAATATGAGGTTGCCGTTTACGACCTGGTTAACTTTTTGACCTACATTGCGGAGCCAATGGCTGAGCAACGCCAGCATATCGGTAAGATGGTGCTGTTGTTTCTGCTACTATTATTGGTACCAACCGTATTGCTAAACCGCGAATACTGGAAAGGTATTCACTAAGCGTTAATTAATCTCGGTTACCTAAATAAAGTTTGGGTTAGAAAAATGATGGCCTCCGGGTCATCTGCTATGGGCAGAGCTACTCTGCCCTTTTAATTACTCCTAAAAATGTGAGGTTGTTGTGCGACGATCATCGATGACATTGTTTTCTGATCCTACCTGTCAGTATAGCCACAGAGTACGTATCGTACTTGCGGAAAAAGGCGTTACTGTTGATATTGAAGATATCGAAGCCAACGGCGTTACTGAAGAAATCCTTGAAGCTAATCCCTATGGAACACTGCCGACGTTAGTCGACCGTGACCTGGCACTCTATGAATCCAAAGTGGTTATGGAATACCTCGATGAACGTTTTCCACATCCGCCACTGCTGCCCGTTTACCCGGTAGCTCGGGCTCAAAGCCGACTATGGATTTACCGTATTGAGCGTGATTGGTGTACATTGATTGATCAGATCGTGGCTAGCCCCGATAGCAAAAAAGCCGAGGCAGCTCGCAAAGAATTCCGTGAATCATTAATCAGTGTGGCCAGTATTTTTGCCGATATGGATTACTTCATGAATGAAGAATTCACCTTAGTAGACTGCTGCCTGGCACCCATGCTTTGGCGTTTGCCGCAGTTGGGTGTCGACTTGCCTAACAATCGCCAGGTAAAGCCTCTGCTCGATTATATGGATCGTTTATTTGCACGCCCTTCATTTGAAGAGAGCCTGACTGATCTAGAACGCGAGATTCGCGGCTAATATGAAGATGCGGTCGAATCGTCCCTACCTGTTGAGAGCTTTCTTTGACTGGATAGTGGATAACGATTGCACGCCTTATATTGTGGTCAATGCACATTATCCTGGTGTCGAAGTACCCCAGGATTTTGTGACTGATGGTCAGATCGTACTCAATATTGCGCCTCGCGCCGTCACCAATTTCGAAATGAATCAGGAGTTTGTTCAACTCTCCACCCGATTCAGTGGCATGCCCATTCAGATCTATTTACCCGTCGGAGCAGTGATGGGCATCTATACTCAGGAAAACGGCCAGGGTATGGTCTTTGAGCCTGAGGCTGACGATGACACGCCGCCACCTGCACCACCTAAGGGCCCTAAAGCGGTCAAAACACAGTCTGATAAATCTACCGCAAAACCTGCGACCGATATAGGTCCAGGAAAGTCAAAACCTTCATTGCGCGTGGTTAAGTAAGTCCTTTTCCTTCACAATTAGATCGGAGTCCTCAATGTCTAAAGCTATCGCTATTTTATCTGCAGCACGCACCCCTATGGGCGGCATGATGGGCAGTTTATCTGCGGTACCAGCCCCTGAATTGGGCGCCGTTGCAATTCGTGCGGCGGTAGAGCGTGCTGGTTTAAACCTTGATCAGCTTGACGAAGTCATTATGGGCTGCGTACTGGGCGCTGGCCAGGGGCAGGCGCCAGCACGGCAGGCGGCACTGGCCGCTGGTATTAGCAAGGCCACGGCCTGTAGTACGGTGAATAAAGTCTGTGGCTCGGCCATGATGTCGGTAATGATGGCCGGCAATGCACTGCGTGCTGGTCAGTCCAAGGTGATTGTTGCCGGTGGCATGGAAAGCATGAGTAGAGCGCCATATTTAATTCCTCAGGGCCGTCAGGGCTATCGTTTCGGCAGTGCCGAGATGTTAGACCATATGCAGTACGACGGCCTACAAGATGCCTATCAGGGCGTCCCGATGGGTAACTTTGCTGAGAGCTGTGCCAACAAATATGCATTTAGCCGCGAGCTGCAGGATGACTACGCGATTGAATCTTTGCGCCGTGCTAATGCCGCTATTGAGCAGGGTCTATTTAGCGCAGAGATTGCCCCGGTCACTATTGCCAGCCGCAAGGGCGAAACTGTCGTAGATACCGATGAGCAGCCGGGTAATGCTCGCCCGGATAAAATCCCTCAATTGCGTCCAGCCTTCCAGAAAGATGGCACGGTAACCGCCGCCAACGCAAGTTCAATATCCGATGGCGCCGCCGCATTGACACTAATGATGGCTGATGAAGCCGAGGCTCAAGGTCTGACACCTATTGCCTTGATTCATGGCTATGATCAGTCATCTCAAGAGCCGGAATGGTTTACTACTGCACCGGTCAGCGCGATCACTAAAACGCTTGCGCGTGTCGGTTGGTCAGTGGACGAGGTTGATGTCTGGGAAGTAAATGAAGCATTTGCCGTTGTAGCTATGGCCGCGATGAAAGAGCTTGGTATCGATCATGATAAGTTAAATGTGAATGGTGGTGCCTGCGCGCTGGGTCATCCGATTGGTGCCAGCGGCTCAAGAATTATTGTAACGCTGATTCATGCACTGCAGCAGCGAGGCGGTAAAAAAGGTATTGCCAGCCTATGTATTGGTGGCGGTGAAGCTACCGCGATGGCGATTGAACTCGTCTAGACTATCTGCGCAAGCAAACCTCTGATTAGCATTAATCAGAGGTTTTTTCGCTCGAGTTGCTAGTCGACGTATTCGAAAACCTTAACCACTTTTCTGACACCGCTGCTTGAGCGCGCAATATTCGCTGCCGCTTCACCATCAACTTGTCGCACCTTACCCATCAAATAAACCACACTATCTTCGGTCACAACCTGCATATCTGAGGCCTTGACCTGCTTATCAAATGCCAGCTTGGTTTTAATTTTTCCGGTTAGGAGCGTGTCATTGGTACGCGAGACTATGGAGCTCTTGCCGCGAACCTGTAACTCGTTGTGCACCTGGCGTACACCGTTAAAGTCACGAGCCACATCACCTGCCAAGACCTTCATCTCAGGGGTGGGGACTTCGCCGGTTAACAACACCACGGCGTTGAAGACATTGACGTTAACATGAGATTTATCCAGTCTCTCGTCAGCCTTTTTAATATTAACGCCGATAAAGGTATCCATTTTCATATCGTTGATATTGGTGCCGACGCTGGTATCAGTAGGGTCTGTTTCAATGGGTCCCTCGGTTACTGAGCTGACCACGGTGGTGCAACCTGTCAGTACAAATAATAGTGCTAAAACGGGGGTTAACTGTCGCATTTACTCTCCTCCAAAAATCTGATGATCAACCAGTGCACAGACGCACTGGATTACTTGAAATTGTGCCGCAGTCGCCAGCTGCCCAGAAAACTCAGCGGTACTAATCTGCACATCATTGTAGCCGAGACTTGCAGCTAATAAATCGTCGTTAGCTGCACAGAGCAACACAATAGACATATCTTTTTCGATTGCTGTTTCAATCACATTAACGAGTGACGGACTATCTTCACCCGCACTGACCACTAATAATACATCGGCACTTCGTGCGTGGGTATTTAAGGCCTGTGAGAAACGTTGATGGCCCAGGGTATCTTCAGCCAGCTTATTGATATTCAGAGCGGGAAAACCGGGTCGTTCGATTTCAAAACCCAGTGCCAAATAGTCGGCAAAAAGTTGTGCCAATAAAATGCCAGATTTTTCGCCGCAACTGAAAATACTATTGCCAGCCAGCAGGGCTGCAGCCACTTTCTCGGCAGCCTTGGCAACAGGCTCAGCAAAAGCATCGCCAACCACCATGGTGGTTTCGATCAGGCTTTGAAAGTGCTTAAAAATCTGCTGGTCCATAATTTTCCAATTCACGCTGTGATATTTTTAATCCAGTTGAGTTTAAAACCGGATTGGTGGTTCGGTTCAGGGCTGATCGCCACCGCATCAAACCGGGCCACTGTATTCTCACCATAGTGCTGATACTGCATATACGCCAGTGCCGCAGCTGTCAGTCGTGCGCACTTCTGGCGGGTAATCGATTCTTCGGCACTGCCGAAAAGGTTGGATTTACGAAACCTAACCTCAACAAAGACCAGGTCGTTATTATCCTGCATTATCAGATCAATTTCCCCTCTGCGAGTACGAAAGTTTTGTCCCAACAATGTTAAGCCCTGATTTAATAAATACTCGCAGGCTAGCTGCTCTGCTGCTGCACCAGACAACGCAGCCTGGTCATTGCTTGCCGTCTGCTGCCTGGTACCTTTTTTGTCGCTATCCATAGGGCTTTTCCACTGTCCTTAGTATGCTTCATAATTCCTTGAGTAACGCTAACCATAGCGCTGCTGATGTTGCTGTTTGCTTCCTGCAACTCAGTACCTAATCAGGGTTGAATCTCCCGCACTTTCCCGCGTTGAAATTTAGCCCACTTAGCCTGCCGTTTAATAATACCATTGGAAAGTGACAGTAAACCGGTTGCGCCAAAAATAGGGATTGCCTCCTCGGCGGTTAAATTTGGCAAATTTCTATGCAGTAAAAAAGCATCGTAACCCATGGCGTAGAGATGACGATAGGCAGTGTGCAGACGCTGATCGGGTTGCAACTGTGTCGGCATCTGACCGGGCAATGTCCATGGCATGGCGATAAATTCGACGCCCGATAAGTCTCTATCCAGCCCCACCTGTTCAGTGCCATTATAAATATGGGACGTAGCAACTACCGGAATATCTGAGGCATAAAGGAAATCCAATGCTGGCTTAATCTGTCGTGCTCTAAGCGGGTATCCCAGGACTACCACCAGATCAATATCCTGACGTCGGCGCGCGGTAAAATTGATCCGGCTATTGATAAAGCGCTTTAGCTGCAGGCCACGCTCTTCGCTGAGATCAATTTGCAGCGGTGCTTTTAACAACGGCGTAAAATCATTGATCGAAGAAGGGTAGGGTACAGTGGCTAAAAGAGTCCCTCCCTTGTCTGTCCAATATTGATTAAAAAATTGACTCGCGCTGTTGCCCCAGCCGTTGTCAGGGGCGATGAGTACAACATTGCGCTGACCACTCTGCCAAGCGCGATTGGCAATTTGAGTCATCTCATCCAGGGGCGATAGGCCGAATTGAAATAAATTTGTGATCTGGGGCCCGGTACTATCGTCGGTGCGGTTAAGACTGATGGTTGGCACGGGTAATTCGGGTACGCTGAGAAGCGCTGCAACTTCGGATTGTCGCATAGGCCCAATAATTACCTCGGCCCTATCATCCACAGCATTGTTATAGGCTTTTTGTACTGACTGCACAGAAGTGTCATAGAGACGTACCCTGGGGACATCAAGTAACAGGTTATTGCTGCCATCGCTCTGCGCCAATAGCTCATAGTAGGCAGCCATAAAGCCATCTAGTAACGTATAGCTGGGCACTTCATATTGTTCTTGCAGTGGCAACAGCAACGCAACCTGAGCGGGCGGTGCCGAGTATCTAAAGCCTTTGTTGAACGGCTCTGGTGGGATTCGTGAGGCGGGGTGAGATTTCCAGCGCAGCTGCCAGCTATTGTACTGCTCAACCTGAGCCTGCTGGCTGCTCTGATACTTGCGACATAACTCAGCTAGCTGTAACCAGCCTGCAAATGTTACGTTTTGATGATTCTGGCCCTGCTGTAAAAAAGCGTAGGAAAGCGCATTGAGCTGACGCCAGATTTTGTTGTGAACATCGCGCACCTCGGCTTTCTTAGTGAGCATTTGAGCTAGTTCAATAGAGCTGAGCAAGCTCTGTTCAAAATTGCCCAGCGCGAAGTTGGCATCTGACTGCAGCTCAAGGGTGCGCAGACGGAGCTTGCGATTAAATGTGGCACTCAGAAAGACAAAGCGGTCGGTTTCAAATCTGGCTGCGGCCTGGCCCCAGTTGGCAAGAATTAAATCAAGCTCAATGCCAAGTAGGCTGTACTCAACAAACTCCGGGTCAGTCAGATTATCGGCGTTAATTCGGGCTAACACATCGGCGCTCTGGGCTATATCGCCGGCATTGGCAATCAAGCTGGCTGCGTCGAATATCATGCTATCTGGTTGCTCAGATAACGCCGCTCGCTCGAGCAGGCCAGCCGCCTCTGCCAGTACAGAAATATCAGGCGCATCAACTGTTGTAATAGTCGGGCCTCGCACTGTATCGGTTGGCGCACAGCCCCCAATAAAGGCTAAGATGCACCCCGCAACGGCAATTACACGTAGAGCTTTTATAGTCATGAATTCACATCAGTCCGGTACGTTATATATCGTCGCCACACCCATAGGCAATCTGGGTGATATGGTACCCCGCGCAGTGGAGACTCTCCAGTCTGTCAGTGTAATTGCCTGCGAAGATACTCGCCACAGTAAAAAGCTGCTCGATCACTTCAGTATAGATAAGCCCTGTGTGGCCTACCACGACCATGCCGACAAAAAGAGCAGCTATAAAATTCTCAAGCGGCTGGGTGAGGGGGATGATATAGCATTAATATCTGACGCCGGCACACCGCTTATCTCAGACCCAGGCTACAGGTTGGTCTCAGAGGCGCGTCAGCAGGGCTACAGTGTAGTGCCTATTCCCGGCGCCTGTGCCGCTATTTCGGCGCTCAGTGTGTCTGGGCTGCCCACCGACAGTTTTCATTTTATCGGCTTTTTGCCGGCCAAAAGTAGTCAGCGTAAAAAAGCCCTGGCAGAATTTAAGCCGGGCGCAGAAACCATGGTTTGCTACGAAGCCCCCCATCGTATCGTCGAAACAATCAGCGACATGGTGGATGTATTTGGCGCTGACAGACCCGGTTTTATGGCCCGTGAAATGACCAAGAAGTTTGAAACCTATTTGCATGGCACCTTGGATGAGCTCCTGCACCAGGTCTCTGCAGACAGCAATCAGCAGCGCGGTGAGATCGTATTAGTGGTTGGCGGTAATGCGGGCACCAGCGACATGATGTCGGTTGATGCCGAGAAAATTATCGGCTTGCTGATGAAGGAACTGCCGTTGACCAAAGCCGCTTCTATCACCGCCAAAATTACCGGCGGCGATAAAAAGCAGCTGTATAATTTAGCACTGTCACTGCAAGAAAAATAATGCCGTTACTTCATGGCCTGAATATCGGCCACCGTCAGCGCCGTCATATTAAAGATGCCGCGCGATGAAACGGATGGAATCACAATATGGGCTGGTTTACGGAAACCATTGATAAATGGGCCTATGAGCAGCGCATCGGTCAGTGAGCGAATCAGCCCCATAGCAATATTGGCGGCATCCAGGTTAGGCATTACCAAGACGTTGGCGCGGCCATTAATATTGGCTTGAGAATAGACAGTGTCGCGCAGCTTGGGGTTCAGCGCACTGAGTACATGCATTTCACCGTCTATCTGCAGATCGGGATAAGTTGCCCGCAGTATTTCACCGGCCTGGCGTACCTTTTTCGCCGAAGGGTTATTCGAGGTACCAAAGTTTGAGTGGGACAACAGCGCCACCTTGGGTTCAATACCAAAGCGCTTCACCAGATCTATGCTGGCTTCGGTAATTTTCACCAGCTCCTCAGTAGTGGGGTCAACATTCATTGCTGTATCTGCTAAAAATAGAGGGCCATCAGGCATTAGTAATACAGCCGCAGAAGACACTAGTTGATCTTTATTTTCTGGCCCCAGCAGATGCATGATTTCCCGCAGATGGAAATCGAAACGGCCGACCTTGCCACAGATAAGCCCATCGGCCTCACCCCGGGCCACCATGACTGCGGCAATAGCTGTATTGTCATCACGCATAATCTTGCGCGCAGCATCGACAGAGACGCCATGGCGCCCAACCATCTCGTGATAATAGGCGGCGTAGCTGTCATGCTTGTCATTATTGCTGGGGTCAAATATCTCGACCTCATTATCCAGGTCAATACGCAGTCCCAGACGATCAATTTTCACTTCCATGCCAGCGCGACGGCCAATCAAAATTGGCTTGGCAATATGTTCATCAATGACTGCCTGGACTGCCATTAGCACATCGTCATTTTCACCCTCGGCGTAGACGATTCTGGCAGGTGATTTTTTTGCCACCTCAATAATAGGCTGCATAAACAGGCTAGCCTGGTTTACAAATTCATGGAGGGTCTGGCGGTAGGCTTCCAGATCTTCAATGGGGCGAGTAGCCACACCACTGGCCATAGCTGCTTTGACTACAGCCATAGGTATATCTTCAATAAGACGCGGATCGAAGGCTTTGGGAATTAGGTAATCGGGACCAAACTTTAACTGTTCATCTGCATAGGCCGCAGCCACCACGTCAGAGGTCTCCTTCGTCGCCAGATCAGCGATGGCTTTTACCGCGGCCATTTTCATTTCTTCGTTAATGGTCGAGGCGCCGCAATCTAGAGCACCGCGAAAAATAAACGGAAAACACAGAACATTGTTGACCTGATTGGGGTAGTCGGAACGACCTGTCGCTAAAATTGCGTCCGGGCGGGCGGCCATGGCCTCCTCGGGCATAATTTCCGGGACTGGATTCGACATGGCCAGAATAATTGGCTTCTCGCCCATCTTTTTTAGCAGGTCACCATTTAATACACCTGGGCCTGACAGGCCCATAAACAGGTCTGCACCCTCGATCGCGTCATCAATAGTCCGATCACTAGTCTCAACAGCATAGCCTTCTTTCCATGGGTTCATGCCTTCTTTGCGCCCGGCATAGATAACGCCAGTGCGGTCAATCATACGGACATTTTTCTTTTGCAGGCCCATGCTTACCAGCAAGTCGACGCAGGCAATACTGGCAGCACCAGCGCCAGAGACAACCAGTTTTACATCCTCAAATTTTTTCTCGACGATACGCAGGCCATTATAGATGGCTGCCGCCGCGACAATAGCTGTGCCATGTTGGTCGTCGTGAAACACAGGGATTTTCATGCGTTCGCGGAGCTTGTTTTCCACCATAAAGCATTCGGGTGCCTTGATATCTTCGAGGTTTACACCGCCAAACGTAGGCTCAAGGCTAGCAATAATATCAACCAGTTTATCGACATCAGTCTCATCGACCTCAATATCAAACACATCAATATTGGCAAACTTTTTAAATAAAACTGCCTTGCCTTCCATTACTGGTTTTGATGCCAGGGGGCCAATATTTCCAAGCCCCAGCACAGCAGTACCATTAGTAATAACAGCAACCAGATTGCCTCGGGCCGTCACAGAAGCAACTTCGGTAGGATTTTCTACAATAAGCTCACAGGCATGTGCCACACCAGGTGAGTAGGCTAAAGACAGGTCTCTCTTGTTGGCCAGTGGTTTGGTCGGCCTGATTTCCAGCTTGCCCGGAAGTGGGTGGGTATGATATTTGAGAGCACTCTCTTTAAACGAGTCAGTCATCCTAGTGTATTCCTGTATAAAATAGGGCAATTAAAAGTAGCTATATTCTAACGCTGAGCCTGCTCAATATCTATGTGAACCTGCGTTATGCCTGCGATACTGCCTATATAAAATACTGATATAAATAGCCTGGGATCAAAGCGGGAGTGAATTCCCCCTATGCTCCCAATATTCTAGTACACTCTCAGCGCCATATTTAGTTGTGCTTAGTGGCTGGGGCAGATGAGAAATCCTGGTTGATGTAGCGTCCTTATTTCAGCTAGCAGACAAAGCCGCTGTAAAAAAATAATAACATTCGTACCTCAGAGGAAAAATTTTGGAACAGTTTATCAATGATCTTAACGGTATCGTTTGGAGTTCAGCACTCGTTTACCTCTGTCTGGGTTCAGGCTTATATTTTTCTATTCGCACGCGATTTTTGCAGGTACGTCATTTTCGTCATATGGCGAAATTAATTTTTGATGGCCGCAGTTCTGACTCTGGTGTCTCTTCCTTTCAGGCGCTGGCCATGTCTTTATCCGGGCGAGTGGGCACAGGAAATATTGCCGGTGTTGCCACAGCGATTGCCATGGGTGGTCCAGGTGCCGTGTTCTGGATGTGGATGGTGGCCTTTCTCGGTGCATCAACTGCCTATGTCGAAGCCACATTGGCACAGATATACAAAGAAAAAGATGATAATGGGATGTATCGGGGTGGTCCGGCATACTATATAGAAAAAGCCATGGGACAGAACTGGTATGCTTGGTTATTTGCATCAGCGACTATTATTGCCATGGGTTTCTGCCTGCCGGGTATTCAGGCCAACAGTATTGTTTCGGCCGTTGATAATGCCTGGAATATACCGCCCATTGCTACCGTAGCCTTTCTCTGTGTGAGTCTGGCACTCATCGTATTTGGTGGGGTTAAGCGTATTGCCCATTTTGCGCAGATCGCCGTACCTGCCATGGCCGTAGGTTATATCCTGATTGCGCTTATGGTCATTGGCGCCAACATTGAGGCTGTGCCCGGTATGGTTAAGCTGATCTTTAATAGCGCCTTTGGTATAGAGGCTGGTTACGGCGCCATTATTGGTATGGCCGTACAGTGGGGTGTCAAGCGCGGTATTTATTCCAATGAAGCCGGGCAGGGAAGTTCACCTCATGCTGCGGCTGCCGCCGAAGTGTCTCACCCGGTCAAGCAGGGATTGGTACAGGCATTCTCAGTGTATATCGACACATTGCTGATCTGTACGGCTACCGCGTTTATGATCTTACTTACCGGGCTTTACAATGTGCAAGGTGCCGAGGGCGTTATGATCTATGAGGGGCTGGCTGGTGTTGCTGCAGGTCCAGGCTATGTTCAGGCATCGTTTGATACCGTCCTGCCGGGTTTTGGTAGCGGCCTTCTGGCACTGTCTTTACTATTCTTTGCCTTCACCACTATTGTTGCTTATTACTATATTGCTGAAACCAATGTGATGTACATTAACCGCAAGGTTCATCGCGCCTGGTTGGTGTTTGCCCTTAAGGCGCTGGTGCTAGCATCAGTAATGTACGGCGGATTAAAAACAGCAGCTGTTGCCTGGGCACTGGGTGATGTTGGTGTTGGTGTGATGGCCTGGCTAAATATCGTGGCTATTTTGATACTGCAAAAACCAGCACTGTTGGCCCTTAGAGACTACGAGTCGCAATTGGGGCAGGGTATCGATCCTGTCTTTGATCCTGAAAAAGTCGGCATCGAAAAGGCCGATTTCTGGATTAAAAAATAAATTTTTAAATCAAGTCTGGTCGCTATCGAGAGGTGGCGGCCAGCCACCTAATTCCTTCCAGCGATTAACAATCTTGCAATACAGCTCTGCGGTTTTAACCGTGTCATAGAGTGCACTGTGCGCATCGCGATTATTAAATTCGATTTTCGCTGCCTGACAGGCTTTGGCCAATACAGTTTGTCCGTACGCCAGTCCCGCTAGACTCGATGTATCGAAACAAGAAAACGGATGAAAAGGACTGCGCTTAATTTGATTGCGCTTAATAGCTGCATTAACAAAGCCAAGATCAAAATGCGCATTGTGCGCCACCATCACTGCACGGGTGCAGCCAGAGTCTGAGACCTCACGGCGAATGGGTTGGAATATTTCACGCAGTGCCTCGGCTTCATCTTCCATCATGCGCTCTGGGTCATAGAGATCGATACCTGTAAACTCAAGTGCCGCATCATCAATATTGGCACCGGGAAAGGGCTCAATATTTTTACTGTAACTCTCTTTGATTTGTAAATTACCCTGAAAATCCATTTCCAAAATAACCGCGGCAATTTCAAGTAATGCGTCTCTACGCGAATCAAAGCCACCAGTTTCAACATCGACCACCACGGGCAAAAAACCGCGGAAACGCTGTGCCATTTTTGACGGGGCTAGAAGTTCTTCAGGCATGTCCATTAGAGGCTCAATTTCCAGTTAAGAGTGGTACCAGCGCCGAGCGGAATCAGTTGCGAGCCATCAAAGGGAATTGCCTCGGGCAATTGCCAGGAATCACGCGTTAAAACAATGGTTTCACTGTTGTAGGGCAGGCTATAAAAGTCCGGTCCATGTTTGCTGGCGAAGCCCTCAAGCTTATCCAGTGCGCCTGCTTGATCAAATACTTCCGCATACAGCTCAATCGCAGCATGGTGGCTGAAGCAGCCAGCACAGCCGCAGGCGCTTTCTTTCTTGCCCTGAGCATGGGGCGCAGAATCTGTGCCCAAAAAGAATTTTTTATTGCCGCTAGTGGCTGCTGCGATCAGTGCCTGCTGATGAAGATCCCGCTTTAGAATTGGCAGGCAAAAAAGGTGCGGACGAATACCGCCAACCAGCATATGGTTGCGGTTATAAAGCAGGTGCTGTGGCGTAATAGAGGCGGCCACATTATCGCTGGCACTGGCGACAAACTCAGCAGCTTCTATGGTGGTGATATGCTCCAAAACGATTTTTAGCCGCGGGTAATGCTGTACCAAACCGCGCAGATGCCGCTCGATAAAAATTGCTTCGCGATCAAAAATATCCGTTTCCACAGAGGTGACCTCACCGTGTAGCTGCAGCACCATACCGACTTCTTGCATGGTCTCTAACACCTGATGAATATTGTTCAGGTTAGTTACCCCGGAATCGGAATTGGTGGTGGCACCGGCAGGGTAATACTTGCAGCCATGAATGAATCCACAGTCTTTAGCGGCGCGAATTTCATCTGGAGCGGTATTGTCGGTGAGGTAGAGCACCATCAGTGGCTCCCAATTTGAGCCCTCAGGGCGCTGAGCCAAAATACGTTCGCGGTATGCACCCGCCTCGGCAACCGTCGTTGCTGGAGGTGTTAAATTAGGCATAATAATACCGCGGCCAAATCCTCGGGCTGCTGCTGGTACGGTGGTTTCTAACGCCTGACCATCACGCAGATGCAGGTGCCAATCGTCCGGTTGGATGATGCTGAGTTGATTCATTGAAAAAAGTCCGCTGTTGAGCGGTGAATGCTACCGGAAACAGTGGCTTCATACGAGTATTTGTGGAAACATTGGCACTTTAAAAAGAGCTGTTAATGAAGATAACAATACTCACTAATCGTGATCTCGCTAGCCATCAAGCCCTGACTCGACTGGTTAGTATGCTCGGTGACCACCAATTGAGCATTTTTATATCAGAAAAAGTGGGTGCCGATCACCGGTTGCCACAGCCACTAATGGACTTGGCAGCCTTCGAAAAGAGCCAGATTGCCAGTGCCGACCATAGCTTCGATGATCTCGCCCGACTGGCCGGTTGTGAGCTGCAGGGATTTACCGATCTGGGCGGCCGGGTGAATGGCCCAGAGGGCCTTGCGCGTATTCGCGCCAGCGAACCAGAGCTGATTATCTCGGTGCGCTTTGGTTTGATTATCCGTGACGCGCTTATTGCTATCTCCAAATATGGCGTAATTAACTTACATTCTGGGGTGCTGCCCGACTACCGTGGCGTGATGGCAACCTTCAGAGCCATGCTAAATAATGCGTCGGAGATTGGTTCAACCCTGCACTTTATTCAGGACGCCGGGGTCGATACCGGCGATATTATTTCGATCTCTAAAATTCCCCTGCGGACCGATAAATCCTATCTGTTCAATGTGCTCAGTCTCTATGAGAGCGGCTGCCAGCAGATTCTGCAAGCTGTGGCCGACATTCAATCGGGCCGGCCGCTTGCAGCACAGCCCCAGCAGGGCGCGGCGGGCTATTTCAGCTTTCCTGCAGAGGATCAGCTACAGACTTTCTTTGCTCGAGGTTACCGGCTGTTCGATCAGGCCGATAATACTGACCACAAGCAATATTAAAATCGTCGCTGTTAGGGTAAAATTCGCGCCTCGATTTCTCCAGTTAAGGATTTTGCAACGTGTCAGACGTTAAAAAAGTAGTTTTAGCCTATTCAGGCGGTTTGGATACTTCAGTTATTGTTAAGTGGCTGCAAGAGGAATATAACTGCGAAGTGGTGACTTTTACCGCCGATATCGGCCAGGGCGAAGAAGTTGAGCCGGCTCGCGCCAAAGCCGAAGCGCTGGGTGTAAAAGAGATCTATATCGATGATCTGCGTGAAGAGTACGCCCGCGATTTTGTCTTCCCAATGTTCCGCGCCAACACCATCTACGAAGGTGAATATCTGCTCGGCACCTCAATTGCCCGTCCACTGATTGCCAAGCGTCTTATCGAGATCGCCAATGAAACCGGTGCTGACACCATCTCTCACGGTGCAACTGGTAAGGGCAACGATCAGGTGCGTTTCGAACTGGGTGCCTACGCACTGAAGCCGGGCATCAATGTTATCGCCCCATGGCGTGAGTGGGATCTGAACTCCCGCGACAAGTTAATGGAATACTGCGAAAAGCACAGTATTCCGGTAGAGATGAAGCGCGGTAAAAAATCGCCGTTCTCTATGGATGCCAATCTGCTGCATATCTCCTATGAAGGCGGCAATCTGGAAGATCCCTGGTCAGAAGCTGAAGAGGATATGTGGCGCTGGACTGTT
>CBFIGD010000028.1:0-2128 GCA_965662065.1 uncultured Porticoccaceae bacterium | reverse complement strand
AATCTCGACCGCGTACAGATTATCAAAGGCTGGCTCAATGCCAGTGGCGAAACCGAAGAGCAAATTTTTGATGTGGCACTGTCTGACGATCGCAGTGCCAATTGGTTGTCAGGGAACATTCCCGCCGTGGGCAATACTGTGGATATCGAAAATGCCACCTATAGCAACAGCATAGGCGCCGCGGAATTGACGGCAGTATGGACTGACCCAGAGTTCGATCCGGAGCAGCGTGCATTCTACTATGCCAGAGTTATTCAAATTCCGACGCCGCGCTGGACTGCCTATGACGCCAAATATTTTGGTGCGGTTATCGACCCGCGCGCGCCCAAGACAATACAGGATCGCGCCTACTCATCACCTATTTGGTACACCCCATGACAGCAGCAGTAACCAACAGAAAATGGACCTTAAAATCCCGTCCAGAGACCACCGTTAGCGCGGAACATTTTAATTTCGAGACTGAGACGGTCCGCGATTTAATGGCGGGTGAATTTCTGGTTAAAAATCACTATCTTTCATTTGAACCCGCCCAGCGTGGATGGCTCAACGATGTGCGTAGCTATGTGCCGCCCGTTGCCATCGGCGAAGTGATGCGTTCTATGACGGTGGGCGAAATTGTTGCCAGCAAGCACAGTGACTATCAGGTTGGCGAGAGGGTGCAGGGCGGTTTTGGCTGGCAGGAATATGCGATCAGTGATGGCACTGGTTTATTTCCCGTCGACAAAATCCCCGATACCATGCCTATTGCTTATCCGCTGCACATTTATGGCCTTACCGGCCTTACTGCCTATTTTGGCCTGCTGGATATAGGTAAACCCAAGGCAGGGGATACTGTTGTTATTTCAGGCGCCGCCGGTGCTACTGGTTCGACCGTGGGCCAGATCGCCAAGCTTATGGGCTGTCGGGTTATTGGTATTGCTGGTGGTCAGGCCAAGTGTCAGTGGCTGATTGATGAACTTGGTTACGATGCAGTGATTGACTATAAGTCAGAGTCGGTTGCTGAACGTATGAGAGAGTTGTGTAAAAACAGTATTGATGTGTTTTTCGATAATGTCGGTGGCGAGATTCTCGATGCAGCGCTGGTTAACTTGTCGAACCATGCACGGGTAGTTCTGTGCGGCGGTATTTCCAGCGGCTACCAGACTAAAGCACTGCCTCCAGGGCCAAAAAATTACATGCAGCTGGTGATTCGTCGCGCCCATATGGAGGGCTTTATTGTGCTTGATCATGTCGCCCGTTATCCCGAGGCAATAGAGCAGTTAAAGCAATGGGTTGATGAGGGTAAAATTATCGTCAAAGAGCATGTGCTAGAGGGGATCGAGGAATGTCCATCAGGTTTAGCCGGTCTTTTTGCCGGTCAAAATTTTGGTAAGCAGCTGGTGAAAATTTAATTTTCGGCGGTTATTAATAATAAAAAAGAACGGAGAGCACAGATGGCGGGAAGATTAGAAGGCAAAGTAATTGTTATTTTAGGCGCATCCGATGAACGCAGTATGGGTGCAGCCACGGCTCGTCGCTGCCATGCAGAGGGTGCCAAATTGGTGTTGGCGGCGCGTCGCCTCGACCGGGTAAAGGCGATTGCCGATAGCATAGGCGCGGTGGCAGTGGGTTGTGACATTACCGACGAACAGCAGCTTGCGGCTCTAGCTGATGCGGCTGTCTCTCATTACGGTAAACTCGATGGCGCGATTAGTTTTGCCGGTATTGAAACCTCTTCACCGATCGCCGATATCAGTCGTGAGGTATTGCAACAAAACTGCGATGTGCATCTCATTGGCACTACCCTATTTATTAAGCATATGACTGCGCGCATGAGCGATGGCGGCTCTGTGGTGACAACCTCTTCTCAGACGGCTCTATTGGCGCCTCCCGGGCTTGCGGCCTATGCCGG
This sequence comes from uncultured Porticoccaceae bacterium, assembly GCA_965662065.1. Lineage (GTDB taxonomy): Bacteria > Pseudomonadota > Gammaproteobacteria > Pseudomonadales > Porticoccaceae > HTCC2207. The sequence continues at coordinate 237 of CBFIGD010000028.1, read as the reverse complement.
CACCAAGGCTGGGGCGGACCATATAGTGCGCATAGCAGCGGTAGAATACGGTGCACAGAATATTCGCGTTAACTCTCTGTCTCCAGGGTTTACCCCCAGCGCCATGACTGAGGGCTTTCTGGCTATGCCAGCCATTGAGCAGGCATTTATTAACGAGATTCCACTGGGTAAACTGCCCTCCACCGATGATATGGCGAATGCAGCGGTTTGGCTGCTCTCTGATGAGTCATTTATGAC
>CBFIGD010000027.1:0-10750 GCA_965662065.1 uncultured Porticoccaceae bacterium | reverse complement strand
GCCAGATTCGAGATTGGTTATTCGTTGAAGATCATGCACGGGCATTACTCTGTGTGTTGACCGAGGGTCAGGTTGGGGAGACTTATAATATTGGTGGCCACAATGAGAAGAAAAACATTGAGGTTGTTGAGGCTATCTGCGAATTGCTCGAAGAACTTGCGCCTGAGAAACCGACAGGGGTGGTTCGCTATAAAGACTTGATTACGTTTGTCACAGACCGGCCTGGGCACGACACGAGGTATGCCATTGATGCTGCCAAGATAGAGTCAGATTTGGGCTGGAAGCCTGCAGAGAGCTTTGAAACCGGGCTGCGCAAGACGGTGCAGTGGTATTTGGATAATAGAGAATGGTGGGAAAGGGTTCTTTCCGGGGCCTATCGAATGGAACGCATTGGAGAACAGGTATGTTCGCAGACTACAAAGGAATTGTATTAGCAGGGGGTTCAGGTACCCGACTGCATCCCATAACCATGGGCGTGTCGAAACAGCTGCTACCCATATACGACAAGCCGATGATCTATTATCCGATTTCGGTGCTGATGTTGGCGGGTATCAGTGAAATTCTTATTATATCGACCCCTGACGATATGTTTGGCTATCAGCGCTTACTCGGCGATGGTGCGCAGTTTGGTCTCTCTATTGACTATGCGATTCAGCCTAGCCCAGAGGGTCTTGCTCAGGCATTTACTATTGGTGAGGCGTTTATTGGTGATAGCAATGTCGCGCTAGTGCTAGGAGATAATGTTTTTTATGGGCAACACTTTACTGAGAAGTTAGATAGTGCAACCTCACGAAATAATGGCGCCACCATTTTTGGGTATCACGTTAAAGATCCTGAGCGCTTTGGTGTGGTGGAGTTTGATACTAAAGGTCAGGTGCTGGGTATTGAAGAAAAACCTGCTGTGGCTAAGTCTAGCTATGCGGTAACAGGGCTGTATTTCTATGATAATGATGTGATTGAGATTGCCAAAGGTATCAGGCCTTCTGCGCGGGGTGAGCTTGAAATTACCGATATCAATAACGTCTATCAACGCCGGGGTGATTTAAGGGTTGAACTGTTGGGTCGCGGCTTTGCCTGGTTGGATACAGGTACTCATGATTCCTTGTTGGATGCGGGTCAGTTTGTGCAAACGATTGAGCATCGCCAGGGTTTAAAGGTGGCCTGCTTGGAGGAGATTGCCTTTCACAATGGCTGGATATCACAGGCTCAGTTGCTCTGTCAGGCAGACAAGCTGAAGAAGACCTACTACGGGGAGTACTTGGCGAAGGTAGCAGGTGGCTACCGATGAAAGTCACCCAAACTAAATTAAAAGATTGCGTGATTATTGAGCCTGTGGTGTTTGGCGATGATCGCGGGTTCTTTTTGGAAACCTTTCAGGCTGCCAGATATGCGGATGAAGCAGGAATAACGCAGCCCTTTGTGCAAGACAATTATTCCAGATCAGCGATGGGTGTTCTTAGGGGGTTGCACTTTCAAAAGACCAGGCCTCAGGGTAAGTTAGTGCGGGTTGCTAAAGGCGCAGTCTATGATGTTGCAGTAGATTTACGTAAGGGCTCAGCTAGCTTTGGCCAATGGGAAGGCGTAACACTGTCGGATCAAAATAAGATGCAACTGTGGCTCCCACCTGGCTTTGCCCATGGCTTTTTGGTGCTGTCTGAGTCTGCAGATTTTGAGTATAAGTGCACCGATTACTATGATCCGTCTGATGAGGGCAGTATTCGCTGGAATGACCCTGCGCTGAGTATTCCCTGGGGTAATGAAGCGCCTGTGCTGTCAGATAAAGATGCTAATGCGCCATTATTGGCCGACCTTAGCCTATGAAAATATTAGTGCTTGGCGCAAATGGCCAGCTCGGCCGCTGTTTGGCCGATCAGCTGGCTCAGTCAGATTATGAAGCTATTTTTACCACCCGTTCTGAAATCGACATCACCGATTTCGCGGCTAGTCGAAGCATAATCGCTCAGATAAACCCCGATGTGGTGATCAATGCGAGTGCCTATACTGCCGTAGACAGTGCAGAAACTGAGACCCAAAAGGCCGATTTGGTTAATCATTTGGCGGTTGCCAATATTGCTCATATCTGTGCTGATATCCAATCTGTGCTCGTCCATATATCGACGGATTATGTGTTCGACGGAGAGGCCAGCGCGGCCTATGGGGAAGGGGCCCAAACCAACCCGCAAGGCGTCTATGGCGCTACTAAACTGTCGGGCGAGTTGGCAATACAGGCCTCAGGCGGTGACTATCTGATTATTCGTACTGCCTGGATGTTCAGTGAATATGGTAATAATTTTATGAAAACCATGCTGCGCTTAGGTTCGCAGAGGGGTGAGCTTAGTGTTGTTGGTGACCAAGTGGGTTGTCCAACCTATGCTCAGGATCTTGCTAGGGCTATTGTTGCGATGCTGTCTAAGGTCGCGTCACAGCAATGTGAGTATGGTCTTTATCATTATTGTGGTGACTGTCCATGTTCATGGTATGCGTTTGCCGAGGCAATATTTAAGCAGGCAAAAGAGCGAGGTCTCAAGGTACCGCAGCTTATTAATTCAATTAGTACGGCCGACTATCCGACGCCTGCTAAAAGGCCTGTCTACTCTGTTTTTGATTGCCGTAAATCTATAGCGGCATTTGATATTAGAGAATCAAACTGGCGCCAAGGGATTGTTGATGTGTTAGATCGGCTAGGCTCTCGGTAATGGCCAGTAACTGCATCCTAAATAAGCAGCACCCAAACAACATAGGCTAATTCAAACTGTACCTTTTGCATTAAAACGTCTCATTCCCCGAGCAAACTTAAAGGCGTGCTTAACGACAAATTTGAAGTAAATGCCTAGCGTTATCATCCAAAGTCCAAACGAGATAGCTTCATTCTGAGGCCATACTCTTTCCAGTACGATTCCAAACACAGCACAGGCGATTGATGCCACAATGATGCAGAGCAGGGCTTTGCGTTGGCATAGGCCGCCGCGCATTAGTATGTGATGCAGGTGAGTGCGGTCGGCATGAAACGGGGATTGGCCTTTTAGAATCCTGCGCAGCATGGTGCTGACCATGTCCATCATTGGGATAGCGATTAGCCATAATGTAGTGGCTGGGTTAATTATATCGCGGCCACTTTGCGAGAAGTAGACCATGGCAATACCCACGCTACAGCCAAGAAAGGTGCTGCCAGCATCGCCCATAAATATCTTGCGTTTGGAAAAGGGGCGAATGGTTAAGTTGAACAGTAAAAATATGCTGATAGAGGTACAGAAGAAGGCCAGCAAAGTGACTTCGTTGTCTGGCGCTCGTCCCAGTGTCAAGTAGAGCAGGCTGGTCATGGTGACCAGGGTCAGGCTTCCGGCCAGGCCATCGATACCATCGACCATATTGTAAGCGTTGCAGAGTCCGGTAATGGCGATTGCGGTAAAGGGTATTGCTAGTGCTGCCAGATGTAGATTACCCAACCCGAACAGATTGCCGAGGCTACTGACTTTGACGCCTATGCTGGCAATAGCTGTACCCGCTATAAGTTGTACTAGGAGACGATAAAAGGGATGTAATGGGTAACGATCATCCATGGCACCCATGAGGGTTACCAAGCCGCAGATAAGGCCGATGCCAATAAAGGTTTCACTGAGATCAAGAAATACGACCGAGCCTATGACTATTGAAAAGTAAATAGAGATACCGCCGATAAGCGGGACTGTGCCTGTATGAGTTTTGCGGTGGTTGGGGCGGTCGAGAAGGCCAAAGGCATGGGATAATGGTATAAGCATTCTGATTATCAGAATACTTAAGATCGCAACGCCGGCGATGGGTGGTATATATTGCATCATGCAGCTGTACTCCCTGTAAAAGCGATGGGCTTTCATTGGTTCCAGCGAAAGACCAGATTTTTCTGCTCCATGCCGAATTGACTTGGCATTGAGTTCGGAGGAGGTTAATCCAATCTATCCCAGTTGGCAACTTGCTGTGCGGATATGCGTGACCTATTCGCACAATATATGTTTTTATCTTGCGTTAACATAATTGATCCACTCTGCTCTTGATCACAGGCTTACAATAGGGTGATTTTAGCAGCAGGCGGTGCGCGGTAGCAGAAATGGTAAAGCCTTACTAAGCGCGTCGAAGAAGGATGGAAAACCAGTAGCGCAGAACCAATAAAGGGCCGCATAAATGCGGCCCTTTATCTGATATGGCTCCGACTGCTGGGCTCGAACCAGCGACCCAATGATTAACAGTCATTTGCTCTACCAACTGAGCTAAGTCGGAATTGTGTAACGTCTTGGTGGCGCGCATTTTATGGGGCATGCGGTAAGGAGTCAATAGCTTCTGAGCATGATCTATCAACGTTTTTTACTCTCGTATCATTTATTTGCCTATGGCTTGCAGACAAAGCTAAACAGGCTAAACTGACAGTTCACAGATTTGTGGTTCAGGGGTAATGCATTATTATTTTAATAAACTATCTGAGCAGCAACTCGGCAGGCTAACTTCAGGGCTAAAATACTTCGTGATGACGCTTAAAAATCCGGCAATACGCCTTCTATGGGTGTTAACTATGCTGCTAACCAGTGCGGCGGTAGTTGCGTCGCCATTGGCGGTGCAGAGCCTGCAAACCGAGGAGCAGCGAGTTAAAAGTCGGTTCATCCCTCTGTTTGCTGCAATCACAGAGCAATTATCGAGCAGCCAGGAAGATTACCTGCTGGATCCCTCTGCTTATAATCGCTTTCTTGATGCCAACGTAAGGTCATTGTGGGACACCTCTTCGACCACCAGTGCACTTATTGGCAAGAGCCGCTATAAAGACCTTAAACCGGCTGACAGGCAGGCATTGGTGGCAGCAGTTGATCAAACATTATTGCGTTACGCCTTTGAAGGGCTTGAACACTACGGTGGTCAGGTATTTGAGGTGGTGGATGTAGCGGTTAATCAGGGCGCCACTATGGGCTGGGTGCAGGTATTAATGGCGTCGCCGATCATTCCCGATGTGCATCTGGATTTGCTGATAAAACGTACACCTGTAGGCGACTGGAGTGCGGTTGATATCCGCTTCAAAGGCATCACCTATGTGGCCATTAAAAAGCATGAATTTCGCAAGATTATTGAACAGCAGGGCGTCAATGCTTTGATAGATAGTCTCAACCGTAAAAATCGTGATTATTTTCGCGATATCTGTGCCAAGGCACCTGCAACCCTAAAAGGCAAAACTCCTTGTTAAGCCCAACCAAAATAAGTTCTATTCGGCCATTTAAGGTTGTTAGCAATTATTCGCCAGCAGGCGATCAGCCGACAGCGATTAAAGAGCTGGTTGCTGGTTTGGAGAATGGCTTGTCTGGTCAGACCCTACTGGGGGTGACCGGATCCGGTAAAACCTTTACCGTTGCCAAGGTGATTGAGCAAGTGCAGCGCCCCACCATTGTGTTGGCACACAATAAAACACTGGCTGCGCAGTTATACGGTGAGTTTAAGAGTTTTTTCCCCAATAACGCGGTTGAGTACTTTGTCTCTTATTACGATTATTTTCAGCCTGAGGCCTACGTGCCTTCCTCTGATACCTTTATTGAAAAAGACGCTTCGGTAAACGCCCATATTGAGCAGATGCGACTGTCGGCGACCAAGTCGCTTATTGAGCGCAAAGACGTGATTGTTGTTGCGACTGTTTCGGCTATCTATGGCTTGGGTGACCCAAAATCCTATTTAAAGATGGTGCTGCACCTGTCTCGCGGTGAGCAGATTGGCCAGCGCGATATTGTTCGTCGTCTTGCTGAACTGCAATACAAACGCAATGACATTGATTTTGATCGTTCTTCCTATCGTGTGCGTGGGGATGTCATTGATGTTTATCCCGCAGATTCCGATTATGAAGCCGTGCGTATTGAGCTGTTTGACGATGAGATTGAAAACCTCACATTATTCGATCCTTTAACCGGTGAAGTGCTGCGCAAGATTCCGCGGATGACTATTTATCCCAAATCGCACTATGTGACCCCAAGAGACAAGGTGATAGATGCGGCAGATAAGATTCAGGAAGAGTTAGTAGGCCGCCTTGAGCAGTTGCGCTCTGTGGATAAGCTGGTTGAAGCCCAGCGCCTCGGCGAACGGGTTCGCTATGACACCGAGATGATGCGCGAATTGGGTTACTGCAATGGTATCGAAAACTATTCGCGCTATCTGTCAGGGCGTGGCCCGGGCGAGCCACCGCCCACACTGTTTGATTACTTGCCTGACAATGCGCTGATGATTATCGATGAGTCTCATGTGTCGGTACCGCAGTTGGGGGCCATGTACAAAGGTGACCGCTCGCGCAAAGAAACCCTGGTCGAATATGGTTTTCGCTTGCCCTCAGCGCTGGATAATCGCCCCTTGCGCTTTGATGAATGGGAGGCCCTGGCGCCGCAAATGATTTTTGTCTCGGCTACGCCAAGCCGGTATGAAGCAGCTAATGCGGGGCAGATTGTCGAGCAGGTAGTCAGGCCCACCGGGTTGATTGATCCTGAGATTGAAATTCGTTCGGCATTAAGCCAAGTAGATGATGTTCTTTCGGAAATTCGGGCACGCACGGTTAATGATGAACGTATTCTAATTACAGTATTAACTAAGCGTATGGCCGAGGATTTAACCGAGTATCTGGATGAGCATGGCGTGCGTGTCCGTTACTTGCACTCGGATGTGGACACTGTTGAACGTGTCGAGATTATTCGCGATCTGCGCCTGGGTGAATTTGATGTGCTGGTGGGCATTAACCTGCTGCGTGAGGGTCTGGATATGCCAGAAGTTTCGCTGGTGACTATCTTTGATGCCGACAAAGAGGGCTTTTTGCGCTCAGAGCAATCGCTGATTCAGACCATAGGTCGTGCCGCCAGGCATCTTAATGGTAAGGCGATTCTCTATGCGGACAAGATTACTGGCTCAATGCAGCGCGCCATTGATGAGACGGACCGGCGTCGTGCGGTGCAGGTCGCCCATAATGAAAAGCATGGCATTACCCCCACCAGCATCACTAAAGGTATCAAAGACATCATGGAAGGTGCCTATGCTGCCACGGGACAGAATAGGCGTGATCGGGAGGCAGCAGAGACAGCCGCAGCCTATAAGATCAACAGTCCAGAGCCGATTAAGGATATAGCCAAAGAAATTAAGCGTCTTGAAGAGAAAATGCACCTGCATGCGCGTAATCTAGAGTTTGAAGACGCTGCCAAAACCCGAGACATGCTGACCCAGTTACGAGCAAAGAGCCTGGCTTCATAGCAACGATGGTTTGCCATCTAATCCTTAAGTATTAACCGTTCAGAGCTATTTGAATGTGAACCCAGTTTGCTTACTATGACTGTGCTTTCAGGATGAAATGCACCTAGGAAGGCTTCATCAAGGATGATGGGTTAATAAGGACATTGGCGATCAGCGGACTCTGAGCCTTCCGGGTTTAAAACATAGTTACATGCCGTTACAGGAGTTACGGTAGCTAAACCAAGTAACTTGTATGGCAATGCTTTCGGGATGAAAGTGATTAGAAAGGCAACATCAAGGATGATGGGCTAGTAAGGATATTAGCCACCAGTGGATGCTGAACCTTTCTAACGCTACATATTTATTGTTACAGCTCTTCTTCACGATTTTTCTTAATCTCTACCCCCGCATTCTCTGCCCCCACATTCTCTACCCCCACATTCTCTACCCGTTTTCCTGCTGTCGTTAACCCTTGTTTATTTCATTCTGTAGTCCCAACCTGGTCTATATTTATAAAATCCGATCTGCGAAAATTCATCTCCCAAGGAGGTGACACAGAGACGCAGTAAAGTGCTGCTACAATGTGGCCGATGGACAAACCGCTGTTAAGTAACTAATGATGAGGAAGCAATGCGAATAACAATCTTCGGAAGTGGCTACGTTGGCCTGGTAACAGGCGCCTGTTTTGCCAATGTGGGTAATCAAGTTGTCTGTGTCGACATCGATGAGCGCAAAATTGAAGCCCTGCGTAAAGGCCAGATACCTATTTATGAGCCGGGGCTGGAAGGCATTATTAAAGGCTGTGTGGAAGAGGGTTCGCTGACATTTACTACGGATGCCGCTAAGGCAGTTGATCATGGCGAAATGATCTTTATTGCAGTGGGTACTCCCCCTGAAGAAGATGGCTCCGCTGATCTTCAGTATGTGTTGGCGGTGGCTAGCACGATTGGTCAGCAGATGGCGGGTTTTAAAGTTGTGGTAAATAAGTCTACTGTGCCCGTAGGTACAGCAGATAAAGTTACTGAAGCTGTGCAGCGGGCTTTGGATCAGCGCGGCGTTAACCCTGGTTTTAGTGTTGCCTCTAATCCCGAATTTTTAAAAGAGGGCGCCGCTATTGCTGACTTCACTCGCCCAGATCGTATTGTTGTAGGAACTGACAGCAGCAAAGTCGAAGAGATGATGCATGAGCTCTATGCGCCGTACAATCGTCAGCGCGATAAACTGATCTTTATGGATGTGCGCTCGGCTGAACTGACTAAATATGCGGCTAACTCGCTGTTAGCCACAAAAATTAGCTTTATTAATGAAATTGCGAATATTGCCGATCTGGTAGGTGCGGATATTGAGCAGGTTCGCGTAGGTATTGGATCTGACCCACGTATTGGCTATAGCTTTATCTATCCGGGCTGTGGTTTTGGTGGGTCCTGTTTCCCCAAAGACTTGCGTGCGATGGAGGCGACTGCTGTTCATGCAGGCTATCAGCCTAAGCTGCTAAGCGCAGTGAGCAAGGTTAATGACCAGCAAAAAACACTGTTATTTAAAAAAATCGCTGAGTATCTGGATGGCCAGCTTGAGGGGAAAACCGTTGCGCTATGGGGCCTAGCGTTTAAGCCGGGCACCGATGATATGCGCGAAGCACCCAGTCGCGACCTTATGGAAGCGCTTTGGGCGCGCGGTGTGAATGTGCAGGCTTATGACCCCCATGCTATGGAAGCCACGCAGGCAATCTACGGTGTTCGAGACGATTTGTTACTCTGTGGCACTAAGGAAGCGGCGCTACAGGGGGCTGATATCTTAGTTGTTTGTACTGAATGGAAACCCTTTTGGTCGCCAGATTTTGCACTCATCAAAGAGACTTTAAAATATCCGGTTATTTTTGATGGCCGTAATCTCTATGATCCAGATCGCTTAAAAGAGCAGGGCATTCAGTACTTTGGTATGGGTCGCAAGAATACTGTTGCAGAATTATGCCCAGAGGCCGCTGCACGACAAGAGCCAGCTAAAGTCTAGGTCAGGATCGTCCGTAGCGGTCCTCAAACCGAATAATATCATCCTCGCCAAGATAACTACCGGTTTGAATCTCAATTAGCTCGATTGGGATTCGGCCGGGATTCTCCAGTGTATGTACCGCACCGATCGGAATGTAAACCGATTCATTTTCACTCACCAATTTGTCGACACCATCAATGGTCACCTTTGCTGTCCCTTTCACAACTACCCAGTGCTCAGCGCGATGGTGATGCATTTGCACTGATAACTTGGCTAGGGGTTTGACGGTAATTCGTTTAACCTGAAAGCGTGCGTCACTGTCCATGGAGTCATATTTCCCCCAGGGACGATAGACTTCACGGTGGTGGATATACTCGGAACGATCATTGTCCTTTAATTGCTCAACAATCAACTTAACATCTTCAACATGGTCGCGGTGAGCCACTAGCAGTGCATCTTTGGTGTCCACAATCACTAGTTCGCTAACCCCAAGTGTGCTTACCAGTTTATTTTCGGCATGAATATAGTTGTTGCTACTCTGGTGGCCAATCACGTCACCTTTTTGCACATTGCCCTGGGGTGTTTTGGGTAGCAGGTCAAGCAACGCAGACCAGCTGCCGAGGTCATTCCAGCCCGGATCAATGGGACAAACCAGAGCCTTATTGGTCTGCTCCATTACCGCGTAGTCTATTGACTCAGACGGGCAGGCTGAAAAGGCAGCATTGGCAGGTCGATAAAAGTCATTATCTTGGGTTTTGGTTGCCCATGCGCTCTTACAAGCGGCTAGTATGGCAGGTCTATAGGTTCCTATTTCTTTGAGCAAGCTAGCACTTGAGAAGAGAAAGATACCGCTATTCCAAAGGTAATCGCCACTCGCAAGATAGGTTTGTGCAAGGTCCTTTGCAGGTTTTTCTACAAATTCGGTCACCGAATAGGGACGCTCGCCGCTCATATTAGCTTTGATATAACCGTAGCCAGTGGCAGGTTTGTCTGGGCTAATGCCAAAGGTGACGAGACTGCCGCTGGTGGCTGCTGTCAGTGAATCATTAACGCCAGCACAGAACTTGTGTGGTGCGCTTATATGGTGGTCAGCTGGCAGAACAAGTAGATTGGAATCTGGAACAATTTCCTTGGCGAGCAGGGCCGCCAGGCAAATGGCGGGCGCGGTGTCGCGGCCTGACGGTTCGAGAATAATGCCGCCATGACTAATACCCAGTTCACGAAGCTGCTCGGCGGCAATAAATCGATGCTCCTCGTTACAGACAATAATTGGTGGCAAATGCTCTAGCCCAGCGAGCCGTTCTACGGTTATCTGCAGCATAGTTTTGTCGCCAACTAATGGCAAAAATTGCTTGGGATAGAGCTTTCTGGATAAGGGCCAAAGGCGGGTACCGGAACCACCGGCAATTATTACGGGTTGGAGCATCCTAGCGTCCTTATAAAACAGTTGCTGACTTGCAATATCAATCGGGCCGGCAAATGCCCCTGATGAATACCTTAATACTAGTCTGAATTACCTTGAATTTCCTCCTGTGCGTGGGTATATTAC
>CBFIGD010000026.1:0-14126 GCA_965662065.1 uncultured Porticoccaceae bacterium | reverse complement strand
CTGCGCGTTTAGTCCGAGACCGGGCACCATAATCTAAGGAAGCCTCGGTATTTACCGGGGCTTTTTTACGCCTGTAAAAGATCATCGAACGTTAGATTGATTCGCGCTAAAGCGCTCAGGGTTACACCCTCTCGGTCACTTAACCACAATCGTTATCTTGTTGGACATCACAGGCCGCGTATGGGGAACATGCATATGATTGCCCAGCACTAGCTGTAGGGTATGTGTGCCAGGCTCAAGTACCAATGAGGTCTGCGTTTGGCCTTTACCAAAATGAATTAGTTGGGCATTACCGGGCAGCGGCATATTCATCGCAGGCAACTCATCGAGGTCAACCATGAGGTGGTGGTGACCGCTATTTTCTTGCTCCACGCCAGCCGGAGAAATATTGACGTTCTCACTACCAAAGACAATCGCGACTGGCGACCTGACTTCTTGCATATCAGTCGGCGATTCAATCCATACTCGGGCATCAGCCGCCACAGGAGACGACATCTCTGCCGCTGCGGGTAGCGATCCGAACAGTACTAACAATACCAGGGGGGTCAAAATAGCGCGCTTTTTCATAGGGGTTATGTCCATTTTTTGAGGCGTTACAATCGTGTTAATTCGGCAAATACTCACACTTTTTTCGGCTTTAGGCAACGTCCGGTCAGTGAGATTAAAAATCTATCGAACAGCCATCATCGCACAATCAATGTAGTGACACATGATAACAACATTATTTGCGACATTCGTTGTTTACGTACCTGGCTGAGAAGTCGGGTTAACTACGGGATAGTCGCTGGTGAGACGAGAAGTGGCGACTCTAGTACCGTTGCACTACGGGCGCGATCTCACGTGAGTCATTACTGTTAAAAGCTTTGATAAGTAAACTCGCAACCTCTTCACCCAGATAACTGGCCAACTTGGTATTGCGTGTGACCGATGCCTCGCGGATCATTTTGATGCCCGCACTTTGGTTGGTCTGCCTGAGGTGGTAACCACGAATCATCTGGGCCTCGCTATCGGCAATAATTTGGTAAACAAAGTAAAGTTGGTCTTGCGTCAGTCCTTGAAAGCGCCCTTTTTTACTCATGCTGGCGAAACGGCTGTCCAATGCGGCGATCACTTTAGTAGCATCATCATGGCCAAGCAGCGCTCTCAGTTCTTCACGCTGCTGAATAATGGCGGAGGTCGCCTGCTGGCCTTTATCTGAGACATTAGATGTTGCGGCCAGGATACGAAAAGTATCACGAAATAACTGTTCACTGAAGTCGACATCTGCCTGACGCAACTGGGCTGCTTTGGTTGAATAGCGCAGGTTATATTCAAAGGCAGTGTCTGCTGGCAACAGGTCTGCCACATTAACAGCCGGCCGAGCTGCGATATAGTTGCCAGATTTGGCACGTTTTAACGCCTTTATCTGCGCGTTGAGGCGCTGCTCCCTAACCGCTATCTGTTGGTCCGATGATAAAAAATCCAATCTGTGAGCTAAGGGCTGAAATACATGAACAAAGGTCGGGTCAGTTTTTGCGGACTCACCAAAAACCTCTAATAGCTCTGTGCGTAACGTTCGCTCTTTATTGAGCATCGACTGAATACCATCAATCCTTACATTGCCTACCACTGGCTTCCAATAAACTCTGGTGGCGACATTATCTGAGCTAGCCTGCGCTTGGAGAGAGGACAAAATAAGCGTTTTGGCTTGATGATCACTGAGGCCCTTGGCCAAAAGTTTTTGATACCTAGCGTGGTGTTCATTGCTAGAGGGCACTGCTGCCTCGGCATCTTCAACCTGCGCTTGCCGATCTACATCAGGAGAACCTGACGTTAAAATGAACTGTGCTAATAGGCCTATATTTAGCGCCACTGACAGCAGTGTTAGTAAGACAATTGTTGATTTGAATTTCATTTTCACCCTTTATATGTACAGTTTATTTCCTTATAACCTGCATTAATAATAGGTGAGTTTTTGTGCCGCTGCGCAGCCCTTTGACGCTTATTTAATCAATGATTACTCCAGCGTTGTTCTGCCGTCGACAGACCACCGCTATTGTCTCGATCCCAACCTTTGGCAAAGGTATTGGTGAGCTGTAAAAAACCATCTCCGGCCTGAGCATTTTTAGGGGTCGCTGTAATTGTGTAGGTCGATGCCGTAGCCGCCACGGCAATATCATAAGACTTGGCACCAGCATCTCGGGGAGACTCCTGCAGAAATGCCGGAAGCGCCACCGCCGTGCCGCCAGTATCCACATCATAACGGTTATTTTCTGTATAAAAGCGCTCCATAAATTGCGCGGCTTCTATCAGTACCGCCTGGGCATCGGTGCGTCTGGAGTTGGTGACATGCTCTGTATAACTGGGATAGGCAACAGCGCTAATAATGCCAATAATGGCGACCACAATCATTAACTCTATTAGACTGAATCCAAGTGACCAATTACGGTTTACATTGCGATGTTTCATGACTGTCTCACCCACTCTATTTACGTTTTTCTATGCGTTTAATGTGTGCTTTTTTGGCATCTAGATGCAACCAGATTCTATTGCCCTGCTTTAAGCTGGATAGGGCAATAGGGTCATCACTGGCATTGAAGATCATGGTATTAAAAGGCACTTCAAATTCTCGATCCCCCACCACAATCAAACGCTGTATCGGGTCAATAAAGTCGATGCTTGTTTTAATGCTTTTCCACATTGGGTCTATTGTTTCGTCCGCGGCAACCACTGGTATTGCCAGAAGGCCACTACTCAGGCTGAGTACTAATTTTGCCACTATGTTGTGTAGCTTCATTGTAATATCCTTGTGTGTATATTCGATCAGCGAATCTCACGCCATGGCGTGTGGCGGTTGCGACCAGAATCTTCCAGTATCGATTCCACCTTACCTTTAGAGGTGGTGACATATTTTGATTCAGTGCGGCCATCGGGGTGATTGATAATACCCGGGCGTGAAAGTATGCCCGCATTTTTGCGCTGGATTCCCGACCCATGGATAACGTTGTCCTCACCATCGCCGTCGGTGTCACCCACATTAATCATATCGTCATCGTTAAAAACGCGGTCTTTATTAAAGTCGAAAACCGACTCATTTAGACGCCCACCCGTAACGCCGTCAACTTCCATTAACCAGCTCGTACCTTCTCCAGCACAGGGGTCATTAGCAGGGGTTACAGTGACAAAGATAACCCGGCCATCTCGTAAGGTGGGCGCTTGGTGGACCCGTTCTCCAGCTTCTGGAAGATCGATAAACCAGCCGAGTTTTTCGTCTGAAGCCTGGGGAGAACTGCCGTCATCCCACACAATGGGATATTCAGTCACTATCCTGCCCCGCAGGTCGGTTGATGCGGTGGCATGCTCGGTGATAGTTTGCTCTAACAATCGGGAGCGAGTAAAACCATGGGAATTAGTGCCCATGCGATCCCAAATTGCGTAAAAGGTCTGTTGGCTTTGATCCGTTAAATCACTCTTACCTAAATATTTTCCGCTACCAAAATAGATTAAAAAGCCATCTTCATTAGGATGATTTTTGACTTTTAAATCAGAGGTGATTGGCTGTTCAGTACTATTGGCGATGGCCACAAATAATGGCTGCGGATTGTTGCCCGAACCGTAGGCTGAAGCCCAGTGACTCGTGTTTGAACTGGATAAATCGAAGGCCCAAACATTACCAAAGAGATCACCGGCATAAAGTCGGTCAACAATAAAGTCACCGTCTTCATCCACCGCGGAGGTGCCAATAATACCATTGGGGCGCGACAATCCTTTGGGATCGTCTGCAGTACCCTGCTTGGTATCTAGCTTCTTAATCAGGGCCCCAGTTTCAGCATCGAGAATAAAAACTACGCCATTACCTGTGCTGCTGGCATTGCCGTCATTTTCTGTCGCATTGAGTCCATTGCCAACTATGACGCCCCATCTGCCGTTGGCCAAGCGCACCAGAGAGGGCTTGGAGAAGCTATATCCTAAATCAGCATCGTCGCTGTCGGTAAATTCCCAGCGTGCGATAGATGCCGCATTGGCTTCAGTAAATGAAGCTGGGTCAGTAATATCTAACGCAAAGTAACCCTGCCCACCGGTACCCAAGCCTGATACCAACAGGCTGTGCCAAGCACTATCATAGTAAACATCATTCTCGGAAATTGGGCCATCAACATAGTTGCGGTGGCTATAGTCAGCGTTAGTCAATTCCCAGACTGTATCTACTAGTATGCCCGGAACATAGGCCAGCTTCTCTCGGCCATCGGCGGTTTTAATACCATGTAACATGCCGCCGTTAGAGCCGACATAAACCATGGGGTCGCGGGATTTATGATTGGTTTTAAATGCCCCGTAACTTGAGCCTTCGGCAAAATCTGTCGACGCACTGTAGAAACGGCTGGGGGGGCCAACATAGGTGGGAATCGATGAAATAATATCCCCGAGTACGGATTTTCTATTGCGGAAAATGCCGCCCTTACCTTTGGCAACTTCCTGACCTCGGGCACCACGCAAATAATTTAGGCGCTTGCTGCCCAAATTATCAGACTGATTTAATGATGCCTTTATTACGGCATCTAACTTAACAGCGCTCCAGCGAAAAGGGATCGGGGTAGCATCAGTCTTGCGCGTAATAATCACTCTGTCATTGGGTTTTATTTTGCCAACTTTTTTACCCAACTCAGGACAGAAACCACCGGTTAGGCGACAGGCAGCGTCCCAGGCCGAGGGACAGATGTTACCCAGCGCGATGGGGCCACAGTTCGTGCCGTCGGAAATCGGTTGGGCAATTAAATTACCGGTCCAATCATTGGTGGTAAAACGTGCAAAAAACAATGCGGTATCTGATGAAATAGTTCCTGAGTTTAGGGCTGCAGTAGCAAATGAACCGGTGCGATCCAGCACGCTATTAATCACATCGGTAAACGCGCTAACTAATTGCTCAGGGTTCTGTGCCGACAGGTACGCACCGCGCGAGTTGATAGCGGAATGCCATAGGTCATCTACTTTAGCCTCGTCATTGCCGCCACTGGCGGAGGGCCATGACAGTGTCCCGTCAAGAAGGTCATTATAGTCACCGGGAAATTCACGTTCCCCAGACACACCAAGGCCAATCATAAAGTTGACCATATGCTGCCAGTTGGCCGGGTCATTTTTGGGATTCCAGAAAATATCCGTATTGTCCGCATCACCATCGCCATCAATATCGGATGACAGATCATCAATATTAATTGGCACATTATTTTCTTGTCCGGAGCGCAGGTCCCTATACCAATATTTGTATGCCACATCAGCAAGATAGTTTGCATTACTATCTTTGTAGGGCGGCAATTTTGGGTAACTGGTGATGCCATAATCGTTGCCTGGCAAAGTATGGGTACTGTTATCTACGTTGCCCACATTGAAACCGCTGGGGATACTGTTCCACTCACCATCGGTCATCATAATATGAAAATTTTGGCGGCAAGAGCGCTCCGTAGAGCTGGAATCGGAGGGGTCATCACGGTAAGGCAGGTCGTCCTCAAAGTAGGTACCGGCTTTGTCCATGGCCCGATGTAGCGGTGTTCCACCACTGGCGGGCAAGGCCAATAACCAGTCGAAAAAATTCTCGCGCCGAGTGCCCGAAAACGCCAGCACACCGGTTAGAGAGGTATTATTAATCCGCTGATAGCCGACACGAATATTCTCATTAAAACGGTCAAAAGCTAAGGATGCTGCGCTCTTGGTTACATACACGCGCTTGCGATAATAAGAATACCAATTGGCAAAGTTTTCTCGTTCATCGGCACTACCAGTCACGCCGCTTCCAGAGGTGGTGCTGACAATTACCTTGCTATAGCAATCATCATCGGTAACTGTGCCATTGCAGTCAGAGAGGCTATTGTCAAATACATAGTAGTAGGCAGGCTCATAGCTATTCGATGAATAAATAGTATAGAAGCCATCAGAGTCATTGGATGAGCCACAGTGATTCTTATTGATACCACCCCAGCTAGGTCGATAGCTTGTGCTTAAATTTACAGTACAGGTGCCACTGCCATTTTTTTTAAAGCCATCATCCCAGGCTGAAGTAAATGAAGCATGTCCCAGGCTAGTGCCATTTTCATCGACCGGCGGTTCATAGAGCACATCTCGGTCATAATAAATTTTATTATAGGCACTGGCTTTGGCTCTTTTGGTATTGCGATCATCGCCGATACTGGTTGGCATAAATGACCAGGCCATGCTGCCGGAGTCGTCCATGGTTAAAACAATGTTAGGATCCACCCCAGCAAGAGTAAAAAGTGGTGTGTCACTTAAATCATGCTCGGCGCTGTAGACCGGTAGTGCAAGGACAGTTAGAGCGGCTATAAATAGCACCTGAATGATAATTGTTTGAGTAAAACATCCTGTTTTCATCACTTCCCTGCCTCAATTATGATGCTTTTCCAATGTCACCTGAAGAACAGAACGGGATCCTTCAGAACGGCCGTAACCAATCGCCGATAAGTTGTAGTAAAAGACGCCTGTCTTTTTTGCCAATGTATCCGGGTCATTATCAGCAGGCTCAAAGCCAGCCTCTTCAATAACATATTGTGGTGATGCGTAGAGGTCACCAAACAATGCAGTACTATTGCCTGAGTCATCGCCGTAACTAATACCATTGCTCGACCAGTCAAAACTGGAATCCACAACGGCCTTTGCCACGGTGCCTGATGGCCAAATACCCGTGGAACCATCGTCACTGGGTTCGATCAGATCGGGTTGAAACATAAACCATACGCCTGCATCGCGGATCACTGATTCAGCCGCCTGAAAGGCCCGCGAATGCTCCCACTGATTGGATGCCATGCGCTCTTCCATAGCCGTGCCACGCATAGATGAAATACCCAGCATCGACAGTACCAGCATATAGATCATGACTGAAACCAGCACAGCACCCTGGTGTTTATTCATGCTCATAGATCACCTAATTAATTTTGTTACGCATGGCGGCGTAACTCCAAAATGCTTTGCGCACCCTCGTGTCATTGCCACTATTGGCGTTGGCACCATTAAACGTAAATGCTCTTGCCTCAGTGGCAACATTGTTGTTTGATCGCATTAGTAAGCCAACCCGAACACCAATTACCGCCTGCCAATCAGAGACGGCTGTGGCGTCCACATAGGTGTCGGGCTCCTGATCGCCACTGGTATCTTCAGCCAGCAATAACTGCATATTTTCTACGCCCTCGGCCAGCAGTGTGGCGGTATTTGAGTTAAAAGAATGCTGGTACAGGCCAGGTTCACCATTAGCCCCAGTGCCGATAAAATAGGTGTGAGCATCAAAAGACATAATCTGGGCATCATTGCCATAAGCTTTTGAGAGTCTGTTGTCGGTATTTACATTATTGGCATGAGCGATGGTGACAGAGCCACCACTTGATACCGACGAGGCACGAAATAAATCAGCCTTTGAGCAGTCAGAAATGAGCATTAAGTCATTGGCAGCAAAGCCATCGGGGTTACTACCGACCTGAATATTGGCATTGTCCGCAGCCATATTGCCGACTAAACCGACACCACTGCCCTGAGCGGACTGCAGTGTTATGACATCGCTGCCAGCAACTCTGGCTAGCGCTGTTGGGTTGGTCCAACCCGCACCATTTTCAAAAACAGCGATACTATCGGTGAGGCTGGCAAATGTGGGCGGTGAGTTGGCAATAATATTGGGGACAATTTCATCAATACTGCGACAGCCTGAATAGCCTGCCATACGAATATCATACAGCAGCGCATCAGTTAGATAGCGGCCGTTTTCCTGAACCCGCGATAACTGTTCATTAACCGTAAACATGACCCTGCTATTGGAATAGACATAGACCATCCCGGCGAGCAAAATAAACTGAATGACCATGGCGACCAGCAACTCGACCATACTAAAGCCCTTCTGTTTTCTCATCACTGCAACCTCACGACCAGTGTAAATTGCTGAGTATTTCCCCCAGATAGGCCACGACTATCATCCCACTGTGCCACCAATGTGCAGATAGCCGTCGCAGAGATACAGCTAATTGAGCCTGTGCCTGCGGGCAAGGTAGCCGCCAAATCCGCACGCCACTGGGCAACATCAGCCACTTCAAGACCTCCACTGGTAGGCGCTGAACCGCTTAACGTAATGTCATAACTTCCCGCCACTGCAGCGGTTGGGTTGGCGCGCAACTGGTCAACCATAGCGCTGGTAATAATGGCGGCCTGACTTCTAAACAGCGAGCTGTGAGTATTCGTCACCGCTGTAAGCTGCAGTTTCATCACGCTAAACAGCCCGATGACCGACACTAGTATGGCGACCAATACCTCAATCATAGTCACGCCTGTTTGATGGGATGAGCTGCCGCATCTATTGAAAATCATTAGCTACAGTCTCCATGATCAATATTGGCACGGCCTGTGGGCGCTATAGAAATAATACGCGATGCAATGTTGTCGCAGTCATCTGGCGTGAGGGTAAAGACGAAGGAGGCATTGTTGGGAATCATCGCGCCTCTGGCACTAAACGAGACATACGCGCTACTGGTGGCATTGGTTGCGACAACGGTCAGTGCACTGCCGCCATCGAGAGGATCCCACTGCATTAAAATATCTGCTGCATCCAGGTAATCCGTGTCGCCATTAATGTCAGCGACTACCTTCCAGCCATCGGCCCAACTAGTGCCATTCATGGATGCTATACGAACCTCAGTACCACGCTTAATGGCTTCACTGCGTGCCATATGAAAGCTGTAAATCAGGTCATTGGCCTCAGAGGTTATTTTGTTGTTATTGATAAAGGTCACAAATGACGGCAAACCAATGCCGAGTAATATGCCCAATATGGAGATGGTGATCATTAACTCGATCAGAGTGAATCCGTTGTAAGCCCGAGTTCTTAGACAGGAATCCATTGCCTTAACCTTACGTCCGTTGTAAAAATATAATGAAAGTTGTGATAAACCTAATTTATAGCTGTTTCAGCCATCAACTGCCCAACTTAAAGCAAGACTCAATGTAAGTAAGTTGCAGAATGGTACCAACTGCATCGAAGGCAATCTGTGATGTCATTCACAGGGCCTGCGAGGATAGGCCGCTAATTTGAGGTGATATTGATTAACTATAGCGCCTAAATTGGCAGGTTATGTGCTAACTATCCGTTTTGCTATCAGCGACTTCAGGGGCTGGAGCGCCGCCCAACATAATACTTATCCAGCGAGATTCAGGCTGATTTTCCAAGGCGATTTTAATCATAATAGTCAACGGAATGGACAGTAGCATGCCCACAGGACCCAATACCCATCCCCAGAGCACTAAAGACACAAACACCACCAGTGGCGAAAGATTTAAACCTTTTCCCATCCACCGCGGCTCAATAGCATTGCCCATCACCAGATTAACCACGACAAAACCGCCCAGGGTAAGTCCCGCATGCAGCAGCCCCAGCTGCACCAGAGCCAGCAGTACCGCAGGCACAGCTGCAATAAATGAGCCTACAGTAGGAATAAAATTAAGCATAAAGGCCAATAAACCCCATAGGATTGCGTAATCAACCCCGAGAATTGACAGCCAAATGAAAATAAGTAAACCCGTAAGCAAGCTAATAGCCGCCTTAATAGCCAAATAACTGTGAACGCTATCGGAAAACGTGGTTAACCACTCCTGAGAAAATTCTTTGCCGCGGGCCAAACGTAGCTTTTCACCAAAATCCATATTTTCGGCCAGTATAAAAATCACCGTTAACAGGATCATCACCGCATTGGTCATAACATTACCAAATGAGGCCAGCGTGTTGCCCACCAACTTCATTACTGCCCCCGGATCAAAGCTACTCTGCCACTGCTGGGCATCTATTTCGACACCCCGGACCATTAACCACTGCTGCATAGCTTCACTCATAGCCGACAGTTTGGCCGAGTAAACAGGGATATCCTGCCTAAAATCGGTGAGTGACGAGCCAATGACGGCGGCCAAAATAAGTCCGACCAGTAAAATTAACACCACCACGAGCAAGATCGCCAAGCCACTGGGTATGCGAAAGCTTTTTAGCCAGACGAGTACAGGAGATACAATCATGGCCACAAACACGGCGAGCAAAAATGGCACCAGTAGCGGCCCTGCCATCTTCAAACCGGATACAACAATCACAAAGGCAGCAAAAACCACCAAAAATCGGGCTATAGGTGAAGTGTTGTCAGTCATGGGGACTACCTCTAATGCTTTGCTTCTATGAAAGTGCTTAGCTGATTAAGTATCTGTTGCAATTCTAGACGACCTGCGGGAGAAAATATTACCAGCCCCTGTTGTTCCGTCATTTCAATGTCTCCTAACATAGCACATTGAAGCCGAATTTTATCCAGCTCAGGGTTGTGGTGAATGGGGATACCAATAAAAATATCCCAGTCAGCGGTGGTCGCAGTTTGCGCCAGCACGGATTCCAGCAATCGCTTAAGATTAATGGCTTCAATACGATAGACGGGAGGTGCCACATAACGAAAAACAACCAGCGCCAAGATCACCAGCAAAAAGGTCAGAGTAACAGTAACTATAAAATGCACAGGCAGCCCTATTGGTTAAGGAAAGAACAGTAGCTTAATCGCCATCAACAATGTAATTACCGTGATAACCGGCTGTACAAAACTGGCACCGCGTTTCATGACAAGGTTAGAACCCAATCGTGCGCCAATCATCTGAGCCACTGACATAGCGATAGCAAGATGCCAAATTACATAGCCGCTAAAGACAAAAATCAACGCAGAGGTGCCATTCACCGCCAGTATCATCAGTTTGGTTTCCGCGGTGGCCTTAACCAGGTTATGGCCAAGCAACCAGACAAATAAGAACGGCATAATGGAGCCCATACCTGGGCCAAAAAACCCACCATAAAACCCCATGCCCAACGCTGCCGTGCAGGCAAACCATCGCTGACTTATTTTCTGAGGTTGGTCCCTGTCATTCACCTTGGGAGACAGTAAAAAATAGATCGCGATGGCTAACAATAAAAATGGTATCAGTCGAGTTAGTAACGCTGTATCCAGACTCTGCACCACCAACGTGCCTGTCACTGACCCGGCGATGGCCAGCGCAACGGAAAGCCCCAGGGGCTTGATATCCAAATGACCTTTGCGAAAAAAATTCCAGGCGGAAGACAGTGTGCCAATCGAACTCTGTACCTTGTTGGTGGCCAGAGCATTGAGAGGAGGCAAGCCGGCCCAGAGTAGCGCCGGCAAGGTTAAAATGCCCCCAGAGCCGGCAATTGAGGATATCAAGCCGGCAAAAAAAGCGATAAAAACTAAGATAAACTGAATATTTGTCGAGATTTCAATCATAGTCAGCATCGACGTACTAGGGCGTTATTCCCGCTCAGGATATTTGCCGTTGTAGCGCTTGTAATGCGCCATAATAGCCACAAGATCCGCCTCGTGATCACCCGTTGGCTCAAAGGATTCCCCAAGCACAACCCGCTTGCGGGCGAAGTCCAAACCAATCATAAATATAGTGCAGTCAGTGGCTTCGGCCATACGCAGAAACCCGGTCTTCCATTTGTCGACCTTTTTCCGTGTACCTTCCGGGGCCAGCCCAATAACAATGCCATTCTCCCGCTCCACCAGCTTGGCTACATTATCAACAATATCCTGGGGCTTGGAGCGATTGATTGGAATACCGCCCAACCATTCCATAAACCATACCACTCCAGGTTTGAATATCGTGTGTTTGCCCAGCCAGCGCAGACGAATATTGAGCCCCAGAATCGCGGCCATAGCATAGACAAAGTCCCAGTTGGACGTATGGGGCGCGCCAATAATCAACAGCCGTTTCAGGTTGGGAATCTGCCCCTCCACCCGCCAGCCAAATATACGCAGAACCGTGCGCCCAAACCATTGGGCAAAGGCACCTCGGTTAGCGCGCAAATGTTCCGGGCACTGTTGTTCGGATACGACTAGTGGTTTCTGACTCATGCCTGAACTCTCTTTAATTCTTATTCTGGTGGATAGGGCCTGGCAACCTTAAAACTGATCTGGGTGGCGTCCGGTAAACTGGCTGTAGTATTCAATAATAGACGCAATATCCGCCTCATTGTCACCAGTGGGTTCAAATACATCGCCGAGCACAATACGTCTGTTGGCAAAATCCAGGGCACCCAACTGAATCACGCATTTATTTTTTTTGGCAATACGCAGAAAACCTGTCTTCCATTTTGTGACCTTTTTACGGGTTCCCTCGGGCGCCATAGCAAGAATCAAACCATTGTCTTTTTCCACCGCCGCATTCACAAATTTCATAACATCGTCGGGCTGTTCTCTATTGACCGGGATACCCCCCAACCAGCGAAAGAACCAGGTCACTCCGAACTTAAAAATTGTGTGTTTGCCCAACCAGCGCACCCGCGCATTAATACCTAGAATAACAAGAACACCTAAGACAAAATCCCAGTTGGATGTGTGAGGCGCTGCCACCACCATGACCCGCTCTGCATCGGCAATTTTGCCCTCTAACTTCCAACCAACGGCGCGGTAAAATGTACGCCCAAACCAGCGGGTTAATGCACTGCGATTGGTGCGTAAATGAGTGGGGCATTGATTCTGAGAGATAGGGGCAACTTTTTCACTCATCGCTGTAGCAACTCTGTCTGTTGTTCTATTTTTGATTTTAACTACGGCTTAATGTTCTCTGGTGGAGCGGAAATCAATATCCGGATGCCGCTCCTGGGCCAGTGACAGATTCACTCTGGTGGGGGCCAGATAGGTAAGATGGCCACCACCATCCAAGGCCAGATTCTCTTCCGCCTTAATGCGGAAAGCTTCGAGTGTTTTGGCATCATCAGATTCCGTCCAGCGCGCTGTGTGCACATTGACTGGCTCATAAATGGCTTCAACCCCATATTCCTCTCTCAGCCGGTAAGCGACCACATCAAATTGTAGCTGGCCCACAGCACCAACAATAATGTCATTATTACGGAATGGGAAGAACACCTGAGTGCTACCCTCTTCCGACAGCTGACGGATGCCATTTTGCAGCTGCTTGGCTTTAAGCGGATCTTTGAGCCTAATACGCTTAAACAATTCTGGCGCAAAATGGGGAATACCACTGAATTTTAGTGATTCTCCTTCAGTAAACGTATCGCCAATCTGAATCGAACCATGGTTATGCAAACCAATAATATCGCCGGCGACGGCCTCTTCCACAGAAATACGTTCACCGGCTTTAAAACTAAATGCATCGGACACACGCACATCTTTGCCGGTGCGCACATGTTTCATTTTCATACCTTTACTGTATTTACCTGAACAGATGCGCATAAAGGCGATACGATCGCGATGTTTAGGGTCCATATTGGCCTGAATTTTAAAGACAAAACCACTGAATTTGGCTTCGCTGGGCTGAACTTCCCGGTCATGGGTCGAGCGCGGCTGAGGATCTGGCGCCCAGCGCACAAAGTCATTGAGCATTTCACGAACACCAAAGTTACCCATTGCCGTGCCGAAAAAGACTGGTGCTAGCTTTCCAGCGAGAAACTCATCCATATCGAACTGATTAGTCGCGCCTTTCACCAACTCAAGCTCTTCAAGTACATCATCAACATAGGCACCCAGTGCTTCACGAGCCTGGGGGGACTCCAAGCCTTTAATCTGGATATCGTCAGTCAATGTATGACCTTTACCCTGCACATACACATGGATAGTATCGGTATAGAAATTGTAGACTCCACGAAACTCCCGGCCCATACCAATCGGCCAGTTAATTGGCGCGGCTTTAATTTTGAGGACAGTCTCTATCTCGTCCAACAGATCAATAGGGTCGCGAATATCGCGGTCCATCTTGTTCACAAAAGACAAAATAGGCGTATCGCGCAAACGACAGACATCCATCAACTTAATGGTGCGGGCTTCCACGCCTTTAGCGCCATCAATCACCATAAGTGATGAATCAACAGCAGTTAACGTGCGATAGGTGTCTTCAGAGAAATCTTCGTGGCCAGGCGTATCCAGCAGATTAACCATGCAATCGTTATAGGGAAACTGCATCACCGATGAGGTGACAGAAATACCTCGCTCTTTTTCCATGGCCATCCAGTCAGAGGTCGCATGCCGGTCACTTTTTCGGCCCTTTACTGTGCCCGCTACCTGAATAAGGTTACCCAACAGTAACAACTTTTCAGTGATGGTGGTTTTACC
>CBFIGD010000025.1:0-5180 GCA_965662065.1 uncultured Porticoccaceae bacterium | reverse complement strand
CACAGCATCTCTAAAGTTGGGGGCATGAGCGGTGACTGTATCTATAATGGTTTCCGCCGCCGCTTCACGGGCATCGTGCCAGGATTGGCCATCGGGTAATTCTGGTGAAAACTGCTGACAGAATAATGAGGCGACATGTTGGCCCTCTGGTGCCAGTGAATCATCTAGAGTCGAGGGAATCAGCATTTCTACAATCGGGTGCGTTGACCAGCCATTGGCCTTGGCATCCACATAGGCGCGATCCATGTAATCCAATGTTGGGGCAATCACAATGCCGCACTGATGATGTTCGGCACTCTCTTTGCCGGGCAGGGCAGTAAAGTCTGGCAGCTCTGAGAGGGCCACATTCATACGGAAGGTACCGGAACCATTTTTATAGCCATCCATACGACGGGCAAATTCTGCATCCAGGTCCCCTTCATTAAACATCTGACCATAGAGCAACTTGGGGTTAACATTGGCAATTACCCGCGTCGCGGTAATGGTTTCGCCATTAGCCAGAGTCACCCCTGTAGCTGTGCCATTGTCGACAATCACTTTATCCACTGGGGCATCGGTGGTTATTTCAACGCCGACAGATTCGCAGGCCTGTTTCATTGCCTGAGTAATTGCACCCATACCACCAATTGCATGTCCCCAGGCGCCTTTCTCGCCATCCACTTCACCAAATACATGGTGCAGCAATACATAGGCGGAGCCGGGCGTGTCCGGGCTGGCATAGTTGCCGACAATGGCATCAAAACCGAAGGCGGCTTTAATATGCGCATTCTCAAACCAGCCATCGAGAAAACTGCGGGCACTCTTGGTGAATAGATCGTAGACATCCCGATGCAACTGGTTACTGCCTTTGGCGACGGGCCAGAGTTGTACTGCTGCCTGTAATGCAGCGCGAATGCCGCGCTTGGGATTGGGTGGCGTTTTGGTGCTGATATCACGCAGCACATCGGCTACAGCTTCAATGCGCTCATAATACTCGGGCAGCCGCTCTGCATCGCGAGCGGAAAACTTGCGGAATTCTGCCTGGGTTCGCTCCAGCCCACCGCCGAGTTTTAAATAGCTATTGTTATCAATCGGCAAAAAGTTGGAAATAGGGCGCTTTACTATCTCAAGGCCATACTCCTTGAGCCGCATATCCTTGATCACCTGTGGATTTAAGAGGCTAACCGTATAGCTGGCAACAGAATTTTTAAACCCGGGATGAAACTCTTCGGTAACAGCAGCGCCACCGACTACAGATCTGCGCTCACAGATTTTAATACGCATATCCGCTTTGGCGAGATAATAGGCACAGACAAGGCCATTGTGTCCGCCACCGATAATAACGGCGTCGAAAGGTTTTTTGGTGGAGGACATAATGGTCTCTTTTTCTTATTTTAGGGTTGCTGCTAGAGTCTTTCAACAATAGTTACGTTGGCCATACCGCCACCTTCACACATGGTTTGCAGGCCATAGCGTTTGTTGGTGCGCTGTAACGAATGCACCAGGGTGGTCATTAATTTGGTGCCAGAACCCCCCAGTGGATGGCCCAGTGCAATGGCACCACCATTTATGTTTAAACGCTCTGGATCTGCTCCCGTAGCCTGTAACCAAGCCATAGGAACCGAGGCAAAAGCTTCGTTGACTTCAAACAGGTCGATATCATCGATACTCATACCGGCCTTTTGCAGTGCCCGCTCAGTGGCAGGAATAGGCGCTTCGAGCATAATCACCGGGTCATGGCCCAGAACCGACATATGGTGGATGCGTGCCAAAGGCTCTACCCCCAATGCTTTGAGTCCAGCGGCATTGACCACCATTACACCACTGGCGCCATCACAAATTTGACTGGCAGTGCCGGCGGTGATGCGGCCACCTTCCTGAAGTAGATTAAGGCCACTAATGGCCTCAAGGGATGCATTAAAGCGCACGCCTTCATCAATGCTGTGCATCTGATCGCCTGCAGGCATATCTTTGATACGTTCCTGTAATGGATGTATCTCATTGTCGAAGTGGCCGGCATTAATTGCGGCGATGGCTTTTAATGTTGTCTGGTAAGCATAATTATCCATAGCCTCTCTGGATATATCGTACTTTTTAGCCATCATCTCGGCACCGAGAAACTGGGTAAACTCAGTGACGCCAAAATTTTCCTGGATCTGGGGGCTTACATATTGGCCGAGCCCGGCTTCAAGGGCAACAGGGCCTGGTGCTGTCATGGGAATACGCGACATAGACTCAACGCCAGCGGCGATAACGCAGTCCATAGTGCCAGACATCACCGCCTGTGCTGCAAAGTGCAGGGCCTGCTGTGAAGAGCCGCACTGGCGATCAACGCTGGTGCCGGGAACCGAGTTGGGCAGTTTAGACGCGAGCACCGCATTGCGACCAATATTTACGGCCTGTTCACCAATCTGCTGAACACAGCCCATAATGACATCATCAATTAATGCTGGATCAGCACTGGTACGATCAACCAGGTCATTGATAATTTCGGCGGCGAGGTCAACTGGGTGCCAGCCTGAAAGACGACCACCGCGGCGGCCTCCTGCGGTACGTGTGGCAGCTACAATAAATGCTTCTTGTGGCATGTTTAGATCCTTTTATTAGGTGTGGATAGATTATTTGTGGCCATTGGTCTGAGCTAACCTCTCGCTGAATGCCAGCTTCTCATTATCGACAAAAAAGCACTGGTATTTCAACAACAACAGCTAAGCCGTTAGCCACATTGGTCATGTCGGTTAAGGCTTATTATTCAAACAGGTAGGTGATTGCGCCCCAGTAGCAATTGCCAAAGCCCCGGAGGCCCTGGTGTTGAGTCAATCTGAACTCCTGGTTATTGATACCAGTACGCGCTGCCGCTGCCAGAGCGGCAGTTTAGGCATAAATGCAAAATGGGGGATTACACTTCCACAGCAGTGTCTGTGCAAAAAAATCGGAAAGACCAAAGGCAGTGGAAATTAGCCTTCAGTTAGCAAATCAATCTCAACGTCAGCATTGATAGCCAACGCTAGCGCCCCTACCTCACCAGAAGTGCCGGGCAGGCCTGGTGGCACTATGTAGTCTTCCAGCGCAGTCTCTGGCAGCATAAAGTCATTCATCAACTGGGTAAATTTGCGTCGAATAATAGGGAAGAGATGGCGTTGATCCATCACGCCGCCGCCAAGAATGATCCGCTTGGGCGAATAACTCATCACAATATTGACACACATTAGCGCCAAATAATGAGCTTCAAGATCCCAGGCCGGATGATCTTCAGGCAAATCTGCACCACTGCAGTTCCAGCGTGCATTGATCGCTGGGCCAGCAGCCAGTCCCGTTAGGCAGTCGCCGTGAAAAGAGCAGTTGCCCGCAAAAGAATCCTCGTTTGGGTCTCTCGGCAATCGTATGTGGCCTAGTTCAGAATGAACCATGCCCGTCAGTAAAGCGCCATTGACAAAGATGCCTGCGCCTATACCTGTACCGACAGTAACGTAAACAAAGTCAGAGATATTTTGTCCTGCACCGTGCAGAGATTCACCCAGGGCTGAGCCGTTTACATCGGTATCAAAGCCTACAGGGATATTCAATTCAGTCTGAAAGTAGCCGGCGACATCGGTATTCGACCAGTGGGGCTTTGGTGTTGCGGTAATATGACCGTAGCTTGGCGATGCCGGTTGCAGATCGAGCGGGCCAAAACAGGCGATTCCGAGGGCAGAGAAGGAACCCAGTTCCACACTTTGCTGAAAAAACCAATCTCTTACCTGTGCCAGAGTAACCTCTGGCGTGGTGGTTGCGATCTTGGTGCGCCTAAGAATAGTTTGCGGGTCAGTGCCGATAACACAGTTAAATTTAGTGCCACCGGCTTCAATGCCGGCGTAAAGTTTGCTTGGTATTGGACTGGCCATATCTATCCTGATGAAAAACTAACGCTGTAAATCCTAAGGGGAATTAGCGAATGACGGTAGCAGTGTTGAGATCCAAATAGAATCTCTCGCCTATGGTAAAGGCTGCAGCAGGGTCATCCGAACCTGTGCGTGGAGAAATGCACAGCAGCCGATTATTAACAAAATCCGGTTCCAGCACAGTCATTCCAAACAAGCCTTCGGCACCGTTGATTGCGCTGTTATCACCCGCGGCAATTTGCCAGGGGCCACGCATAGAATCAGCCTTGTATAGGCGGATCGTTTTATCCACTTCAGTATCCGGCTGACCTTCGAAATGGCGATTGCAGCTCGAGACAATGAGGTAATAGGTACCGCGGGCATCGTCAACGTAGACTTTTGGTAGCTCAGCCTGAGTAAAGTTGGCGCCATCGGGCAAACTCATTGGCGGATAGAGCGTTTCAAGCCTGTAGCTGTGGTTTTGATCGCCCTTAGTAATTAACCCGTGGGCAATAACGCCTGCGACGGGGCCAGACTTTGCTGACCAAAAGGCATGTATGCGTTGGTCATTGTCGACAAGCAAAAACGGATCGCGCCACGCCATTACCGGACCGCCTTCTTCGCCGTCGTTACTGCCGAGCCGATCTTCGGCATCAAGGTAGTAACCGAGACCGAGAATTTCTTCACGATCCCGAATTGGGCATGACAGTGGGCTGGGTAATAATGAGTCTATATGTTCGCTTGAGCCTGTGCCCAGCGAAATATTCTGGAGATACCGACGTTGGTCGTCAATTTCAAAAATGCCAGTAAAGCCTGCGAGCTTTTCACCATTGGGCAGTAAACAGATGGAACCGCTCCAAACATTGCGGCCATCATGGCCGTCACTGGTCTTGCCTGGCTGTTGAAAACAGCCTTCATCCTTCCACTGACGACCCTGGTCGAGAGAGGAAAAATGACGTATATGAAAGGGATAGTTATCTTTCTCGGCGGGCAGCAGTGCCTCACCATTGGGTTTGGTACGAGAAATTGCCAAACAGTAAAGGTGTGTGGTTCCGTGTTCTTGATATGACCAGGAATCCCACAGGTACAGCTCTGGGTGGACAATAGCGCCCTCGAACACCTGTGCATCAACTGAAGACATATCTAAACTACTATCAAACATTTTTTACTTCCAAATTAGTTCTATCTTGGGGTTTATAGGCGAGGACTAAACGATAAAAAAAGGGTTAGACGGAAAACCGTCTAACCCTTTATCGTACTTTAGAAGCTGTACTTAAGTGCCAGCTCAGCAGTGCGACCGGCAATCGAGCGAGCTCGAATGTAGTCATTGCCATCTACTGT
>CBFIGD010000024.1:0-8711 GCA_965662065.1 uncultured Porticoccaceae bacterium | reverse complement strand
GATCTGACATATTCACTTATGAAAGAGGCCTCAAACGCATTTTATTAAAAAGAAAGCACCTTACATTGGATCGGAATATTGAGTCTTGGGCTGAACTGAGGTCAGATATTTTAACGTGACGAGATACAGTGCAACCTCAATGGCAAATAGACCAAACCATAGGTCACTTTGTGCTGGCAATAACGCAAACAAATAAATAACCAAAACCGCACCTGAGGTTGACCCGCTGATGATCACACCCGTCAAAGAGTTGGCCGCCACAGGGGACTTAACACTTGACTGTAAAAACCGATGCAGTCGGTTGTGAAGGTGTCCATTGTCAGCTGAAAAAGGGGATCGGCCGGCACGCACGCGACGAATGACACTGACCAAGAAGTCTAAGCAAGGGTAACAGTACAAGGCCGCCATAAAACCTGCCGAAAAATGGCCGTCGACCACACCCAGCAGGCCGTATCCTAAAAGTATCGCTCCTAGTCCGTAGCTTCCTGTATCACCAAGAAAATACCAACCAGAAATAACATTGAAGATAAAAAATATCGAAAAGGCAAAAAGAAGCGCCCCATCCATTGGGCGACCATACTCCATAAAAAAAACACCAAATGACGCTACTGCAATCCCTGGCACCAAGCCATTAGCACCATCAGCCATATTCAATGCATTAATAAACCCTACAGCAAATACGGTGACCAAGGCCCAGCCTAAAATAGGCGTATTGAGCAAAACATCGACGACGGCGCTACCAACAGACGTGGGAATAAAGATGGGAGACACCCAGAACAAAGTTCCAAATAGCACAAACTTTGCACCGAGCCTCAGCGTGGGCGTCAAAAAATCAGGCTTGATATCTTCTGCAAACCCCAGCGCGCAACAGCAGAAAATAGCACTCCAAAGGTAAAGATAGTGCTCGCCTCTCACGATGCCTGGCGTGTAAGGCGACATGACACTAAGCCCGGCAATATAGATTATTACAACAATCGAAACAGCGAGGCCGCCCAGACGGGAGGACTCTGACAGACTGATACCGTGCTTAGCTGATGCATCCGTACCTAAGTGACTACCGGAGAGCAGCGTCATCAGCAGCATAGTGCCAAGACCCGTAGCGCCGAATAAAACACCCGCAAGAAAAAACATCAAAGCCAGCGTCGACACTGCTGACACCGGGCGTGCAGGCAGGATGCTGACTCTCACAGCCTCTTTAACCGCCTTACAACTGAGCACGGTAATCTCTTAGAGGTCGCTGCTGCCTAACTCTATTCGGCGACAGTTTCAACCGAGACTCCACCTGGCGCTAAGAATTTTTCATTGCCCTTAAAAATTACTGTTTGACGTCCGTCAGATATAATTTTTGATGCAACCAAATTACCTACCGCCCCTAGGGCTAGAATTGACTGAATAGACCGCTGATTGACTATGGCCTCGTTATTAGCGCGTCGCTTAAAATCATCGGCGCTCAAGGATGCACTTTCAAACACCCCAACCCCAATAAGGCCAATCGCAATTACAAAACACAGTATGACCCGCATAGTAAGTTCTCCGTAGAAATGACGGCTCTCACCATTTCTTCTACAAATATAATTAACAACCCTATCGCAGTGTTAATGCTATAAAACATTACCGCGCCCTAGTGATCAGTAACATCGCCATCAACCTCAGACTTTAACGCCGCTATCTCTCGCTTAAGCCGCTTAAACTCTTCCTGCTTACGCGCCAAAAACCTAACGGTGATAGCTGCCTTCTCCGCGATACCCGCAGGTGTCAGCAGGTAGGCATACCCCCACTTATTATCGGAGCGCTGAAAGTTAGCCACCTTCACTAATCCAACATCAATCAAAGATTTTAAAACGTAATGGGTTTTACCGAGACTTATACCTAACTCGGCCGCCAAATCTCTCTGGGTGAGCTCGGGGTTTCTCTCAAGAAGCTTAAGTGCATTAAGGGTGTATTCGTCGTTGGACATAGCTAATTACTCTCAGGCAGGCTACCGCCGGACACCGTCTCACGGAATCCTTGCAATGCCATCGCGACCCATTTAAATAGAGCCGTTCATCAGATGAACATGCTATGCATAATAGCAAAGGCGCAATGCCTTAGGCTACCTTAAATACCCGATAATTTTCCGATTTAACGCCTGAGATCTTACAAAGGCTGGGCATATTGTGCAGCCGGTTTGGACCTACCAGCTATTTTGAAGATGACTAAATACAGAGCACATTCAGCTATGAACAACCAAATCCAATCGTCGCTAGTTGGTGGCCACCATTTTGCGAGATAGGCAACCAGCACAAGGCCAGCTGAACCTCCAGAAATTAATAAACCCGTCGCTGAGTTTGATAAAACGCCAGTACCTAATACCTTTTTAACCTGGAAGTGTAATCGATTATGTAAATGATCATTGTCCGGCGAAAATGGTGAGCGACCCTGCAATAATCGTCGAGTGAGGCTGACCACAAAATCAAGGCAGGGATAAGCTAATAAGGCAGCCATAAATGATGCTGAAATATCACCATGGGCAACCGCATAAAGACCAAAAATAGCGAGGGTGGCACCAAAACCGTAGCTGCCCATATCGCCGAGGAAGAAACGCCCCGAGACCACATTTAGTATAAGGAACATACAGCAAGCGAACATTAAAATTGCCGATATAGGGCCCCCATATTCAGCATACAAGATAAAAAATGCTACGGCTGCAATGCCCGACACTAAACCATTGGCGCCATCGGCCATATTAAAGGCATTGATAAAGCCGACGCCAAAAATAGTGGTCAACGCCCAGGCTGCGAGAGGTATTGCCATTAGGCTATCTAGCCCCCAGACACCGACCTTATCAGGCACAAGGTCTGGTGAAGACCAAAACAGCACAGACAGAATCAAAAACTTTAGGGTTAACCGCAGAGTCGGCGTAAGAAAATCATTTTTTATATCTTCCGCCAACCCCAATAGGCTACACAAAATTATGGCTATCGCAGAATTATATTTTGGTCCTGCCATAACATCGGCGAAGAGAAAATCAGTGCTCGCCATAAATATTAGGGTATATGCCACCACTATTATGAAAATAGCTAGCCCACCAAGCCTGGAAGACTCCATAAGACTAATACCATGGGACGAAGAAGCGTCATTTCCTATTGATGAATAGGACAATAGATGCATCAGAATAATACATACCAGCCCCGCTACACCAAAAGAGACTCCCGCTAAAAGCAACATCAGCACTAACTTTATTATGGCCGACCTGGAAGTCATTGGATGCGTGTCAGTCACGACTCGCCTTACCGTAATGAAAAACCAGCACCATCAACACAGATAGCATGCCACCCAAAAGCGTTCCAAGCACACAAATAAGTGCCCGCTTGGGCTGCGACTTCTGCTCAGGCACCATGCTTGGGCTAACGGCAACAAACGCATAATCGGGGCTGGCCTCGGCCAGCATCTTACTCTTTATTTGCTCTTCAATAATGGTGTAGAACACCTCTTGCATTTCGGCGATATTGGTCTTTTTAATCTGCGCTTCCAAGTACTTAATATTGCGCGTGACCTCTGCCATCTTCCGCGCCTGCATATGCCCGTTGATCGCCGCCAGATAAAGGTCGAGCCACTGTTTGGCGATGTAAGGTGAATAATACTCAATGGACATGGACACTAAGCCAGATTTTTTATCTTCAGAAACAGACAGCATTTCTAAGAATACTTGATAAAGTTTCCAGCTAGTTGGCGGCCCAAACTCGCCAGTATCGTTATGCTCCACTAACCACTGGCTGTTGGAGACATCATACAGGTCGCTATCAATCTCAAGGCTATTTGAGCCCTTATTCCAGCCTTCAGCCGCATAGACCTCAACCGCTAGATTATTACTCTGTATAAAACCTTCAATGAAATTCCACGATTTCATGATTTCCTGAGCAACTTGCGCCTCACTACTCTCACCGCCACCTAGACTAACACCAGCCAAAGAAGCTAACCCACCAAGTTGCCCCAAGGCACCTGAAAGCCCGCCACCTGATGACTGCTCGGGCGCCAGCAATACTGTCGCCTTATATTGGTTTGGCACTGACAACGCATAAATAACAGAAGTAATAGCGAAAATGGCGGTAATGGCAATAATCTTCAATCTGCCGGCCCAGAGCACGCTAAATAATTCCCGCAGATCTATCTCATCGTCATACTGGTGCATGATTTGCTGGTCTGACATATTGCTGTTCATCTGAGTACCCATTATTTAGTCGCGGCAACAACTGAGGCCAAGCCTGCCGTGCTGTTGAATATCACCTGCGTGACTTCACGCCATAAGGTTAAGTTATCTGTATACCCGGCATCAACCGGCACCACGATAGTATCGCCAGGCCTAAGCGAACCTTCGCCCCCTGCAAAACGAAATAAACTCTTGCCAGGCCGCACAACGGAGCCATTGGCTTTAACAATGTAGAGCTCCTTATCATCCGCCCGGGCAGTCATACCGGCCGACAGGCCCAAGTAATCATTAACGTCTAACCCAGACTGAAAAGCATGGGTACCAGGCCGGCGGATCTCTCCCACGACTGTCACTGTAGAAACCTGAGTAGGTATGGCTAAAGCATCACCGTCCTCAAGAACCAGATTGGCCAAGCTGTCGCCACTCATGGCCGCCTCAACATCCACCATCAACCTGCCCGCACCCTCGAAGTCTTGCAATATTTCAGCGATAGATTGCACTTCGGCTATACCGATACTGTTGTCTTCTTTGGTGAGCTGAGAGGATGCAAAATCGCGAATAATCGACTGTGCAAACTGCTTAGATCGGCTGGCTTCTAGCGCAGCCACCGATTCCCGAGTAAATACCGCGCCAGCCTGAAATGCGGCTGGCGTCAGGCCACCGGCTCGCTTAATCACATCAGCAAGCGTTTCAAGCTTGCGAATGCGGTACTCCCCTGGAAACTTTACCTCGCCTTCGAGAGTAACCGCACTTGTTGGGTTCCAATCGGGCAATTCTCTGACAAACAGATGGTCTCTCGACTGCAGTACTACACCAGATGAGGACACCAACTCTGATGTAAGATTTAGGTCGCGATAGCGACTTAAAATCTGCCCATTTTCCCCAAGATACAGGCTGCGCAGCTCTGCTGAATCAAGATACACACTGTCCTTCAAACCGCCAGCCGCCGCCACTAGGGTAGCAACGGTATCCTGACTACCCAAAGGATAGTCGCCGGGGGCCTTAACGGCACCAGAGATAGACGCTATCTGTACCGGCTCGCCATTACGTGCCTGGGACTTTAATTTTTCAATAATAGGCGCAAGTAACACTGACCGCCGAACTGCCATGACTTCAGCATCAGCATCAGCATCAGCATCAGCATCAGCATCAGCATCAGTATCAGTATCAGTATCAGTATCAGTATCAACACTCGAAATATCGATGGCGCTAGGCAACCCAAAAACAATAATTTTATCCCGCGGGGCAGTAAGAACATTGGCTTTTGAATTGGCACGATTTAACGCCGCTACCAAATTAACGGGTAAGACCTCAATATCCAGCTGCTCGTTTTTCTGCCTGACGATCAACGCATAGCTTAAGTCAGCATAGGGCTTAAGATCACCAGCCACTGATGTTATTACATCTGAAATTCGCTGACCTTCAACCCACCCATACACACCAGGGCGCACCACTGCACCCTCCAGTGTTATGGCATTTTCTAAATTATCGGTGCTCTCTGGCACTCGTATACTGTCACCATTGCGTAAACGCACCTGTGCACCCGCAGGGCCAGTTAAATCAATATTTTTAGCACCAGGCAATGACTTGCCAACCGCTTTACTTACAACTGCAACAGCAGAACCATAAGCATCCTGATTTAATCCGCCAGCCATTGCGATAGCGTCGGCAATAGATTCCCCAGCGATAAATTCATAGATCATCGGCCGCTTTACGGCCCCCTTAACGGTAACAATGCCCGTATAGGGTGGAACAAAGACGACATCGCCGGATTGCAGCCTGAGGTCACCAGTCGCATCCCCTTTTAATAACAGCTGATAAACATCAAAAGTCTCTACCGTGACACCATTGCGCTTAACTTGGATATTCCGCAACGAGCCGATATCACCAATGCCACCTGCCTGAAACAAGGCCTGGGTAATTGTGGTCAGTGCCGACACTGAGTAGGCGCCAGGAACTACCACCTCACCCGCCATAAAGACATTGATCGCGCGCAATCGGCCCATCGTAACCGTTGCCTGGGCACCGAGAAGCTGGTCTGCCACACGAGATTGAATAAGCTCTCTTGCATCCTCGTAGGTTAAACCTGCAATGGTAATTGGACCCAACTTAGGCACAGTAATCTGGCCGTCGCGAGCAATCTGTAAATCATATTGCTCAGTCTCCGTACCAAACAGCTGAACAACTAGATTATCACCAGCGCCCAAACGGTAATTATCCGGCACGCTGGCATCATCTGTTGGCGCAAACGTACTAATCTCTCTATCAAATAGGGCCGCGCCATAGCGCTTAACGCTTTCCTTTTCCTCGAGCAAAGACTTTTCAAAGGCAGCAAATGTCTCTTGCAGTAAAAGGTACCTCTCCTGCGCTTCGTCATCTGGACGACCTAAGTCTCTCTGCTCAAGCTGCGTGCCTGGAACGGCTAGAGCCACAGCAGTATTTTTAGTACCGCCCATAACCTGCTCAAGATCAACGCCATACTGCTTAGCCAATGCCTCTTGCTGGGCGCGCGGCATACTTTTTAGCTGTTGTAACATCTGCGGGCTAAGGGTCTGGGCTGCAGTGCCCACCGAAACCAAAATAGACACCAGCAGCAAGCTCTTTAAAAGAGCGCCCACAAAAGCAGAAAAACCGTTACAACCATTGGCCGCTTTTAAAACGCCCACCCCCCTAAACCCTCTACTAATCAACACATTCATACTCTTGTAACCTTAATTATTATTAAGCTGCAGCTTCAACACCATAAGGCTTGAATCTACCACCTGTTCAATCGTTGTAATTTGGCCCAGACTACCGACCAAAATCCTATTTGTATAAGGCTTTTTACCGACACAGCGCTGCTCATATCGCACTCCAGCCTCCATGGTTAGGGTTGACCATGAACCACATTGGTGCGTCGCCACAATCTGGCCGTTAACAATAAAAGTCCTTTGATTGCCCGAATCCTGAATTTCCCATGCGGGAGTAAAGCTGTTCAAGCCAGCTACTTTCGCTATAAGCCAGCCATCAAAATAGATGGCATCACGTTCATTGACAAACACCGTCGTCTGCTCGGCGATAACAGGCTGTATGGTAGCAGAATAGCCTCCATATTGAAGGGCCCAAAGAGAACTAGGCAACGCACTGTGGTCTGAAGAAAACAGACCTACAGTAGCGCTTAGCTGGCTAGATTGGACAGCGACATATTGGCAGCCACCAAGTAGTAAAAATAGACCCAAAGCAGTTATTCGCAGTAGACGCATCAGGGCACCATCCTATCAGTGAAATCACTAAAGGCGTCATAGCGAGCACCGCGAATATCCCACCAAATATTGCCACTAAAATCCTCCAAACGCTGACCGCCGTCTCGCTGAATTGGGCGAATGCGAGCACTGTAGCCACTGCGGGTATTACGTCCAAAAAGTTGATCAAAGGGAACTTTAAAGAACATACCCTTATCAAAGCTGCCCTCGCCAAAATCTTCTGCGGAGACATCGGTCTTGGTCGCCCAAAGCCCCACCATCCAGCCATTGGCAAAGGTTCGGCGAACCTCTAGCGTTGCACCGACATCCTTAGCCAGATACTTCCCTGCATGTACCGCTACATCAACATTGTAAAATGGCGATGCCCAATAGACACTGGCAAACGCTGTCGATGTTTGATAGTCGCGATGTTTAAAGCTTTTATCATAGGCTCGCTGACGCACCCAATTGGCGCTCAGACCGTAGGCCAATCGAGACTGGAAGGGCTGATAGAGCACCTCACCCCCCAGCCCGCTGTACATTTCTTCCAAGACACCGCCAAACAGGCGGTAATGCAGCTGCTTATAGGCACTGCCACGTTTCTCAAAATACAAGGAATCAAGACCTGTCTCACCCTCTGTTAAATACTTAACGACATCTGAACGCACGCGAGGTAGCACTGAGTCGGAATCGCGATTACTGTCACTAAAGTTATTGGTAATATCAACGCCATAAGCGCCTGTTAATACCCAGGACTGTGGCAGGGCCAAGCTCATTCCCACCTTGGCATAAAGCTGATACCGCGCTGGATCATCAGGATCAAACAGCTGCAGTCGGTTACTCAAACCCACATCAAAAAATACCTTTTTTTGCTCAAAGCGGGTTTTTCTCTGCGCAGAAGCCAGATTGCGACCGGGCAGAATACTAATTTGCCGCTCTAATAACGCGCTACTCTGCCCGGCGCTCATTGAGGGCCTTCGCATTTGCAATGTTTGAACGCGATGGCCAGCCTCTTCAGCAACAATTCTGAAGGTTTTAATCGAGGATGGTAAATGCAAGTCAGCTAACACCGTCATTTTAGCGATAGCGTCTGCCCACAGAGGGTAGCGGTCATTGCCCATCACCAGAATGGCTGTCTGGGAGGATGGCTCAATACTCGCCTCCAGCAGAAGCAAACCGGAACGCTCCACATCAAATAAAAGCCTGTCGTACCAGTTTCGCGGATTAATCTGAGGTGGCAGATCCTGAGGAGCCATATCTAAACTGGACCGGAACCTGGGCCCTGACCGTCTTGGGGCAAT
>CBFIGD010000023.1:0-8720 GCA_965662065.1 uncultured Porticoccaceae bacterium | reverse complement strand
CTAGTCGCAAAAGCCTTTAGCAATGCACACACAATCGTACACAGACTAGAGGCTTTTTGCGTTACGGTAAAATTCGACGTCAGCACTTTTACGATTGCTATGAAATATCTGCTTAAGCGCAGCAACAGAAATACTTACTATTACCTCAGAGGTGTTCCTGCGATTCATTCTACTGCTTGCACAATGGTCTAACTTGGCCTTGATAACGTAAACCGGCAAAGATCGGTATGAGGATACAGCCTTGGAAATTGGTATTTCATTATTCATCTTCTTGAGCATAACCACATTCGTCTATTCACGGATAGGCTTCGTAAATATTAACAATAGTTATCGCCTGTGGTTTCAAGATGGCTACTGGGTAAATTATAACGTCGTAGAGGCTGTTGCCTGGATCGCCAAAGCTGCTGTCATTTTGCCTGGACTGGTCTGGCAAAAAGAGATTTGGCAGTTGCATATAATCACACTTTTTACGTCCGCATTACTTATATGGGTATCTGAGCGCAAGTTGCTACCAACTATGGTTGCCTTTAATACATTGTGGATAGGTTTATCTACTGTCGTTATAGTTCGCAACATCCTTTAAATCTAATACGCTGCTACCGAGGTCATTGGCAGTCGGCGTTTTTTTGCACTCGTTGGTCTCATTTGGCGCTTGAGACCGCGCTATAATCGCAAGCCTCCTCAAGGGTTATGGTTCCATTAATCACGCAGGCTTGAAACCCAAAAATCTCTGCTAGCGCATCGAGAGAAATATGTTTGACAAAAAATCTCAAACCACTTAGCTTAGAAACAACCAGAAAGACTACTGCCAAATCATAATGGGAGAGTAAAAAACAATGATCCTGATTACCGTCAATGGCACTGCACAAACCGTGCAGGTCGACCCTTCAACACCTCTGCTCTGGGTATTGCGCGAACAGCTAAATCTCACCGGCACCAAATTCGGGTGCGGCATAGCTCAATGTGGTGCCTGCACAGTACAGGTTAATGGCGTCGCGACACTCTCTTGCGTGACACCTGTCTCAACGGTGGCCGGGAAAAATATTTCTACCATTGAAGGATTGGCCCCAAGCCCCGACGAACTTCACCCGCTACAACAGGCTTGGATAGATGAGCAGGTGCCTCAATGTGGCTACTGCCAGTCCGGACAGCTTATGCGTGCTGCAGAGCTATTAGCCAACAATCCATCGCCCTCTGACACAGATATTGATGTCGCCATGGCAGGTAATATTTGTCGCTGCGGCATATATGGTCGTATTCGCAAAGCGATAAAGTCCGCGGCCGGAGTACAGCAGTTTGACCCCAGCCTCGTAACACAGGTCGAGGGATCAGCTAATGGGTAAGTGGAGCAGAAGAGGTTTCATCAGCGCTGGTGTTATTGCCGGCGGCGGGTTGATTGTCGGTGTCGCGATTCGGCCTGGCAACCGCGCTGCCAAACTGTCCAAACAGGTGGCGGCTGAAGGAGAAACATTACTTCATACATGGCTAAAGCTGGACCAAAACAATATTGTCACGGCCATAGTTCCCCATTCAGAAATGGGGCAGGGCGCGGGCACGGCGCTGGCACAGATGCTGGCCGACGAGTTGGATGCCGACTGGAATTTGGTTAAATTTGAGGAGGCTCCGCCGTCCAGCGAGTTTGCCAATTCTCCACTGATAAAAAGCATGCTACCTGCCGGACTAGCCGATTTACCTGACTTTGTGCTGCCCACTGTGGATGGCATAGTGATCCGCACAGCTCAGGCAATCGACCTGCAGATTACCGGCGGCAGTACAAGTATTCGCGCTACTGGCAACCATGGTATGCGCGTCGCAGGCGCTGCCGTCAAGGAAATGTTAAAGAGCGCGGCAGCTGAAGCCTGGCAGGTGCCGGTCAATGAAGTTATCGCACGCGACAGCCAGTTGGTTCATCAAGCCAGTGGTCGGGTCGAACCCTTTTCTACGTTTATTGAGGCAGCGGCAAAGATAACACCGCCTACATCGCCCCTGCTAAAAAAACCTGATGAGTTTAAGATTATGGGACGTCATGTAGAACGGCATGACATTCCCGGTAAAGTCGATGGTACAGCAATCTTTTCGCTCGATGTGCGGGTACCCGACATGGTTTACGCTACCGTCAGACGCGCTCCCACATTTGGTGGAGGCATCAAAACAGTCGATGATAGCCAAACTCGCAAAATGGCGGGTGTGGTGGATGTGGTTGAATTGCCATCCACTGAGGTCAGCGCCATGCTCGGCAGCTTCTCCGCCGCAGGCTCCATTGCTGTTATTGCCGAGGGCTACTGGCAGGCAAAACAGGGCATGGACCGGCTGGCGATTGAATGGCGTGATACCGGCAATGAAATGGTATCGAGCAGCAGTATTTTTGCACAGTTTGATCGCGATATTAGTGCGAAGATTGAACGTGAGTTTGATGTTTCTGAAGGTGATACTGAATCAGCAATGGCAAATGCTGAGCAGATTATAGAAGCCGACTATCGAGTCCCCTACCTGGCCCACACCTGCATGGAACCACTCAATGCAACGGCCGCGGTAAAGGATGGCCACTGCGAAATCTGGGTGGGCTGCCAAAACCCCCTAGGCTTTCGCCAAGCCGTCGCCGATGCCCTGGGCTTTGATCTTGACAGCGTGACGTTGCACAACTGTTTAATGGGTGGTGGCTTTGGCCGAAAATCTCTGCCTGACTATGCCATTCAGGCAGCACTGTTAGCGGCAAAAGTAGGACGCCCGGTGCAGCTAATCTGGAGCCGCGAAGAAGATGT
Organism: uncultured Porticoccaceae bacterium; assembly: GCA_965662065.1. Lineage (GTDB taxonomy): Bacteria > Pseudomonadota > Gammaproteobacteria > Pseudomonadales > Porticoccaceae > HTCC2207. The sequence continues at coordinate 5,958 of CBFIGD010000023.1, read as the reverse complement.
GAGGCAAGACTTTTACCGCCCAGCGGTACAAAGCCGTTTTCGCGCAGCACTTGATAACAATGGCAATCTTACCGCCTGGGAAAATACCTATGTCAACAAGCACGAACCCGCTGAAGCGCCACTGATTCCCTATGCAGTCGCAGCCCAGAATATTGGACATGTCAGCAGTCCCACGCATATCCCCTTTGGTGCATGGCGCAGTGTCGCTCATTCACAGCACTGCTTTTTTACTGAATCATTTTTAGATGAGGTAGCCGCTGCCGCCGGACAGGATCCTTACGAATACCGCGCCGCACGTCTCGGTCATAACCCGCGACAGCTCCGGGTTCTACAAAAAGCTGCTGAGGCCGCCGATTGGGGACGCCCAATGGCGCCCGGAAGAGGCCGTGGTATTTCTCTGCAAGAGAGCTTTGGCTCAATCGTCGCGCAGGTTGTCGAAGTCAGTATCATTGCTGACCAGGTGCAGGTCGACCGTGTTGTGGCGGCGGTCGATGCCGGTTTCGCAGTGTCACCCGATGGCCTGTCTGCGCAAATAGAGTCGGGAATTATCTATGGATTAACCGCAGCACTGTACGGTGAAATACGCATTGAAAATGGCGCCGTCAAACAGAGTAACTTCGATAACTATCAGGCGCTGCGTATGCCCGCGTCACCCAGTATCGAGACGCACATTATCAATAGCGGCAATGCCATGGGCGGCGCTGGTGAACCTGGCACTCCGCCTATTGCACCTGCACTAACCAATGCCATTTTTAATGCAACAGGCAAGCGTATTCGTCAGTTACCGGTCAAGAATATTGATTTACGGGCGCTAACTTAGGCGGTCCACCCAATTAATTAAACTGTTATCTCAGGTGCTCGCTGCACCTGAGATAACAGTTTATAATCTTCGCCTGACGATACCCACTACAGGCGCTATTAATGAATCCAGAATCCTCTGTCGAGCTTGAAGCCGCTACTTTTCGCCGCCTGTTGAAGCATCTCGACGATCATAAAGACGTGCAAAATATTGATCTGATGATTCTGGCGAATTTTTGTCGCAACTGTCTCAGCAAATGGTACTTGGCTGCCGCAGAGGAACGCGATATCGAGATGGATTATGATCAGGCTCGTGAAGTCATTTACGGTATGCCCTACAGCCAGTGGAAGGAGCATCACCAACCACCGGCCACTCAAGCGCAGTTAGACGCTTTTGCTGCCAATCAAAAGTAATCAATTACTCGTCGATAAGATGAAAACCCGGCGTCGACATCGACAGCGCAACCTCTTCGCTATTCATTGCTTCACCCACGCCCTCGAACAGCGGTGAAGATAGATAGCGTTCGCCGGTATCTGGCAGCATGCAAAGAATCACAGTACCAGGCGCTGCGGTAGCAGCAATTTTTTGCGCTACGGCAAAGGTACAGCCACCTGATATGCCGGTAAAGATACCCTCTTTTTGCGCCAGTAATTTAGATGCCTCGATGCCCTCTTGAGCATCAATGGGCGCAAGTTCATCAAAACGTTTCTGATCGATGGACGCCTGCAGGACTGCAGGAATGAAATCTGGCGTCCAGCCTTGAATAAGATGCGGCTCAAACGCGGGATGACTGCTGGCAGGTGCACCACCCTCACCACGTTCCTGCACCACACCACTTTCAATAAGCTGCGCATTGATAGGTTCGCTAAGGATAATTTTGGTCTCTGGTCGCGCCTGCCTAAGTACCTTTGCCACGCCTGAAAATGTGCCGCCGGTGCCATAGCCCGTGACCCAATAATCTAGGCGGTCATCAGCAAAATCAGCCAATATTTCCCGAGCCGTGGTATTTTCATGTATCAGGGCATTGGCATCAGTTTCAAACTGACGCGCTAGGAACCAACCATTGGCATCGGCCAGCTCTACTGCCTTTTGATAACAGCCCATGGCTTTATTGGCTTTTGGAGTAAGAATGACACTGGCACCCAAAAAGCGCATTAGCTTACGACGTTCAACTGACACGCTAGTTGGCATGGTGGCCACAAAGGGATAACCTTTCGCAGCACAGACCATGGCCAGGCCCACGCCAGTATTGCCACTGGTAGCCTCAATCACCGTTTGCCCGGGCTTGAGTGCGCCACTGCGTTCGGCCTCTTCGATAATGCTAATGGCCAACCGGTCTTTGACTGACCCGGCCGGATTAAAGAATTCTGCTTTGACATATAGCCTTACATTGTCAGGGGCTAATTTTTTGACTTGGACCACCGGGGTGTCGCCGATAGTATCCAAAATACTTCCATAGAGTTTGCCGCGACCCTCAGTGATGCGCGTGCCTGATCCTGACATACCGTTTCTCCCGCAGATAAACTATCAATTAGTGGTAACTGTCGTTAAGCGTAGATCATTATCGAAGCATTAAGCTATGTCAATTGAAGCTCGGGGAATCTACTCGTAGAAACCAACCTCGGCGATTTGAATGTTGGCAATATGATCGCGACCAAAGGCAACCACACCAATACTGCGGATAGTGCTAGGCTTGAGGGCAGACCTTAACCAATTACCAGAACGTTTGAAGTCTGAAAGTGGCAGTTTAATGGTTTGCCATCGTTCACTAATGTCGAAACTCGCCTGATAGTACTGCCAGGGCAGTACGGTGCCACTGGTACGCAGATGCACAAAGTACTGCTGCGGTTGACCGCGCACACGCAGCGTTACACCTGCCACCTCAGCTGTTGTCCCCTTCGCGACATTCCTCCGCAGCTGAATGAAACCGCCATTATTTTCGGTGCTAACGGTGCCTGTCATATGGGCGTAGCTCACACCGCCCTGCTGGGAATAGACTACCTGGCCGGTAGACACCCCACCCATCACCTGATCGCTTACATAGCGCCAGCGCTGTTCTGGATCCGACTCAAAGTTTTCCAATATAATCTCTTCCGCAGTGATCGACAGACTGGCCAACACCATCAAAAGGCACAGCTGCTCAATGCATTTTTTGATCTGTAGTAACCCCATATGCCTCAGCCTCGCTTATACTGGGTGGGACAATATCCCCTGCTGATATCCGGTGAGCGTAGCGCTAAATGCTTGCTCTTTCGGCTGCTGACCCGCTTGCGCCACATGCGAAATGAGCTGGCTTTCATTTCTTTGCGCATCAGTGTAATCACGGCAGATTCATTGAGGCCAAAGTAATTTTCAATCGCCTCGAAGGGCGTGCGATCTTCCCAGGCCATCTCGATGATGCGCGAGACTTCATCTGGCTTAAAATTAGCCTTGCCTGCCTGTACACCTACCATTTCTTTTTTAATCGCCAACTCCAAAAACCGATACCCCTTTGATTGTTTGATACGGTTTTGAGCATTTTTTGTATCAACGCCAATACTACTAGCCCTACCCTTTGGCTTTGGACTTAATTGCGAAAAACGCTATAGTCGTGATTCGCAACAGAAAAAGAAGCCAAACCATGAAATACACTGCTCTGATAGCCTTATCCGTTCTCTTGTCGGCCTGTGGTGGCGGAGGTGGATCATCGAGTTTATCCGCGGCGGCTGAGGAACCCTCACTGCCCAATACGAATACAGTGCCCGGTGCCAGCTGGCAAACCTACGCAGCTGCCGATCTTGGCCTTGCCCAGTCTGGGGTCAATGCCGCACTGGACTATGCGTTCGTCAACGGCCGTAATACGCAGGGCGTGGTAATTATTAAGCATGGGGTGATCGTCGGTGAACGGTATTCAGAGGACACAGATGCAGCCACCATGGCTACCAGCTGGTCGACAGGTAAATCCTTTGCCAGCACATTAATCGGTATTGCTGTAGATGATGGTGTCATTGGTTCTATTGATGAGCCTGCCGAAAACTACCTGCCGCAATGGGTCAACACGGGTAGAGAGGCAATTAGCGTACGCGCTATTTTAGAAATGCGTTCTGGGCTTGCTCTGGCATCCGATGACGTGAGTGATACTGCAATCTATGTGTCAGGCGGCACTGATGGCGACCAGCTTGCCTACGCCCTGGACCGGGATCCGGCAACCACCCCCAGGACTAACAATTGGGTTTATCAAAACTCTGACTCAATGTTATTGAGTGGTATTGTTGAGCATGCAACGGGGCAAACTGTGCTCGATTATGCCGCTATGAATCTATTCTCCAAAATCGGCATGACCGCGACCTGGTGGACTGATGAAGCTGGTCATGCCCTAACCTACTGCTGCATTGATGCCACCAGCAGAGACTTTGCCCGCTTTGGCTTGCTAATCGCCAGAAGCGGCAAATGGGGTAATACCCAGGTGGTGTCAAAAGCCTGGGTAGATCAGGCAACGGCTGTCTCTGTCACCCTGGCTTCAGATGCCAGTTATGGCCTGCAATGGTGGATTAACTCCGACCTGAATTATGTCTACTCTGCTGGTCTGCATAAAAACAATATCTATATTTTTCCCCAGCATGACCTAGTTGTTGTGCGCAACAGCCTATTTAACCGAACCGGCGATGATACCGTACGTACAAATTCGAATTGGCACTATACTGAAGCTCCCGATTCCTGGAGTGATGCAGAATTCCTGACTCACCTGACAGAGGCACTTAACTAGCGTCGCCATTGCTCTGACGGATCTGCGCAGGGGTGGTTGCCGACCAGCGCTTAAAAGAACGGCGAAAATTAGCCGGATTGCTGAACCCCAATAGGGCCGATACCTCTGATACCGGCAACTGGGTTCCCTGCAAATACTCCAGAGCCAGCCTATAGCGCACCTGATCCAAAAGCTGTTGGAATCTGGTGCCCTCTTTGGCCAGTCGGCGCTGCAATGTACTTTCACTCATATGCATCTGCTGAGCGATAGCAGCGCCTGTGGGGAAGTCTGATCGCGATGCCAGAAGTACCTGTTTAACCCGCTCACTGACCATACCACTATAATTATCATTGGCCAAAATGCGATCGCATTCGCGACGGAAAACATCCTGAGCAACGGGGTCAGACGAAGAGATAGCCACCCTCAGGCTCTTAGCGTCGAATGTTAACCCACAGCGATTTGATTCAAAGCGAATATTAGAACCAAACACCGACTGATAGAAAACCCAGTCCTCTGGCTGACCATGGTTTAATTCAAGCGTCGCTGTTGCTGCATGATTATTGGTCAGCACATTGAGATTAGTCACCAACCCTGCGTAGAGAGCGTCTTTGTAGAACTGTTCCAAGGCCTGCGGCAGATGAGGCGCCGCGCTGCGCAGTTCCATCGACCCTGCCTCCTGTATTAGCTCAATGCGTATACTCGGGAGCAGCGCACGCTTGTAGCGCACCAATAACTTCAATACATCGCCTACCGTAGCACTGGTCATCAAGGCATAACCCAGTATACCCAGAGAGACCATATCCAATCTGAGGCCCAGCTTAATACCCAGCAGGCGGTCGCCAGACAACCTGATTGCCTTGCTGCACACCTGGTCGGATTGCGCTGCATTGAAAAACTGTACCGCACTAAGATCCAGATCCTCCAAACCGGTGTTTTCCAGCAGCTGATGTTCCGTTATACCCTGCTCAGATAGCAGATCCACCAGTACAGGTAATACAAAAGAATGCATTTAGAACCTCAGTCCATGGTTACAACTTGATAGAATGATGGTAAATGACCCACTAATTGACGGTATTTGACACCCCCAGACACCGCAGTGTCAACTAGAATTGGACGAGTAACAATTCCCGAGGCACCAATAAGAGGAAATAATAATGGCAACTTATTCGCTGCAACACCCAGACAAAGGTTTGATTACCTACACCGATAAGAAACGCTACCTATGGTTGATATCAGTGCTAATGCCCGCATTCCCTCTAATGGGTGTGGCCATTTTTTATCAAACCGGCTTGGAGTGGACGCTTGCTATCCCACTGGCAGTCAACTATCTGGTACTGCCCTTTCTCGATTATCTGATCGGCAGCGATGACAATAACCCTCCCGAAGAACTTGTACCGCAGCTGGATGCCGATAAGTACTACCGTATTCTGACCAT
>CBFIGD010000022.1:0-72076 GCA_965662065.1 uncultured Porticoccaceae bacterium | reverse complement strand
CAGGAGACAATACAAGCGAAGTATGAGCGATTCAGGTCATAGGCCGCTGAGCCTCAAAAGTGCGGCAGATAAAGTCCCTACCATGGTAAGGGCTTCATCTATTTAGTGACTCCAAAATACGTGTACTTCTTGGTATCCAGTCTCAACGGTGAAAACATCCCCGCTAAGCTCCATGTCATGCCCCCACCTTTTTGTAAGCGATATAGAGCGCTAAATGCTCAGGCACTTCGCTGGTCTCGGTGGTTAGCTCCTCGGCATAGTCTGCAAGGGAGCTGTAACAATCGTTATAGTTTTCCTCTAAGGCTTTTCGGGCATCCTCCAAATTATCAAAGAAGTTTGCCTAAATAGTCTTCATAGCCGCTGGTCAGTGCAAGGCTGACCGATCCATCCGCTACTAATTGTTTGGCGTATACCCTCGCATAATTAGAGTTGGCGAAACGAGCCGCTTGCCGTATCGTTTCGCCTCATCAAGCCAATACTCAGTTTTAGGAGCACCACCATGAAATACCAAGGCCAAACCGACTACGACCACAAGGGTCCTTCGCCGCGGCGTGGTGTGTTGCTATGCAATTTGGGAACGCCAGACGCACCCAAGACAGCTGAGCTGCGCCGCTACCTTAAAGAGTTTTTGAGTGATCCCCGTGTTGTTGAGGTTCCCCGGCTGCTGTGGTGGATGATTCTCAATTTGATTATTTTACGTATTCGTCCACGCCGATCAGCCAAACTGTATGCCAGCGTCTGGTCTGAGGGTGGTTCCCCTTTAATGGTGCACAGCAAAGCACAGGTGGCTGGCGTTAAGAAAATTCTGGATAAAAAGTTTAACGATGATGTGCCGGTGGTACTGGGCATGCGTTATGGCAACCCCTCTATGGCCTCGGCGATTGAAGAATTAACTGCCCAAAACGTACGTGATATCACTGTCCTGCCCCTCTACCCACAGTATTCGGGCGCAACCACGGGCTCGACGTTTGATGCGGTTGCACAGACTTTTACCAAAACTCGCTGGGTTCCAGAGCTGCATTTTATTGGCGGTTATCAGCAGTCTGAACGCTATATCGACGCGCTGTGCGGCACTATTCGCAAGCATATTGCTGAGCATGGCCAGCCAGATAAGCTAGTGTTTTCGTACCATGGCACCCCACAGAGGTATCTGAATAAAGGTGATCCCTATCATTGCTTCTGCCACCAGACGACCCGCCTGGTGCGCGAACGCATGGGCCTGAATGAAGAGCAGGTGATGACCACCTTCCAGTCGCGATTCGGCCGAGAGCCCTGGCTACAGCCCTACACTGACAAAACATTAGAGGCTATGCCTGCCGAGGGTGTTAAACATGTAGCAGTCATTTGCCCAGGCTTTTCCTCTGATTGCCTTGAGACCATCGAAGAAATCAATATGGAAGCCAGGGAGAGCTTTATTGAGCACGGTGGTGAGACATTTCATTATATTCCCTGCTTAAACGACGACCCTGCACATCTTGAGGCACTGGCGGACATCGTGAGCAAGTATTTATAAGCGCCGACAGAAGGCCAGAATTAGTCGCCAGTCTCAGACAACCAGCGCTGCAAGACGTCCGCACAGGCGCCTCCTACTTTGAGGCTGGCTATAGCATCCGCCCTGGTCTTGCCTTCATTTAGCAGCAGTATCGGCTTGCCCTGCTGCTGTGCCCAAAGACAGAATCGATACCCCGAATAAGTCATTAACGACGACCCTGCTACCAGTAATCCTGCAGCTTGCTGCAATTGCTGCTCGGCTTCCGCCACTCGCTCTTTGGGCACAGAGTCACCATAAAACACCGCATCTGGTTTAAGAATACCGCCGCAATCCCGGCAGTCTGGAACCTGCATGCTGGTGTAATCAAGATGGTCTATATCGGCGTCGCCATCTGGGGCTATGGCGCCTGCCAACAATGAATATTCAGGGTTGTGTGCTTGCAGCCATGTTTGGATGATATCTCGAGGCTGCTGAAACCCGCATGCCATGCATGACACTGTATCGACTCGGCCATGCAGGTCTATCACTGCCTGGCTGCCCGCGCGCTGATGCAGGCCATCGACATTCTGTGTCACCAGGCAGGAAACGACCCCCAACTGCTCCAACTTAACCAGTGCACGATGGGCTGAATTGGGCTTAGCCTCGATCATAAAGCGCCATCCCACCATATTACGCGACCAAAAACGCTGCCTCGCGCTGTGCTGAGTCATGAAGTCCTGGTGAGTCACTGGTTGTTTACGCTGCCACAGGCCCTTGCTATTGCGATAGGTGGGCACACCAGACTCAGCACTGACACCAGCACCGGTAAGCACAAGCCAATTTTGATGGGCAGTTAGTAGTGAAATAGCAGTCTGCACTAGGGCATCCTTTAACAACAATTTGACATTTTATACGCGCGCCTGAGGGAAATTGACTGGATACCACTGAAAATAGGGAAATATGCCAGTACACCCCGTATAATGGCGCCTTTTTACACGCTCGATTGTCACCAATCAAGCCTGATGGAAAGTTAAGAATTATCTATGAATATTAAAGCTTACATGCAGGACCTTGGTATTGCCGCTCGTGAGTCTTCTCGGGTGCTTGCACGCGCTGGTACTGCAGCGAAAAACACTGCTCTGCTGGCCATTGCCACTCGGCTTAATGATGGTCGTCATAATCTTTTGGCGGCCAATACTGTAGATATGGAAAATGGTCGCGCCAACGGCCTCGATGCCGCGCTCCTTGATCGCTTGGAGCTCAATGATGAGCGTATTGACGGCATGATTGAAGGTCTCAAGCAGGTTGCTGCACTGCAGGATCCCATTGGCGAGATTACTGATATGGGCTTTCGCCCGAGCGGTATTCAGCTTGGCAAAATGCGCGTACCTCTGGGTGTTGTTGGTATTATTTATGAGTCGCGCCCCAATGTAACCATCGATGCTGCCAGCCTATGCCTTAAGTCTGGCAATGCCACCATATTGCGCGGTGGCAGTGAGGCAATTTTATCCAATCAGGCGATCGCGGCCTGCATTTCTCACGGCCTTGCCGATGCAGGCCTGCCCGAAACTGCGGTACAGGTAATTAACACCACTGATCGAGATGCAGTGGGCGAGCTGATTACCCTGTCTAATTATGTTGACGTCATTGTGCCCCGCGGCGGTAAAAGCCTAATTGAGCGTGTCAGCGCCGATGCCCGAGTACCTGTGATCAAACATCTGGACGGTAACTGCCACGTGTATATTGATGATCGCGCAGATCTCAAAAAGGCGCTGGCCATAGCCGACAACGCCAAGACTCATCGTTACGGTGTCTGTAATGCCATGGAATCACTGCTTATTGCTGAGCCAGTTGCACAAAAGATACTACCTGAACTGGCCAAAATTTATACCGAGAAGCATGTTGAGATGCGTGGCTGTGAAAAGTCTCGCAATATTATTGAGTCGATTGTTGAAGCGACGGAACAGGATTGGAGTGAGGAATATCTCGCGCCTATTTTATCGATCAAAATCGTGGCTGGTTTAGATGAGGCGATTGCACATATCACCAAATACAGCTCGCAGCATACTGAGTCGATTGTGACTGAAGACTTTAATCGTGGCCGACGCTTTATTGCCGAGATCGACTCAAGCTCGGTAATGATTAATGCATCGACGCGTTTTGCCGATGGCTTTGAATATGGCTTAGGTGCCGAAATTGGTATTTCTACAGACAAGATTCATGCCCGCGGCCCGGTTGGCCTCGAAGGCTTAACCAGCCAAAAGTGGATCGTGTTTGGCGACGGACAGATACGCGAATAATGTCTGTTGCGCTGTTTGGTGGCACCTTTAATCCTGTGCATTTTGGCCATCTCAGGATAGCCACTGAGCTGGCAGAGCAGCTGCAGGTTGAAAGTATTCGCATGATGCCCTGTGCATTTCCGCCCCATCGCGATGAACCAGCGGTGAGTGGCGAGCAGCGTTTAGAAATGTTGCGGCTAGCGATTGGGCAGCAATCAATTTTGCAGGCTGAAGATATTGAGCTACAGCGGCCAGCACCCAGTTATAGTGTAGATACAGTGCGCCTGATGCGAGAGAAGCTAGGCTCGCAGACACCATTATTTTTGTGCATTGGCATGGATGCACTCAATGGCCTCGATCGCTGGCATGAATGGCAGCGGATTCAGGATTACTGCCATATTGTGGTGTCTTCCAGACCAGGGTTTACCGCACCAGAGTCTGGGGTCTTAGCCGACTGGATTAACCAGCATCGCTGTGATGACTTGAGGGTGTTAAATCAAAGTGCTCATGGCAATATCTATTTTTGTGAGCTGACCATGCTGGCTATTTCGTCGACCAGCATCCGGAAAAAGGTAAGTAACGGCGAGAACATCTGTTTTTTGACCCCTGACACAGTGGTCGACTATATCCGACAACAACATCTATACGAGTAAATAATTGCCATGACGCAATCCCTGCAAGAAATTGTTATAACCGCCCTTGAAGAAGTAAAGGCGTTAGATATTACCAGCATTGATGTGAGAGAACTCACGGACGTGATGGACACCATGATTGTTGCCACTGGCAGCTCTAACCGTCAGGTTAAGTCGCTCGCCTCCAATGTCGCGGTGGAAGGAAAGAAAGCCGGTCATCACTTGATTGGCGTTGAGGGTGACGACACTGCTGAGTGGATTCTGGTCGACTTTGGCGATGTAATCGTCCACGTGATGTTGCCAGCAACTCGCGCATTTTATGATTTAGAGCGCCTCTGGGCCCTGCGTCCCGGAGACCGTCCTGAAAGTGCTGACGATGAGCTAGGCGCAATACATGATGACCAATAAATAGAACCGCAGCGATGAAATTGCGCATACTAGCCGTAGGCACGAAAATGCCAGACTGGGTTGAAGCTGGCTGCAATGAATACGGTAAACGTATGCCGCCGGAGCTGCGCATTCAAACTGTTGAAATTGCGCTGGGCAATCGCGGTAAAAACCAGTCTGCGACCAAGGCGATCGAGGCAGAGAGCCATGCGCTGCTTAAGACTACAGGCGAAAGAGATTTTGTGGTGGCCCTGGATGTGTTGGGTAAAACCATGAGCACGGAGAGATTGGCCACTGCGCTATCAAACTGGCAGATGGAGGGTCGTGATATCTGCCTGTTAATTGGTGGCCCAGACGGCCTATCGGCCGACTGTCTGGCGCGCGCAGATATGCGCTGGTCACTGTCAGATCTGACGTTACCGCACCCGTTGGTGCGCATTGTTTTAATGGAACAGCTTTACAGGGCATGGACGATAAATGCTAACCACCCTTATCATCGCAGTTAGATGATTGGATAAACCACAATGATTCATGATGCTGCTTTTTCAGACCCAGCCCGCGAACGCAAAATTTTTGCTGGTCGGCTACTGGTTTCAGCATTTTTAGTGCTAGTAACGGGAATCGTCGTAATCGCGCGATACATCGATTTACAGCTAACTAGATATGAAGATTTTGCCACCCACTCCGACAATAATCGTGTCCATGTTCGCCCTGTCCCACCCTCTAGAGGCCTTATCTATGACCGCAATGGCGAATTACTCGCCGATAACCGACCAGCCTATATTCTAACGATCGTGCGCGAAAGAACGGGTGACCTGAACGAACTTCTGACAACTATCGGCACATTGATTGATATCACCGACAACGACATACAGCGTTTCGAAAAACGCCTAAAGCGTCGCAAACCTTATGAACAAACACCGCTTAAGTATGACCTCACCGAGCAGGAAAGAGGTGTTTTGGCCGTCAATGGTTACAGGCTCGATGGTGCGGAAGTCTCGGCCCGACTAATGCGTTACTACCCCGATGGCGAGTTGTTTGGCCATGTTATCGGTTATGTCGGGCGCATCAATGAACGCGAGAGCCAAACCATTGATAGTGTCAAATACAGCGGCACTGATTCAGTTGGCAAGATTGGGCTGGAAAAATTCTATGAATCTCAGTTATTGGGGCAAGTGGGTAGCGAACATGTTGAAACTAATGCCCGTGGTCGCGTTATGCGGGTTTTGGAAAACATTGATCCACAACCAGGCAATAATCTAGCCCTGCATTTAGACAGCCGTCTGCAGCGGGTCGCCCATAAAGCCTTTGAGGGTGAGCGCGGTGCGCTGGTCGCCATTGATATAAAGACGGGTGGTATTCTAGCCATGGTTAGCGCACCCGGTTATGACCCCAATTTATTTACCTCCGGAATCAGTCAAAAAAATTATGACTCGCTGCTCAACTCACCGGATCAACCATTATTTGATCGCGCCATTCGCGGCCAGTATCCACCTGGGTCCACCATTAAACCGCTGTTTGGGTTAATCGGCCTGCACAGCAACACCATTGCAATGGATTATGCGATTGATGATCCGGGGTATTTCATCATGGAAGGTATCGAACGCCCGTGGCGAGATCATAACTCCAAGCGCGGTGGCCACGGCAGTGGCGTTGATTTAGCCGAAGCCATTATTGAATCCTGCGATGTGTTCTTTTATAAAATGAGCATTAAAACTGGTATCGATTTACTCTCCAGCTACAGTAAAAAATTCGGCTTGGGACAGCCTACCGGTATTGATCTGCCCGGTGAGCGAGCGGGCATTATGCCCTCGAGACAATGGAAACAAAGTGCTCGCGGACAGCGCTGGTTTAATGGCGACACCATTAACACGAGCATTGGTCAGGGCTTTATGCTCGCCACGCCGCTGCAACTTGCAGTGATGTCGGCACGAATTGCCTCGCGCGGAAAGATGGTCATGCCCAAGTTAGTCAAATCGATTAATGGCGCGGCATTAGCAGACAGTGAAATCCTTGAGCAAGTTAAGATTAACCCCCAATATTGGGACTACGTGCACCAAGCAATGAAGGATGTGGTGCATTCAGAGCGCGGCACCGCTAAAGGCATCAGTGCAGGGTTAAACTACAACATCGCCGGTAAAACCGGTACCGCCCAGGTCATTAGCATTAAAGCTGAAGAAGAGTATGACAGCTCAAAAATCGATAAAAGCCAGTGGGATCATGCACTGTTTGTGGCCTTTGCTCCCGCCGAAGACCCTCAAATAGCCATAGGCTTGATTGTTGAAAATGGCGAACATGGTAGCTCTGCCGCAGCGCCCATTGCGCGTATGGTGATGGATGTCTACATGAAGTCCAAAGCAGGTTCACATCAAACAGCTGCCGCGGAGGCTCTGAACTGATGCATAGAGATGATTTTGTCCGACGCATGGACAGCCCAGGTGGTGACAAGCGACGCAGTCGCTCTCTGCATATCGATTTGCCTCTGCTGTTTATTTTAATCAGCCTCTGTTGTGTTGGCCTGCTAGTGCTATATAGCGCCAGCGGGCAGAACATGTTTTATGTAAAGCGTCAGGCGCTGCTTATGCTGGTTGGCTTTTGTGCGATGTTTGGTGTGGCACAGTTCCCCGTGCGATTTTGGGAGCGTTGGTCTTTTGTCTTTTACGGTATCGGTCTAATGTCTCTTCTGGCCGTGCTGTTTTTTGGTGTCGGCGCTAAAGGTGCTCAACGCTGGCTCGATTTAGGCTTCACCCGCTTTCAGCCCTCTGAACTAATGAAAGTCGCCGTGCCTATGATGGTTTCAGCCTATTTGGGCAAACGCTATATTCCCCCCTCCAGTAGCCATGTAGCAATGGTGCTAGTAATAACCTTTATGCCAGTCCTGTTAATTGTGCGGCAGCCCGATCTGGGCACCGCCCTACTCATTTTCGCTTCAGGGTTTTTTGTGATCTTTCTGGCCGGTTTGCGCAAGCGCTACTTGCTGAGTGCATTTTTATTGGCACTTGCAGCAATACCAACATTGTGGATGTTTGTTATGCGCGACTATCAAAAACAGCGCGTACTGACATTGCTGTCACCAGAGGATGACAAACTCGGCGCCGGTTGGAATATTATTCAGTCAACCACCGCTATTGGCTCCGGTGGCTGGAGCGGCAAAGGCTGGACTCAGGGTACTCAATCGCAGCTAAACTTTCTGCCTGAAAGCCACACAGATTTTATTATTGCCGTGCTGGCTGAAGAATTTGGTTTGGTCGGAATCATGTTACTTTGCGCACTTTATGCACTGCTCATTGGCCGCTGCATGATGATCGCAATTAAGTCACAGTCGCAATTTGGGCGCCTCATCGCTGGCAGTCTGAGCCTGACTTTTTTCACCTATGTGTTTGTCAATATGAGTATGGTATCGGGAATTCTGCCTGTAGTGGGTGTACCCTTGCCATTTATTAGCTATGGAGGCACGGCAATTGTGACTCTATTTCTTGGATTTGGTATTCTTATGGCGATAAGCACCGAACCCAAAAGGATTAGGATTGATCTTTGAAAAACTTTATTCGTAGTACCTTAATCGGCTGCACTGTATTTGCCGTCGCAACACTTTTCTCCTATCAGGCACTGGCTGATTACTCCGAACATCCGGAAGCTGCGGCCTTTGTTGACACCATGGTCAATGAGCATAGCTTCGATCGTCAGCAAGTCTTGACCTGGCTGGCCTATGCCAAGCATCAGAAGTCCATTGTTAAGGCAATGAGTCGGCCGGCAGAAAAAGCCAAGCCCTGGCATGAGTATCGGAAGATCTTTGTTACTGATACCCGCGCCAATCGTGGCCTCGAATTCTGGAAGCAAAATAAAGCAACTTTGGATAGAGCTGAACGCGAATTTGGCGTTGATCCAGCAATTGTGGTCAGCATTATTGGTGTTGAAACCAACTATGGCCGCAATACTGGCAGCTACAAGGTCATTGATGCGCTGACAACATTGGCCTTTGATTACTACACCTATACAGAGAAGCGCGAATCGCGCAAACGGTTCTTTACTATACAGTTGGAAAATCTGCTGCTGCTGGCGCGAGAACAGAACCAGGATCCTCTCGAATTAAAAGGTTCCTATGCCGGCGCCATGGGCTGGGGGCAGTTTATGCCCAACAGCTACCGTGACTATGCGGTGGACTATGATGGCGATGGCTTTGCCGACATCTGGACCAATCCAACCGATGCCATCGGTAGTGTCGCTAATTATTTTACCAAGCATGGCTGGCAAAAAGACCAACCAGTAGCGACCAGAGCCTATATCGAGAAAACACCCGCCAAAGAGGGGCTTAATAAAATGAAGCGCCCCACCGCCACAGTCGCTGAGCTCAATGCTCAGGGCTATAATCTGGCCGAACAGTTTGCCCCGGATAACAAAGCGTTCCCAATGAGCTTTGAGGCAAAATATGGCACTGAATATTGGATAGGACTACATAATTTTTATGTGATTGGACGCTACAACCCACGCACTAAATACGCTATGGCGGTTTACCAACTCAGTGAACTTATAAGGAATCGCATCTGTGAGTCCGACCAATATTGCTAAGTCGCTAGGCGTCTTAATGGCGGCCCTACTTCTAGCCAGTTGCGGCTATACGCCTACGATCACAGTGCAGAAAGCTGATGGCGCAGGCAAGCGGATTGATACTCGAACCGTGGCCAATGCCGTGCCGAAAGTCGAGCCTATCACCAGGGCCGGCAATAAAAGCCCCTATGAAGTTTTTGGCAAAACCTATTTCGTACTCCCCACCAGTAAAGACTACAACGAAGTTGGCATCGCCTCCTGGTATGGCACCAAGTTTCATGGGCGTAAAACCTCTAATGGCGAAATTTACAATATGTACGCCATGACAGCTGCCCATAAGTCACTGCCCATCCCGAGTTATGTGCGAGTCACCAATCTGGAGAATAAACGCTCAATTATTGTGCGAGTCAATGATCGCGGTCCCTTTCATGGCCCGCGGCTGATAGACCTATCTTATGTGGGCGCATTGAAATTGGGCTTTGCTGATAAGGGCACGGCTAAGGTCTCAATTGAAGCTATAGATCCCTCTGGCGCCCAGGATCGCCTACCGCCAACACCTCTGGTTAAGCTGCCGGCCGTCGCTGGCACCGAGACTGCGGATACCGATTCCTCATTGGCCATCAACCAGGGACCCTTCTTACAGGTAGGCGCTTTTGACAATGCTGCCGCAGCGCAAGTTTTACAGAAGGAAGTACGTCAATTTACCGCGCTGCCTATTCTTGTGCAGCAGCGCAACAAGCTATTTAAAGTCTGGATCGGCCCGATTTCAGACAGCATGGAATTGGCACTGATTAAGCGAACCTTACAGCAGGCTGCCAACATATCTGGATTTACCGTACAACCCTAGCTTAATCTCAATTACCACTTGCCATAGGCGCGCATAACTGCGTTTGTAGTGGTAAACTGCGCGGCACGCAAAATACTATTTTCGGTGGTTTCTCTATGTTTAAAAAATGGACTTTATACTCTGCGATCATTGCCTTTAGCCTGTTTACAGTTTCTGCATCTCAGGCTCAAAAATTAATTCCCGCCGCGCCCGAATTAGCGGCGAAAGCATGGATCCTGGTTGATGCGCATACCGGTCATGTGCTGGTGGAGAACAATGCCGATCAGCAGCTTCCCCCGGCAAGTCTGGCCAAGATGATGACCACCTATATTGTCTCTAATGAAATTGAGGCTGAGCGCCTCGAAGAAACCAGCCAGGTATTAATCAGTGACAATGCCTGGGAACTTGGCGGCGCAAAAACTGATGGCTCAACAATGTTTTTAAGTCCACGGACTCGGGTATCAGTGCTCGATCTGATGCATGGGGTGATAATACAGTCTGGCAATGATGCCGCTATTGCACTCGCAGAGCATATCAGTGGCAGCGAAGCAGCATTTTCCGACACCATGAACCGGCAGGCACAGCTACTGGGTATGACCAATACCGTCTATAGAAATGCCACAGGATTGCCCGCTGAAGGCATGGTATCTACCGCTCGTGATCTATCGTTAATTGCCCGTTCCATTATTTTAGAGCACCCAAATTATTATAGTATTTACGCGAAAAAATATTTTGAACACAACAACATTAACCAACCGAACCGCAATCGCCTACTGTGGCGCGATACCAGTGTTGATGGATTAAAAACCGGCCACACCAATGCCGCGGGTTACTGTCTGGTGGCGTCTGCCAAGCGCAATGGCATGCGTCTTATTTCAGTCGTACTGGGTGCTAGCGACGACGCATCGCGCGCCAGAGAATCGCAAAAGCTACTGTCCTATGGCTTTCGCCACTTTGACACCAAGACTATTTATGCTGCCGGTGACCTTATCAAAGCCAACACTAAGGTTTGGTATGGTACTGAAGAATTCTTAAATCTCACGATTGCCGACGACGTCACCCTGACCTTCCCGCGTGGTGCACAAAAAAATCTGGCCGCTAATATTCTTGTCGACGAGCAGATTGAAGCACCTGTCTACACCGGCCAAGAGCTCGGCAGGCTGCAGGTAACGCTTGAAGGCGAGACATTGGTGGACTTGCCGCTGGTGGCCGAAATAGATATTGCCGAAGCTGGCTTTATGGCCCGATTCTTTGACTGGATCGTATTATTTTTCACCAAGATTATTTCTTAATAGCTGAGCACTAAACTGTGAGCGAAGTAGAAGCCCCGAAAATTGAGTTTCCCTGCGACTACCCGATTAAGATTCTGGGCGAGGCACATACGGAGCTGCATGCACATATTTTACAGGTGATGGACAATCATGCACCGGGCTTTGACCGCAGTAAAATATCGGTTCGGGATAGTAGTAAAGGCCGATGGCAGTCAATGACAGTGGTAATTACTGCGACTGGAAAGCCTCAGTTAGAGCTTATTTTTGCCGATTTAAAAACCAGCCCACGGGTTAAAATGGTGCTTTAGCCATGATTGTCCGCCAACTGGGTATTAAAGAATACAGCAATGTTTTTGTCAGTATGAAAGCATTTAATGAACAGCGCGATGACAGTACAGAAGATGAAATTTGGTTGCTGGAGCATGAACCTGTATTTACCCAGGGGCAGGCAGGCAAAGAAGAGTACGTGCTACTGCCCGGTGATATTCCAGTCGTGAAAAGTGACCGAGGCGGCCATGTGACCTACCACGGACCCGGGCAGATAACCGCCTATGTGCTAGTTGACCTCAAACGTTTAAAAATGGGTGTCCGCGATCTGGTTACACTGATTGAGCAAGCGCTAGTGGACACGTTGGCTCAGTGGCAGGTCACTGCCTCACCGCGACGTGATGCGCCCGGCGTCTATGTTGAAAATGGCGATAAAATTGCCTCGCTTGGACTGCGTATTCGCAAAGGCTGCAGCTACCACGGTTTAAATTTTAATGTGGCTATGGATATGTCTCCCTGGCAGCGGATTAACCCCTGTGGCCTGAGTATCCCAATGACCCAGCTTGCAGATTTGGTAGAAAAGCCACCCGGCATTAGCGAGGTGGCCACAGTTTTGGCGGCTAATTTGTGCGCAGGACTTAGTTACAATGACTATACAACGATTTAAAGGAAGGCTATGACCATTGATTCTGTGACACCGCCTAAACGTACCCGTCGCCTGCAACAGGGCGAGAAGCTGCGCAGTGCCGATAAGGTAGAGCGAATTCCAGTCAAGGTTATCCCTACAGTTGATGTGCAGCGCAAGCCACCCTGGATGCGGGTGCGCCTCTCAGCGTCACCCAAGGTGCAGGAAATCAAAAAAATTCTGCGCAACCATAAAATGGCAACTGTCTGCGAAGAGGCAGCCTGCCCCAACCTGCATGAATGTTTTAGCGGCGGTACCGCAACCTTTATGATTATGGGAGAGATCTGCACCAGGCGCTGCCCATTTTGCGATGTTGGCCATGGTAAGCCCAACCCCCTAGACGCAGATGAACCAACCAACCTGGCCAACGCCATCCATGAAATGGGCCTGAACTATGTGGTGATCACATCAGTAGATCGCGATGATCTGCGAGATGGCGGTGCTCAGCACTTTGCCGACTGTATTCGCGAAGCCAAGGTATTATCCCCTGAGCTCAAAGTAGAAGTTCTAGTGCCCGATTTCAGGGGTCGCATGGAACCTGCATTGGATATTTTGAGCGCCACACCACCTGATGTGTTTAACCACAATATGGAAACCATCTCGCGGCTGTATCGCGAAGCGCGCCCGGGCGCCAATTACGAATGGTCATTAAAGCTACTAAAAGAGTACAAAGCCCGTAATCCCAATGTCAAAACCAAGTCTGGATTGATGGTTGGCTTAGGTGAAACCAAAGAAGAGTTACTGCGGACACTGGATGACCTGCGCGCCCATGATGTGGATATGTTAACCGTTGGCCAGTACCTACAGCCGTCTGCAGCACACCTGCCTGTAGAGCGTTTTGTGCATCCCGATGAGTTTGCTGAATACACTGAGTACGCACTGCGTATTGGCTTTAAACAGGCCGCCTGCGGCCCTCTGGTGCGGTCTAGCTACCACGCGGACAAGCAAGATAAAGGGGAAGATGTAACCAAGCCTCTGTAATCGTGGATCAGTAAACGTGACTCAGGGCGTTTTTGGCTCGTCAGTCCAAACTTCCCGCACCGGCTCGCCAAAATCATCATAGATAATTTTCTTTTTCGGGCGCTTGCTGGTTTTAACAGGTTTCGGTGGGGTCTTTTTCTTCTTGCGGCTGTCCAGCGCTGATACGACATCATTGATGTAGGTTCTGGTTTGCCGCGGTTCTCCACTGACAAAAACGGACCTGGCTCTAGGCTTATCGGCTGGTTCGCCGGTCTCGCCCTGGTTGTGCTGCTTTATTTCACCGCCACGCTTAAGAAACTCCTCGGTTTTTTTCCGAAGTTCGTCGCGCATAGAGCTTTTACTTGAACGTACTGTCACGATAAGATTTTTTGTCTTGGATGCAAGCGTCAAGTTTAACAAATTAGTCGTCTAATTCACATAGACACATTGAACGTAGGGTCTTTTAATAGCATTTATTAGCCTAAAAATAGCAGCGCTTAAGGGAATAAATCCAATTGCACTGCACGCCCTTCATCTCTGGTATCAACAAATCTTACACCCAGGCCCAATAGTCGAACAGAGCGTCCACCTCGCTCCCAGGCTTGCAGGCAGAGGTCTTCAAAACTCTCTATAGGCAGACCCTTAACCACCTGTCGCTCCACTGTGGTACTTGTGAAGTCACCAAACTTCATCTTGATCAATTGCTTGGTAACAATATAGTCACTGTCAACGCGCCGCAGGCGGCTACGCAGTTCAAGCAGTAAATCAGGCAGTTTTTGCAGGCAGGCCGCCTGATCGGCTAAATCATCAGAATAGGTACGTTCGACACTAAGTGACTTGCGCCTGCTATTGGCATTCACCTCGCGGTTATCTCGACCAAAACTCAAATCATGCAAACGTTTACCAAAGACACCAAACTTATCCACCAACTCCAGTATTGGACGCTGCTGAAGGTCACCACAGGTTTCAATTCCCAGCCGTCGCAGCTTTTCATTGGTCACCTTGCCTACGCCAAAGATACGTTTAACTCTGAGTTTTTCGACAAAAGCATCGACTTCTGATGGCGTAATGACATATTGCCCATCGGGCTTATTGAGATCACTGGCTACCTTAGCCAAAAATTTATTCGGCGCTATACCCGCCGAGGCAGTAACACCAACTTCCCTCGCTATCACCTGCCGAATCTCCTGAGCTATCAGCGTGGCGCTGCCTTGGCATTCAGTACAGTCAGTGACATCCAGATAGGCTTCGTCCAACGAGAGCGGCTCGACTTTGTCCGTGTATCGATAAAAAATTTGACGAATCTGTTGGGCGGCTTCACGGTACTTAGACATGGTGCCCGGCACCACCACTAGATCCGGACATAGCTTGAGGGCCTGGCCTGTAGGCATAGCAGATCTAACACCGTATTCACGAGCCCTATAGTTGCAGGTGGCAACCACACCTCGACGATCTGATTTTCCGCCTATGGCGATAGGTAAATCGCGCAGAGACGGGTCATCGCGCATTTCAACTGCGGCATAAAAACAATCACAATCACAGTGAATTATTTTTCTCAATCAGACACCAATTTCGATTAAAACAGGCTACCAGAGAGCCTTGTGTGGATCTTATAATACAGCATAAATGTACTTTTAACTGTTTTTATAAACAGTGGTTATTCGGCCAGATTATTATGCACTAGAAAACCAGCTAGACAGGCCAGCCCCAACCACAGCGCCAAGCCTTGAGAAGCGACCAGTAGCTGCAAGCCGACCGCTGATATAACCAACAGGGACACTAGGGGTAGCTTTATTTTTTGATTATAAGAAGCCTTTCTGTCATAGGGCGCGATCATCTGTACCATGGGCGCCAGTGCGATGATCAGCAAGCATAGCCACTGCAGCCTGTCCGCCTGCTGATAACCCAATGAGTAGGCACTAAGCAGCGCCACCAGGCTATTTAAGAGCTGATACAGGAATCGATAAGTAACGCTCAGAATAGCCATAGTTTTTGAGTCTTATAAGTAGGCAAGGTACTACTGTTACAACTTAATCTTCAAACTGATGTTCTGCCACCCGCACGCCAAATCGTTTCGATATTATCTCTGGAATCAACAGCATGGCCGGGGTCAGCAGCAAGGTTAAGATAGTAGAGACAACCAGCCCATTAACAATAGCGCTAGCGAGTGGCTGCCACCAGGACGCAACCATACCACCAATGGTATAGCTGCGATTCACCAAATCGACACTCAAGCCATTGGCCAAAGGCAATAGACCAACAATGGTGGTCACGCTGGTCAGCATCACCGGTCTAAAGCGAGACTTGGCTGCGTTAAATACCGCATCAGCAGCAGACAGCATGGGGGCATTGCGGCGAACATAATTATAGGTATCAATCAAAACAATATTATTGTTTACCACTATGCCCGCCAGCGCCACGATACCGACACCAGTTAAGATCGTGCTAAAGGTCGCCTGAGATATTACCAGCCCCAACAAAACACCCGCCGTAGACAAAACCACCGAAAATAAAATAAGGCCGGCCTGATAAAAACTATTAAACTGCATTACCAGCATAATCAACATGACAGACATCGCCAGAGAGAATGCCGTTGACAGAAACTCGGCCGCCTTTGCCTGCTCTTCATTGGCACCACGGAAAGAAATTTTCACCCTGTTATCAAAATCTTGCTGTTCCAGCCATTTGGCAATTTCCCGGGTTTGATTGTCTGGCAAATAACCCTCTTCGGAATTAGCTAAGATAAAGACGGTTTCCACCATATCAATACGCTGGATCGCGTCGACACGGGGCTTGGCAACACGCTGACTAAAGCTGCCAATAGGTACGGCACCATTGGGGGTGTTCACCCTTAGGCTATCGATTGACGCTAACTGTCGATCCTGCTCTGGATAGCGCAGTCTTATTTCGATTTCGTCATCTGCATCATCGGGGCGAAATTCACCGATCATCACGCCGCCGGTTACCATCTGAACCATATTGCCAACATCCGCAACATTGACGCCTAGCATTGCCGCACGAGCCGAGTCTACATCGACCTCCCACTGAATACCTGCCAGTGGCAGTGTGTCCTGCAGATCCCTGACGCCCTCCACATTTCCTGCGATCCACTGTTTAATCTCGCCCGCCGTTCTATACATAGCCTGGCGGTCAGATGAGGATATCTGGATTTGAATACTCTTACCCGTAGGCGGCCCAGTTTCCATTTCCATGGCACCCACATAGACGCCTGGTATCAACTTGGTTCGCTGGCGAATCTCTTCAAATATTGCGCCGCTGCCGCGATTGCGTTCTTCACGCGGGTAGAGTTCTACCAGGAATGAGCTTATCTCGTCTCGACTGACGTCAGAGCCATAAACCACCAAGCTGCCGCCTTTGGAATAGCCGTAGAGCTGGTTAACGCCGTCAACATCAGCGACAACGTCCTGAACCTTAAACGTAAGCTCACGCTGCTCCGCTATTGATAAATTGCCCTGCGCACGGACGCCGACCATGCCATATTGACTCTCAATTGGGGTAAAAAATTCCTGACCCGCATTAAACTTGCCATAGAGAGTGAAGATACCTACCAGCACAAGCAGTGCCACGACTGCCGTGCTTACCGGGGCCTTGATCACTGGTCGCAACACGCTCAAATAGGCATTTTGCAACGGCTCAAAAAGCGTGGTCGCCGACTGCTCTGAGACATGATTCTCTGGCAACTTTTTCTGCTTACCGCGACGACGCCCCAGAACAATACCCAGAGTTGGCGCAAAGATCAGCGCATAGGTTAATGACCAGGCTAAGACTGCAAATACTGTGATGGGCAGATAGGACATAAAATCGCCAGACACACCGGGCCAAAACAGCAGCGGCAAGAACGCCGCCAGCGTTGTGCCTGTAGAAGCAATCACTGGAATAGCCATGCGCCGCACAGCGGTAATGTAGGCTTCTCGGGTTGGCAATCCCGCTGCCGCCTGAGTATTGGCAAACTCTACCACCACAATAGCGCCATCAATCAACATACCCAGGGATAACAGCAGCCCGAACATCACCATAAAGTTAAAGCTAAAGCCCATCACATTAATGATGATCAGCGCGCCCAACAGGCAGAATGGGATGCCAAAGCCAACCAAAAGGCCTGACTTTACGCCCAGTGTGGCCACAACCAGAATCAGCACCAGGCACATTGCGGTAATAATATTGCCTTGCAGTTCATTCACCATTTGATTGGTCATCACCGACGAATCAAATACATAGCCGATGTTCATATCGGCACTAAACTGATCCCTGGAGAGCTCTACCACTGCACGGCTGGCATCAACCGTATCGATCAAGTTAGCCTCGAGTCGCTTGCGAACTTCAATGGCAATGGCTTTCTCGCCATTGATAAAACTGTAACCTGTGGCGTCTTTGAAGGTTCTTCGAACCGAGGCGACATCACCCAGGGTAATTGCTCCCTCGGCATTATTTCGCACCGGCAGTGCGCGGATATCAGCGGCGGTTTCAAGTAAAGCGGGTACTTTGATACCAAAACGCCCCTGTGCAGCGTCCATTTCGCCCGCTGGAATCAACAGGTTGTTAATGGTCACGGCATGCACCAATTCATCAATCCGCAGGCCGTACTGCTCAAGTCGCGCTGGATCGACTACAACATCGACCACCTCCTCGCGATGCCCTGACATCTCTGCCTTTAACACATCTGGCAGCATCTCTAATTCACGCTGGAAAAATTTAGCGGCCTTAAAAAGTTCACGCTCAGCGACATTGTCACCGGAAAACGTAATTACAATTGTTGGCTCGGGGCTTGGGCTCAGCTCATTGACTACAGGTTCCTTGGTCTCCTGGGGAAATTCTGCTTTGGCGCGGTTAACCGCTTCGCGTACTTCGGCCACAATTTCTTTAATATTGCCTGCCACTTCAAACTCTGCAGTTACCACCACCACGCTCTCTTGAGCCGTCGACTGAATTTCTTCCAAACCATCGAGAGTCTTTAGCTCTTTTTCTATGGGTCGCACCAATAGTCTCGCGCCATCCTCAGGAGAGATGCCATCGTGACGGACCATGATCATCACCACGGGCAGGGTCACATTGGGGTTCATCTCTACTGGCATTGAAAGCCTGGAACCTGCACCTGCAACAAGTATCAGCAGCATGATTGATAATGTTGCTCTGGAATGGTCAACAACAAGACTCAGAAATTTCATAGGGTAAGTTAACTCAAGTAATTACTTTAGGCGACTCGCTGAAAATGAGGGCTCAACACGCTCGCCGTCGATGATGTAATTCTGACCCACGGTGACCAAAACCACTTCTTTGGGTAAACCCGTCACCCAAACTGCATCACTCGCTTCACCCACTACAGTAACCTCAGCAGATACAACAGTCTGATCGGCGACTAGCACTCTGACTATTGAGTTACCCCTGTCACCCAGCAAAATGCTGCTCGCGGGAATTCTGTGGGCCGGCACTGCTGGAATTTTAATCTTTAGCTGTGCCGAGACACCTGCTCTTATTAACTGATTGGGATTGTCCATCAGGGCTTCTACCCTGTACCCCTTGGTCACAGGATTTGCCGTACGGGCGAGATAAGACATCTGTGCCCCGGTATAAGTTTGGCCAGCTATAACGACAGTGGCCTCAGCACCGAGCGCCAGATTGCCGATTTCGGCTTCTGTAGCAAGCGCCTCAACCTTTAAGGGACTGAGTTCAACCACAGTGGCACAAAGTTGACCGGGGGTAATAAAGTCACCAACTTCAATTGGACGGGTTTCAACAACACCGGCAAATGGTGCCTTTACCTGCAAGTTATCAACATCAAGTTGCGCACGCTTTAATGCAGTATTGGCGACGGCAAGCACCGACTTAGCCTGAGAAATAGCCAATTCCGACTGATAACCTGCACTTTTAAGCTTGAGGGCACCACGATAGGCAATATTGGCATTTTCCAGCGACGCATGGGCCTGTTTTAGACGAAGGTGCCGATCTTCAGCATCGATCTGGCAAATACCCTGCCCCGCCTCGACCGAACTACCTTCGCTGATCAAAACAGCTGAAATTTTCCCCGGAACCTGGGCCAGAACATTGACCGCTCTATTGGGTTTGGTTTTGGCACGCAACGACAGAGTCCTGCTAAATAGCTGCTGACTGAAACTGGCCACTTGGACCTTTGCATAACTCTCGGGCACTTCGACTATGGGGCTCGCCGAGTCCGATGTTTTAAAGAAACCACTGGCAAACCAAACCACAATAGCAAGGGTAAACAGTAAGGCGAAACGAACGTTGTTATTCAAGAGGAACCTTCCTTAACGGTGGAGCCGATCCATGGTCCGGCAACGATTTTTATTGTGTAACTATACGCACATATACAGCGCGCTAGTTTACTTGATTTGCGCCTTTTCAAACCAATTAAACGCGGCCATTAATGAGACTCGCTAGTATCGAATAAAGCCCACAAGTAGTCATTTCAAAGGCATATAAATGCTTATTTAAGGGTCTGATCATCTATCATTCTAGCAATAAACTGTGAACTATCCGGCAAAATATCCCCATGGAATTAGACAGGCTCTGCATTTCGAACACCGCGACTTGCACCCTCTTTTGGATTGCCGCCAATATGCCCTGTATATTTTGGAACAGGGTCAATGTCAGCTGCTACCTTAGCACTGCATAATATTGCGTAATCAGGAAAGGATGATTCCGATGCTAAATAACAGAATAGAAGGACTTTTTACCGGCTTTACTAGCCCCTATGCCATTGCATTGTTTTTGTCGCTGGGTTTATCACTAATTTCCAGCAGTGCCTACAGCGAGCTTAGTCTCAATGGCAGCGCTATCTATAAGGACCTTGGCAAACAACAGTTTGTTGCCGGATTATTTGTCGACACCGTGCAGGACAATGCCAACACTATCCAACTGGAAGATAGCCCCAAGCGCATGGAAGTGCGTATCCTAAATAACTATTCTAAGCGTCGCTGGCTAAATCTGTGGATGCAGAGTATCTCTATCAATAATGATCGGGCAAGCTTTAGCGGCTCTGCCCAAGAAGTCATTAATATAATGCAGGCACCAAAATCAGCGCCGCAAAAAGGGGATATTATTGAATATATCTACCACCCAAAGAACGGCACATCAATGCGCTTTAATGGTACTCAGCTAGTGTCACATTTGCCTAAGAATGTATTCAATATACTGCTGAGAACCTGGATCGGGCCCATTCCCCCTTCAACAACATTTAAAGCGCAATTATTGGGTATTGATACTGACCGAGAAGCAGAAAAATTGCTCAACAGTATTAAACCAACAAACAGTAGAATTGCGCTGGCCGCTTCCTGGATGGCTGCGCCCGTTAAAGAGATACCGCCACCTGAACCAAAAGCTGCTGTCGCCAAACTGACGGCTGAGCCTGAATCGCAGGTGGCACAGGCGCCAGAAGCACTAAATCAAAATCTTGCGGCAATCGCTGAAGCCGAGAAAGCTGCCGAAGAGCAGGCTGCCCAGGAAGCCGCCGAAAAAGCCAAAGAAGAAGAGGAAATTGCCTTCAATGTTGCTGAAGCATTGGCTCAGCGTGATTACACACCACTGGTGGTAGGACAGATTTACAAATCAATTGCTTACCCGAACCGGGCTGCCGAAAAAAATCAGCAGGGCACTGTGCGTATTGGGCTGGTCGTTGATCGCTCTGGAGAGCTACTCTCTGTTGTCGCTACTCAAGAATCAGAGTACCGACTGCTCAATCAGGCGGCACTTAAAGCAGTCAAAAAAGCAGCGCCATTTCCCGCCTTGCCCGAGGGTATCAAAGCGGACAGTTTTGAACTCAACTTGCCCATTACTTTTCGCTTACAGTAATAGTGGGAGGAATCAGACCGCAGGGCCGAGAGAGTTTCAGCGCATAGCTACTGGCCAAATTTTGGTCAACTAGCTATAATCCGCGCCTTCTCGGCAATGCAACCTAATGGAACTATTCAAATGAGCTACAACGACATACCTGCGGGCAAAGACCTGCCCAATGACATCAATGTAATTATTGAGATCCCAGCAAATCATGACCCCATCAAATATGAAGTAGATAAAGATAGCGACGCTATTTTTGTCGATCGATTTGTTGCCACTCCTATGTTCTACCCAGCTAACTATGGCTATGTTCCTCAGACTCTGTCTGAAGACGGGGACCCACTGGATGTGTTGGTTGTTACTCCCTACCCAGTTATGCCTGGCGCAGTAATTCGCAGCCGTGTCGTGGGTGTTTTGAATATGAGTGACGAATCTGGTGTAGACGCCAAGCTTCTGGCCGTTCCGCACACCAAACTGACTAAGATTTACGATCATGTTCAAGAAGCCTCTGACCTTCCAGAACTGTTGATTAAGCAGATTGTGCATTACTTTGAAAACTACAAAGCCCTTGAGCCTGGAAAATGGGTAAAAGTTGATGGCTGGGACAATGCAGAAGCCGCCCGCGCTGAAGTTATGTCATCCAGAGAGCGTTATCTAGCAGAGTGATCGCTTTTTTGACACCCAAAAAACCCGGCAATAATTGCCGGGTTTTTTTTATGGCTCATTAACAACAGTCTACTTAAGTCTCATCAAAGTCTTCGAACAGCACATCGCTATTTAAGCCATGTTTACGCAGGACATCACGCAGACGTCGAAGAGCATCGACCTGAATCTGCCTGACCCGCTCGCGGGTAAGGCCAATCTCGCGACCTACCTGCTCTAGCGTTTCCTCCTGATGGTGAAGCAAACCAAAGCGCCTAACCAAAACCTCCCTTTGCTTTTCAGGGAGCTGCTCCAGCCATTCACTTAGCCTGTCCATAAGGTTTTCTTCTTCGGTCTCAGATTCCGGGCTAAAGCCATTGTCATCAGCAATAGTTTCGACCAATGTTTTTTCTTTATCGGCCACTGGAATATCAATCGAAGAGATACGCTCACTGAGACTGAGGATTTTAAGTACATCGGCGACAGGCTTGCCGACTTCTACCGCAATTTCCTCAGGCGTTGGCGTATGGTCAAGCTTCTGAGCTAACTTGCGTGAGGCACGCAGATAAACATTGAGCTCTTTGACCACATGAACAGGCAGTCGAATGGTACGAGTTTGATTCATCAACCCACGCTCAATGGTTTGACGTATCCACCATGTCGCGTAAGTTGAAAAACGGTAGCCCAACTCTGGATCGAATTTCTCAACTGCTCTCATCAACCCGAGGTTGCCCTCTTCGATTAAATCTAACAGTTCGAGACCTCGATTGACGTAACGCCTTGAGATTTTAACCACTAACCTCAGATTACTTTCAATCATTCTATGCCGCGACTTTTCGCATCCTTTTTGCAGTTTACGAGCATAAAAAACCTCTTCGTCGGCCGTCAACAACGGCGCGAAGCCAATTTCTTTTAAATAGAGACTTGTTGCATCAATAACCTGATGGGTTATCTCGCCTGTGTCTTCCTGACTTTCAGCGGCTGGCGCACGCTGATCTAATACTAACGCTTCATCCGTCACGTTTCGCATCCCCTTTGCACGATCTTCCTTCATTTAGCAGCCAATCCTGGCGCTAACCCTTAATACCTAAGTACCACTCCCTTTCTAGCCTTTGTCCAACCTTTTTTGTTTATAGTGAAATCAGTTTTACTTTATATAGAGAGAGGGATTTACTGGGTACCCGTCCTTTCTTATTTCAAAATACATCGTACCCTTAGACCCTAATTTCGCGATTATCTCCGTCTGTTTAACTATTTGTCCTTCTTTTACCATAATCTTTTCACTATGGCCGTAGGCGCTTAACAAGATATCGCTGTGTTTAATGATAACCAGCTTACCATATCCACGCAATCCATCACCTGCATAGACCACAATTCCGGGGGCCGCCGGACGCACCATGGATCCACTTACCCCTTTAATGGTAACGCCTTTACGTAAATCAGCTGGGCTAAAACTCTCTACATTTTTGCCCTGAATGGGCCATTTCCACTGCCAGTTTTTACTATAAGCTAATGGTTTAGGCTTACTTTTGAAGGGTATCGGGGCTTTTTCAGCTTCGGTATCGACAAGAGTAGAAGGTATTTTTGCTGTTTTAACCGCACTGTTTGATGATTGTCTTGCGGGGCCGTCTTTCAAACTGACGCCGCGCATATCCAATGTCAGGCGCTGTCCAGGTTGAAGGGAAAACGGCTCAGTTAACCTATTGGCCCGCGCCAATAGCCTAAAATTCAAGTCGTAGCGCCAAGCAATAGAGTAGAGGGTGTCTCCGGCGCCTACCTGGTGAGTGGTAATACGGTTACTTGGGGGCTGCTCTAGCGAACTGACTGGTGCCGCATAATTGGAACAGGCGGTAACACTGAGTAGCAATAAAATGCAGAGCAGTGCCTTTAACACATTAGGCGGCCTGTACGGTTTTTGAAGAATATTTTTGACCAACATATTCCAACCCTAACACCAAAATCAAACCCAGTAAAAACGTCATTACACAGAGTGCTGTCTGTGGATCCTGACCATCAATCTGTGCAAACTGTTGGGGCAAGAGGTTTTGAGAGGCTAGCACGAGTGTTTTGCCTGAATGGCTGGTGACGCTGTCCAGGACCTCTTTCCAGGGCCAAATAATATTCAAACTACCCACTAAAAAGCCACACATAATGGCAATAACGGCAGCCTGGTAGTGGTCCAGCAACCAAGACAATAGGCGACTAAAAGCCATAAGGCCCAGCAGCCCACCCAGGGCAAAAACAGCCAGAATATCAAGCTGGAAATTGACGATTGCGCCGATAAATACAGGATACAGGCCCAGTAACACCAGAATAAAAGATCCTGAGATACCCGGCAATATCATCGCACACAGGGCGATGGTGCCAGCAAGAAACATGGTGAGGTGGTCACCTTGAAGAGTCACTGAGGGTGCAATAGAAATGCCGTAAGCAATGATGATTCCCAGCAGGAACAGTCCCTTTTCAGCCAGACCTGCTGGCGGGTGTTGGCGCATTAAGTAAATAACTGAACCAACAATTAATCCGGTAAAAAATGACCACAGTGGCAGCGGATGGCTGACCAGCAAATACTGCATTACTTTCGCTAGGGAAAACAGGCTGGTTAATATGCCCGCTAAAAGGGTCACTAAAAACTTGCCATTGATATGGGTCCAGGCGGCTGTAACCCCTTCGCGACGCAGTACGTTTAACGCACGTAAATTGAGGGATTTAATGGTGTCTATGAGCTCGACGTAGATGCCGCTGATAAAAGCAATGGTGCCACCTGAGACGCCCGGCACTACATCTGCGGCACCCATAGCGATGCCTTTGAAAAACAGCAATAAATAATGACCTGGGTTACCCATAGCTACTCCTGCTGCAACTTGAAATGAATCTTGACCCTAACGGGACAGGCCACCAAGCAGAGGGACAAACTTAACCTGTTCAACGATATCCTCATCAAACTCAGAGGAATCACCAATCCGCTTCAATACTCTTAAATCTTGAGACCGGCCATTGCCCACTGGAATCACCAGAATGCCGTTTGGCGCCAATTGAAGCAGCAGATCCTGAGGGACAGCCTGAGGTGCCGCTGTCGTAATAATGCCATCATATGGCGCATGCTTTTCCCAACCAAAGCTGCCGTCGGACAGCTCTGCGGTAATATTGTTCAGGCCCAGCTTTCTGAATCGATCCTTAGCCTTTTTCAGCAGTGGTTCTATGCGTTCTACGGTAAAGACCTCGCCCACCAGCTGAGACAAAATAGTCGTCTGGTAACCTGAACCAGTGCCGATCTCCAAGACTTTTTTGAGTGGCCCACCACTGAGTAGTATCTCAGTCATACGCGCGACAATATAGGGCTGGGATAATGTCTGGGAGTAACCAATCGGCAGCGCCGTATCTTCGTAGGCCCGGTGAGAAAGCGCTTCGTCGAGGAATATATGCCTGGGAGTCATACGAATAACATCAAGCACCCCTTGACTGCTAATACCCTGATCAATCAGCCGCTCAATTAACCGCTCACGGGTTCGCTGGGATGTCATACCAACACCAGCCAGTTCGATCGAGTTCACCTACTTCCCCTGTTGTATGGGCCTATTCAATACTCTAGTAAAAAACTTTATTGAAAAGCGCGCTTAAAAAGTTCTATCACAAGGCCTGCTTATGCATAGCGAAATCTGTCTGCGGCCCGCATTATTGCTTGCTCAGTAATATATCACAGGGCTTCAAATTTCGGGCGGAATAATTCTGCTAATTCACGCAACAATGCAGTGGCAAAACAGCCACTTGGCAGTGCGAACTGCAAGCTTAAACAGTCAGGTTGAGGCCAGCTCGCGCTTAAATTCTCGGGCTTTAACAGCAGGTTGCGGCGCTCCTGTTTAAGGCCCGCATGCTCCAGTGCATAACACCAACTCTGCCAATCTGATAATACATCTGACTCCACCTGCATATTGTCGGCACTGGTATTGGTGCGCCCCCGCCCCCACAATGGACCCGTCTGGTCACTGAGATCACCTAACTGTATGTGCTTCGCCACCACCAGATTAAATAACCAGGCTCGGGCTGCGGAAAGGTATAGTCCAGTGCCATGACGATTACCCTTGAGTTGATCAGCAGCAATTAATCTCTGTGCTTCATGGAGGTTGCCGCCATCATAGCCAAACCGCTGTTCAGCAAAATAATTGGGCACACCCTGCTGCTCGATCAACCTCAGCCGTTCTGTCACCTGAGTCGGGTCAGACTTAAAGTCACGTAGCACAATCTTAAATTGATTGCCCTTGTGCATCCCGCGACGCAATTTTTTATTGTGCCTACAGCTGGTAATAACTTCAAAATCATCATGCTCCAGCTGCGCAATGTCCAGTTCTCGGCCGGGCAGGTGCAGACTGTACCACTGGGTAGTAATGGCAAAACGATCCTTCATACCACAGTAACCTACGTCATTGCGGTTAATGCCTGCTAGCTTGGCCAACAGACCTGCTACCCAGGTAGTGTTTTGATCGCGCTTACGGATATGGAGCAGTAAATGCTCACCCTCCCCGCTGGGCTGGAGGTCGATTATTTCATCAACCTGGAAGTCTTCTAATTGACTTCTAAACAACGCGCGACCTAGTGGCTCGCCAAGTGCTCGCGGCATAAGATGAAAATCAAACGGATTATCGCCTGTGGTATTCAGTGCGCTCAAAGTGCGGCACTTAAAAGCACCACTGCATGACAGGCTAGGCCTTCCTCGCGGCCAGCAAAGCCAAGCTTTTCCGTGGTGGTGGCTTTGATATTAATCTGACCGATATCACAGCCTATATCTGCCGCTAAATTGAGGCGCATTTTCTCAAGATGAGGCGCCATTTTTGGACTCTGAGCAATAATCGTAATATCCGCATTGCCTAATATATAACCATTACTGGTCATCATATTGACCACCTCCGACAACAGGTCGCGACTATTGCTACCTTTGTACGCTGCATCTGTATCCGGGAAGTGCTGACCTATATCACCCAGCGCCATCGCTCCGAGCAGTGCATCAATCAATGCATGAATTAGTACGTCGCCGTCAGAATGCGCCACAAATGCACGGTGATATGGCATTGTGACACCACCCAATATCAGTGCATTGCCGTCGCCAAACGCATGTACATCGTAGCCATGTCCTATACGCATTATTCTGCCTCCTGATTTTTCATAATTGCCTGGGCAATCACCAGATCTTCGCGCCGGGTAACTTTGATATTATCCTGCCGACCTTCAACCACTATGGCTTGTGCACCAACATACTCAATGGCTGAGGCTTCATCTGTAGGGACTTTTTTATTATCCAGCATATTCTGCATAGCATCGCGTAAAAGGCCATAACGGAACATCTGCGGTGTCTGAGCAGCGCGATATTCTGCGCGATTTGCAGTGCTGACAATATCGCCCTGAGGCGTGACAATTTTTAATGTGTCATTGATGGGTGAGGCAAGAATACCGCCAACACTGTGATTGCCTACTTCTTTAATGAGTTTGCCAATACTGGCCGGCGCGACACAGGGGCGCGCCATATCATGCACAAGTACCCAGTCATCTTTGTGGGCGAGATCATGTAGCGCCATTAGACCATTTAATACCGAATGGGCACGCTGATCACCCCCAGCCACAAGACGCACACGGGGATTGTCTATGGCGGGCACTTTCGACCAGTAGCCAGAGCTGATATCACAGGGGGAAATAATCGCTTCAATCACGGGGATACTGAGCAGACGGCTCAATGTATGCTGCGCCACTAGGCTGCCATTTAACGGGTGGAACTGCTTTGGTATATCCGCCGAGAAACGTTTTCCGGTCCCTGCAGCAGGCACTATAGCCCAATATTTTGGCGCCGTATTATTCAAGGTTGACTGCTCTTGATGGCGGGTGTCTGCTGTAAGACGCGGTCATCTTTATCAATCACTAAATAAAAGATTTCGCCCTCTTTAATCATGCCCAAATCTTTGCGCGCCTTTTCTTCAATGGAATCGAGATTGGTTTTTAAGCTCTCAACTTCCTGAGCAATTTGCTGATTGCGCCGCCGTAAGTTCTCATTTTCAAGGCGCTGCTGTTCAACTTTCTTATCCAGCTCGGCTTTATGGGCAAGACTGCCCTCACCCACCCACAGTCGAAACTGCAGGCCGGCAAAAAGGACGAGAAGTACTATCAGCAACCAGCGCATCTGCCTATTCTATTCCGTTTAGCAGGGTAGATGCCATATCGATCAAATCAGGACTTAAACTCGGCGCGACCGCGATAAGGTGCGGCGCTGTTGCCGAGTTCTGCCTCAATGCGCAGCAAGCGATTATATTTAGCCACACGGTCTGAGCGACAAAGTGAGCCAGTTTTAATCTGACCTGCAGCAGTAGCCACAGCCAGATCAGCAATGGTTGTGTCTTCTGTCTCACCTGAGCGGTGAGAAATAACCACGCTATAACCCGCATCTTTGGCCATAGCAATGGCATCCAATGTTTCTGACAGAGTACCAATTTGATTAAATTTAATCAGGATGGAGTTAGCCACACCCATTTCAATACCGCGACTAAGAATGCTGGTATTGGTAACAAACAAATCATCACCGACTAACTGGCAGCGATCACCGAGCTTTTCGGTCTGATACTTCCAACCATCCCAATCTGACTCGTCGAGGCCATCTTCAATAGAGATAATCGGGTATTGATCGCACAGCGACGCCAGGAAATCACTGAAGCCATCGGCGCTGTAAATTTTACCTTCACCCGCCAGGTTGTACTGACCATCTTTATAAAATTCTGTGGCCGCACAATCCAGTGCCAGAGTGACATCTTCACCCAGTTTGTAGCCGGCTGCTTCTGTCGCTTCTTTGATTACCGCCAACGCCTCTGCATTGGAGGATAGATCTGGCGCAAAACCACCTTCATCACCCACTGCGGTATTTAGGCCCTTGGCACTCAACACTTTCTTAAGTGAATGAAAGATTTCTGCGCCAACCTGCAAGGCTTCAGAAAAACTTTTGGCCGAGACTGGCTGCACCATAAATTCCTGGATATCAACATTATTGTCGGCATGTTCACCGCCATTGATGATATTCATCATAGGTACAGGCATGCTGTATTGGCCAGCAGTGCCATTTAACTCGGCTATATGTGCGTATAGCGGCATGCCTTTGTTCTGCGCCGCAGCTTTAGCCGCGGCCAGAGACACAGCCAAAATAGCATTGGCGCCCAAAGAAGCCTTGTTGTCAGTGCCGTCAGCATTAATCATTGCCTGATCTAGACCACGCTGGTCTGCGGCATCAGTACCCACTAGCAGTGCTTTAATTCTGGTGTTGATATTATTTACAGCGGTAAGTACACCTTTACCAAGATAGCGGCCCTTGTCACCATCGCGCAGTTCCAACGCTTCGCGGGAGCCCGTCGAGGCTCCTGAAGGTGAGCAGGCAGTTCCGACAATGCCATTTTCTAAAATTACGTCTGCCTGTACTGTGGGGTTGCCGCGCGAGTCTAAAACTTCAAAGGCTCGAATATCTGCAATGTTGCTCATGTACTTAGTTCTCCAGAAGGTGAAAATTGAATATGATAATTAGTGGCCAAAGCTAGATATTTTCGGTTAAAGAATATTTAGATCCGGCTGAGATTTTATTAAGTCATCAAAGGCCTTCATCTGTGCCAAGAAGGGCTCTAACTTATCCAGTGGCAAAGCACTGGGGCCATCGCACCTCGCTTTATCCGGATCTGGATGTGCCTCTAAAAATAGACCCGCAATGCCTACAGCTATACCAGCACGTCCCAGCTCGGCAACCTGGTGGCGACGTCCGCCAGAGGCTGCGCCCAGAGGATCACGGCACTGCAACGCATGAGTGACATCAAAGATTAGTGGCAAACCACCACTGACATCTTTCATGGTTCTAAAACCCAGCATATCAACCACCAGATTGTCGTAACCCATACAGGTGCCACGCTCGCAGAGCATGATTTTTCCATTGCCACATTCGCGGAATTTGTCGACGATATTACCCATCTGACCTGGGCTTAAAAACTGTGGCTTTTTAATATTGATGACAGCATTGGTTGCCGCCATGGCATTAACTAGATCAGTCTGCCGCGCTAAAAATGCCGGCAACTGAATAATGTCGCAGACTTCTGCCACAGGCTCAGCCTGATCAATCTCATGGACATCGGTAATCAACGGTACATTAAAAGTCTCTTTAATCTCTTGAAAAATTTTTAGACCTTCATCGAGTCCTGGGCCACGAAATGAATGGATAGAAGATCGGTTAGCCTTATCAAATGATGCCTTAAATACGTAGGGAATCCCCAGTTTCTCGGTCACACGCACATAGGCCTCAGCGACCTGCATAGCCATATCGCGAGATTCCAATACATTCATGCCGCCAAACAATGCCATAGGTGCATCATTGCTAACGCCAATATCCCCTACATTAATGGTTACTGAGCCCATGCTTAGCGTCCTGTCTGTAATTGTTGATAGGCAGTTGCCGCCACTACAAACGACTGAAACAGCGGATGGCCATCTCTTGGCGTCGAGGTAAATTCTGGGTGAAACTGGCTGGCGAAGAACCAGGGGTGGTCAGGTAGCTCAACCGTCTCAACCAGCGTCTTATCAAAAGACAGGCCACCAATAACCAGCCCAGCCTCTTTTAGCTGCGGCAAATAATTATTGTTCACTTCGAAGCGATGGCGATGACGCTCTTCAATCTGCTCATTGCCATAGATCTCGTGCGCCTTGGAGCCGGGTACCAGATGACAGATCTGCGAGCCCAGACGCATAGTACCGCCCAGGTCTGAATTTTCGCTGCGCATTTCCTTGTTGCCAGCGGCATCTATCCACTCAGCAATAAGTCCTACTACTGGGTAGTCGGTGTCCTGATTAAATTCGGTGCTATTAGCGCCGCCTAAACCACAGACATTGCGCGCATACTCAATTACAGCAATCTGCATACCCAGGCAAATACCCAGGTATGGAATATTGTTCTCACGGGCTGTTTTAACTGCATATATCTTGCCTTCGGTACCTCTTGTACCAAAGCCGCCAGGCACCAAAATAGCGTCAGCACCATCGATTAATGAAGGGTTCGATTCCAGCAACTCTGAATCTATATAGCGAATTTTAACCTTGGTCTTATTGTGGATACCGGCGTGAATTAACGCCTCAGTCAATGACTTATAGGCATCCAGCAATTCCATATACTTGCCCACCATAGCAATGGTGACCTGACCTTCAGAATTCAGCTGATTTTCAACCACCCCATCCCACTCGGAGAGGTCAGCCGCCGGACAGTCGAGACGAAAGCGATCGATAACAAACTCATCGAGACCCCATTCATGCAGCATGCGCGGCACCTGATAAATAGTTGGCGCATCCATAACCGGCACCACCGCACGCAACTCGACGTTGGTAAACAGGGAGATTTTCTTGCGCTGGTCTTCTTCAAGCTCTACTTCTGAACGGCATAGCAGCACATCGGGCTGTAGGCCCAATGAACGCATCTCTTTAACCGAATGTTGAGTAGGCTTGGTTTTAGTCTCGCCAGCCGACGCGATATAGGGAACCAGCGTCAGATGAATTAATAATGATTGCTTAAATCCCAGTTCACCGCGCATCTGGCGAACTGCTTCTAGAAAAGGTTGCGACTCAATATCACCCACGGTGCCACCAATCTCGACCACAGCAATATCATGGTCGCCAGCACCCGCATAAACACGGCGCTTAATTTCGTCGGTTACATGGGGGATCACCTGAACCGTGCCGCCCAAATAATCACCGCGGCGCTCACGACGCAAAATAGTCTCGTAAACCTGACCGCTGGTGAAATTATTGTTCTGGGTCATTTTCGAACGCAAAAAACGTTCATAGTGGCCAAGATCCAAATCAGTCTCGGCACCATCTTGCGTGACATAGACTTCGCCATGCTGATAGGGACTCATGGTGCCCGGGTCAACATTGAGGTAGGGATCGAGTTTGAGAATCGTGACACTCAGACCTCTGGCTTCAAGCACAGCACCCAGCGAAGCGGCCGAAATGCCCTTACCCAAAGAAGAAACAACACCACCAGTAACAAAGATAAAACGTGTCATAGAGACCCTGCAAAGATCGAATTTGTATTGAAAAAAGTTTGTCTTAGAAAGGTCTTTTAACCATGAATCTGGTTGTGGCCCATCCTGTGTAAGATGGGGTAGCAGATTAACAGAAAGACCCCTGTGTTTCTACTCTGATCTGTTAACAATTCTCTTGGGAATTGAGTTGCCAGTGAATGCTAATGCCCTGCTGATTTGGTGCGGCCTGGTAGCCTTCACAAACCCATAGATCCCCGACGGCAACAAGCTCGTCACCCACGTATAGCAGTGGCACTCTATCTCGCCACCAAGGCTCGAGATTAAATTCTTGCAGCAATTTTTTAAGGCTGTTGGAGTGCGATCTGCCCGCCGGCCTGCAGCGCTCACCGCCACGTCGAGTGCACACAGTTACGACCTGACTCGCGGCTAATACAAGACCTTGGCCAAGTGTTCTTTCGGCATGCAACTCGGTGTCATCAGGTAACATTAGCGGCTGCTCAATATGCCAACCTATATCCTGGCTGTCTGCGTCAAACTCAGTCACGCCAGTCAGAAGATAAAGTCGATTACGAAAGCGCCCCCAGCGCAGACTCTGCGACAAGACCTTGGGCATGGCATCGTCGCGGGCCTGAACAACAGAGTCGATAATTTCATCGATTATTTTATGCCCTGGCAGAGGTAATCGATAAAGGCCTGGCCAGTGACGCAGCATATTTCTCTGGCGCACCGCGGACAGGGCTGCAAAGGCATCTAGGCACAGTGACCAGCCCCCTCGCTCAACCCTCAGATCAACGGTCTGGAGATCATCTGCGGCCACCACGTCGGCAAGATCTTCGCTGTCTTTACTGAGCTGCGCTGAGTGACTGATACGCTGAACATAATCTGGCCATCGCGCAGCAATTTCAGGGATCACTTGATTGCGCAGGTAATTGCGGTCAAAGGTGCTTTCAAAATTGCTTTCATCTTCAATCCACTTCAGCTGACGGTCGTCAGCGAAGCGTTGTAATTGCGATTTTTGCCACAGCAACAGCGGCCTGATCAAATGACCGGCGGCGATAGTTCGCGAGGCTGGAATACCTGACAGGCCCTTAGTGCCCGAGCCGCGCAACAGATGATAGAGCACAGTCTCAACCTGGTCGTCGGCATGATGGCCAAGCACTAGCAGCCCATCTGTCTGCAATAGGCGTGCAAACACCTGATACCTAGCTTCTCGGGCAGCCGCTTCTAGCCCCTCACCCGTCTCTTTTACCATGACGGTTTCGCAGAGCAGCCTGACTCCGAGGGACCGACAAAAGCTCTCAGCATCTGCCTGCCATTGATCGGCATTACCTGACAAGGCATGATTAACATGCACTGCACACAGGCGCTGTGCCGGAATAATGTCGCACAGCAGGGCCAGCAAAACGGTAGAGTCCAAGCCACCACTAAAGCCAACTAAAACCTGCGGCGCATTTTCAAGCTGTGACTGCCAGGGTGAAAATACCGCCGCTGAATTTATTTGCTGGGCCCTGGCCATCAATCGCTACTCTGATAGTCTTGATTCGCCAGCTGCGAGTAATCTTCATAGGAATCACCGCCGTCTTTTGCTGATTCCTGTTCAAGCACATAACGTTTGAACTGGTGTTTGGTCAGCAATGTGCAGTTTTCCGTTACTGGATCGAAAGTGATCAATACATCACCGCTATTCAATTGACGCCGCACCTGAGCGATTTTATGGTCCATACCGGTTTCCGATGCACCATAGTCGGTGCCCTCACGCAGAATAAACTCTTCGATGACCGCTTTAAGAATTTCAGGGCTGAGGCGATCGAGGGGAATTTCAATCACTGTTTGGGCTTCCTAAATCGCAATGTCATCCGATCACTTTCGCCAATGGCGAGATATTTGTCGCGGTCCTGTGCCCCCAACCTAAGATTGGGCGGCAATGTCCAAACCCCTTTTGGATGATCTGCGCTGTCTTTTGGGTTGGCATTGATCTCCGCACTAGCCTCCAGCACAAAGCCCGCACGCTCGGCCAATTCAATAACATAATCTTGGGTCATGTAACCGCTGGTTAACATAGCCGCCCGAGCTGTGCCGGGCACCGCGCGATGCTCGACCACACCTAGAATTCCGCCGGGCTTTAGGGTCTTGTAAAACAGCTCGAAAGCTGCGGCTTCATTGCCAGAACGCAACCAGTTGTGGACATTGCGAAATGTCACAACAGCATCAGCGCTGCTGTCTGGCGTGGTCAGCAGATTAATAGCTACATCGAAGGTGTGCAGGGCTACATTGCCGTAAAGTTTTGGATCTGCAGCAATTTTTTGTTCGAAGCGCTTGCGCGAGTTGCGGTAATACTCGCCCTTAGCATCAGGATTAAAATGTGCGGCAAATAGCGTTCCTGTTAGATAGCCTGCTAAAACCTCGGTATACCAACCGCCTCCAGGAGTAATCTCAACTACATCCATCTCAGGTGTTAAGGTAAAAAACTCAATGGTTTCAACAGGGTGGCGAAACTGGTCTCGAGAGTCATCTCGCTCTGCTTGAGCTGCCAGTGAACTGCATAATGCAGCGATCATTATCAATAGACCGAGGCCATTCGACTGCATATTTTTCATAACCTGTAACTCCTATATTTCATTGTGGCGCAAACTATAACAGCGCCTTCGATTAGTGCCATAATAACGCGAATTAAAGACCGCATCGCAGGTAAACCCATGACCAACCATTTGGTAGTAACAATTCTCGCTGAAGACCGCCCAGGCATTGTTGAGAAAATCGCCCAAACTATTATCGCTCACGACGGCAACTGGTTGGAAAGTAGCATGAATCGTCTAGCCGGTAAATTTGCCGGGATTCTACTGATCGAGGTAGATGCTCAGCACAATTACCCGCTGCAAAAAGGGTTAATTGAACTCAGTGATCATGGTATTTCCATTACCGTTGAAGACAGTCATTTTATCGGCGAGCACGAGGTGCCTCTCTGCATAGAGATTATTGCCAACGACCGGCCGGGTATCGTCAGCGAAATTGCTGCGCAGCTTGCTAACAGCAACGTTAATCTCGAGTCTTTGGAAACCTTCTGTGAAAGTGCACCCATGTCTGCCGGCATGATGTTTCACGCCCATGCCTATGCCCAGTTACCCAGCGGCATGTCACAAACTGATTTAACCGCATTATTAGAAGGTCTATCCGATGACCTGATGGTAGAGATTGTAGAAATTTAATATGCTCGATATTGTTTTATACCAACCGGAAATTCCACCCAACACCGGCAATATTATTCGCCTGTGCGCCAACACCGGTTTTCGACTCCATTTAATAGAGCCTTTGGGTTTTGATATGGATGATAAAAAGCTGCGCCGGGCAGGCCTGGATTACCGTGAGTTTCAAGATCTCCAGGTACATGCCGACTGGCCCACCTACTTGAGCAGCGCCAAGCCGAACGCCGTTTATGCGCTCAGCACTAAAGGCTCAGTCTGTTATTCAGCGGTCAATTATCAGCCGGGGGATGCCCTGCTGTTTGGCCCAGAGACCCGTGGCCTGCCAGATAATATCCGCGCTGGAGTCGGCAGTACCAATGTATTGCGGCTACCAATGCAGGCGCAGAGTCGCAGCCTTAACCTATCTAATACTGTATCCATTGTGACTTATGAAGCATGGCGACAACTGGGATTTGCCACGGCGGGTTTATTATGACGGTAAAAATAGGTTTATTTTATGGTAGCTCTACCTGCTACACAGAGATGGCTGGCGAGAAAATTCGCGATCAGATTAATGGTCTGCTTAATGCTGAGGCAGTTACCATGCACAATATTGCCGACGACTCAATCAGCCTTATGGAAGACTACAGCTATTTAATTTTAGGCATTCCAACCTGGGACTACGGTGAACTGCAAGAGGACTGGGAAACACATTGGGATGAAATCGACAGCCTTGATCTTTCGCATGCCAAGGCGGCGGTGTATGGCTTGGGCGATCAAATCGGATACCCGCAGTGGTTTCAAGATGCACTGGGCTATCTATGGACCAAAATGGTTAATCAGGGCGCGGCCACCTTTGGCGCCTGGCCCAATAAAGGTTATAGCTTTGAGCAGTCTAAAGCCCTGACTGAAGATGAAGCATTTTTTGTTGGGCTGCCGCTTGACGATGAAAATCAGCTTGAACTTACCGATGATTTTATCAGCCTTTGGTGCGAGCAAATTTTGGCTGAATTTGGCCTTAGACTAAAGTGAGCCTCAGTATCGAGGGTAATCTGGAGCAAAATCATCTCGCGCAGCGCTGGCAGTCCCTGCAAGGTGATAGCGGCTTGTTCACTATCGCTGAGACTGAGTTTGGTTGCGGCGCTCATTTTTTAGCTGCCTGTAACCTATGGCTGCAAACCACCGCCAAGCCCTGGCGCCTTCAGTTTATTTCAGCCTCGCCGCAACCGCTCGATAAACCTGAGCTGCGACAGGCTTTAGCTGACTGGCCCCAATATGCGCACCTAGCAACAGCGCTTATCAGTCAGTATCCAGCCACAGTAAATGGCATCCACCATCTCGAATTATTCGACGGCCGGGTTAGCCTGTGTCTGATGTTTGGTGAAGCCGAGGCGATGTTTAATGAGATTGCCCAGAGTGCAGATCCAGGCCTGGCCAGTCACAATACAAAACCCATGGATGCATGGTTTATCAGCACTGCTTCAGCACAACTTCGGCAAACGATCTCGGCGCTCTCTGGACCAGATACCAGCATGGCTGGCAATACTGATTTTGATGCGACTGCCATAAGCTCAAATCCCTGGCACCTGGGCAAAACCAAACCTGCACAGCAGAAAAAAACAGTGGCGATTCTGGGCGCGGGCATTGCCGGTTGCACCGCGGCAGCGGCACTGCATAAACGCGGCTATCAGGTCAGCGTAATTGATCGCCATAAAGTGGCTGGTCAAGAGGCCTCAGGAAATAGCCAGGCGATTATTTATCCCAAATTATCAGTGCGCGACCAGCCCTTGCCGCGAGTAAATCTAGCGGCACTGATGCTTGCCAGCCGCTATTACAAGCCTTTTTGGGATGCTGGCTATGGTCAGCAATGTGGTGTTTTGGTAGTACCGGAAAATGCTAAGGTGCAACAGGATTTTGTCGCCATTAGTGAACGTTTTAGGGGCCAGGATTCACTGGTACAGATGCTTGATAATGCGAGCCTGCAAGCACTGAGCGGCATCAAGATGAGCTCAGAACTGGGGTTATTTTTCCCCAAATTAGGCTGGCTGCCACCAGCACAGATTTGTCAGCAACTGCTGCAGAACGACAGTATTCCACTGCTCAGCGCCGACATCCAACAGCTAAAACAGAGCAATGGTAACTGGCAGCTACTGGATCAAAACAATCAGCCTGTTATTGAAGCCGAGACATTGGTTATTGCCAATGCCTATGGCTGCCAGCAGTTTGAGCAAACCAACTTCCTTCCGGTCACTCAGCTACGTGGACAGATAAGCTTGCTCTCGACCACTGAGGCCAGCATTGGCTTAAAAACGGTTATCTGTGGTGAGGGTTATATCACCCCCGCCCACAACAATAGCCACAACTGCGGCGCTACCTATAATAAGGGGTTGTTCACAACGGCACTGCGCGAGGAAGATCATCGCGCGAATGTTGCGCAAATGCAT
The DNA here is from genome assembly GCA_965662065.1 of uncultured Porticoccaceae bacterium. Taxonomy (GTDB): domain Bacteria; phylum Pseudomonadota; class Gammaproteobacteria; order Pseudomonadales; family Porticoccaceae; genus HTCC2207. The sequence continues at coordinate 34,630 of CBFIGD010000022.1, read as the reverse complement.
GCCACTGACAATGGCCTGGGAGTCGCTTTAGGCGCGCAAAATACTGCGTTTATGGATGGTAGAGCCAACTACCGCTGCACCACGAAAGACTACTTGCCAATTGTTGGGCCTGTGCCCTATTTACCCTCTCTTTTACAGGACTATGATGTCCTACGGCGCGATGCACGCAAGTTGGTGCCAACATTGGGCAGTTATCAGCCCAATCTCTATGCGCACTGTGGAATGGGGTCACGAGGGCTCTGTTACGCGCCCTTAACCGCAGAGATACTGGCGGCCGAAATTGCCGGCGAGGTGCCGCCTCTGGAACGGGAATTGCGCCTGGCTATGCACCCGGCACGCTTTTTAATCAGGGACTTAAAAAAGAAACGTATTTAACGGTCGAGTTCGAGGCCAGTTATCAGGCCTTTGCGATACATGTCGACACTGGCTGTTTGATCGCCCATTACATCCATTAATTCCGCCAATTCCAGATAGGTTTGCGGGCAGGGATTTAAGTTAACGGCTGCAGACAGATAGTCTCGCGCCTTACCTAATAACTCTGCACGCCGACAAATACGCCCAAGCGCCAGCAGTAAGTCAGCATCCTGCGAATGGTCGGACAACCACTTCTCTGCCACTGCCAACTGCTTTTGCGGCGACTCAGCCTGCAGCTCACCAAAGCGTTGAACCAAATCTGCGTGCCAATTATTATTTAGCGCTTTGGTTAGTAATGACTGAAGCTTAGTACCAGCATTGACCGTTTGCAGTGCGTCCCCATAGATACCAATAAGCTCAGGCACCTTGTGCAAGGGCTTGGGCACTAGATCCCAGAGGTCCGAAAGCTGCCGCTGCTGTTCCGCTTGTGTTAACTCTAAATCAGGGACAAATGTCAGCAACAGACTGGAATAGGTGTCCAACTCCAAGTTGGCAACGGCTTTTTTGCTGAGCGCACCATAATGCTTGATATCCCGCAGGAGTTTTTGCAGTGATGACCAGTCTGCGGTCAAGTAATAGGCATCAGCTAAAAGTCGCAACACGGCTCGATCACTGGGCCTGCCGCTGTGCAAACCTTCCAGCAGTGACAGTGCATCGGCAAACTGTTCGTCAATAATCAATAATTCTGCCAATAGTTTGTCGGCAGTGAAGGTCGCATTGGGATGGTTGATTTTTAGTCGATCTAATAATTGCCGAGCTTTTTCAACCTCATCGTTCTCTGCCGCCGCTCGAGCTGCAAACAGTAGGTTGATCACTGGCATTGTTGATTTATCAGTAGACTGAGAGAGGAGCTGACTGGCTTTTTGCCAATCATGCTCTGCATATAACAGCAAACCTTGCGCAGTTTTGCTGACCTGTCGGGCACTGCTAAAAGACTGCCACCACTGACGTATACCACCAGCACCTGTCAGCCAGCGCACCAGCAGCAGCAACCACACCAACGTAGCACTTAGGGCGATGTACAGCAGTAATCCCATCCAGACGCTCATCTCAATAGTGGTATTACCAACACTAATCAGGATATAACCACTACCCTGCTGCAATAACCAGATCCCACTGGCGCCAAGCAACAGTGCCAACATGAAAATCAGCAATAGTTTTCTCATTCTTCGATCACCGGGTCTTCGGTTGTCGTTAAACGATTGCTGCGCAATGCAATCAAGGTCTCTACAGCCTGCAATGACGCAGAAATATTAGGTAATTGCTGAACGATGTTCCGGTCACTTAGATGGGCGAGGCGCGCCTGAATGACAGTGGCACTTGGATTAAGCTGGAAATACCGTGCTAGCCAGCGCTGGGCTTTCTCCAGGCTTTGACTATAAACCGCCTGCTCTTCGCGCATAACCGCACTTTGAGCCTGCTCCAACATCAGACGCAGGTTCTGGCGCACAATAGCTTCTTCATTGGCTTGCAGCAATGGCTCAACAGGCTGACTGCGCTGGCTCACCCTAATTAGCTGACTGAGTGCGGTCATAAAGTCTTCTAGCAGCCCCTCAAGTCTTGGCTGTTGGTCTGTCATTGTTTCAGGCGGTTTTGGCTCTAGCGCACTCTCTGTTGCTGACTGTAAAACAGGCAGCTTGGCGACACTGTCGACCAGCGCACCAAGTTCAAGGTATAACCCAGTTGAATCAACCTCTCCGGCCAGCTGCAGCGCGGTTATATCCGCTGCCACCGCCCTGCGCACAGGCAATAGCTCTGTATCATCTAACTGTTTGAGAATAACGTCGACATTTTGCAGCAGAGCCAATGGGTTTTTGGTGCTGCGTTCGGTCTGCAGTCGCTGATTGGCTAAGCGTGTCAGATAAGCTGCTTCTGCCAGTAACCAGTCACTGCGGGTTGTTGATCCTAGTTCCGCCAGTCGTTTTCCATGATTATTAAGGCGCAATTGAACACTGGAAAGTACCTCCAGCATCTGTTCGCCGCGCTGGGACTCGCGCTTTTCTATTCGCCGGAATTGCTTTTCAATAGCACTGGTAGACTCTTCCAGGCTGGTTAATCGTGCTTTAAAATCTTCGGTGTCAGCCAAGCGTTGGTGCCATTCAGCCCAGCCCAGCCAGCCTGCAGCAGTCACTGCAGTGATAAGCACTGCAACCAGTAAAAAAGTACGCCATAGCGCTGTGCCAGAACCTGGCTTTTTAGGCAAAGGCTTGGTTTTTTTGACCCCAGCTTTGTCATCAACTTTAACTGCAGCGACCGTTTCTTCAGGGGCTACTTTGTTGCTATCTTTAGTCACGCTCTACCCTCTGCTACTCGTTATAAAGCTTAGCCTATTTTAGGCTCTTTCTGCAGCCTTAAAATACCCCAGAACCGCCCGATGCATAGACTCAGGTAGGGCATTATCGGCCACCACTATAATTGAATAGCCCAGCTGCCGAGCCATATCTGCAACACGCTGACTCGGCACCACCACAGGTATAGATGCATCTGCAGGCGCGGCCATAGCCCGTAAAAGCTCGCCGCTGTGGGCAATTAGGCAATCAGTCTCATGGGCCTGACGCTGTGCGAGCAACAAATTATCTGGCTCGATCACGCGGTTGTAGAGTTCGCAATAGACCACCTTAGCCCCGCGCTGTTCGAGGGTATCACCTAAAGTTTGGCGTCCATTGCCACCGCGAAAAATAACCAGCGACTTGCCTGCCAAATCCGTTAGCTGTGAAAGCTGTAAAAGGCCTTCCGTATTCTGCTGATTTTGCGGACAGGTAACCTGACAACCATATTGTCTTAGGATCTGTGCGGTTTGCTGACCCACAGCAAATAGCTCGAGATCGGCGGGCAGCATAGGCCAGTAATCATCCAGCCACTGCAATGCTATTTCCGCGGCATTGGCGCTGATAAAAATGGCCTGATCAAACTGAGCAAATGTCAGAATAAGATTTTCAATCGACTGAGTTTCTGCAACGGGCTCAATGCGCATTATTGGGGTATAGGTAACTGCCGCATCAGACGCTTTAAGCAAAGCCAAAAAAGCATCCTGCTCGCGCAGTGGTCGAACAACAAGAATACGTCTGTTGGCTAGACTGCTAACTGCCATAGACCTCAGCCAATATTTCTCCAGCCCCCTGGGCCAATAATTGCTCGGCCAATTCAATACCCAGGGCCTCTGCATTGTCCCTCGGGCCCTGCAATTCGGCGCGCAGCACTGTTGCGCCATCAATACTGCCTACCAGACCACGCAGACCCAGCGTTTGACCGCTGGCATCAAGCTGTGCAAAGCAGGCGATAGGCACCTGACAGCCTCCCTGCAAGTGCCGGTTTACCGCTCGCTCTGCCAAGACACAACTAGCCGTATCCAGGTTGTGTAAAGGCGCCAGTAGCTCGCGGGTAGCCGTATCTTCTGTTCGACATTCAATACCTACTGCACCCTGACCACCGGCCGGGAGTGAAAGACTGGAATCTAGGGCGCAGGCAATTCGGTCATTCATACCCAGACGAATTAGCCCGGCACTGGCCAAAATAATAGCCTGATATTCGCCCGCATCTAACTTAGCAAGCCTGGTATTAACATTGCCTCGCAACTCTTTAATTTGTAGATGTGGAAAATGGGCGCGCACCTGACATTGACGACGCAGACTGGAAGTGCCAACAACGGCGCCATCAGGCAATTGCTCAAGACTGTGATAGTCATTGGACACAAAGGCATCCAGGGGGTTTTCGCGTTCACAGATAACCGCTAGATCAAGACCCGGTGGAAATTCCATTGGCACATCTTTCATTGAGTGAACGGCAATATCTGCTCTGCCATCCAGCATTGCAACTTCGAGCTCTTTCACAAACAGACCCTTGCCGCCAATTTTGGCGAGTGGCGTGTCCAAAAGGATATCGCCTTTGGTCGTCATGGCAACCAACTCAACCTCAAGTTCGCTGTGGTGTTTAAGCAGCTGTGCTTTCACAAACTCTGCCTGCCAAAGTGCCAGAGGGCTTTTGCGCGTAGCAATTCGAAGAGTACGAGACACGAAGGTAACCTGTAGTCATTTTAAGAGCGGTATTATCGACGATTTATACGCTGTTGTCAGAGTTGCGAGGTTAATTTACGCAATTTTGGCTCAAGGCGGCGACTAATCTCTGGCTGAACATCAATATCTTTGAGAATAGCCAGTGTGTGCCCCTCATGACGCTTGATGCCCTGAATAGCCTCTTTGGCGATTAGCGCGTTGCGGTGAATTCTGACAAATAGATGAGCAAATTCTTGCTCAAAACCTTTAAGTGTTTCGTTTATCGTGAAGTCACCCTCCGCTGTATAGACTCTGACATACTTTTGGTCTGCTTTAAGCAGACGGATCTGGTCAACCGGAATAACATCGATACCCTGATAGGAATAGGCATACAGGTGTGGGCGAGCCCCGTTAGATAGCGCTCTGCGCTGACTGTGGACATGTTTACTGGCGTTCAATATGGCGTTAACTACATTATCTTGATGCTGACCCGATTCGAACTGACTCAGCGTTGGGCAGAATAGAACTACAGGGTTAGATTCGGCTCTATTGAAAAACTGTGGAAATGAAGTCCTGTCCATATCAAGCATAGGGGTTTTCATCAGAACAATATCTGGCGTTTGCGCAGCAACCATGGCTACGGCTTTTGTCCCACTCGTGGCTTGCCCAACAAAAATTATATTTTGCATGCCCATCAACAGACGTTCTACACGGACCCCTGCCAGTAACTCGTCATCGACGATCAAAACCTTGATCATTTTCAGCCCTCCGTTGGCTAAGTAAAGGTTTCGTTATCATACCCAAATTACCTATTGAAACATTAACTTTTCCCTGCTGAGGTCAATGATTGGCTATAATCTGCGCTGGAATTAAATTACTGGACCCTGACGTCGATGAGCAACTCTGACAAACCCAAAACCGAGCAAGTACAAAGCCAACAGACCAATCAAGCCTGGGGTGGTCGTTTTAATGAGCCTGTGGATGATTTTGTCGCACGCTTTACTGCATCTGTCAACTTCGACCAACGGCTTTATCGTCAAGATATCCAGGGTTCAATAGCCCATGCAAAAATGCTTGCTCAGGCCGCAGTCATCAGCGCTGTTGAGCGCGATCAAATCATCAATGGTCTGCAAGACATTGCCACTGAAATTGAGAACGGCAGCTTTAAATGGTCTGTGACCCTTGAAGATGTGCATATGAATATCGAGGCTGCGCTGACTGCGCGTATCGGTAATGTCGGCAAAAAACTGCACACAGGGCGCTCAAGAAACGACCAGGTGGCAACGGATATCCGTCTTTGGTTACGCGATCAAATTGATGAGATAAAACCGCTATTTACCCGCTTACAGCAGGGCATGATTGAGCTGGCCGCTGCCGAATCTGAGACTATTATGCCCGGTTTTACTCACTTGCAGACCGCGCAACCAGTGACATTTGGCCATCACCTATTGGCCTGGAATGAAATGCTTGAGCGCGACTTTGGACGCCTCTGTGACTGTCGCGTACGACTCAATCAAAGCCCATTGGGCGCGGCGGCACTGGCGGGTACCACCTACCCGATTAACCGTGAATTTACGGCAACTGAAATGGGCTTTGACAAGCCTACCGAGAACAGCCTGGACTCGGTTAGTGATCGCGATTTTGCGATTGAGTTCTGCGCCTTTGCCAGCATGCTGATGACCCATATGTCACGCATGTCAGAAGAGCTTGTCCTCTGGACTTCGGCACAGTTCCAATTTATTAATCTGCCAGATCGCTTCTGCACTGGCTCTTCAATTATGCCGCAGAAGAAAAACCCTGATGTGCCAGAACTGGTGCGCGGTAAGGCTGGCCGTGTCAATGGCCATTTGATTGCGCTGCTGACTCTTATGAAGTCACAGCCACTGGCATATAACAAAGATAACCAGGAAGACAAAGAGCCGTTGTTTGATACCGTCGATACTGTGCGTGACTGTTTGCGCGCCTTTGGCGATATGATTCCAGCAATCCAATCCAACAAGGCATCTATGTATGAGGCCGCGCGAAGAGGCTTTTCTACCGCCACTGATCTCGCCGACTACCTTGTGGGCAAAGGTATCGCATTTCGCGACTCCCATGAAATTGTTGGTAAATCAGTTGCCTATGGTGTTGCTGAGAATAAAGATCTGTCAGAGATGAGTCTTGATGAATTACAGCAGTTCTCAGATCAGATTAGCGCAGATGTATTTGATATTCTAACCCTTGAGGGTTCTGTTGCCGCACGTAATCATATAGGTGGCACTGCACCAGCTCAGGTTAAGGCAGCTGCCGCCAGAGCTTTGGCGCTGTTGGCGACGCGCTAAAAATCGAAGGCTACCACCTCCGTCGACTGCGCTAAACAGGCATCAGCGAGCATGGTTGACAGTAACTCTCCGGTAACAGTGTTTTTCCACTGGCCGGCATCCAGCTTAAAGTGAAACCCACCCGAGCGTGCTGCCAGCCATATTTCGCCCATGGAGGGCTGGCGCGACAGGATAATCTGCGACCCATTAATATCGCAGGTTATGGTTAGCATTCCGGCACTATTTTCATAATCAATGTCGGTACCGCTATCATCAATGCTCTCTTCAATGGAAAACATCAGCTCATCGGCAATTTGATTAAATTCTGCTTCGTTCATGGTGTGCCTTAAAGGTAATTGACCAACTGACCACGCCTGTCACCGTTTACTCGCCACAGGCGCTAGTCGCAAGTTTAAGCCAGCAGTATAATTGTTTGGGTGTAATCTGCCAGTACCGCTATACTATTAGGCTTTTACGGGGAATAAATATGTTACCTACACTCGTTCTCTCGAAAGCTTTGTTTATTGCTGTGCTGCTGGCTGGTCTTGCAGGTTGCGGAAATACCGGTGACTTATATCTACCTGAAGATGCCCTAAAGACTCAGGGCAACGCTACTCAAAATAAAGAATCCTAAGATGCAAAGTACTATTTCAGCGCGACACCAGCGCTTATTCATCGAAGATATTGCGCTTGCCGATATTGCCAGCCAATTTGGCACGCCTTGCTATGTCTATAGTAAAGAGGCTATTAGCAATAGTTTTAGCGCCTATCAAAATGCCCTTAAAGCGCGTGATCATCTAATTTGCTACGCCGTGAAGTCCAACTCTAATATTGCGGTTTTGCAAACATTGGCCAACTTGGGCGCGGGCTTTGATATTGTCTCCCTGGGCGAGCTCGAGCGAGTACTGCTGGCTGGCGGTGATCCTGCTAAAGTCGTCTACTCTGGGGTTGCCAAAACGGCCACTGACATGCGTCGCGCATTACAAATCGGCATCCACTGTTTTAATGTGGAATCTGAGGCTGAACTTGAAGTACTTAATCATACCGCCGCTGAGTTGGGTTTAAGTGCCTCGGTGTCGCTGCGAGTCAATCCTGATGTCGATGCCAAAACGCACCCTTACATCTCAACGGGCCTAAAAGAAAACAAATTTGGGATTGATATTAATTTAGCCCCGGAGGTTTATCAGCGTGCGGTCGCCATGGCCAATATTTCCGTGGTCGGCGTCGACTGTCATATTGGCTCACAGCTTACCGAGATCCAGCCTTTTGTTGATGCCATGGATAGATTGCTCGTCCTAGTTGACCACTTAGCTGACCTGGGAATTCATCTGCAACATATAGATATTGGCGGCGGTCTTGGTGTGCGCTATCAAGATGAAGTTGCACCATCAGCAGCGGAGTACCTGGCAGCACTTCTACCTCAACTTGAAGGGCGTCATGAAACGCTGGTATTGGAACCTGGCCGGTCAATTACCGCAAATGCCGGCGTACTGCTAACGCAAGTTGAATATTTAAAGAGCAATGGCGAGAAAAATTTTGCCATTGTTGATGCGGCGATGAATGACATGCTGCGTCCAGCGCTCTATCAAGCATGGATGGATATTCAACCAGTCACAGCCAGCGATCAGGAAACCAAGACCTACGACGTGGTTGGGCCTGTCTGTGAGACTGGAGATTTTTTAGGCAAAGAGAGAGCTCTGGCAATTGCGCAGGGGGACTGTTTATGTGTTTTCTCGGCCGGCGCTTATGGGTTTGTGATGAGTTCGAACTACAATACTCGACCTCGTGCAGCAGAAATTATGGTCGATGGCGATCAGGCACACCTGGTGCGTGCCCGAGAAACCATCGAGGACTTGGTCAGGGGCGAACAGCTTCTACCCAGTCAGTAAAGGCGTTAACATGTTAATGAAATTCACCAAAATGCACGGCCTTGGCAATGACTTTGTTGTTATTGATGCCGTGACCCAAAATGTGCGTGTAACCGCGTCGATGGCTCGACGCCTGGCAAATCGAACGCTGGGTATTGGCTGCGATCAAATTTTGGTGGTGGAGCCTCCGTCCGATCCGGCGATTGATTTTAACTACCGAATCTTTAACCAAGATGGCGGCGAAGTTGAGCAGTGCGGCAATGGTGCGCGCTGTTTGGCACGCTTTGTAAAAGACCGCCGTCTAACCGGCAAGAGCGCGATTCGAGTAAAAACCATGAATCGTGTTATGGAACTACGAATTCACGCCGACCATTCAGTGTCCGTGGATATGGGCATTCCAATATTAGCGCCAGCGGATATTCCTTTTCAGGCAGAACAGCCTGCTAGTCTTTACGACATCAATATTGCGGCCAGCCACTATCAAATTGCAGCTATCTCCATGGGTAATCCCCATGCGGTTTTACTGGTTGATGATGTGCAGACTGCGCCCGTGAATGAACTGGGCCCTCTACTGGAAGGCCATGAACGATTTCCAAATCGAGTCAATGCTGGCTTTATGCAGGTTGTGAATCGCCAGCAACTTAACCTGCGGGTGTTTGAGCGCGGTGCTGGTGAAACCCAAGCCTGCGGTTCTGGTGCCTGCGCCGCAGCAGTGGCCGCTATGCAACAGAAACTGGTAGACTCAACGGTAACTGTTCACCTGACTGGTGGCGATTTAACTATTGAATGGCAGGGCGAAGGTCAGCCTTTAATCATGACTGGACCTGCCGTTACCGTTTTCCATGGACGTATAAGAATATGAGCGAAGAACAACAGATCGATACAACAGAGCAGCTAGTGCGAGATTTTTTACAGGATAACCCCACCTTCCTCGACAAGAATCCAGATATCCTCGAAAGTCTTACCCTGCCCCATAATGCAGGCAATGCGGTATCTCTGGTTGAACGGCAAGTCGGTGTGATGCGGGACCGCAACAAGGAAATGCGTAATCGTCTCGACAACATGCTCGAGACTGCTCATGACAATGATTTGCTATTTGAAAAAACCAAACGCCTGGTGCTCAACCTGCTGGAGGCGAAGAACCTTCCTGCGCTGGTTGAGGCACTCTATGACAGCCTTGGCAAAGACTACGCCATTGATTTTTACAGCCTAACGTTACTCGGTGAAGATAAGCAGCTGCCAACGACAATGGCGCGAATTGCCAGCCTGGAAAAGGCTAATGAAAAAGTGGGTACCCTACTGAGCTCCAATCGCGCTGTTTGCGGAGTATTGCGCGAAGATGAAATGATATTCCTATTTGGCGAGAAAGGTCTGCAAGTAGGGTCGGTCGCGGCTGTGCCGTTGCGCTTTAACAATCTTTACGGAATCCTTGCGGTCGGTAATAGCGACCCTAATTTCTATAAAAGCAGTATGGGCACGTTATTTTTAAGTTACATAGCAGAAGTGCTAAATCGAATTCTGCCTCAGTATCTTAAATAAATAGCTTGTTAAATAAAAAGTGAGCCCTAGCCTGCCATGGGTAGCTTTTGATAAGCCGTCATTGGCATGAAGTAAACGCAACTTATTGGGCTATGGCTTTTTCTTTTTACCTGAGCCGACTCGGGTTTTGCTCAGGCCCGGCTTGCGCTTTTTCGAGCTAGCCTTTTTCTTTCCAACTGCCGCAGATCTCTTGCCCTGCTTACCTCGGCTCTTACGTTTTCTCTCGTGTTCTGCAGCCATCTCTTTGGCAGTAGACGAGGCCTTAACTTTTCTTGGGCTCTTTGAACTACCCCCCTCTTCGCTCTCAGCCCTTTCGGCTCCAACCAATTCAAAGTCAATTTTACGTTCTTCCAAATTAACCCGAACTACTTTGACACTGAGCTTTTGTCCCAGTCGGAAAATTCGCCCCGTACGCTCACCCACCATACGATGCTGAGAAGCTTCGTGGTAATAGTAATCTTTAGGCAGACCGGTAACATGAATCAATCCCTCAACATAGAGATCATCAAGCATAACGAATAGGCCGAATCCAGTAACAGCGCTGACAACACCACTGTACTGTTCGCCTACCCTATCCATTAAATATTCACACTTAAGCCAATTGACGACGTCGCGGGTGGCTTCATCGGCGCGCCGCTCTGTGACTGAAAGGTGCTCACCAACATTATCTAGGCGCTCAGTCTCATAGGGATAAATGTCTTGCACTGCTAATACGCCTGCACCGTCTACACGCTGAACATGCGAAATCTTCTTCTTACTTCTTATCAGGCTGCGAATAGCGCGATGGACCAACAGGTCCGCATAGCGCCGAATTGGTGAGGTAAAGTGAGTATAGGCTTCAAACGCCAACCCAAAATGCCCTAAATTTTCTGGCTGATAAACCGCCTGACTCATGGAGCGGAGCATAACCGTCTGAATGACTGTAGCATCGTCACGACCTTTAACCGAACGCAATACTCGCTGGTAGTCCTCTGGCTGAGGATCGTCACCACCACCCAAACCTATACCCAACTCTCCCAGAAAATCACGTACAGATGAAAGTCGCTCTTCACTCGGCCCTTCATGCACTCGATACAACGCAGGAATTTTAACCTTTTCTAAAAACTCTGCTGAGCAAACATTAGCGCATAGCATGCACTCTTCAATCAACCTGTGAGCCTCGGTACGGTCAACTGGAATAATCTGACTTATCTTTCGTTGTCCGTCGAAGAGGATACGCGTTTCTTTGGTATCGAAATCAATTGCACCGCGCTTGGCACGACGGCGGTGAAGCACTTTATACATGTCATGTAATGCATCTACCTGAGGCACAATTGAGGCAAATTGCTTACGAACCCCTGAGTCATTGCCTTTGTCCTTCTCCGCAATAATGTGCGCCACCTGGGTATAGGTCATACGCGCATGAGAATGCATCACTGCCTCAGAAAACTGGTAGCGAGTAACATCACCCTCAGCACTGATTTGCATCTCACAGACCATGCAGAGACGATCTTCAGCTGGGTTTAATGAGCACAGACCATTGGAAAGCTTCTCCGGTAACATGGGCACCACATGATTGGGGAAATACACTGAATTACCGCGCTCAAAGGCTTCTTTATCCAGCGCCGAACCAACCCCGACATAATGGGAAACATCAGCAATGGCGACAGTTAGAGTCCACCCACCGCGGGGCTTAGGATAGCAATGCACAGCATCATCAAAGTCTCGGGCATCTTCCCCATCAATAGTAATTAATGGCGTCTTTCTTAAATCAACGCGAAACCCTGGATCCTGCACCTGGTCAGGAATTGCATCAGTTTCAGTAATAACCTCGGCATTCCACTCGTGGGGAATACCATAGTTGCGAATAGACATTTCAACTTCTAATCCGGGATCCAAGTGCTCGCCAAGCACTTCCGTAATATGCCCCACAGGCAAACTATTACGCGATGGAGGCTCAATAACATCCACGACCACTATCTGCCCCGTCCTCGCATCGCCCTGCCTATCCGCGGGAATAAGGATATCCTGACTAATGCGGGGGTTATCGGCGCGTACGAAGTTAATACCACTCTCACAAAAATAGCGCCCAACGATCTGTAACGTATTGCGTTCAACCACATCGACCAAACTTCCCTCTGGCCGACCACGACGATCCCAGCCTGCAATTCGCACCAATACGACATCACCATCAAATACACGACGCATTTGAGAGCTGGAAAGATAAATATCCTGACCGTCCCCCTCCACCGGATGCACAAAGCCGTAGCCTTCTGGATGGCCAATCACTCTGCCTTTTACCAAATTAAGCTTATCGAGCGTGCCGTAACCGCCACGACGGTTGCGGGCCACCTGACCATCGCGCTCCATGGCGCGAAGTCGTCGGCGCATAGCCTCAATCTGCTCATCATCAATCAGATTAAGCGATACGCAAATTTCTTCATGGGTTACGGGACCAGCGCTCTCGCGCAGATAATCGAGCACAAACTCACGACTAGGCACCGGACGATCGTAGTTAGCAGCCTCTCGAGAAGCGAAAGGATCGGAATTTTTATTTTTTTTCGACATAATGTTTACTTGGCTGAGCGCCCAACAACTAATTAACGGCTTTGGCGCTAGTCTATGTCTTATAGGCCGGTGAGTAAAAGCAATTCGCGAAAATGTTACGCACAGCCCTCCATGGGCTGAAGGCTGTTTAATCTGTATACGGAGATTGAAGCTAGCATGAAAAAGCCCCGAATAAACGAGGCTCAAATAAAACTGAATGGAATAACATTAAAATCTAGCGCTTAAAAAGCGACATATCGAAGAGGGATTGACTCGCGCCGTCCGTGGCGCACGACTTCCTAGTCGTCTGTACTGCACAACTGGTAGCAAACGAAATCAAGCAACTGAGCGAGCATCTGTCCTTAGTAGTCAACTCCCTGTCAACCACGCTCTATAACATCCTGTTAATCAGTACTCTCTTTCTTACAGCAGTGTAGGTCTGTGTATTTTTACCAGTAAAGTCCCTGTTAAAGCATCATGCCAAGGAGTCAACGTAGGTATAAGATAAGGTACTATGAGGGCAAAAGAAATTACACTGACGAGTTAATACTAAAGTATTAACTGCGCTGAACTTCAGTAAACACAGTCGGCTTAACTGGAGTCAGGCATCAGATAATTCTCAATGTGTTCACGGATGCTCTGCAGTTTCTCTATATTTTCAACGGTGTCCAGGCTCCCGTAGGCGGCCCTAAACTCAAGAACCTGCTGTCTCAGTTCAGTCATTCCGTAAAGCCCACAGAGCCCCATTAGGTCATGGATAATTTGACGCTGACTACCGTTCTCCCCTGATCGCAACTGAAGATCAAGTTTGTCTAGATTCTCATACAGTGCCGCCTTTAACTCGTCGACTGGCACCACTGAAGCTAACAAGCCACCACCAGCACTCTCTTTGACAACATTAACGTCATTTACGGCACTGAGAATACTATTCACCAATCCCACTTCGTCAACTGGCTTAGATTGAACACTGACCGCACCCGCGGTCAGCATGCGCTGTTGCTCAGTAGGCGTTATATCCGCCGTTAAACCAATGATAGGCGGGCTTTCCCCAGACTGCTGCATGATTGATTCACAGGCAGTCACACCATCAATAACAGGCATGTGAATATCCATTAGCACCACGTCAACATGGAGTTCTGCAGCAATTTCTATCGCCTCCAGACCATTGTTAGCGACTAAACAATCAGCGCCATAACCGCGCAGTAACTTAACAATTAATTTCTGATTAAAGGGATTATCTTCGGCCAACAAAATGGTTAAACCCGACAGCACCTTTTCCGCCAGTACCGAACTACCATCTTCTGGCGACAGCGAGCTATCTACTTCGAACAGACGGCAGGTAAAGCTAATCACCGACCCTTTGCCCACTTCACTTTCGATTTTAACATCCCCACCCATCGTCTGTGCCAGACGCTTACATATTGACAGGCCGAGACCAGTGCCACCAAAGCGACGATTAATCGACGTATCTTCCTGAGCAAAAGGGTCGAATAAAGAAGGGATCTTATCTGCCGCTATGCCTTTGCCTGAATCCGATACAGCGCAATCGAGAACCACATAATTATCCTCAATAGATTGACAATTAATACCTACGGAGACAAACCCACTATCTGTAAATTTAATTGCATTACTGACCAGGTTACTAAAGATTTGAGCCAAGCGCACAGGGTCACCTCGTAGCTGCCTGGGCACATCATCAGCAATCTGGCAGGTTAATGAAAGGTTTTTTTCATCGGCGCGAGGACGGTGAATCGCGACCAAATCCGTGAACCACTGATCCATATCAAAATTAATTTTTTCCAGCGAGAACCCGCCCAGATGCGCTTTGGAAAATTGCAAAATATCATCAATCATAGTCAGCAACATCGTTGATGAACTATCGATCACTCGAAGATGCTCTTGTCGCTTTTCAGTGTTCTCCTCTTTCGCCAAGAGCTTGGAAAATCCAATTACGGCCGTGAGGGGAGTACGCAACTCATGACTCATTCTGGCTAAAAATTGGTCCTGAGATTCCATCGATTCTTCGAGCTCTATCAAGGTAATCTGCAACTGCGCCGTGGCACGCGCTATTTCACTTTGCATACGCACATTCGATTCTCTGACGCTGGTCGCAAGCTGATTTAAGCCATAGGCCAGTTTGCGAATCTCCATGGGCCCATCGTCTGCCGCCAGTGTGTCAAGCCCGCCAGCCTCCATAATCTCAACGGTATCGGTCAGGCTCTCAACCGGTCGCGAGATACTGCGGCCAATGCGCATCGATAGCCACGCCGCAATTAATAAACTTAAGGTAGTCACAACTAGGGTGCCAAATATTGCCTCTCGCTGCTCTTGCAGTAAAACCTTATTCGTCAGCTCAACAACAACCCAGCCCAGCGATGCGGCATCTGGCTGGCCAATCTCATCGTAATCCATAATGGCAATATCATTAAATGTGATTGGCGCATAAAAATACCAATGCTCATCAGTGTAAAAGGGCAGGCCTGAATAAACGTCATCAGGCATAGCTTGCGGCGATAAATTAACATCACCAATACGGACGGTACTGTCATCCATCTGATTGTAAAAAATAATACCCGACACGGAAGGAATATCGAGAACCGAATAACCTAGCGCTTCCAGCATAGACTGATTGCCTGAAAATAGCGCAAATTCAGCATTAGAGGCCATTTGATCAGCAGCCACTCGCCCAGTTTCTTGCAGATTGTTAAGTAGCACAGTTCGCTGACTGGTAATGATGTACCAACCGAGAATTAAGCTCAACAGCGTCAGTGGTATCAGCGTTGTAAGCAAGAGTCGGGCATGAATACTGGCAAACTTTCGATTGTCTCTCATCCTTCATCAGCCCCTAATTCACGTCGATAAAATTGCTCAGTCTGTAATTCAATATTCAAACTACTGGCGACCGAATAATTGAACCTAATAGAGAAATATTCTGCAGCATAAGACCCGCCCTTATTATTGTGACCTTCACTAATGATAAATTCAGTCGTTTGTCGAGCCACATTTTCAACTGAAGAGTAGATAGCTGCAAGAGCACCCGCATCCATATAAGTTTTTGAATAAGCAATCACCGGAACTTTATATCTATAACTAAGCTGCAAAATCCACTTTGCAGTTGCAATATTTATCAGCCGATTGTCTGGTATCGGAATAAACACATCACTGCTCTTTATCACCGGTTCCAATGTATGAATTGGGTTTTCTTTTAATTTAATATTAACGACATTGGGCGTCATGCCAGCCGCAGTTACATACTCGGACACCTCGTCTTTTCTGAGAATTGATGCTGGACCAGTCATCACCCCTACAACGTTTGCATCTGGCACCAGTAGTTTGGCTAACGTAATACTCCGTTCAGTTGGCTGATCCAGGCAGATTACCGAAACATTCGACGCATAGGCATTCACCCTGGAAGCATAATATTTTTTTGTCAGAATGTTGAAGGCACTATCTGTAATCAAAACCGCAATCATTGGCGTTTCGGGCTTCAATTGCATAACCGTTTCAGCAGCAATAGCGCCAACCGTCACGATGAGATCCGGTTGAAATGTTTGGTAGCTATCTGCAAAGTTATTTTGAGTTTCGGTGGCAAAGTGATAGCGATATTTCTGTTCGCCACCTAAATTATCCTGCACCATCTTAGTCAGATCAGTATAAATTTCGGTCGGCTTACTAATAACAAAGAGTACTCGGCTTTGTTTCGCAGCATTAACCTCTGCACGCGCGATAGGGATGACTAAAAACATCAGCGCCATGAGCAACACTTGACTCACAATCAAGCATGGAAACTTGCACCGAATCTCAGGATGAAGCATATCAGAACCAAAAAAAATAAACGCTCAGGCCACTACCAACTCTCATGGCTCAAGGAAACGCCACTTCAAAACCAATAATGTATCGCGTCTTAAACGCATTAATTTCAAAGAATTCAAAATAATCAGGGCCGGCGTTTTGCACAACGAAAGATATCTCTGCAGGTGAATTACGTAAGCTGAGCTTTTTCGCTGCCTTGAGATCAACTCGCATATAACTTTTTAGCGCAGAGCCCTGCGGATGTCTCATGGCAGATTGATAATAAACCATAGTACTCAGGCTTAAGTTGTCATCAGTGACGTAATTCACTAGCAATCCTGCGCTGTGCCCCGGTGTTTTTTCGGCAAGATCACGATATTCAACAAACGGCGTGCTTCTCCATAGAGTCTTGCCCGTAGATTCAACATAGCTATGATTCGCATGAACCAAAAACTTATTATTTGGACGGTACTGCGCCTGCCACTCAGCACCCTTAACATTAGTACTGGCGACGTTATCGCGGATATTTATCTGCCCATCCAGATCGGCAAACTGTTCTCGTCGCTCGCCAATAATATCTCTTAGTTTTTCGCGAAAAATTCGCAAATCGAAAGTAATACTACTATTTAAAAAAGAGCCCATATAGCCAATTTCCGAGCTCGTTAGCTGCTCATGGCTTATGCTCGAATCAGCTATAACACTTCCATCTAGAATCAAATTCTCATCATAGCGGATATGGGTCACCTGATTGTTCTCAAGCAGTGTTGGCGCGCGATAGCCGCGATTAAAAGCGACTCTTAGCGTTTGGCTGCTCGAGAGCTGAAAATTACTCGCTACGCGATAGGAACTATAGGTATTTGTGTCATTCTGTTCACCAGAAATACCACCATTAAAGACGAGGCGTTTAGTCGCAGACCATTCCGCATTGGCATAGGCTCGATAAGTCGTCTCATTGAGGGGTCCTAGCATGTCAAAATATTCATCACCCTCAACACGATCATACTTGAGGGCCAGACCAGAAACTGCGCGAAAGTCATCCCATTGATTATAAATTGCCCTAAACTCTGCACTCCATCTTTCGGAATGACCATGATTCTCGCCGTCTATAATTACCCTGTCCGGCAACTGTAAAAGTGCCGCTTTAGTTGGGCTATCTGGTAGCCCTGACAGCGCTTCATAAAAACCAAGCGGCTGGCTGATATCATTTATCTTTAATAGGTTATGGTAAAAAATTGATTCATATTGGTTGCCTTGCTCAGTGAGATGGGTCCACTGTAAATGTTGGTATTGAGACTCTATTTTACGGGGGAACGTGTCGCGCTCTCCGACACCAATGTCACTGTCGGTTATACCTACATTTATCTCCAAGCTGTCGTTAGCGGTAGGTGTCCATAGCCCTTTAACTGACAAAGAAACCGTCTCCGCATCATCATCGAATGCTATATTTTCAAAATCATCAAAGCCATCATTACTTCGATAACTTAGTCGAGTGCGATAATTCGCTTCCCCAATTGAACCCGTGTAACTTAATGAGCCATTGCGAATATGATTGCCACCTGCCTGTCCATGAAGATTCCAGCCTCTGTCAAGTAATGGCGAGCGAGTGATAATATTGATAGCGGCTAAAAAAGCATTACTGCCATCTGTCGGGGCATTAGCGCCACGAACGACCTCAATATAGTCAATATCAGACAGGTGTAAGCCCAACGAGCTCCACTCTACCGATGAGAAAAGTGACTCATACACTGACCGGCCATCGATTTTGACCTCTAGTCGGCGTGGATACTTATTTCCCAGGGTATGGTAGGTTACTCCGGGACTATTGGAATGCACAAAGTAGGTCTGTAAGCCGGGTACCATACGGAGTAAATCCACTACATCTACGGCTGGCGACGCATCGATCATGCGTCGATCAATGATAGTGACTGACGCAGGTGTTTCAGGAAGAATCTGGTCCATATGAGTAACAGCGTTGACCAGCTGAATATCTGCCAACAGGTCGCTCTCGGTTACCATAGACTCAGCCAACGTAACTGTCGGTAACATCAAAACTGCTAGAGTTAGTAATGTTGCCATTTTTTTTCTTATAGCTTTACAGACCACTTTTTTATCCTTTACGAAAGAATTAATGATAACTTTTACTGAGGTTATTTTTTAGATTCAGAGTTTTCAGACAAGCCTAATTTTTGCCCCAAAATACCAGCCTGAGTTCGATTACTCAGACCCAATGCTCTTAACATAGCGCTGACATGAACTTTTACGGTGTTCTCAGAGAGGTCAAGCTCACGAGCAATTTGTTTGTTGGATCGACCCTGAGTAATGCACAATAAAATATCCATCTGCCGCTGTGTAACCAGGCCGGCAATAATCTCAATATCGGCGCCAGCATCCACCTCATCAATCACTCTAGCCACCTCCGGCATTGATTCCACAAGAGAATCGGGAACATATCTATCTCCCACCAAAGCCCTGGAGATAGCTTCAAATAGTGCGTCTTTAGGAGCTGATTTGGTGACAAAACCCGCAGCACCAAAGTCGAGGCATTTGCGGATATGAGCAGGATTTTCTGAAGCAGAGAGTACAATTATGGGAAGTTTCGGATAGCTTTCGCAGAGC
Source organism: uncultured Porticoccaceae bacterium (assembly GCA_965662065.1). Taxonomy (GTDB): domain Bacteria; phylum Pseudomonadota; class Gammaproteobacteria; order Pseudomonadales; family Porticoccaceae; genus HTCC2207. The sequence continues at coordinate 15,583 of CBFIGD010000022.1, read as the reverse complement.
ATTTCAATAAAATTAAAGCCGCCTGCACCACCGGGCATAAACAGGTCAATTATCGCCAGATCAATGGTATTTTGGGCGAGAATAGTTAGGGCGGTATCACCATGATCAGTAGTGGTAACCTCAATATTATCAAACTCCTCGCTCAGTGTCGCTTTTAGGCCAACACAAACGAAAGCATGATCATCTACAATGAGAACGTGCATGTTTCATTCCTTGTGTTCACTTCCGTGTGGGAGATTCATGCAAGCATTCCCTGCCCGATGAGATAGCAGTGTGCCTCTTTAAGTAGCAACAAACAATAAACCGGCTTGCACTAACGAATAAGTCTTTATATTACTCGGGCTTCGACCTATTAGATAGTCCTGCCAAGAGGCCTTTAATACCTGAGAAAGAGGCCGATCAAGATCGACACACCTCCTCCTAATGGCATCACAGATGCTTGGCCAGGAGGCCCGAGACTAGAGACTGGCCAATTCTTGGCTAATCAGCGCTTTCAGCGCATCTTGTGCCGATACCTTTTGCAGAGCCAATGTCAGTGCTTTTCTAGCCTCATCATTAAGGCCCTGCTGCTTCAAGCCAATACCCCGATGATAATGAAAGATTGCTACCGATGGCGCTATCTCTATGGCCTTTGCAAAGAGCGGCTCAGCGGCCTCTGGCAGGCCTGATTTAACTAGCGCCCAGGCATAGGTATCGACAAAATAGGGTTGCTCAGAGTCCGCAAACCGCTCAGTCAATGCCACAGCACGTTTTATGTTCACAGGAGAGGCAAATTGGTCTGTTAACAAACTCGCGAGATTATTGATAACCGCATGGTGGTCGGGGTTTGTCGTCAGCACATCCTCATAGAGCAGTAGCGCCTTATCAAAGGACTCGATGTTCTCATAGGCAGAAGCCAACAACATCTTTAATAGACTACTATCGGGAACAGCCGCCAATCCTGTCTGGTAGGCCTCAATTGCTAATTCGATGTGACCCATGGTTATGTGATTAGCGGCGAGAGCACTGTAGCCTTGAACCCAGGACTGGTCTCGCTGCAGTCCAGCCTGCAGCGACTCAATCGCAGACGGATAGTCTTGCTGCTGCCGATAGACTGTTGCCATCACTGAGTAAGCAGCCACATTTTTTGCATGTTTGCCGCTGAACTCTTTGAGGTAACTGAGCAATTCTGATTGCTTATTAAGCCTTGCATAAGCTGATGCAAGGCTCTCTAGCGCACGACTGAGATCGGAATTAATCGCCAAAGCCTTCTTGTACGCCTCAATAGCACGCTCATACTTTCCTTGAGACTGTAGCGCTCTGCCTGATAGATAGTGACCAAATGCAGGGTTTTGCCCTGTCGCCTCAATGCGTGATATTACTTGCTCTGAACCATCGATATCCTGCTTTGATAACTTGATTTGTGCCAGAATCGACAGTAAAACTGCATTGTCGGGCGAATGCTCGAGTGCGTTTTCAATCACGCGCTCAGAACGGTCAGAGTCCTCTTTTTCAAGTAAACTTTTAATCACCGGAACGGCCGCCTGAACATTACCGGGATTAATATCTAGCACCTTTCTGAACGTATCGTCAGCGAGCTGACTAGACCCCGAGGTGACATAGGCATTTGCTAACATCACCAAGGCCCGCTCTGACTCAGGATTATTTCTTAACACTACCCTCAGGTCATTAACCGCCGCGTCAATATCTTCGCGGATAAGATAGTAACGCGCCCGCACTAACAGCGCCTGTTCAAAGTGGCTATCCTCTTCTAAAACGGCATTCACCAGCTGCAGAGCTACATCTTCATCGCCTGCAGACAGCTTTAGTCCTGCTTTCATGGCAATTGCACGGAAGGTTTGCTGATCATCAAAATCACCCTCCACAATTTGATTGAGCTCAATCAAAGCCTGCGCTTGCTCGCCCTTAGCCATTAGACGGTTGATACGGAAAAACCGCAGCTCAGTATTCTTAGGTCTTGCACTGATATAACTATCGAGTAATTTATCGCCACGCGCCTGATCCCTGCTAGAAACCAACTGGATCATCACCATGCGCACCTCAGTATCATCGGGGTAGCGGCGGAGATAGCGCTCCAAATCAGCCTGGGCCTCTGCCACCCTGCCACTATCTCGCAACAGGCTTACCAACTTAAGATAAAAAGACCGCTCGTCGGGATAGCTTTTAATCATGCTGCGATAATCCGCTTCTATGGCAGGAAAATCTTCGAGGTCTTCATTTATTTCGGTCCGCAGTAATAGTAGATGTAGATCTTTCTCCTCCTGATCAATCATCTTGGTCAAAATAGTTAGCGCTTCCTGCGACTTACCCTGTTTATGTAATATAGAGGCCTGAACTGATGCTATCTCAGCAACATCACCTTTAGCGTCTAGCGCCTTATCCACATATTCCATGGCTACGTCATAAAGGTCCTTACCCAGAAATGCCGACGCCTTGATGATATAAGCATCAGCATTGTCTTCATCCAACGCTAGAACATCATCTGCCCGCTCGATAGCGGAATCGAACTGTTTTGCCAATAGCATCAAATAACCCAGTTTTACCCGCGCCTCTGAATGTGTCTTATCTAGCTGTTCCACTTTAGTCAGGTTTTTAAACAGCGCCTTCCAATTCTGCTCCTTCTCTGAAATAAGGGCCAAATAGTAATAGGCACTGGCTAACTTGGGATCTATCTGGAGGGCATTGCGCAATTCAATACTCGCCTTAGATAACTTTTCTGATTCAAATAATTCAATACCATTATTTAAATATTTATTGGCCGCCTCCTCTTTGGATCCACTGCATGCTGATACAGCAAATAGAAATACGCCAATCATTAGGGCTTTACAGACTGTCTTCATCGTAGTGTCGCTCATTTTGTTCCCTCCAAGCTCTGACTTGGTAAAAGTTGCGATAATTGATCCCGGCTGATACGAATAAATGCCTGAGCCCTTTTATCTGCCTCAGCCATCGACTCGTTACTCAATACAGGCGTGGTAACTCTCACGAGAGAGCCATCAGTTCGATTTAAAAAAAGTGCATCTTTAAATAGCTTCCACTTCTTTAAATATTCATTAGCCACGGGCACACCGCGCTCTTCAAACCAGTAGTAGACAATTTGATCCTGAGTCCCCTTACGAATAAGTGCCCGATTAACCGGTATCTCATCTACAGTGGTACGCCTAAAATCGGCAATCTCCCAACCACCGCCAGGAATGCAAACCTTGGGCGAATGTGGAGACATGCCCTTACGCTGCGAGGCATAGTAAGCGACATAAAAATTAATCGGCTCATGCGCCGGATTCTGATAATTGAGCATCACATAGTCACTAAACCCGAGCTTTTCAGCCACAGCAACATCAATACTGTCATGTATGCCGGCCCACTGCTCTAACTGTGTTGGATACCCCACCAATGAGGTGTTATTCAAGACAATACTTTCTTCACGCCCCTTGAGCGCGCTGAGCCCAATAAGCGCAATGATCAGCAGCGGGATAGTCACCAATAAAGGGGGCGATAACTTTAAATTAGTCGGCTTTAGTTCGGCTAACTGCTGCGCAGTACTCTGAACTGGCACAGCAAAGGCCTCGCGTATTTTACGCTTGCTAGTCACTGCCTCCATTAGCAGGATTTCTGTCACGAGCAACAGACCACAAGCCATAAAAATCAACCAGCCTTCAAAATCATGCAGGAAGCCTTCGGCCATTTCTGTACCCCAGTTATCCACCAGTATCCCAGTGACCGCAATACGGAAACTATTCATCACTATAGTAATGGGGACTGTGGATACAAATAGAACAAGCCGCTTCCAGGGAGCAGCCTGATAAAGGTAGGCACCAATAAATCCAAGACTCATAAGCGGAAACAGATAACGCAGACCACTGCAGGCTTCAACAACCTGTAGCTGATAATTACCCAGGTCAATAATATTGCCACTTAAAAATACCGGAATCCGACACAGGCGAATTATTTCTACACCCAGTTGAGAGGAGATTAGCTGCAGCTTCGCCGTGAGTATAACTTCAATAAAGTAAGGCAGAGGAACTGCAAAGCCTAACAGCAAAATAGGCACCCAGGTATGGCGGGTAGCCGCACCCAGAAAAGCCAGTGACAGGCCAAATAGCAATAAAATAAACGAGTAGTGGATAAGCATGTAAAGTGCGCTGATTTCGCCAACCAACAGCACCATGATCGCCACCAAAATAATGGGCAAGCCCCACCAAGAAAAACCGCGGTAATCAGCGATAATTTCGAACCGCTTCTCCCACAGAATAAATAGCGACACCAATGGAATTAGATAACCGTGGCTATACTCCTGCTGCAACTCCCATCGCAAAACCGCCTCGGCCAACCCATCCCAGTAAAGCCAGAGGCTTAGCCCTAAAGTCAGTAGCGCCAACAAAAAACCTCTATTTGTCGCTAGCGCACGAAAACTAAAGGCTTGCGGCACCTCGACCTCATCCTTAAAGTCCATTTTCCAACATCCTAGTTCAGTAAATAACTACGCACCATGTGGAGGCTCATCAGTCGCTCAGCGCGGGCACTCACATTATAAAAACTCAGGCTCTGACCCCTGTCTACAAGAGCCGCTTTAAATAACAGTAAAGTACCCAGTGCAGCACTATCAAAATACTCAAGTTGGGCGCAATCTATACGCACATGCTTGAGTATAGTACATGGCTCACGCAATGCTTTATCGCAACTCGCTTTTAATAGCCGATTGTTTTGCCTAATGGCTGATCCCTGGAGGCTCAATTCCAGACAGTTATCAATGTGATCGCTGACTATCCGGATGGACGGGCTGGGCACCAAGATTTTGCGTATTACTCGCTGATAAATTGTCAGAGGCAATACCTTGCTTAATAACAGATATAAAAAATACCCGCCGTCATAAAAATAACGTGCAAATAGGCCTGGTTCCTGAACTATGCGCCACAGCCATTCGAGGCCAATCTTTTGCCATCTTTCAGGTGCACGTTCAAGTCTGCCAGCAACAAAATTAATAACGGCACCCAGATGGCTTATAACAGGTACATTAAGTTTTTCCCTGTTGCGCATAATCCACTGCTGACCTTTTTTCGCGCCGAGTGCCACCAGTAAAAAGTCTGCCCCGGAATCATTAATCTGCTTAATTATTTCTGGTTGGCTCATGGACTCAATAGACCCCATACCCGGATTTAAAAATCCACAGGCATGCATATATTGAGAGAACTGATCAAGATTCGTTGCGGCCTGCTCAGCGGCATCAGCGTCCCCACCAAAAAAGAATATGCGTAGAGGCTTTTCACGCGGCTTTTTACCCAGAGACTCGAAAAGCGAAGAGCCTGCAACACGTTTCTTTAAGGGAATACCCAATAATCTCGCCGCCCAGACAATTGGCATGCCATCGGCAATTACCATATCGCTATTGAGTACCGACGAAAAAAATGTGGCGTCTCTGCGCGCCTGCACCACAAAATTAAGATTTGGGGTTGACAAAAAACAGCGTCTTTTGGTCACTATGGCCTGCTCAATCTGAGCGATAGACTGGCCCATAGAAACGCAGTCAAAAGGCAGGCCCAGAATCATTGATATCTCTCGCCGCTGTTCACCTGTGTAATTCAAGCGGGTAACCTTTTGCAAGCCATCAGCTGCTGCGCTTTTTGATAATTTTCGGGTGTCCCAATATCAATTACTTGATTAATCGGATAATGACGCATATTACCTAGGAGTTGGGGGATAATATCGAACCCCAAATCTAACTCCCGTGCAGATAGCGCCGGGGGAAAATACTCAAACAGCTCAGGCTCAGCCAGATAAATACCCGCCGCCGCGCAATTAGATACTGGATTTTTAGGCTTCTCTATAAAGCGCTTCACCAATCCCTGACTATCAACCTCAGCAATGCCACAGTTTTGTGGGGCATCTGTCTCAAAGGTTCCCAATGTCATTACTGGTCGATGCTGCTGATGCACTAGATAGAGATCCTTGAGATCAACATCTGATAGATTGTCGCCATAGATAATAAAGAAAGGATCATCGCCAAAGAATTCGCGGTTAGCCAAAATAGTGCCCGCACTACCCAGTAACTCTGGCTCATTAACGGTAGTTACATGCAAACCCTGGGGGGTATTTTGCTCAATATAGCTGTCAACCTTATCGGACAGCCAGTGGGTATTGACCAACACATCAGTGACGCCAGCCTCGACGAGCTTTTCGAACCAGATGCCTAACAGGGGCACGCCATTAATCGGCAGTAAACATTTAGGTGTTGTCGCCGTTAGTGGTCGCAATCTAGTGCCCAAGCCTGCCACAAGCAGCACTGCTTTTATCGATAGCGCTACGGGTGGAGTCACAAACAGGGCTCCCAAAAAGGGACTTCTCTCAACCGGATAGGTACCAGCTGACAGTTATCAACCTTGACTGATTTGTAATCAGACAGCGGTCTATTTTGTGAATGTAAAAGGGCAGTACGGATGATAGCCACATGGGAGATAACCAAAATATTTTCAACCGTTTGTTTCTTTGCTGCAATTTTATTCATGCGCCTGACTACCCGGCTTTGCACTTCCACGAGGGTCTCGCGGCGAGGTAACTGTAGCCTGTGGGGAGCACTATTCCACAGAGCCCATTCAAAGGGGTAATGCTTGGCGATCCAGGATTCACTCTTACCTTCCCAGGGTCCAAAAGCCATCTCTACAAAATGTTCATCGGTCATGTAATTGAGCTTATTCTCAAGCGCAATAATATTGGCCGTTTGGCTTGTCCGCACTAAAGGGCTGCAAATAATGCTGTCTATATTGGCAGACTTAACCAACTCTGCAGCTTTATAGGCTTGAGATAGACCCGTGCGGTTGAGCGCCTCATCACTGCGCCCAGAATAAACATGGTTGAGATTTGAGTTAATCTGACCATGACGCATAAAGTACCAGTTCATTTAGACATTCCCTCGTCTTGTAAGGATCAGCTTGTCTGTCTAACCACACTGAGCTGTTTCATTGTTTTCTCAGCATAGGCAAGAATATCTTCAACGCTGTCTTGGGCATACAGCCAATCAACGTACTCTTTTACAGAGTCCTGTGGCGTCCGCTTCGGAGACCAACCCAGGGCTTTAAGTTTCTCAATATTTGAGCAGGCATTGCGCGTATCGCCAAAACGGTAGGCCGCTGGAATAATGGCTTCAGGCAGCAGCGTCTGATGATGCTGTTGTACCTCTGCGGAAACTATTTGAGAAAACTCACTAATGGTATAGGACACACCACCTCCCACATTGAACACCTGACCGTCCATCTGAGAGCTGCTCAATGCCATAAGGTTAGCGTCAACCACATCGTGAATATTGACAAAATCACGACTTTGGTTGCCATCTTCATAGAGCGTTGGCGCTTTAGCGAAATAATAATTGAGGCAAAATATTCGGCAGGCGCCGCTGTAGGCATTGTAAAAAGATTGCCGTGCGCCCTGGACTATGGAGTAACGCAATGCCACCGATGGAATACCATAACGTTGGCCAAATGTTATTGCCTGCTGTTCCTGCGAATGCTTGGATAGTGCATAGGCATTGGGGGGCGCCACATGCTCTTCAGTTGTCCAGCTCCAGTCAATATCTGCGTTACAGGTTTTACAGCGGTGCTCCCAGTCTCGGCTTTTCAGATCTGACTCGAGGCGCATTAAGGGAGAGGAGTTAGTGTTGCAGGTTGGGCAGTGGTAACACCCCTCACCCTGAACAAACTGACTGCTGGCCACAATCACTTTTTTAATATCGAGTTTTTTCTCAATGATAATTTCGTAGATTAAGGCCGTACTCACGGCATTAGTATGGAAAAAGGTTGAGAGGTCTGGCAAATAATCCTGATAGGCGGCCAGATGATACACTGCATCAATGCCATTCAGGGCCTTCTGCAAATCCTCTTTAACGCGCACATCACCGAGAACAAACTCGGCGTCGGGATTAATCCAGGGTGGCATGCCTTTAAGGTGCACAGGTTTTTGTAGGCAGTCGAGAATTCTGACCTGATGGCCCTCAGCAATTAATCGATCAACCGTGTGAGAGCCAATAAAACCTGCGCCGCCAGTCACTAGTACGTTCATTCGCTGCGCTCGCAAGCATTAGCCCTGGGTTGCGCAGTCTGTTTTTTCTCATACCCCTCAGGTTTTAACTTGTGCCAGGTCCAGGCGGTACGAACCGTGTCGGCGATGGTTGTATATTTGGGCTCCCATCCGAGTTGGGTACGCAACTTGGTCGAATTAGCTACCAACTCAGGGGGATCACCAGGACGACGATCGACAACTTTATAATTGACTTTATGCCCAGAGACTTCTTCACAGGCATTGATAATATCCATTACCGACTGGCCATCGCCTGTGCCTATATTAAATACATCAGCGGTGCCCTCCTCGATGGCCTCTATGGCTAAACGATGAGCGCTGGCCAGATCTTCGATATGCACATAGTCGCGGATACAGGTGCCATCAGCTGTGGGGTAATCATCGCCAAATACCTTTAGCTGCCCAGACCCACACAAAATATTTTCCAGTACCAGCGGAATAAGATGAGTCTCTGGATTATGATATTCACCAAATTGGCCATCTTCTGAGGCCCCGGCAGCATTGAAATAGCGCAGTAATGTATAGCCAAATTTATACACATGAGCGAAATCTTTAATCATCCACTCTACGGCAAGCTTTGTGCGCGCATAGGGGCTACATGGATCCTGGGCGGCGTCCTCCGCCATCGGGCTCTGGGGGTTCATACCATAGGTGGCACAGGTACTCGAAAAGAGAATTTTCGTTACCTTGGCTGCCGCCATGGCAGTGAGGAGCGACAGGGTACCACCGACATTATTGTCATAATGGTAGCCAGGGTTGGTTACAGATTCGCCAACATTGGTGGCAGCGGCGAAATGCATGATCGCTTCGATCTGGTTATCCCGCAGGGTCTGTTCAAGCAACTCGGTATTGCGAATATCCCCAACAACCAATTTAGCGCCATCAACGGCTAATGGGTGGCCTTCTATTAGATTGTCATAGGCGACAACTGAATGGCCAGATTGCTTAAGGTGTCTGAGACAGGCACTGCCAACATACCCTGCGCCACCTGTTAATAATATATTCACTTGCTCTATCTCCTTGAACAGTTTTCGCTCAATTCATTTGAACGTTATTTATACCTATCACTTATGAAAATAATTCTGCTACCTCGACGATCAATCTCAAAAGGGATTTCTCGAGGATTACCCAAGGCATCTCGAATAGCCTGATGTTTTTCCGGTGGTGCCACCAACATCAAGAAACCGCCACCCCCAGCACCCAACAACTTTCCACCCTGAGCACCCGCTTTCACCGCTGCCGTATACCAGTCATCGATAGCGCGGTTAGAAATACCAAATCCCATGGATTTTTTGAGCAGCCAGCCCTCATGTAATAGCCGCGCGAATTCATCAATACTGCCACTCCCAGAAATAACAGCTTTCATCTCAACAGCCAGGTCGCGCATCTGCCTGAGAATATTAAAGGTATCTACTTGAGCGGTGCCAGCACTTTGCCTGGTCAAAATATCGTCGGCGCTGCGCTGCTGATCGGTGTACATAAGCATGGTTCTGGATTCTAGCGCTTTTAATGTTTCAGGCCTGTAGGGAACTGGCTCAACATCGACACTGCCGTCAGGATTAAAGGCAATAAAATTGAGGGAACCATAGGCCGCGGCGTACTGATCCTGTTTGCCGATGGGTTTACCCAAAATATCGATTTCAATCTGGCAGGCTTGCTCGGCCAGCTGCTGTGGACTAGTTATCTCACCTTTGTAGGCATATAGCGCGTTGAGCAGCCCAGAAGCCAGACTACTGCTGGACCCCAGCCCCGTGCCCGAGGGCACGTCACCAATGGTAGTGATTTCGAGATGCTTACCCAGCCCAGTCATGCGCAATGCTTCACGAGCGATGGTATGTTGAATATTATCAATAGTGTCAGCGATTTCAGTTTTGGTATAGGCGATTCGAGTAGATGCCTTAAAACGTGGACTCACCGTGACATACATATGCTGATTTAAGCCTACCGATAAAACAGCACCCATCTCCTTCTCATAGAAAGACGGCAAATCAGTGCCGCCACCTGCAAAGCTCACCCTATAGGGGGTTTGGGAAATAATCATTACACCTGTCCCTGGTTAATTGCCTGTTTAAACTTGGCCATAAGCGGCTCAAGGCAGACTGAGATGTCGAATGTTCGAATTACCTTTTCTCGCCCTGCTGCCGCCAATAAAACACGAAGCTGCTTGTCGTCGGCCAGACGTTTAATTGCTGCCGCCAGAGCCTGCGAATTTTCGGGTTCAACCAATAGCCCACTGTGATTGTTTTGAATTAGGTCCGGAATGCCAACCAGGTCTGTCGAGATAACAGGGACATTGCAGGCCATTGCTTCCATGAGCATCTGTGGCAGCCCATCAACGTCACCGTCATTTGCCCAAACACAGGGCAAACAGTAGATATCACCACTCTCCATAAACGCAGGAATATCCTCCTGCAACAGAGCCTGGCCTGTAAAGGTTACAACTTGCGCCAGGCCTAAATCGTCAACTTGGCGCCTAAGTTTCGACAAAAGTGGGCCATCACCGCCGATAGTGCAGCTAAAGTCTTTTATTTCACTCTTTAATTGTGCGCAGGCATCAATCAGGTACCCAAGGCCTTTTTTCTCAACTAAGCGCGCCGAGGAGATAATGCGAAGCGGCTGGTTGGTTCTATCTACAGGTCGGTTAACGGGCTTGAATAGGCTGGTATCAATACCGCAGTACACAATAATTAACTGGCTGAGCTCAGCGCCCTCTGAGAGGTAAAAGTCGCGATGGAAGCTCGAGATACAAACAATAAAGTCTGCTCTAGCAATTTTATCTTTTAGGGCGCAGCGCTCACGAAATAGGTCTGCCGCGTGGCCCGTAAAACTAAAGGGTTTATTTAACAACCAGGCGCCATACATGCCCACAGTGCCGCAAGAGTTGATCCACTGAGAATGGATATGCGATACATTGGCACCCACAAGCGACTTAGCCCAGTGACAGGCCACTGCAAAATGTAAAATAGACTTCAGTCGTATCACGAAGGACTCTTTACGACCAAAGACGCTATTTAGCAGCGCAAACCAGAAAGCACTACCAAATAAAAATGGCCCGGCGCAAACAGCGCAAACAGCCGACCAGGCAGACTGTGGATAAATAACATTGGTTTCATTATTGATAGCTGCGACCTCATCTGACTTAAAAAAAGTCAACTTGGGCTTATGCAGAGAATGCAGTACAAAGGGAATATGTTGTTTTTGCAACGCCATTAATTCGTTGCCAACCCAGGCATTTCCGACACCAGTACTGGTTATATAATGAATCATGCTATTCCTTTAGCGACACCTAATTATTTCTGTACTCAATGATTTTGCTGGTCCTGCCAAGTAACTTGTTAAGGTAATATTTACAGGCTCCCTGCGCCTCGGGGAATTTTGCCAGCGCAACAAAATAGGCATATAAAAAAATTTCAGATACCGTATTACCCACTGACAGCCTCGATTTGACTATCTTCTCTAGCATACGAATATAGAGAGACAGCAAAAAAAGCATTGCCGTGTAAATAAAGACAATTGAGAGAGTGGATAGGCTTAATGAAATCAGCATAACTACCATCAATAAAAAGAGTGCTGGAAATGCAACCCCATAAGCGAGACTGCTTAGCAGCTGGCGTTTTTTATAGCATCTAGCCTCACTGGCATGAAGATCATAGCCCTGGGCATAGGCGTGACCGCAGCGGACTGAACGCAACCACCATTGAGACAACCGATGCATATCGGCATCATGTAATGTCATAGGCCGATCTAGACGCATAATAAACATACCCTCACTGCGCAGACGCAGACAGAGCTCAGCCTCTTCACCGGCAATCATTGACTCATTAAAGCCGCCTACCTTTACTAGCCGATCTATCAGGTACATTGCATCACCGCCGCAGGCATCGACTTCACCGGCTCTACCCTGCCACTCCAAATCAATAAGTTGATTATAAATACTAGCCTCGGGGAAACGTTCAGTACGATTGCCACAGACCGCAACGCATTCTGGATGATGGGCTAAAAAAGTATAGGCGTCAGTCACCCAGTTATGAGTTACTTCGCAGTCACCATCAACAAATTGAACATATTCACATTGCGGATACTGCTGATGTAAATACTCAAAGCCAGCATTTCGAGCCCGGGCCATGGTAAATGGGATACTAATATCCAGATTAACCACATCGACGCCAACAGACTTGGCATACTCAACACTCCCGTCGCTAGAACCCGAGTCGACATAGACTATTGGGCCAACCTGCTGACCTGAGTTTTTCTGAAAGGAGGCAATACAACGCTTTAACCGCTCCCCTTCATTGCGGCCGATAATAACAACACCGATCTGCTGGTAATATTGCATTAGCTTATGGCCTCAGCCTCAGCGACTTGCTGGCGTACATGCGCCATGATGTATTGGGTGGTGACATGCATCAGACTTTGGTGTGCGTCTTCTGCCATACCGTAGTTTTCTACTGGTATCCACACCGAGTGCTTAGCGATATCCTTGAGCTTGCCCCCCTTAAAACCAACAAAGGCAACAGTCGGAACGCCAAGCTTATTTGCGTATTCGCAGGCCTTAACCACATTGGGGGAATTACCACTGGAGCTAACTAATAGCAATGCGTCATTTTTGCCGAGGTAATATTTAAGTTGTTCGCTAAAGACAACCTCATAAGAAATATCATTTCCCAAGGCGGTCAACATAGCGGTATTAGACGACAGCGAAATTGACTTGATGGTTGGCTGACCGTCTTTGTGTGTGCCCTTGGTGACATCACAGACAGTGTGATCACAGATAGCTGCACTACCACCATTGCCCGCAGTCCAGAGGATGCCGTTATTTTGGGCAACCTTTAAAAACACCTCAAGCACTGGCTCGAGACTGCGCTTGTCGAAACTGTTGATTGCCTTGATGTATTGCTGGTAGTAATTTTCTACAAAGCTTGCAAAATCCATTTTAAATTCCTTTTTACTCATTATTCGAACTGTTAATCAACGAGCTCAATGCGTCCCTTATTCCATAAAGACTTCTGCCGATCATCGAGAAGCCTGGTTGCCTGCCGTTTGCCCAGAAGCAGGCATCTCCATTGATAGGCCCGGATAAATCGACGTAAGTCAGCGTCCTTATACTGAGGAGCCCTGGCCATCATAGTCTTTAGATATCCCCATAACATTGCCAAGCCGCCCAAAATATAAGGCGGGTGCAACATCCTGTATACAGAGGTAGCAGCCATATAGACTAAGCCTGTGCCCATAAAATACTGCCCATATCCATGCCGCGCTTTACCACTATAAATGCTCTTCTGACTGGAGCCCATCACCCGCAGGTGCACAAACCGGAGTTCAGGACAGTCCCAGCTGCAAGCAATCCATCCAAGCTGCCGGCAACGATGGCAATCGATAGCATCCCACATCACCTCAGGCACAAAACCACCAATATGCTTAAAGCAGCTCACCCGATAGAACTTAGTCATACCGACCGACATCTCATCACCACGTTTTTCACTCACCAACCTACTGCCACGGCGATTGTATGGCTTACCACTGCAGGTACCAATACGCGGCAACTTATGCATTCTCCCCATGAGTATTTCGAAATACTGCAGTGGTAGATCAACATCCAAATCGAGTTTGCACAAAAACTGGTAGTCATCCAGGGAAATGGCTTTCAAACCAGTATTAAACGCGTCAATAACACCAGGCCCAACACTACGATGCCCTCGATTAGGCCGTGTGACAATCTCAATAAAACTGTATTGATTGGCGTATTGCTGAAGAATTTGTGGTGTGTCATCTGTTGAACCGTCATCCACAATAATCCATTTAGCGGGCTTGACTGACTGGTTCACCACAGAGTCCAAGGTACTGCGCATAAACTCCGCTTCATTGCGGCACGGCGAAATAATTACGTAAGAATCGTCCATATATTCTCTATAAAAGTGTCTGAGCTCAACTCTACTTAACGTAGTTAGAAAATGGAATCTCAAAAAAGAAATGAGACTCTCTTTTACCTCAAATAGATAACTGGTTCACACTTCAAAGGGCTCTTAGTAAAGATAGCCTATATTTTGGACCTAATCCTTTATTTCAGAACTATCCAGAGATACCTGCCTGAAATTAGCGCAGGTTATTTCAAACCCCAACCAGGGGCTTAAGGTGTGTAAATCCCGATCAAAAATTGAGCTGATACGTTCAAGTTGTGCCTCATGGATTTTAGGGCGGTCCTGCATCTGCAACTTGCCCTTGATCCTGTCTCGCAATTTCTGGGGAATCAGCCGTCGACGAAGTGTCTGCATAAACGGGGATTCTATTAAAAAATCATAACCCGTAAATTTCCTAACACGCCGCTGTGAGACATTATCGGGCTCAAGATCATGAACCCAGGACAGAGGCGTCTGACAACCAATAAACTCGCCCACTTTGACTAAGGTTTGATCTGGCGCTGACTTAAGCGCATCAAAAAATACAGGCAGCACGGCGTCTTTACCAAAGGCCTCTAGATAGGGCTTTATTTGCATGCCATAACAGCTGTAATTAATAAGCTCTGGGTAACGATCAATCGCCTGGTTGATATCACAGGAAATAATGCCCTCCGACCATTGATGAATATAGTGAGAGATCAGTCGATCAATAGGATCACGCATCACATAGATAAGACGAGGACTCTGTACCGCCTCTTTCAGCCGTTCAATGGTATGAGGGTAATCGGGTAACTTAGTGTAATGGGTGCTGGATTCGCCACACAGATCGGTCTCGGCAGCCTCACTAAAAAGCCCATGATACCAAGCAAGCCCCTGAGCATAGACAGTATCGTCACTAAAGAAATTGGGCTCCTTAGGGGTGGACATATAAATGCCCGGCTGTGCTGCAAATTGGTTATGCAGGGTGCTTGTGGCGCTTTTCATGGCACCAATGACCAAGAAGTTGGGTGCCTTAGCTTTCATCAATAGTCATCCGGATGTATGTAGGCAGCAGTAGGATTGAGGAAGTTGGTCCAGATATCACGCCACTGGCTCTCACAGATATTGGGCTGATAGCTACTATTAAAAAGCTTACGAACCCTCGCGATCAGCCAGCCTAGATGCCAGAATAGATTGGCAGCCAACAGGCCAAATCGGCCAAAATACTTGTAGTAATAACGGGCACGAGACTCATAAAAATACCGCGGTAGGCGCTTTTTCTTCGCAGTCTGGCTCTTTACGGGTGAACTGCCACCACGCAAATGCACAACCCGCGCCTTGGGATTATGGATAATATTCCAATCAGCCCTTCGCGCACGCTGACAGAAATCCACGTCTTCAAAATACATGAAGAATTCTTCATCCAACAAGCCAATTTGATCGAAGACCTCTCGGCGCACCAGTACACAGGCAAAGCTGGTCCACTCTGGATAGGAGATTTCATCACCCACAGCAATGGGCACCTCATAACGCTTGAACAGCTTGGTTATTGGCCCCGTACAGGCTGATCGAATTAGCTCATTAATAGGGCGATGGAAGCGGAAACAGCTTTCTTGAGGCTGTTCATCTGGCCATTCAAG
>CBFIGD010000021.1:0-5833 GCA_965662065.1 uncultured Porticoccaceae bacterium | reverse complement strand
TACTCAAGGAAGTGAGTGCTGCGCTGGCAGATGATAAGCAAGGATAACTTATCCTCTCTGTACAGAGCTCTAAATCAGGTGGCAGTGCCACCAACCAATGAAAATTGAGGAGCAAGAAATGTCTAACAAAGTATCTATTATTGCTGCACTTGAAAAAGAGCAGATGAGCAAAGAAATCCCGGATTTCAGCCCAGGCGACACAGTGGTTGTTCAGGTTAAAGTAAAAGAAGGCACTCGCGAGCGTCTTCAGGCCTTTGAAGGCGTCGTTTTGGCTAAGCGCAATCGCCAGCTAAACTCAGCATTTACCGTACGTAAAATATCCAACGGTATTGGTGTAGAGCGTACCTTCCAAACTTACAGCCCATTAGTTGAGAGTATTGAAGTAAAGCGTCGCGGTGCTGTTCGTCGCGCCAAGCTGTACTACTTGCGCGAGCGTTCAGGTCGATCTGCACGTATCAAAGAGAAGCTGGGCTAAGCAATCACAGATTGCTAACCAGTATCGAAAAAGGCGATCTAAGGATCGCCTTTTTTATTGCCTGGTTCTAGGTGTTTTCTTGACTGTGGGCAACGATGGTCTATCTTTAACTATGCTAGGCAGAAATGTGACGGCCGTCACATTTCTTAAAAGTGAATTCAAAGGCGAGGATTCAAGCCTTTAATGGAGAGAAGTATTCAGGGAGTTGTTATGAAAAAGGTATTGCTAATCTTTGTTGCCCTTTGGGCGTTTTTGGTTACGTCTGCTTATGCGGATACGGTTAATTTGTTAAGCATTTGGGAAGCCGACCAAGGAAATAGTCTTGGTGGTGTGGATATCGATGGAAACAGCACCATTGACCAGAATTATGGCACCTGTGTGCCGACCTGCGAAGTCACTACTGGCAGTATTGCTCAGATTACATCTGCGGCTTTCTGGCAGGGCGGCGTAGCTAATGACCACCCGTCACCAGATATGGAAAATATGCTGGCCTTCGAGGGAGTCGCCATAGGAAGCCTGTCCAAGACATTGGAAAGCTCTCCTGCCAGTACAAAAACCCTTCTTTCATCTGTAGATTTTTCCGGCTATATCACCGTCAAAGCCGCGGGTTCTGTCTGGCTATATTTTGTTGAGGACATGGACAGCAATGGCGTCGAAATAACTTTGGGAAATGCGCTTGATGGTAAGTCGCATAATATTTCTCATTACGCGGAATGGGGGCTTGCTGAGGTGCCACTTCCAGCTGCGGCATGGTTTTTTATAACCGGTCTACTGGGGCTGCTTGGTTTGCGCAGGCGTGTGATCGAACCCAGCTGACCCAAACTGATTTTTTAATGTTAACCAGGTCGCATTTTCACTGATAAGAGATTCGCACAATAAACAACTGCCGCTACACTCTTTCCAAGATATTAACGCTTGGCGTCTGTTGTAATCTATGAAAGATAACTTATCAAGGATGGTGCGTCCTAAGGACGCTAAAATAAATGCATTCTCGCGACTTATCGATGCGGGCATCATTGGTAGCACATTAGTCGCACTTGTCTCCGTCCTTAAACTTGAATGGCTCCCCAGCTATAGCTGGATGTTGCTTTCGGCCATTGTTCTATTCAGTTTTCTGACTGAATCCAGTCGTTCTTATAAATCCTGGCGTGACATCAGTATTAGCGATGAAGTCATGGCCGTGGGTAGTAACTGGGTTGTCGTCGTCGTGGTATTTGTCGTTATTCAATTTATCTTTGATCCAGTTGATCTGTATAACCGCGAAGTAGTTCTGTACTGGTTTGTGCTCACGCCAATTGAGCTGATCTCATGGCATTCGATAATGCGCATGGCACTGCGTTTTTTTCGCGATACTGGCGTCAGTGCACAAACAGTCGCCATCTATGGTGCCACAGAGCTTGGCGTTGGCTTAGAGAAACGTATACAGTCGATGCCCTGGGCGGGTTATAGGTTTGTCGGTTTCTTTGATGACCGCAAAACTAATGGCACACGCCGATATATTTCTGATCAAAATCTTATCAAAGGTGGTTCCCAAGCGCTTATCGCTCAGGCACGGGCAGGCACTATAGACACGATTTTTATTACCTTGCCGTTAGCGGCAGAAAATCGAATTAAGGCATTGCTCAATGATCTCTCTGACACCACTGTGTCAGCGTACATGATGCTCGATTTATTTAGCTTTGACCTACTCAATGCAAGCTGGCTGGATGTTCAGGGTATGCCAGCGGTGAGTATTTTCGAGTCGCCCCACACTGGCTTGGATAACATTAGTAAGCGCTGTCTCGATTTGGTTTTTAGCATCTTAATCCTGACAGTGATTTCGCTACCCATGCTCTGCATAGCACTAGCCATAAAACTCACCTCTAAAGGCCCGGTGATCTTTCGCCAGTTGCGCTACGGCATAGGTGGCGAATCAATCCACGTGTGGAAGTTTCGCACCATGACCTCAATGGACGCAGGTGACACAGAGGTTAAGCAGGCCTGCAGATCGGACAGTCGCATTACCAAGCTGGGGCAATTTTTACGTAAAACCTCCCTTGATGAGCTACCGCAGTTTTTCAATGTGATTGCAGGCACCATGTCGATTGTCGGGCCGCGACCCCATGCCGTCACACACAACGAATTTTATCGCACAGCCATTCATGGCTACATGCTTAGGCATAAGGTCAAACCGGGGATTACAGGTCTGGCGCAGGTTAAAGGCTATCGTGGCGAGACCGACACACTGGAAAAAATGGAAGGCCGCATCAAGTATGACCTCGACTATATTCGCAGCTGGTCACTGTGGTTGGACGTCAAGCTTATCGTCATGACCATTTTTGTTGGTTTTACCAACAAAAATGCCTATTGATAGGAATACTTTAGTCAGGACAGCCGTCGCGCAGCGCGATTGAGGTCTACAATTAGTTGTAACGGATTTAACTTAATAAGATTGCCAAGGAAAAGTGATCATGGATATAACCAAAGGAACTCGCAAACCAATAATTCTCAGCCTAATCCTGTTAATCAGCGGCGTATTTACGGCAGCTTCACATGCCGCCACCTCGCTGGATGCCTACCTCTTAAATCCCGGTGACCAGCTTATGGTCTCGGTGTGGAACGAAGAGACATTAGAAAGGACCATCACAGTTCTTCCTGACGGCACCATTTCCTTCCCCCTGGTTGGTCATCTCACTGCAGCGGGGGAAACTGCCGCTGTGCTAGAGGAGAAAATCACCGCAAAACTGGATGCGTTTATTGCTGATCCTGAAGTGAATGTCACGGTCACCAGTACCAGAGGCAATGTCAGCTATGTTGTTGGCAAGGTACTCAAACCTGGACCCATTGTTATGGTGCAGGCAACCACCGTTATGCAAGCGCTAGCCATGGCGGGCGGTCTCAACGAATTTGCCTCAGCCAACGCTATTAAAATCATTCGCAGTTCAGGAGAGCAGGAAACTATCCTCAGGGTACGTTATTCAGATCTGGAAAAGGGCAGCGATCTTTCCAGTAACCACAGATTAGAAGCCGGCGACGTAATTGTCGTCCCTTAATCAAACGGGTGAAACTATGAAAAAGATATGCAAGCTAATGACAGTGAGTGCAGTCTCAATACTAGTTCCAGCGGTTGCCTCTTATGCAGGTACCTGGGTACCAACCTGGGGTATTGGGTCGAGCGTAGACTATGACGATAATTTTTTGATGTCTGAGACGCCTCAGCATACCTGGGAATATTCGGTTAAGCCTGAGTTATCATTAAAGTATCTAACGCCCTCAGTGGAATCTTCACTTGATGCCCAATTAGCGGTTAGGCGCTACTCAGAATTCGATGGCTTCGACTCCGAAGATCCGTCACTACATTGGGATAATAGTTTTAAAACTCAGCGTGCCACATGGACGCTTAATTTTGGCTATCAGGAAAACTCCCAGCGCGATTTTGCGGAGCTGGACACCGGAGAATTTAACTCTAATAGCATTGTTGAAACCGTCGATATCGAACCGGGCATCAGTTATCAGCTTAGCGAAAAAGACAGTATTTCATTAACTCTGAGTCACCTTGAGCGAGATTACGACATCGCAGATTTCTCTGATAACGAAAATCAGTCGGTCAACCTCGGCTGGCAGCATAAAATTAACCAGCGCTGGACTACCACAGTAGATGGCACCGTATCGAAATATGAAGCAGCACGTCCTGGCGTAGATTCCAGTGAGACGGACTATGACAACATTACGGTGGGATTTATTTATCAGTTATCCGAGGCGATGACTGTGCAGGCCAGTGCCGGACGTTTTACCAGCGATCAGCACCGCATCGTTCTGGTTGGCATGACTCAGGTTATCACTGATGAAGATAATTCAGGTTCCCTAGCTACTATTGCATTGGATTATGACCAGGCTAAAAACAACTGGTCAGTCAATATGTCAAAAGGCCTGTATCCCTCGAGTCGGGGTGAAGTGGAAGAGCGAGATTCAATTGATGTCTCCTATACACGTCGCCTGAGCGAGCGCAGTTCAGCTGGAATACACAGCTCTTGGAGTGATACCGAGTCATCGACCAACCCCCGAGAGCACAGCAGTATTTCGCCATTCTTTAGATACAGTATTACCCCAAGACTAAAGCTAGATACCTCTTATAGCTTCCGCGAGTTTGATCGGGCAACGGGCAATGTTGAGTCAAATAGGGTCAAGGCAGGCCTGCGTTATAGCTTTTAAAAGAGTGGTTAGTGCTAGAGCTATGTCGGGATAAGAAAAGGAATTACGACAGTTTATGGAAGATACTGAAAAGTCGCTGCTAGATTATTTAGAAATTCTGCGCAGGCGCAAGCTATACATCATAATTACCTTCCCAGTATTGTTAGCCATCAGTGCTGCGGTTACCTTTATGTTACCTCCGATTTATCAATCGGAGGGCGTGATACTGATTGAAAGTCAGGAGATTCCGCGAGATCTCGTGCGCTCAACCGTTACTAGCTATGCTGAACAGCAGATACAGGTGATCAAACAGCGCATTTTGACGACCTCGAGAATACTGGAAACCGTCGATAAATATAATGTCTATGCCGATGAGCGGCAGTCGAACACAATCTCTCTGTTAGTAGAAAAATTCCGCAGTAATGTGCAGGTCGATATGATTAATGCCAATGTCATTGATCCCACTCGCGGTCGTGCTCAGCGTGCCAGTATCGCCTTTAAGGTGTCATTTATGGATGAGTCACCGCAGATTGCCCAAAAAGTGGCTAACGAACTAGTGACATTATTTCTCGATGAAAACATTAAAACCCGAACCAGTAAGGCGGCTGAGACCCTCGGCTTTTTAACTGACGAAGCCAATAAGATTCAGAAAACAGTGCAGGAGCTGGAGGGCCGAATAGCTGGGTTTAAGCTTGAATATGGCGACAGCTTGCCCGAATTACTGCAGTTTAATCTCTCCATGATTACCAGTCTTGAAGAGAAAATACGCGCACACCAGACAGAATCGGTACGCCTTAGTGATCAAATTCATTTCTTGAGTTTAGAACTAGCCAGTATGGATCCCTATGTCGCCAGTAACGATGGTGTAAATACGCTAAGTGCCCCGGTCCGACTAGCCCAGTTAAAAAATGAACTGAGTAGCCTTCAAAATAAATATTCGGCATCACACCCAGATATAAAACGTCTGAATCGAGAGATTGATGCCCTACAAAAACAGGTTGCAGCTGATGCATTATTTCAGCCAGAACAAAATATTGACGAGATATCCAATCCCCTGTATCGCCAAATAAAAATAAAAATAGACCTCTCTGAGAAAGAACTTAAGCGCCTGATCGCCGAGAGAAGAAACATGGAAGCGGAAGTGGCGGACTACAATCAACGAGTCGTGCGCACCCATGAGGTAAAGCG
>CBFIGD010000020.1:0-8155 GCA_965662065.1 uncultured Porticoccaceae bacterium | reverse complement strand
CTCCGATGCCGACTTCGGCGATATTTTTGCAACCTCTCCTCTACAGAAAGCATCGAGTGTAATTGGTCGTGGTGTATCTCTGAAGGAGGTGAGCCAGGAGTTCAGTCAGGGCAACATTGAGTTCTCTGCAAACTCGCTGGACCTGGCAATTACAGGTGATGGTTTTTTCCCTCTTGAATCGCCAGACGGCACCAAAATCTATACCCGTAACGGCGCCTTTATGCTGAACGAGCAAAACCAGATGGTCAACAGTGCCGGTCAGGCTCTGCAGGCACTGCCGGTGGATTCGACCAACAAGGCTGACTTCGGTGAGCCGATGAGTGCTCTGGCTATTCCCCGTGCGACTGTTTCTGAATTCTTGCCGACAACTGAAGTCGAGCTGGGTCTAAACTTACCGTCGGATGCCGTGCCCATTACTGAGGCGTTTAATCCTGGTAAGCCGGAAACCTACAATAAGACAACATCGTTAACTGTTTACGGCACTTCTGGTTCTAGCCACCTGGCAACAATCTACTATGCTAAAACAGCGGAAGCGACTGCAGATGTGCCGTTCAACAAATGGCAAACCTATGTGTATATTGATGACCAGCCAGTAGATTCTGCACTGATTCAGGCTTCAGATACTGCCGGCGATCAATACTTCGTTAACAAATACGGTGAAGTAAAAACCCAGTCAGAACTTTTGGAATTACAGAAAACCAGTTCAGAAAGTGAGAAGTATCTGGTGACTCTGGGAACTCTTTATAAGAAGTACTCGTTTGATAATCTGTCGACACCAACAGACTCTCAGCCCGCCAGTGTGAATTTTTCAGTGGCTGAAGATTCCATCTATGTGGATGATTTAAACCTCACTAACAACAGCGATGGTATTGATTTCACTGCTGCAACAGCGAATGGTGCGCCGATTACAAGAGCTGACCTCACCGACATGTTTACACTCAGCATTGATGACTCCCCGGCCATCAGTATTGGCCTGGAGCATTTGCAGGGTACTAATCGAAAGTTATCGGGCTCCGAGATTGCATTTGAATTGACCAATGTGATCAATGAGCGCTTTGGTGACGGCAAATCGTTTGACTTTAGTTCTGCAGCTTCACAAAATTTAACGATTACCCGCGTTAGTTCCGGTGACACTGCCCAGGCGATCACCTTAGATATTGGCAGCCTGGCCGGTTTCCCGGCTGATGGTTTAATTACCCCTGAGCCTCTATCAGCGCTTATTAATACCGCACTGGCTGCGGACGGCAACTTTGATGACATGACGGTCAGCTACGATGCTGCGAGCCAGGGCTTTAGGTTTTTACAGGCTAACAACAGTACAGATTCGGTCTATCTGGCTTCAGGCGCCTCTGGTACCGCGACCAATGCTGTTTTAGGTGTCAGCGCACAGGTGGTCGATGCTAACAATGCGATTACTTCTTTTGGTACATTATTGCCGGCCCTGGATACCGATGCCTCAGACGTCATTCTTAGAGATGTGCGACCGAATGGCCCCGCGTTTACTTCAGATTCGAATCAACGTTATGGCATTTCAGTTAATTATACTGAAGGTAAATTTATTGTTGCCTCTGGTACAACAGGCGACGAATCCAGTATCGAAATAGCAGCTGTCTCTGCCATGGCGCAGACGTTGTTAGGTATGAAGGAAGCTGGGCATCTGGTACAGGCCGAAACATCACAGATTAATAATCTACCAGCAGTGCGTGGTCAGCTGTCATCTCCGGCAGTAGTGACGGGCAATCAGATGGGCGTCGATCCGCGCAAATCATTTTCGGTTAACAATGATAATAAAAATGTCACTGTAATTGTCGACGGTATTTCTGCACAAATTCAGTTGGATATTGGCCAGTACTCAATTGGTACATTTACTGAGCATCTGCAGTCCAAAATTAATCTGATGGCCGATTCCTTAGGTCGCAGTGTCTCTGGTGTCAGCGTTGGTTTTGACGAAGGTTCAGAATCGATTGTGATCACCGGAGCTACCTCATCAGATAACTCATTTATTCAGGTTGCTGGTCATGCTGACTGGGGGCTTGAAGATATTGATGCCGGCTTTGGTAAAACATCTTCCTACATTGAACTCGTGCCAGATACGGCTGGCACAAGTGAAGTCTATGTGACTCAAGACAACGCAGGTAACTGGATTGAGACTACAGATAAGGCAGACTTCGACGATGAAGATATTCCCTATTGGACACCGATCTTTCTCGACAAGGGCGAACTAACCTTTGACACCAGTGGTACCTTGGTCTCGCCGATTGGTGGTGCGGCACTAGAGAGTGACAATATTACTGGTGGCGCAATTCAGCTGGGCTACAACAACAGTACTCAGTTTAACAGCCCATTTGCGGTACTTAGTCAGTCACAAAACGGTGCTCCGGAAGGTGATCTGGTGGGCGTAAATATCGGCGATGACGGTCTGGTCGTTGCCAGTTATTCAAATGGCTCACAGAAATCCCTGGGCAAAATTATTCTTGCTAACTTCGCCACGCCGAAGGGTCTGCGTCAGGTAGGTGACACCAGTTACTCAGCAACATCAGGTTCTGGTGATGCAACCTTGGGTGAACCAGGTGCTGCCGGGTTCGGAACTATTCGTGCTGGTGCGCGAGAGCGTTCCAACGTGGATTTGACCGCAGAGCTGGTTGATCTTATTACCGCACAGCGAAACTTCCAGGCTAACGCCAAAGCAATTGAAACAAGTTCATCGCTGACGCAAACCATTATTAATATCCGCGGTTAAGGCCCGGAACTAACCAAGAGCATTAAGCATGGATAGATTAGCATTCACATCCCTCGCAGCGGTTCAGAGTCAGTCTGAAATTAGGGCCCAAATTACTAATGCGATGGCTAATGTGTCGACAGTCGGCTTTAAAGAAAGTTATGAGGTCGCTACGGAGTCGGTAAAGATCGATGGCGCTGGCTATGAAACACGCTTTCAGCCCTCGGTTCACAAGCGCGACATAATTAGCTTGGCGCCCGGGACTATTTCCATGACGGGCAATCCATTAGATGTCGCCCTTATGGACAAAACTGTTCTCGGTATTCAGGCCGACAATGGCGAGATAGGTTTTACGCGTCGCGGTGACCTACGGGTGTCGGCCTCTGGTGTTATTGAAACTGCTGCCGGCCATCTGGTCTTGGGAGAGGCAGGGCCCATCACTGCGCCTCAAGGGCAACTTCTGACTGTTAGCCCAGACGGCACCATGTATGCAAAGTCGCTGGTTGAAGCAGATGCGCCAGCGATAGAGATTGGCAAGCTGATGTTACGCGATGCCAGTGAAACTAAATTGATCAGGCGACCAGACGGCCTGTTTGAGCCACTCGAGCTAGCGTTCCGGGGAACAGATTTCCCCACAGGCCCAAGAGTGGCCTCACTGCAGAGCGGTGGCCTGGAAGGCAGCAATGTCAATCCTATTGAAACCATGGTCAAGATGATGGATTTCAGTCGCTCATTTGAAGCGCAGATAAAAATGATTACCGAAGCCAAGTCTCTCGATGAGAATGGCTCAAGCATGATGAGACTGCCTTAAGCCAGCGAGCTTAAGTCAGCGATAGCTAATGAGAGGATAAGAATAATGGATGCATCACTTTGGATCGCCAAAACAGGATTAACCGCGCAGCAAACGCGTATGCAGGTTATTTCGAACAACCTGGCTAACGTTAACACCACGGGTTTTAAGAAGGACCGCGCGGTGTTTGAAGATCTGTTATATCAAAACATTGTCCCTGCAGGCGGACAGGCAGATGCTGAAAATGAAACACCAACCGGCTTGATGCTGGGTACAGGTACAAGAGTGGTCGCCACTGAAAAGTTACATATGCAGGGCAATATTATTACTACTGAGAATGCCTTGGATGTGGCCATTACCGGTGAGGGTTACCTCTCGGTGCAGCAGGCTGATGGCTCGATTGCCTACACCAGAGATGGCTCATTAAAGCTCTCCTCTGAAGGACAGCTTATTACGGCTGGCGGCGAGCCAATTATCCCGGCGATTAATATTCCACAAAACACAGCGAGTATTACTATTGGTCGCGATGGCATAGTCACCGCCGAACTGGCCAACAGTGGTGGTGCCGCTCAGGTGGGCCAGCTACAGCTTTCACGTTTTGTAAATAACTCTGGCCTCCAGCCGATCGGTCGCAATTTGATGCGTCCGACCAATGCCAGTGGCGATGCCATTATCAGCATACCCGGTCAAGATGGCGCTGGTATGTTAATGCAGGGGTCTTTGGAGGCCTCTAACGTAAATGTGGTTGAAGAAATGGTCAATATGATCGAAACCCAGCGCGCCTATGAGGTTAACTCAAAAGCGATTGCTGCGGCAGACGGCATGTTGCGCTTCTTGAACAATAATCTTTAAGACAGGCGACTAACAATGCTGCGTTTACTGACAACATTAATTCTGGCTGGTTTATTAACGGCCTGTGCCGTCCAGCCGCGAATGATGCCGACCGCAGAATTTGCGCCGGTCCAGCCAATTCCGGCTGCCAAGCCAACGGAGGTGACAGGTGCAATTTTCACTAATGGCCGCAGTCTATTTGGCGACCTGCGCAGCTATCAGGCTACCGAGATTAGAGTCGGCGATTTAATCACTGTGTTACTCAATGAAACAACTCAGGCCTCGCGCACCTCTGGTCTAAGTACTAGTCGCGAGTCAACCAATGATGCCATTGGTCTCAATCAAAAAGATTCAATTGTCAGAAAGCTGGGTTTTGGTGGTGGGTTTTTTGACGGCATAAAAACCGATGGCTCTGCAATCACTAGCGAAGGTGCTGGCACCGCAGGTCAGGCTGCCACGCTGACCGGTTCTATCTCGGCCATGGTGGTAGAAGTATTGACCAATGGCAATCTGGTGATTGTTGGTGAGAAGCAATTGGCACTCACCGAAGGCAGTGAATTTATTCAGGTGAAGGGCATTATTCGCCCGGCAGATATTCAGCCTGATAACACTATTTTGTCGCAGCGTATTGCTCATGCCCAAATTTCCTATCGCGGTACCGGTGATCTGGCGTCAGCATCACGCCCTGCTTGGGGCACTGGAATGCTCTATAAATTCTGGCCCTTTTAAGTGGCTGATGGAGAACACAGATGATTACAGTTAAACGCATAATGTTGTTGGGCACTTTGGTTACTGCCATGCTAGTGACCAGTGCAGCAGCGGCGGACCGAATTAAAGATCTCACTGACGTCGCTGGCGTGCGCACCAACAAACTTATTGGTTTTGGCCTAGTGGTAGGTTTACAAGGTTCTGGCGATGGCAAAGACCTACCCCTGACGGCCCAGGCATTAAAAACTATGCTTTCTGGTTTGGGTGTAAGTGTTGATGGTCCGGTCAGTGACTATGACCTCGGTGATCAGATGGCCGCGCTGGCAGCTCAGAATGCCAAAAAAGAATTAAAGTTAGAAAATGTGGCTGCAGTGATAGTCACCGCTGAACTTCCTCCGTTTGCTAAGCCCGGACAGCGCATTGATATCAATGTAGCTGCTATAGGCGTAGCAGAATCCCTGCGCGGCGGCAGCCTGATAATGACGCAGTTACGCGGTGTTGATGGACAGACCTATGCATTGGCTCAGGGCGCTATGACCGTGACCGGTATCAGTGCCGATGCCGCTGGTAGCAGTATCCAAATTGGCGTGCCCACCTCAGGTCGTATTCCCAATGGGGCGACGGTTGAGCGCAGAGTTGAGACACCATTTGATACTGCAGATCATATTGTTTTGAATGTACGTGATGTTGATTTCTCTACCTCTAATGCCATCACTGAAGCGATTAATCTGGCCTTTGGCCCCGGTGTCGCCAGCGCCATTGATGGTGTGTCGATTGCCGTAACGGCACCCCGGGATTCATCTCAGCGAGTCACCTTTTTAAGCATGATCGAAAACCTTGATGTTACGCCAGGTGAGCCTTCAGCGCGTGTTGTGATTAACTCAAGAACCGGTACCGCGGTTATCAATCGAAACGTAAAGGTGACGGCAGTAGCTGTGACTCATGGCGCTATTTCGGTGAGTATTTCTGCGACTAATGAAGTTAGTCAGCCCGAGCCCTTTGCCAATGGCGAAACCGTAGGCGTGCAGAATGCTGACATTACGGTGACCGAGCCAAATAACAAAATGTTTCTTTTCCAGCCCGGTGTCGATTTGCGTCAGATTGTTGATGCAGTCAATCAGGTTGGTGCTTCGCCCTCTTCATTAATCGCTATTCTCGAAGCGTTAAAAAGCTCCGGCAGTTTGCGTGCAGAGTTGGTGGTGATCTAAGTGACGGATATGAACCTGTCAGCCAAAAGTTATCTTGATTTCGCCGGTCTCGGTGAACTGCGCACGCGCGCCAGGAACAACGAAGAGAGTGCTGCACGAGAAGTGGGCCGCCAGTTTGAGGCGATGTTTGTACAGATGGTATTTAAGTCTATGCGCGAAGCCAATGAGCCAATGAAAAGTGGTCTTATGGGTTCTTCAAGTATCGATACTTTTGAGCAGATGTACCACGAAGAGCTTTCTCAGGTGATGTCGCAAAAGGGCACCTTTGGACTTGGTGACTGGCTTACCGAACAGGTTAAAACCCAGACTAAAAGTACCAAAGCTATGGATGCTTACCAGCAGCTAAGCGCCCAGCCGGCCAATGCGAGCTTGCCCCTGAATCCGGCGATAAACAACCCGTCGCTGCCACTTGTTCGACCTGCAACGACGCCGGCCACAGGGATTAAATTATGAGTGATATTTTATCCATTGGTGCCGGAGCCACACAGCTGTATCGACAGTCGCTGGCAACAGTCAGTAATAATATTGCCAACCTTAATACCGAGGGCTATTCCCGTCAGGTCTCTTCGTCCGCTGAGGGTATGCCGAGTGAACAGGGTACGGTTTTCATTGGTACCGGTGCGCGCTTACAGGGCGTTACTCGAGCCTATGATGAATTTATCGAAGGCAGTTTGCGCAATAGCAGCAGTGACCTTTCTACTCAGGAGCCGATGATTGAATACGCCAATCGTATTGTCGATCTAATGGGTTCACAGACGTCTGGTTTATCCAGTGCGATGGACAAATTTTTTGCCACTGCAAGTGATTTAAGCGCCGATCCAGCCTCTACGGTTCAGCGCAATATGTTTGTCCGTGATGCCGAGGGTCTTGCGTCGCGTTTTAGAGAATTGGCCGGCCACTTGAGTGCGATTGAGGTCGAGGCACAGTCGAGTATCAAGCTTCAGGTCAGTACGATAAATACATTGTCTGCACAGCTGGCAACGATAAATACTCAGCTGGGTGGGAAAATTTCAGTTGATAAACAGCCAGCAGGGCTGTTGGATCAGCGTGATCAGGTTCTTCGTGACCTGGCCAATATCAGCAAGATACATATTGCCGAGTCGCCCTCAGGTGAGGTTAATGTGCGTCTGGGCAGCAGCGCAGGTTCGCTGTTCGTCGAGGGAAAAAAATCATTGGATCTGGGTGTGAGCTTTGACGCAAATGATCCAGGCCGCGTTGATATTGTATTGGACCCCTTTGGTGAGCCGCGTGCGGCCAGCACAGTGACTAGCGGTGTTTTGGGTGGTTTGATTAACTTCCGTAGCCAGACATTGGGTCCGGCTATGGATGGTTTTGACTATCTGGCACAGACCGTTGTTAAAGAAATCAATCAAATCCATACCTCTGGTCTTGATGCGCGCGGAGTGCGCGGCACTGACCTGTTTAAAATTGATTCGGTCTTTGATGTTAGCTCTCCGACGGTTAACACAAATGCTAACTTAGACATTAAAGTTACCGACCCAGCGGCCTTTAAATTTTCACCCTTTGAAGTTCGCTGGATGGGTACTGATCAGGTGTGGCGCATTGAAGATGGAAAGACGGGCGCAGTCACTTTTGCGACGCCGGGCGCAGATGGATTCTCTCACTCGGGCCTGCAGATTAATGCTTCAGGCATGGTCAGAGATGGAGACACCTTCAAAATTGAGCCTCGCGATCGTCCTGCTGCAGGCTTTAGATTGTTGCAAACAGATCCGCTTGCGATTGCTGCGGCTGAGCGGCTGCGTGTGATGGCCAGTGACGCTAATGTTAGTGACAGTAAAGTTTCTCTAAGTTACGACCAGCCATTAGATTTTACCGGCTTTAACACAGGTACCGACATCTATACCCTGGGCAATAACGCCAATATTGCCGCTGGCATTG
>CBFIGD010000019.1:0-51306 GCA_965662065.1 uncultured Porticoccaceae bacterium | reverse complement strand
GCTGCCCCTCATCTGTCTGTCGGTGGCGACAGCCGTGAAGATGTTTTAACGCTTGTGCAGTCCTATAAAGAGGCTGGCATCAATAAGCTTGTAGCGCTGCGCGGCGATCTTCCCTCTGGCGTTGGTGGCACTAAACAGCTGGTACATGCCAATGAGCTAGTGGCGCTAATCCGCGAACACAGCGGTGATCATTTCGAGATTAATGTCGGAGCCTACCCGGAAATTCATCCCGAAGCAGAGAGCTATAGCAAAGACGTTTACTGGTTGGGCGAAAAGTTTAAGGCAGGTGCAGACCGGGCAATTACGCAATATTTTTATAACCCGGATGCCTATTTTAGCTTTCTCGATGAATGCGCTAAGGTTGGAATAGACAAACCCATAGTGCCGGGCATTATGCCTCTTACTAACTATCATAATTTAGTCCGCTTCTCTGATAACTGCGGCGCTGAAATTCCGCGCTGGTTGCGCTGGCAGCTTAAGGAGCGCAGCGATAACTCTCAGGATCTTGTGAGCTATGGTCTAGAGGTTGTAACCAAGCTGTGCGAAAGATTAATCGCTGGGGGTGCACCAGGCCTACATTTTTATACCATGAATCAGTGGCAAAATTCAGATACGCTATGTAGCAATCTGGGCCTGAAAACAAAGTAACCCTATGCGTATACCGCGAATCTTCACCAAGCAACCATTGACGGTCGGCAGCAGCATACAGCTCGAAGAAGCTGCAGCACGACATCTAACCTCAGCACTGCGCATGAAAGCGGGTCAAACATTTATTTTATTTGATGGCACAGGTGGCGAGTATTCTGCCCAGCTAACCCTGATAAAAAAAGGAAAGGCCGCGGCTGATGTTACAGCATTTTCTGATACGACTCGGGAATCTCCATTAACAATTCAGCTCGCTATTGGTATATCTCGCGGTGAGCGCATGGATTGGATCATGCAAAAAGCGACCGAGTTGGGTGTCACTGAAATTACTCCGCTGTTTACCGAACGCTGTGAAGTAAAACTGACTGGTGAGCGCCTAGAAAAAAAGATGCGCCACTGGCAGCAGATAGCAATAAGTGCCTGTGAGCAATGTCAACGCAATACTGTCCCTTTGGTAAATGCTGCAGCAACAATTGATCAGTATCTCGGCAATGCTATCGACGGTCTTAAATTAGTTCTTCATCACCGCACCGAAAAGCGCCTAGCAGAAATGACTAATTACAATAATCATATTGTCTTGTTAGTCGGTCCCGAAGGCGGCTTGAGCGATCGGGAAATCGATGCTGCGGTAAAACAGGGATTCTCCGCACTGGCTATTGGCCCGCGTGTACTGCGTACCGAGACAGCGCCGTTGGCGGCGATTAGCATTATCCAAAGTCTATGGGGTGATATGGGCTAAGAATGATAAACAGGTGTATGTTATTAATACTATTTTTTCT
This sequence comes from uncultured Porticoccaceae bacterium, assembly GCA_965662065.1. Classification (GTDB taxonomy): domain Bacteria; phylum Pseudomonadota; class Gammaproteobacteria; order Pseudomonadales; family Porticoccaceae; genus HTCC2207. Next base: position 49,882 of record CBFIGD010000019.1, on the reverse strand, counting down.
CAGCGCACCCAATCAGGCTGCTATTTTTGGTGATGGTAACCCAGACAATGGGATTGAGGATCAACGCCAGAAAGCACCTGAAAATTTACTTAGCGCCTTGGGTACAATTTTTTGTGATGGTGGACTTCGCGGCACCGCAACTCATATAACCACTTTGTCCAATCATGGCCCGTCAATTATTTTAACCGCGGCCCATGTTTTATTTGATAAAAACACAGGACGCCCATTTAAGACCTGCCGATATAGGCCTCAAAACCGTCGGTTGAGTAGCGTGGGGTTTGCTGCAGTGGCCGATCATCAGTACAGCCCATTTTCAAAAGATAAGATCCGTCAATCTGAAACCGATATCGTGTTTGTGGCGCTGCAAAAAAGCACCTATCAACCCAGCCTTAAATTAGCGCTGGCAACCAATATTTCAGGCACTGGCTTGCAGCTACTTGGCTACAATGAAGAAAGGCAAAAAATTCAACTAAGCAGTAATTGCGAAAGTTATCATTCGAAAATGTTTGTCAGTGAGCTTTTGCTGTTACACAACTGTGATGCCCTTAGCGGCGCCTCAGGCGGGCCCATAGTCAGAGTGATTGATTCAGAGAATAATAGCGCAGTCGTGGCTGTGCATGGTGGCACTTTATATAGCGCCGACAGTGCGCCTGCCGGCGCCAAAGCAAATCCAGAAAAGTGGATTAATCAAGCACGCAAGGTTGATAGCGCGCTGCTCAATCGACTCGAGCAGTTTCTTGCATATCTTGCCAAGGATTTCCCTTCTCGAAAATAACCTGCTGTGCAAAACCTGGAATACTTACACCCTCCGCAGAAATGCTCAGCCCATTCTCATCAATCATTGGTTCACCAAAACGGTAAATCACATCAAGCTGTGCCGCATCTGCACGCTCAGCGTAGGCTGCTGCATTAGTGCGCGTTACTTCACGGCGTGTTAGATAATCATCAAATTTATTTGCATAGCGCAGCGCTAACATCGACTCAACTTTGCTCGGTGATAGCAGTACCGCAGTCGCATTGTTGCCACCAAAACCCTTGGAATTAATAAACGCCACGTCCATTTTCTGCTGACTGACATCTAGATCTTGAAGTACAAACCGAGCACGTTCCTGATAAACATCTGGTGCAATTTCGGCGACGGTTTTAATGCCGGGAATCATGTTGTATTTAAAGGTGCCCAGAGCAGATACTAACTGATCGCCACTGGCTGTCGACAATGAATGACCGACAAACGATTTCGCCGCAGTCACAGGCCAATCGTAAATATCGAAGGCGGTTGCAACTCGGTCAATTAACTCAGACTCGGTGGTTCGGTTGGCCGGGGTACTGGATCCATGAGCATGTACAAAACTGTGCTTCTGTACACAGTCTTTTCCGACCACTTCAATCGCTGCCGCCACGGCCTTTGAAAACGAAATATAATTACCCACACCAGGCGCAGAAATAGATTTTTTAACACCATCGGCATTAATGAATATTTCAGGAACCGCGCCATGGATATCTGCGCCTAGTTCGATGGCGAGAGCATCATCCATAAGCACCACATACTGGGTTGCCTCGGCTAATGTAAAACCGCAGTTTTGACCGAACGGCCGGCTGGCGCGGCGCCAGTCTGGTTTATCTGTGCCGTCTAATTTACATAAATTTTCATCACTGCCCAGCGCACTCATGTTGGAAAAGCCCTCAGACACCTCGGCAATAATCGTCGACTCGGCATTACCCACGACCGCGACGCGGCGACGGCCACTGCGGATATCGCGCACCGCAGCTTGCAGCACATAGAGAAAGGTTGCGCAGGCGCCGGTCACCGCTTCAGTATGACCGACGCTACCTAAAACATAGGCATTAATAAAATCAGCCGGCATCGAATTGAGTGCCATAGGCACCTGCTTGGCAGTCGTTCGATTACCCTTTAAGCGAGCCTGAAATAGTCCAGCAAAGCCCTCTTCTGTCATTTGGCCCAATGCACTGGACGAATAAACCCCGACCTGATCAGGCTGCACATGATTGGCCACTAGATCCCAGGGAATACCCATCGAGTGCACTGCATCGCTGCTGCCCAAAAGTGCCATCTGCAATCCTCGGGGATGGAAGCGTGCGTTGTAATGGTCAGCAGGATTAAAGCCTGTCGGTAACTCTCCTGCAGCTTTGGCGACAAGTTCATGATGGGTTTTAACAAGGTACTCGCCCGCTTGCGATGCTGTTACCTCGACATTGCCATCTTCAAGATCTCTTATCTGCCAGTCATGGGGCAGATTCGTCGGCAGGTCGCGCTTGGTCATGGTGAAGACTAGCTGCTCTTCACCGACATTTATTTTTTTGTGGCCTGCCACTGCAGCTGGATCGAACAGGCCAATTTTACGAATCAAGGTACCCTCAAGGACCTGCGGTCGAAAGCGGGTATCAACCTGCTCGGCAGTCAACATCGCGCCATCTTGATCAGAGTATCCCTGTGCCTGCTTTTGTACATGGCCCATCAGACAAGCTAAGCCCACCACCGTTTGTTGTTGCTCAGCCTGAGGAAGCGATTCAAATACCATACGGCGAAACGCCTGATGAGAGGAGCTGCGCCCTGCAGCGTTATATCCGCCGAAACCAACAATGACAGGTAGTGATTGACTCATGTGCTTGCCTTTATGCTATTGATCAACTGTTTAGCCCGTAGTGTAGAGTGTAAATCTTGCCTGTTATATAAGTTTTCAGCCATTAATATGCGTTTATGAGCCATTCTATGCTATATTTTTGCCCTTATGGCCTTCAACTTAACACTTTTGCTCTGCGACAATATGCTGGTCTCTAGCACCACACTTGCTGCCGAGATATTTAACTTTGCCCAGGCTATGGCTCGCGCTAGTAAGCATGGTGTGCAGGATGTCATTATTCGCCGCGTCACCCCCGACGGCCAGCCTGTGCAAACGTCTGCAGGCTTTGAGCTGCAGCCCACTCACTCTTTGACTGACAGCTTCGACAGTGACCTGATTCATCTCCCGGCACTATGGCGCAATCCGCGCCCGGCGGTGAATAAATACAGTGCCTATATTCCCTGGCTGCGCCAGCAACATCAGCGCAACTGCAGTTTTACAGCAGTAGGGACCGGCGTTTGTTTTCTCGCCGAGGCGGGGCTATTAGACGGTAAGCCTGCAACCACTCACTGGCACTATTTTGACCAGCTGCAAAAGTACTACCCAGCAGTGCAGCTGGAGCGACAGCACTTCACCACGCAGGCGGGCAATATTTACTGCGCCGCTAGTGTGAATGCCATGGCTGAGCTGCTGATGTATCAGGTAGAACGGATTTTTGGGCGCATCATTGCCCGCCAAGCCCAGCGCAATTTCTTTCATGAGATTCGTAATATTGCCGAGCCGGCCGGCATGAGTGATCAACAGGTAGGCAGACATAGCGACGAAGCCATTGCTCAGGCGCAGATATGGCTGCAAGACAATCTCAGTAGAGCGCCGTCGGTTACGGAGCTGGCCAACCAGTTTGGCATGACCACAAGAACGTTTAATCGGCGCTTTAAGGTAGCCGTGGGAAGTACTCCGGGAGACTATCTGACCGAGGTGCGCATGACCTTCGCCTGTGACTTGCTTAAAAATACCGATCTGTCAATTCTGGAAATCGCCGTGTACAGCGGTTACAAAGAGGCCAGCTGGTTTTCATCAAGGTTTAAGCAATGGTCTGGGAACAGCCCAAAGGCCTATCGTAATACCGTGAGGGCAAAGCTGTTTAGTTGAGAATTCGGCGGCAGCCTATGGGTGACCAGCACTCAGACGGCAACCACTGAACATCGAATAGCCCCTAATAATTAGATAACTCGAATCCGAACCACACCGTCAACAGCGGCAATCGCCGCTTCGATGCTCTGATCCAGATCACCCTCAATATCAATAATATTGTAGGCAATATCGCCACGGCTTTTATTCACCATATCCACGACGTTTAATTCGGCATCTGCCAACACAGCCAACACATTACCCAGTACCTTGGGAACATTATTATTTGTAAAAGTGATACGTCGGCCACCATTGCGCGACATTTTAGTCGGCGGGTAGTTAACCGAATTACGGATATTACCGTTTTCCAGATAATCCATCAGCTGATCTGCAGCCATGACGGCACAGTTCTCTTCTGCCTCTTCGGTGCTGGCACCAATATGCGGCATCAGTAAAACGTCTTTGCGGCCGAGCAAAGCTGGCGCGGGGAAATCACTGATATATCCGGCAATAGTGCCTGCATCAAGCGCTGTTACCATATCTTCGGTGCTAACAATTTCTTCACGGGCAAAGTTAAGAATTTTTGCCGTGGGCTTCATCAGACCCAGGGTGTTTGTATTGATCAGGTGTTTGGTCGCCGGAATAGCTGGTACATGTAGCGTAATAAAGTCTGCGCGGGCTAGCAGGGCTTCAATACTGTCCATACGCTCCACCCGACTCGATAACTGCCAGGCTGCTTCAACAGAAATAGCCGGGTCGTAACCAATAACATTCATACCCAGATCCAGTGCGAGGTTGGCAATAATAGAACCAATGGCACCCAAGCCAACAACGCCCAATGTTTTGCCTGTAATCTCTGAACCCGCAAAACGCTTCTTTTCTTTTTCCAGTAACTTGCCCATTTCGCCAGAGTCTTCCATGTGACCCAACTCTTGAACATAGCTCATGCCACCATATATATCGCGAGAACCCAGCAATAAACCAGCAACGATTAACTCTTTAACCGCATTGGCGTTGGCGCCTGGCGTGTTAAATACCACAATGCCCCGCTCTGTATAATCCGCCGTAGGGATATTGTTAGTGCCTGCGCCAGCACGCGCTACTGCAACCAAACTTGCGGGCACTTCTTCTGTATGCAATTTTTGGCTGCGCAGTAAGTAGCCTTCAGGATCAGCGCACTCACTGGCGACACTGTATTTATCGGTAGAAAATCTTTCCAGACCTTTGGACGAGATGGCGTTGTAGGTACGAATTTTGTGCATATTTTTCTCAGTAATTCCTAGTGGCTAACTTCAGCATGGGCCCAATCGAGCCAAGGCAATAATGCTTGGATATCTGCTGCTTCGACGGTTGCGCCACACCAGATTCGCAATCCAGCTGGTGCATCGCGGTAGGCGCCAATATCATAGGCAACCCCTTCGGCATCCAATAACGTGACGATTTTTTTTACCTGATCTGCTTCCAGGTCGAGGGTTAGACAAACGCTGGTATTGGAGATTTGATCTGCATCCTGGGCCAAAAAATGTGCCCAGGGCCGCGTGTCGACAAAGCCTTTTAAAACATCGAGGTTGGCTTCTGACTTAGCAATAGCGGCCGGCAATCCGCCGATTGAACGGACCCAGTCCAACGCATCCAAATAGTCTGCAACACAGAGCATAGAGGGTGTGTTAATAGTCTCACCGCGGAAAATCCCTTCAATGAGCTTGCCACCTTTGGTCATGCGAAAGATCTTCGGCATTGGCCATGCCGGGGTATAGCTCTCTAAACGCTCAACGGCGCGCGGGCTGAGGATTAACATTCCGTGACCGCCTTCACCGCCCAACACTTTCTGCCAGCTGTAAGTGACAACGTCGAGTTTTTCCCATGGCATATCCATGGCGAAGACGGCGGAAGTTGCATCACAAATTGTCAGGCCTGTACGCTTATCACTAATCCAATCTGCATTGGGCACTTTTACGCCTGCGGTGGTGCCATTCCAGGTAAAGATGCAGTCATGATCGGGGTTAGCCTGAGTCATATCGGGCAACAGGCCATAGTCAGCAGTATAGCTATTAAGCTCGTCGAGCTTTAACTGTTTAGTGGCATCTGTAAGCCAGCCACTGCCAAAAGATTCCCAAGCAAATATATCCACTGGTCGCTGGCCCAGCACTGACCACATAATCATCTCAACGGCACCAGTATCAGAGGCTGGCACTACGCCTACTCGATAGCCTTCAGGCAAACCCAGGATTTCTGCCGTATCTGTACAGGCCTTACCCAGCGCAACCTTACCCACCGATGAACGATGTGAGCGCCCTAATGTGGCGACATCTAAATTGGTAACATCGTAGCCAGGCCGCTTGGAACAGGGGCCGGAAGAGAAATTAGGGTTGTTAGGTTTAACCGTTGGTCTTTGATTCACTGTCATGATGCACAAAATTCCAGAGCGCGATAAAAAAGGGGCTACATAGTAACGATAGGTCGGTTATAGATAAAGATTTATTACTCAATGTACGTCATTGCTCGCATCTATGATCACTGTCGATTTCAGCAGCTAGGAGAAAAGACAAACAAAAAAAATACGCTGTATCAACAGCGCATTTTTGACACAGAGCTAACGTTATTACTTTGTTTTCGCGCTGCGCTCTTTTTCAATTAGAAAGTCTGCAACATTCAGCATACCCTCAAAACCACCCGCATTGCGGCTGCTGACACGGTATTTGCCATTAACGATAACCTCTGGTGTTCCCTGCACGCGATAGCCGCGAACACGCGCTTTGGCCTGATTGACCATGCTGGTCATACCAAAGGAATTGTAGGCTTTAGAAAAACTCAGGCCATCAACCCCAGCCGCAGTAAAAATAGCTGCAATATCCGCTTCTGTGCGAACTGGCTGCCTTTTAACATGCAGAGCCTCAAAGATAGCCATATGTGTCTTGTCTAAAACATTGAGCTGAACTGCACTGTAATAGGCCCGCGCAAATGGCTCTAAGGCAGGCTGCCAGACGGCGGGAGTCTGCTGAAAATCTACATCAGCCGCCAGTTTCTGCGACCAAGGATGTAAAACTGCTTCAAAGTTATAGCAGTGACCACAGGTGTACGCAAACACCTCATTGACTTCGATCTTGCTGGCATCTGCTGTTCTTATAGGCTGCGGAAGCACTTCATAATGAACACCGGCCTGATACTTCTCTGTTTGCGCCTGGCACATGGCCATTGGCAGTACCAATAGTAGAAAGGCTATGCGTTTTATCCAATAGTTCATCTCGGTCTCCTGTTGGCCTAGTGCAATATTATCTCTAGTTTAACCCAGCGATATAGTTGGCTACGGCTTTGATTTCCTTGTCACTCAAGTTTGCTGCTACGCCCTGCATAATCATGGCATTGCCACCGCTAGCGCGCTCACCGCGACGGTAAGCCAAAAGCTGCTTCTCTATATAGTCCGCATACTGCCCGCCCAGTCCTGGATAGCCTGCCGGGTCATTGCCATTGCCTGAGGGTGAGTGACAACCAGTACAGGCCGCAACGCCAGTTTTCATATTGCCACCACGATAGACATTCTCACCGAAGTCTAGCGCCTCTTCAGGGTTGCTAATACCAACCAGGGTTATATCTTGTGCGCCTGAGATTTGGCGCGTCTTACTATTATAGTAGGCGGCCATATCCTGCAGATCTTGATCTGAGGAGTTATCTAGAATGCCAGTCATTTCGACAATAACCCGCTCACCTGATTTGACAAGACGCAGCTGCTGCGTCATGTACTTCTCACCTATGCCTGCCAGCTTAGGGAATGATGCGACCATACTGTTGCCGTCACTGCCGTGGCAACCTGCACACATAGCAACCTTGGATTCGCCCGCAGCTGCATCGCCTGCTGCCAGTGTCTGATTAGCTGTGAATGTGGCCAGCAAACAAATAATACTTAAAAAGCTTTTTTTCATGGTTATTCAACTCTCGCAATCCGCTAGAATAGTCGACTGATTATACGTGCGACCATTGGACATTAGCCCTAATGGCTAAAGCGGGCGCATTATATACCAATATAACGGAGTTTTAAGCCCGTTAGGGATGTCTTTTTATGCAATCTGTGCCAATTAATTTTCAAGCCGCTGAATTTACTACTAGTGCGCCTTCTTTGAAGCAATGTCCTGAGGACAGTGGCTGTGAAGTTGCCTTTGCAGGACGCTCAAATGCGGGTAAATCCAGCGCCATCAACACGCTTACCCGCAAGCGAGGGTTGGCGCGCACCAGTAAAACGCCCGGACGCACACAATTAATTAACTTTTTTGCTGTCGCGATAGACCGCCGCATTGTCGATCTACCAGGCTATGGTTACGCCAAGGTCCCTAAAGCAATGAAAGCTGAGTGGGATAAACATCTGGCCGAGTACCTGCAACAGCGCAATAGCTTAAGCGGGCTGATACTTTTGATGGATATTCGCCATCCGCTGCAGGATTACGACCAGCAAATGCTTAACTGGGCTGCTCAGGCGGGCCTTCCAGTGCATGTACTGCTAACCAAATCTGACAAGCTGAAGCGCGGGCCTGCGCAGAACATGCTGCTTAAGGTAGAGCAACGACTTAGAGATATGGATCCAGGGCGCACATTATTGACTGTACAGACCTTTTCTTCGCTGAAAAAAGACGGGCTGCCGCAACTCGAAGCACAATTAAGCCATTGGCTAGGCGCTGACGCCAGCGAGCCCGAGGCCTCTCAGACGCCATAATACCTGAGCATAGCCATCCGGCTGGTCATTTTCACTCACAAATCCAGACCCATAAAAAAAGCCCTGATCCAATTTTGGATCAGGGCTTGCTTTGCTGCTTGGAGAGTCTTACTTTGCATACTCTAGTTTGGGGGAGAATATGATGCAATCAACACTTGCCTTTATTTAGACACAGCTTTATAGGTAAGTTCCATCCTGTTTGAAAAAAACGCAATTATTTTAAAAAGTGCAGCTATATCAGTGAGATAGCTATCAAAGAAGGCTGCCTTTGTAGCGGTATATGACATGAAATATGCTGTTTTCATGCAGAATTCGTTAACTGCCGCTGTGCGATCTGGCGAGTCTTAGTGAGCTTCATCCCAGTTATCGCCCACGCCCACATCCACCACTAAGGGCACCAGTAACTGAGCCGCAGATTCCATGCGCTCGGTCAGGCCCTGCTTTACTGTCCCAAGCTCGGACTCTGGCACTTCCAGAACAAGTTCATCATGTACCTGCATGATCATTCTACTTTTAAGATCGCTGTTCTGCAGCCAATCGTCGACATTAATCATCGCCATCTTAATGATGTCGGCTGCAGTGCCCTGCATCGGTGCATTTATCGCTGTTCGTTCCGCGGCCTGCCGCAACATGCCGTTTCTGGCGTTGATTTCTGGGAGATAGAGGCGGCGGCCATAGGCGGTTTCTACATAGCCCTTTTCTGAAGCGGTATGACGAATATTATTCATATAATTTTGTACTCCCGGATAGCGGGCAAAATAAAGCTCAATATATTCCGCAGCCTGTTTGCGGCCAATATTCAATTGCCGCGCCAACCCAAAGGCAGACATACCATAAATTAGACCGAAATTAATCGCCTTGGCACTGCGCCGCTGGTCGATAGTCACGGCTTCGGTCTCTACATCAAATACTTCGGCGGCGGTGGCACGGTGAATATCCTGTCCTGCAGCAAAAGCACTTAACAGACTTGGGTCCTCCGATAGGTGGGCCATAATACGCAATTCAATCTGAGAATAATCTGCCGCCACCAATTTGCTGCCAGGTGATGCGATAAAGGCCTGACGAACGCGGCGGCCTTCAGCGGTGCGAATAGGGATATTTTGTAAATTGGGATCTGACGAAGACAGCCTGCCAGTCGCCGTTCCGGCCTGATGATAAGAGGTATGTATTCGCTTAGTAGTCGGGTTGATCATGGTCGGCAGCTTGTCGGTATAGGTCGACTTTAATTTAGCCAGACCGCGATGCTCCAAAATGACCTTTGGCAATGGATAGTCCAGTGCCAGCTCTTGCAATACTTCCTCTTTGGTCGAGGGCGCGCCTTTAGCCGTTTTTTTCAAAACTGGAATTTCGAGTTTTGAAAAAAGTATTTCGCCTAACTGTTTTGGCGATGCTAGATTAAATTCCTGTCCTGCGAGATCCCAAGCCTGAGTTTCTAACCCAGCTAATCGCTCAGATAATTCCCGACTCTGGGTAAATAGTAATGTGTCATCCACCTTGGCGCCGGTACGCTCAATTCGCGACAGCACCGATAGTAATGGCAACTCTATTTCATTAAATACTTTGGTTAGTGCGGGCTCTTTGCTGAGCTGAGGCCACAACCTATTGTGCAGACGTAAGCTGATATCTGCGTCTTCTGCAGCATAGGGACCCGCCGCCTCTAATGTGACCTGATTAAAGGTCAACTGACCGGCACCCTTCCCTGCTACATCGGAAAAACGTATAGTCGTTCGATCTAAATATTTTAATGCCAGACTATCCATATCATGACGGGTGGCCACCGAATCAAGCACATAGGACTCGAGCATGGTGTCGAATTCTATGCCTTGCAAATTAATGCCATGTTGCGCTAGCACACTCATATCATATTTTAAGTTTTGACCAACTTTTTTGACGTCCGGATTTTCTAAATATGGTTTTAGGTTATCTAACACATAGTCTCTTGAGAGCTGCTCGGGTGCGCCCATATAGTTATGGCCAAATGGTATATAGGCTGCCTCGTTAGGCGCTACTGCGATTGAAATACCTACCAGGTCAGCCAGCATATAATCGAGGCTGGTGGTTTCGGTATCTACAGCAACCAGCGATGCAATTTTTATTTTTTCTAACCAGTGGGTGAATTCTTTTTCAGTTAATACAGTTTGATAATATTTTTCGTCATGGTCATCGGACAGCGGGATTTCTTCACTGGGTTGATCGGACGCTGCTTCAGTTAATGTTAATTCAAGACTTCCAGGGCTATTGATTGCTGTGGTGACTTCCTCAATCCAGGTTTTGAATTCCATCTCTTTGTACAATTCTAAAAGTGCACGTTGGTCTGGTTCTGCATTGCGTAATTCACCAATTTGCAAAGGCATTTCTACGTCTGTTTTTATGGTGGCCAAGGTATAGGAGAGATAGGCAAGCTCTCGGTGTTCCTGTAACTTTGGCGCCATTGTTTTGGCACCGCGAAACGCAAGCCCGGCAACGTCGCCAAGGCGCGCATAAATATCATCTAGCCCACCAATGCCCTGCAATAATCCCAGCGCAGTTTTTTCACCCACACCGGGGACGCCGGGAATGTTGTCAGATTTATCACCGAGTAGTGCAAGATAATCAATAATTAATTCTGGCGGGATACCAAACTTTTCTATCACCCCTTCCCTGTCCAGTACTGTATTGGTCATGGTGTTTTCCATGACAATATGTTCATTGACCATCTGGGCAATATCTTTGTCGCCAGTGGAGATAACGACAGGTTGCTCAGCGGCGGTGGCCTGAATAGCCAAGGTGCCAATTACATCATCGGCTTCAACACCATCGATGACCAACATGGGCATTCCCATTGCCTCGATGATCCTGTGGATCGGCTCGATCTGCTGGCGCAAATCGTCTGGCATGGGCGGTCGGTTAGCTTTGTAGTCACTGTAAATCTCGTCGCGAAAAGTTTTGCCTTTGGCATCAAAGACCACCACATGAGTACTTTCGGGATAATCTTTTTGTAGGCGACGCATCATATTGATAACGCCTTTTACCGCACCGGTGGGATTACCTTTGCTATTCGTCAGCGGTGGCAGCGCATGGAACGCTCGATAAAGATAGGACGAGCCATCGACAAGAATCAGCGGTGTTTTTGTAGCCATAGTTTGCGTGCTTTTTTTGACTGAAAAATAAGTGTTTAAGGATACATGATTTACTTGAAGCAGGCCTTAAATTGCGCCACTAGCTTAGTTAAAAATTCACTGTATGCGCGACTATTAATAGTTTGGGCGAGACCTTGGGAATCCAGTGGCACCAGTGGCAAATGAAACTCGGCGGCGATAATTGCAGCGTCTTTGTCTTGGTATTGGGGCTCGAAAAACACACAGCTCGCATTGGCTTTTTCGATATTCATGCGTAGCTGATATTGAGTTTTTACACCCTGAACGCCGCCGCTGCCATCTCTGATAGAAAGGCCAGGCTTTAGTCCGAAAGCGGCGACAAAATGACCGTAGGCCTCATGGTGACTCAGGTAAGTTTTTTCACCAGCAGAGGCGAGTTCAGCTCTTAGCTCAGCTATATTTTGAGGACTGATGATCTCTTTAATGGGGAGACCCAGGCGAGCCTGAATTGCCGCTGCAATCTGATTGCCATGTTCTGGGTTGAGCCAGACATGGGGGTCAGCCTCCATGGAATGGCCATGACGACTGATCGATTTAGCGGGTTTTGGCTTGGCTGCGTGCACCGCCAAGGGCAACTGCATCGCCGTAATAAGCTTGCTATCAGGCAATTTCGCCATCATTTTAGCGCTTCTAGTCTCAAAGGCAGGGCCAATCCAAATAACGAGATCGGCCCTTGCTATTTTTTTCAATGCAGACACTGGCATGATGAAGTTATGGGGCGATTGGTTGGCGGGTAACAGATACTCAACCTGCGCAGCGTCTGCTACAGCTGACTTGGCGATGATGGCTAGAGGTTTAATGCTGGTAACAATTATCGGTTTGTCCGCAGCCGAGACCTGGGCGATCGATGCTGTGGCTACCATAATAAGAAAGCGTGCGATTATGTTATATTGTAACTTTATAATGTTCATAAAATACCGCTAAGATGTCTTTATCTGGATATACCACTAATACACAGACCCGAAGGTATGCCGCCTGTATATTGTTGTTATATTATAACGTACTATTGTAAAAGGCCCCAACCTAGCGAGCGCCAAATGCTTACAAACTCAAGACTTGTTCACCAGCCTCATGACCATGGCCGCTGTATCAATGCCGCCTTGCTGCGTGCCACTGACCTTTGCGCCGAGCAAAATGCCCGTATGACCACGACGCGAGAAGCCGTTCTGCGCCTGCTGTGGCAAAACCATCAACCACTTGGCGCCTATCAGCTGCAGGACCAGCTTGCAGTGATGCTAGACAAGCGCATAGCGCCACCCACAGTCTACCGGGCCATTGAGTTTTTGTTGCAGTTAGGCTTAATTCACCGTATTCCTTCATTGAATGCCTATATTGGCTGCCCTTTCCCCAACAGTGAGCACAGTAATCTCTTTATGATTTGCACCGAATGTGGCAGTGCCGCTGAGGTGGCTCATCATACATTAAATGCGGTACTTCAAAATGCCAGTGACAAGGCTAATTTTACTTTGCAGAGCCAAAATCTAGAGCTTTTTGGGCTTTGCCCTGGATGTTCTAATAACCCTGAGGTGCCCAATCATGACTAGCCCACTGATGGCCTTAGTTAATGTCAATAAAAGCTTTTCAGGTAGCCATGTGCTACAAAATGTAAGCTTGGCGCTTAATCAGGGCGAGATTACCACGCTGATTGGCCCCAATGGCGCCGGAAAATCTACCTTGGTGCGGATTATTTTGGGCTTATTGAAGCCAGACTCTGGCTCTGTAATGCCCGGAGCCAACCTTAATATTGGCTATATGCCGCAAAAACTGCATGTTGATCCCACGCTACCTATTTCGACCTGCCGTTTTTTACAGCTCGCCAACGCCTCTCATGATGCTTGTCACCACGCACTCGAATCCGTAGGCATTGCCAATCTCGCGGCAACCCCAATACAAAAACTGTCGGGAGGTGAGATGCAGCGCGCGCTGTTAGCTCGCGCTATTTTGCGCAAGCCTAACTTGCTGGTGTTGGATGAGCCGGTGCAGGGGGTTGATGTAAATGGACAAAATGCGCTGTATAAAATGATTGGTGAACTGAGCAAGCGCCTTAATTGCGCGGTGTTGATGGTCTCCCACGACTTGCATCTTGTGATGTCTGCAACTGATCAGGTGATATGCCTCAATCATCATATCTGCTGCCATGGTCGGCCCGAGCAGGTGACTCAGGACCCGGCTTATCTCAATATATTTGGCCAGACCGCAATCTACGCGCACCGCCATGACCATCATCATTCGGTGCATGGCGAGGTGTTAGATAGCCATGGCGCCCACCAACATGGCGAGGGCTGTGATCATGACTGATTTTATAGTCTATGCGTTGCTCGCGGGACTCGGTGTGGCATTGGTCGCAGGGCCTTTGGGCTGTTTTGTGGTGTGGCGTCGGATGGCGTATTTTGGCGATACTCTGGCCCATAGTGCGCTGTTAGGTGTGGCCTTGGGCGTGTTACTGGAGGTTAATCTAAGCATTACAGTTACCGTGGTTCCCCTAATAATGGCGCTAGGGCTAGTGCTGCTAGAACAGCGGGGCTTTCTGTCGCTAGATACGTTGCTGGGCATTCTATCGCATTCCGCGCTAGCTGCTGGCCTTGTCGTGATTTCTCTGCTTCCAAATGTGCGAGTCGACTTAATGTCCCTGCTGTTTGGTGATCTTCTTTCGGTCACAACTGCGGATCTCTGGGTGATCTATTCGGTAGCAGCGCTGGTTTTAATATTGCTGGGTGCGCTGTGGAAGCAACTGATTACTATAACTGTAGATCCAGAATTGGCAGCAGTTGAGGGCACTAATGTGGCGCTGGTGCGCACGGCATTGATGCTTATTACGGCGCTGGTAATTGCTATCGCGATGAAAATTGTCGGCGTACTGCTGATTACCGCTCTTTTGATTATTCCCGCAGCAACGGCCAGACGCATCAGTCATACGCCAGAGCAGATGGCTATGGCCGCGAGCGCAATTGCTATGCTAACGGTAGTGATGGGCCTGGCGCTGTCCTGGACCACGGATACCCCAGCCGGGCCATCGGTGGTGCTCTGCGCCGCGCTGTTATTTACGCTGTCGCTGGGTGTTCGCCAACGAATTTAACCAGACCCTAGAAAGTCGAGTAAATTGAACGCCAAGTGCTGCGTAACGTGATCTCACTGTGGGGCGCCTTGAAGAAACCATGATAATGTCCCTTAGGATTGATAAGCACCAACTGAGTGCTGTGATCAATCGTGTAATCGTCACCCTCTAAAGGCACCTTGTTATAGGCGACATTGATTTCGGCGGTCAGGCGCCGAATAAGGTGCTTATTGCCTGTAACGCCAATAAATTCTTCATTGAAGAAGGGCACGTACTCGGCTAATTTTTCAACCGTATCACGCTCTGAATCCAACGAAATCATTACAATTTGTAGCTTCTCTTTCTCACTATCTTTCATTTTGCTGTAGGTATCGTTGAGGACGGCCAGGGTGGTCGGGCAGATATCCGGACAGTTAGTAAAACCAAAGAAAACAATGGTCCAGATATCCTGCATACGTGCAATATTAAATGCTTCGCCGCGGTGGTCAATAAGGTCAAAATCACTAAATATGCGCGGCTGATTAAGCACTATCGCGCCGTTAGCGCGCAGCTGATCGTCATTCATGGTAACCGGCTGATTCATACGCCAGATAAAGCCATAAACCACTAATAGAATAAAGGCGACTACCATGACGATAGTGCGACGAATTGCGGCTTGCTGTTCCATATTCTCAGTCCTGTCTAGGGTCAATTTATCTCTTTGGTGATGCTGTGATGAGGCTAGATGTAATGGAGCTTTTCGATCAGATAATGGTCCAGCAGCATCAGGGCAAATAATACCATCAGGTAAATAATCGAAAATCGAAAGGTTTTCATTCCGCTGTCTTTGTCGAACCACATAACAACCGCCCAATAGAGGAAGCGGCCACCCAGTAACAGCGACCCCACCAGATAGAGTAGACCAAACATACCCGTGAGATAGGGCAAGGTAGTTATAACTATTAGCATCACGGTGTATAGCAAAATATTGATCTTGGTGTATCTCTCGCCATGGGTGACGGGCAACATGGGGATATCGGCTTTGGCATATTCTTCTTTACGGTGGATCGCCAGTGCCCAGAAATGCGGTGGCGTCCAGGCAAAAATTATCAACACTAGGAGCAGGGCGTTGTGATGAATCTCTCCAGTTACGGCAACCCAACCCAGCAGCGGCGGCGCCGCACCTGCAAGCCCGCCAATCACAATATTCTGCGGTGTCGCTCGCTTGAGAAACATGGTGTAAACAAAGGCGTATCCCACTGAGGAGGCAAGGGTTAGCCAGGCAGTAAGAACATTAGTGAAACCGATGAGAATGGCTATGCCAGCAAGGCCTGTTACCATGGCAAATATCTTTGCCTGCTCGGGACCAAGACGTCCCTGGGCAATAGGTCTATCGGCGGTGCGCGCCATTTTGTCGTCCACATTGCGATCGACAATATGATTGACCGCGGCCGCGGAACCGGCGCACAGGGCGATACCCAAATTGCCAAAGACCAGTATCTGCATCGGCACAGTCTGATCGGTGGCCAGCAACATGCCGATTACTGAAGTCAGTATCATCAGGGCGACAACATTGGGCTTGCACAGCTCTAGATAGTCGCGCCAGGTGGCTGCGGTATTGGTATCAACGTTGGTCATTGTGTTTTATTCCCAATGGCTCGGTTTTATTGTTATCGATTCGGCGAATATTTTAGCAGATGCTTGAGGTCTTCGAGCAGACCGCCGCCATCATGTTGCTGGGTGTAAAATAAAACCGCCTGGTAATCTGGCGTCACGACGAAGTAGCGGGTATCAGCCATATCCCAATCTGCGGAGCTGTCGCGCAGAACGGCACGCAGCGCTAAATTTTCAATAGGTTCAATGATCAAATAGGGATGGACCGCCTGTAGTTCTTCTAGGTCGATTAGCTCGAGGCTAGCACTGTCTGGCAGATAAATTCGCTCGAGACGACCACTGGATTTGCCTAACAGCATATGGATCTGGCGGCTATTAAGCAGGACATCCTGACAACCTTGGTCACAGCCTTCACCGCCGGCCGCAACGACTTTCCATTTCGGCGTTTCACCACTGGGCAGTCCGCCTAGTATTGAGCTCATATCGACGGTAGGGCTAACAATATCGCCCTGATTAGTGGTGCCCATTCGCGCCATCATGGCTAAGCGCTCTTCTTCAGTTGTGGGCACCATTAAAAATCCCGCTAATATGACACCGAAAACAATAATCAGCATTATCCAAATTTGGTATTGAAATCCACGCTGCTTAGCGGTTATCTGTTCTGTCATTATCTCAAATCCTATGTTTAATTAACGTAACGCGGGCCTAGCTTGCCAGGCGCTATTTCGATCGGTCCGCCAAGTTAGAGTTGGCAACTACGGTCATAATTACTAGCACAAATGCCATCACAAACCACTGCACGGCATAGCCTGTATGCTTGGCGGGCTGCACGGAAACTGTTGGCCAGCCTGTTTGCAATGCCCCTGGGCTATCTTGATCGAGGCGCAACTGATAGGGAAAAAAAGCGTCGCCATAGAGCTCTTCGGCGCGGGCCGCCGAAATCCAACCTACGCGTGCTGGCCACTGAGCGACTCGACTAATACCATCATCAAGACGATAACCACCCAATGTTTGGTAGAATCCCCCGCGCAGCTGAATCACGCCTTCAACTGCCTTAATCTGTGGCAATGTGTTGCGATCAAGTGAAGCCGGTACCCAGCCTCGATTAACCAGTACTTTTTGCTCCAAACCCGCAATGGTCATAGCTTCAAGCACTTCATAGCCGGGACGACCATTTTTGACTCGATTATCAAGAATGATTCGACGACTGCCATCTAGCGCACCACGCAACCAAGCACTGCGGTACTGTAAGTTGTTCGCACCCACTAGATCCGCTGCCACTGCTGGCGCTGCCTGTTGATTTGCGCTGTATTGATCCAGAATCATTTGCTTCTGATCAGCTCTATCTAGCTGCCAAAATCCCAATAGGCACAGTAGCGGGAATAGACACAGGCTGAGCACCAATAGTTTTTTATTGGGCTGCCAGTGAAATCGCTGCGTAGATAAGTGGGGCTCAGTAGTCATCTGTGTTTAAATTCTAACCTTTTACAAAAGTGATCATTATCATGCTGTTAAAGACTATTATCGTTTTACTGTTTATTGCCGTGGTCATCAGCCTGTTTAGCGGCTTGGGTTTCCTGGTCAAAGACTTGGGGAATTCCAAACGTCGGCTACTGTATGCGCTAGGGCTGCGGATCAGCCTGGCTATACTGCTGATGGGAACCGTTGTTTACGGCGCCTACACCGGCCAGCTTAGCAGCAAAGCCCCCTGGGACCGCCAGTTACATCCAGAGGCAACAACGCCCTATCCTATAACGGCACCACCTAAGCAGTAATTTGCGCCACAGATAAAAACGGCCAGGGATTACCTGGCCGCTTCGACAACGCGTCTGTTGCTTACGCGAGTACGTAGACAAACAGGAACAGTCCCACCCATACCACGTCAACAAAGTGCCAGTACCAAGAAGCCGCTTCAAAACCAAACTGATCGTCATGGGAGAAGTGGCCCTTTAGCCCACGTATCCACTGAATCAGCAGCATCGCAGTACCTAGTGTTACGTGCATTCCGTGGAAACCGGTCAACATAAAGAACGTTGTACCGTAAATACCAGACTCAAGCGTCAAACCCATATGCTGGTAGGCTTCAATATATTCTTCGACCTGCAAAAACAGGAAGAAAATACCCAGAGCAACAGTGATACCCAACCAGGTATTAAACTTCTTGCGGTTGCCGTCTTTCAGCGCTGTGTGCGCGATATGCACTGTGAAGCTCGAAGTGATAAGAACCAGAGTGTTCCAAAGTGGCAGCCATTGCAAAATTCGATCCCAACCAGGGAAGCTCATATTTTGGTCTGGACCTTTAAACTGTGCCGCATCGCCGTTGACAGCCTGATCCGGCGTAATCATGGGTGGCCATGCAGTTTCATATCCAGGCCATAGGTGCTCGGCATTAGCAACCGCAGCATCCGTAGGAGTATCATCAAACCAGCCCACCGCGGCTTCACCACCGATCCAGGAGTTAACTAGCACACGGACATAGAAGAGGGCGCCAAAGAAGCAAGCAAAAAACATCACTTCAGAGAAAATAAACCACAGCATACCCAACACATAGGAATGCTTAAGCTGTGGGCTCGCGAGACCGCGCATATTTTCGTCAATGACGATGCTCCACCACTTGTACAAAACCCCGGCCATTATCAGCGAGCCAATCAGGAAGATAGTAGAAGAACCACCCTCCAAAACCCACGCGGCAGCGCCATAGGCCATTACACCCATGCCGGTTGCCGCAATTATCGGCAATTTACTTTGCTCGGGAACGTAATAAGTACCTTCTGTTGACATTGTTACTCTCCGTTTACTGTACTTGTGAGACCTGCGCTACAGCGCGATCTGTTATATCAAACATTGTGTAGGACAGGGTTACTGTATTAACACTGGCCGGTAAATCTGGATCTACAATAAACACCAGTTCTAGCTCAGCGCTTTCGCCTGCTGCCAGCGGCTGGTTGTTAAAGCAGAAGCATTCCGTTTTATGGAAATAGTCTGCAGCATTATTAGGAAGTACATTTGGAATAGCCTGGCCCAGCATATCTTTCGCTGTTCTGTTGTGGGCATAAAACACCACTGCGCGCGGCTCGCCAGGATGCACCACCACTCGCTCTTCAACGGGATAGAAATCCCAGGGCATGGTTGCATTATTGGTCGCAACGAACTGCACTTCTATGTCTCTCGATGTATCTACTTCTACTGCTACGGCCGTATAGGCGCCATCTGTTTTGCCGCCAATCCCTGTGATCTCACAAAACAGATCATAGAGCGGCGGCAATACAAATATTGCAAACATAAACATGGCGACGGCCAAGCCGGTAAGCTTGACCAGTAGTGAACGATTGTTAGGACGCGCCGCCATGATTATCAGTCTCTTACTTAATTTTCGGAGGGGTAGCGAACGTGTGGTACGGTGCAGGTGTGGGCACTGTCCACTCCAGGCCCTGTGCGCCTTCCCAAACCTTAGGATCATTAGTTGGCTTGCCCCAACCAATGGTGCGAATCACGTTAAACAAGAACAGAATCTGTGCACCACCGTACATAAATGCACCGATGCTTGAGACCATATTCCAGTCGGCAAATTGCAGACCATAATCGGCGTAACGACGTGGCATACCAGCCAAACCTAGGAAATGCTGAGGCATAAAAGTAATGTTGAAACCAATAAAGGCGATCCAGAACTGAACCTTGCCCATAGTTTCGTCATACATTTTGCCACACCATTTTGGCAACCAGTAGTACACTGCAGCCGTACCACTAAATACCGCACCAGCAACCATCACATAGTGGAAGTGGGCAACGACAAAGTAGGTATCGTGATACTGCATGTCCGCGGCCGCAATCGACAGCATCATTCCGGTAAAGCCACCAAAGGTAAACAGAATCACAAATGCGATGCTGAACAGCATTGGGGTCTCAAAGGTCAGTGAGCCTCTGTACATGGTGGTGATCCAGTTAAATACTTTCACTCCAGTGGGTACAGCAATCAGCATGGTGGCGTACATAAAGTACAGCTCACCGGCAATTGGCATACCAACGGTAAACATGTGGTGAGCCCAAACTACAAACGACAGGAAGGCAATCGCGGCAGTGGCGTAAACCATTGACGAATAACCAAACAGTGGCTTGCGGCTGAACGTTGGAATAATGTGAGAAACCACACCAAAAGCGGGCAGAATGATAATGTAAACCTCTGGGTGACCAAAGAACCAGAAAATATGCTGGAACAGTACCGGGTCACCGCCACCAGCTGCATCAAAGAAGCTAGTACCGAAGTTAATATCCATCAGCATCATAGTTACTGCGCCGGCCAGTACTGGCATTACTGCCACGAGTAGGAAGGCGGTAATAACCCAGGTCCAGACGAACATTGGCATTTTCATGTAGGTCATGCCAGGTGCGCGCATATTCATTACCGTAGCGATAATGTTAATGGAACCCATAATTGATGATGCACCCATAATATGCACGCCGAAGATAAAGTAGTTCACTGTATCCGGTGCATAGGTAGTTGAGAGTGGGGCGTAGAATGTCCAACCGAAGTTAGGACCACCGCCTTCCATAAATAAAGTGGAAGTCAAAATCGCAAATGCGAACGGTAGAATCCAAAAGCTCAGGTTATTCATGCGCGGCAATGCCATATCTGGCGCGCCGATCATCATTGGAATCATCCAGTTAGCCAAACCAACAAAGGCTGGCATTATCGCGCCAAACACCATGACCAAACCATGCATGGTGGTCATCTGATTGAAGAACTCTGGCTTGATCAGCTGCATACCTGGCTGAAAGAGTTCTGCACGAATAACCATTGCGAACGCGCCACCCATAATAAACATCGCAAAGCTGAACCAAAGGTACAGCGTGCCAATATCTTTATGGTTGGTCGTGAAGACCCAACGGCTTATATATTTTCCCCAGCCATCAGCCAGAGTTGCGGGACCATGTGCCATATCAAAAACTCCCCTATTGGCTTTGTTTGTAATTGAGGACGTCAATTGGCTGAGTTACGTCGCCAACATCGTTGCCCCATGCGTTGCGCTCATAATGAACGACCGCTGCTATATCAACTTCAGAAAGCTGGTCAGCAAATGACTGCATGGATGTACCAGCAACGCCATCGATTAGCACGGCGATGTGGCCTTCTTTAGCACCCAGAGCAATTGGGCTGTCCTTGAGCGCAGGGAACACGCCAGGAATACCATTGCCGTCAGACTGGTGACAGGCAGCACATGAACGCTCATACACTTCTTCGCCACGAACCATCAGCTCATCGAAAGTCCACTGCTTGCCAATAGTCGAAGCATACTCAGCCGCTTCGGCTTTCTTGCCCGCTAACCACTCGTTGTATTCAGCTTCTTCTTTTACCTCTACAACAACCGGCATAAAGGCGTGGCCAATACCGCAGAGTTCTGTACATTCACCGACATAGGTGCCCGGAACATCTGTTTTTGCCCAAGCGGCAGTGAACAGGCCTGGAACTGCATCGCGCTTGACACCAAAGTCCGGAACCCACCAGCTGTGAATTACATCGTTACCCGTAATTAGAAAGCGTACTTTCTTACCTGTCGGGATAACCAGAGGCTGAGTCACTTCACGAAGATAATGTTCACCTTTGGGAGCACGGCCGTAGATTTCGTCCTGAGAGGTGCGTAGTTCACTCATGAACTTCACGCCTTCACCAATATATTCATACTGCCATTTCCACTGATATCCGGTTACCTTGATATCAATATCTGCATTTTCAGTGTCATACACCTTGAGCAGAGCAGTAGTTGCTGGGATCGCCATGACGATCAAAATGAGCGCTGGCACAATAGTCCAGATCAACTCAACAACATGGTTTTCGTGGAAGTTTGCCGCCACAGCGCCGCGTGATTTGCGGTGCGCATACATGACGTAAAACATAAAGCCAAATACGGCAATACCGATAACGGTACAGATCCACATCATAATCATGTGAATATCGTAGGCTGCTTGGCTGACTTCTGTCACTCCCTGGGGCATATTGAGCTGCCGCGTTGTGCTCTCCGCACTAACGCCGCCGGCCATTGCAAGTGCAATCGCTGGACTCAGCAGTCTCAAGAAAAGTGCTTGCGCTCTTTTCAACATCGCTTGTTTCTCCGTGGTAAATTAGGAATTAAAGCTTTTGCTTTAGCGGCCAAGCCAAAAAATGTTGCTGGCCCCTGTAAAAGCGCGGCGATTGTAGCAAAAGACTATACGTTTCACTAGCCAGAATGTGATCAAATTAACGTCCAAATTTAGCCGCTTATTTCTACCTAAAAAGCAAAAAGGGGAATCTTTGTGGCAGGGGGCCTAAAATCTGCTAGATTTAAATGGAGGCCGCAATACGCATCAGAGTAGCCACTAGTGAATATAACCTTCACAAATAGATATTTTGACTAAAAACGAGACCATTTTTATGCTGGAACTTTCAGCACAAACCAGTGAATTCTTAGTTGCCTACTTAAACGAGCGAGTGGCGAACTTGCATCACTCCATCAGCTTGCGCGAAGACGACGGCACTGTGGCACTGGCTTCATTTATTGAGCGATATGTGGAACTGGTGCCAGATTTTATTACTGCCTTTGAAGATTTCTTGCGCGCCGCTGGTATTAAAGGTGAAATTGCACAGCAGGTGGTCACCGCGCGCGAGTTTCTCGATGCGCCGCTGGAGATTGTTTCCACAGAGGAGGGGCTCGAAGCAAATATGTATCAAGCCTATTTGGCACATCGCCTTTTAGAGGAGCTAAATGATGTACTCAACGTCAACTATAACTGCCCAATAATTCCCGTCGATATGACCCGCTCCAATCTGATTGTTCACCATATTATTGGCGAACCCTTCGCCAATCAGATAGATGGTGCTATCCAACTGCTTAACGAAAAATTGATCTCAGCTTTAGAAAAAGACGCCAGCCTAGAAAAGAAACTCCATGCCTATGTGGCACCCCTTGGCAATGACCCAGTGACTCGCTATCCCTGCCTGACAGAATCTTCAAATATTCGCCTACTCTTTAAAAGTCAGAATTCGCGGGTGCGGCTGCATTAGGTACGTGCTGACTTGGGCAGCTAACCTTTGGGGTCCATAAGCTTTACCGGCTGAGTCTGACTAGTAATATCATCGCTGCTGATATTGACCCTTGTTTCAACCTCGCGAGGCGCTGAAGAGAGGCGCATTTCATCTTTAAAGCCACAGCTCACGCATTCTCTGTAATCGACGCCCGCATCGGCATACACCTGCATTTTGTCCATTTCAGCGCACTTGGGACAGGTTACACCTGCAATAAATCGTTTTTTAGTTGAAAAAGCCATCGATACATCACCACAATAGGAGCCTCTATTATATCGGGCAATACAGCATATGGATCACTCAATTCGCTCCCATAGGGGAATTTCTCCAAAACTCGGTCAACGGGTCTATGTAGATCCAGCCGCAACAGTGATTGGTGACGTCAGCCTTGGAGATGACGCCTCGGTCTGGCCCGGCGCGGTGATTCGCGGCGATATGCACTCAATTTCGGTGGGCGCGCGCTCCAATGTGCAAGACAATGCGGTGTTACATATCACCCATGCCTCTGATTTTAATCCCGGCGGCTTCCCACTGACCATTGGTGACGACGTGGTCATTGGCCACCGTGCGGTTCTGCATGGCTGCACTTTGGGAAATCGAATTTTGGTAGGCAATGGCGCCATCGTCAACGATGGCGCAGTGATTGAAGATGAGGTCATTATTGGCGCTGGCTGCATGGTCCCACCAGGTAAAACTCTGGTCAGCGGTTTTGTCTATGTCGGCAATCCCTGCAAACAGATGCGCAAACTTTCCGACAAGGAGCTAGGCTTTTTTACCTACTCTCCAGCCAACTATGTAAAACTCAAAGACCAGTACTTACTTGAACAGGGCGCGGTGTAACAACGCTAAAGTAGCGCCCTTAGCTGCCGGATAACCGCTGCGGTGTCCGGGCGGACGCCGCGCCACAGATTAAAAGACTCAGCGGCCTGCTCAACCAGCATACCCAAGCCGTCAGCAGTTTGCGCGCCACCACGTCTTGCCCAGTTCATAAAGGGGGTCGGCTGAGCAGCATACATCAGGTCATAACAACGCGCGGTTTCGGCCGCGCCCAACAAACTGTCAGGTAGAACTGGCATACCGCCTTTGAGGCTAGCGCTAGTGCCATTGATGATCAGATCAAACTCCTGACCATCGAGTACATCTAGGCCACAGCCCAAGATATAGCCCATCTCAGCAAAGCCTTTGGATAACTGTAACGCTTTTTCCACGCTGCGGTTGGCAATCACTACATGCTGTGGCTGCTCATCCAAAACAGCCTCTAAAATGCCGCGAACCGCACCCCCAGCACCCAAAATAAGTACTCGCTTCGTGCGAATCCCCCATTCCAGGTTGTTTTTTACATCATTGACGAGACCCACGCCGTCGGTAGTATCGCCAAGCACCGAGCCATCTGCCTGCATAGCCAATGTATTCACTGCTCCAGCGCGACGGGCCCGCGGGGTAGTTCTAGATGCATACTGGTAGGCATCTAATTTAAAGGGTGCGGTAATATTGAGGCCCTTACCACCAGCTTGAAAAAACGCCTCGGCAGCAGGCATGAAATTCTCTACATCAACGAGTTGCCGCCTGTATCCCATCGCCTGATCCGTTTGATCGGCAAAGGCCCGATGAATCTCCGGAGACTTGCTGTGCTCTATTGGGTTGCCAAAAACGGCATATTGATCAGACATCTCAAATCCAGTCGCGAGGGATTAAATATTTCTCGTACAGTTCAGCCTCGGCACTGCCAGGCTCTGGGCTCCAATCGTACTCCCAACGGACCAAAGGTGGTAGAGACATCAAAATGGATTCTGTACGCCCGCCAGTTTGCAAGCCAAATAAGGTGCCGCGATCATAGACCAGATTAAACTCAACATAGCGACCGCGGCGGTAAAGCTGGAAGTTACGCTCACGCTCCCCAAATGGCAGCTCGCGACGACGCTGCAAAATCGGCAAATAGGCCTTGATAAAGCTGTCCCCGATACTGCGCATAAAAGCAAAACTCTGCTCAAATCCCGGCGCATTAAAATCATCAAAGAACAGGCCACCAATACCTCGCGGCTCACCTCGATGCTTTAAAAAGAAATAGTCGTCGCACCATTTTTTTAAGCGAGGATAAAGCTCGGAGCCAAAGGGATCACAGGCCGCCTTGGCGGTGTGGTGCCAGTGACGGCAGTCTTCTTCATTGCCATAGTAAGGCGTGAGATCATAGCCACCACCAAACCACCAGACTGGGTCTGCACCCTCTTTTTCGGCGATAAAGAAGCGTACATTGGCGTGGGATGTGGGCACATTGGGATTGTTTGGATGAATAACCAAAGACACACCCATGGCCTCAAAGCTACGCCCAGCAAGCTCTGGACGATTTTGTGTGGCCGAGGCAGGCATCTGATCACCAAAGACATGAGAGAAATTAACGCCGCCTTTTTCAATTAGGGGACCGTCGACAACGACGCGGCTGCGACCACCGCCACCTTCATCTCGAATCCAGCTATCCTCTTGCCACTGCGCACCATCTTCGGTCTGAAGCGCAGCACAGATGCTATCTTGCAGCCCCATTAGGTAATTTTTAACCTGATTTTTATCGACTTGCTGCATATTATCCCGGACGGATGACCTCTGAAGTTATTAGATGGCGAATTTCACTGGCTTGCCGCGACGGGCCAATGGTACCGGGCGTCAGATAATCAATGTCGCTGCCAAAGTAGATCTTCACTTTGAGACCAGTGGTTGCAGCGGCAAGCCCCTGAGGATTGGCCGACGTCGATACCAGCGGGCCAGAAAATAACCGGCATAGTGCAGCAGCAACTGGGTGCGCCGTAATACGCAGGGCAACCGTATCATGTGCGCCAATAATCCAATCCGGGGCTGTTCCATTATCTGGAACTAGCCAGGTGACAGGCTTATTGTAGTTAGCTTGCATACGCGCAAGATGATCCGCATCAAGTCCCTGTAAAAAGGGCGCCAACTGATCGATATGAGAAGCAATTAAGATAAGGCCCTTGGCCTCTGAGCGCCGCTTTAGTCTGAGAATATGGCTTACGGCAGCTTCAGACCATGGGTTACATCCCAGGCCCCATACTGCTTCGGTGGGATAGGCAACCACGCCCTCGTCCTGCAGTACAGTCGCTGCACGGCAGATCTTAGGGTGGTTGCACCAGCTAATCACGGGAGTGATCAGCTATTTTTCAGCTTTTCCTGAAGCGCCGCATCTTTGGCGATAATCGCCGCTGCATTGGCCGCACGCTCAGCGATCAACTTCTGATGCATCTCAGGGTCACCAACACCAATAATCTGGGCGGCTAAATAGGCTGCGTTTTTGGCACCTGCTTTACCAATAGCGACAGTGGCGACGGGAATACCGCCAGGCATCTGGACTGTCGATAACAGTGCATCCAAACCGTCCAGCGAACCATTAATAGGCACGCCGATAACGGGTTTTAATGTAGTCGCCGACACTGCACCAGCTAGGTGGGCAGCCATACCTGCAGCACAAATAAAGGCAGCGCATCCGCGCGCGTCTGCATCGGTTACAAAGCTATGGGTAGCTTCCGGCGTGCGGTGGGCTGAAGTTACTTTGACTTCAAAGGGAATATCGAACTGTTTTAGGACTGCAAAACTGGCTTCCATTACTGGTAGATCAGAATCAGATCCCATCAATATTGCTACGAAGGGCTTGCTCATTTGGGGTCACCTTTTTGAAGAATTGCGCAGGCTACCGGAACTTTTGAAGAGGTGCAATAGGGCCGTATGACTGCGTCTAGGCGAGACGGTGATAAAAACCATTTTCATTGCAAATTATGCCCTTTAACTCAAGGCCAATTAGAAGCTCGGAAAGCCTCTCGACCGGCAAACTGGTATCTTGACTGAGGCTGTTTAGGTCAACAGGGTCAAACCCCAGCGCCTTGAGCAGCGCAGTCTCTTGCTGGTCTATTACTGGCTGATTTAACGGCATGTCTTGAGTTGTCTGCGCAATACCGGCAATAGCTCCACCTAACTCTGAGATAATATCGTCAGCAGCTTCCACCAGCTGGGCTCCCTGCTTAATAAGTAAGTGACAACCTCGACTCTGAGGATTGTGGATAGAACCTGGTATGGCAAAAACCTCTCGATTCTGCTCCAGCGCATAGCGCGCGGTAATTAATGAGCCGCTTTTGACTGCCGCCTCGATGACTAAAACACCGAGACTTAGCCCGCTAATAATCCGGTTGCGCCGAGGAAAATTGGTTGGCAGCGGTTTTTCGCCGGGATGAAACTCGGTGATCAGGGTTCCGCCAGAGTCCAGAATCTGCGCTGCAAGCTCCCCATGGCGCTGTGGATAAATGCTGTCTATCCCAGTAGCCATCACCGCAACTGTTTTGCCATCTACCGCATTTAGCGCACCGCGATGGGCGCAACCATCCACTCCCAGGGCCAGACCGCTGGTAATGGTAAAGCCACTGTTCGCTAAAAACCCACTCCAGTGCAGCGCATTACTCTCACCGCCTCGCGTCATTCTGCGGCTGCCGACGATAGCAATTTGGGGTAGATGCAGATTATCTATTTCGCCGCGCACATAGAGCAGTGGCGGGGCGCTGCTGATCTGCTTAAGTTGCTGTGGGTAATCTGCGGAGGTGATGGGAATAATTTTGCCGCCGATCTTGTCAACGCTCTGCATTGTAGAGTCAAGCTGACTAGACCAGCATTGATGATGATATTCCTCCTGGAGTCGATAAATAGCGTCTTGAAATTGAAGCGCAAAACCCTCGGCAGGCTCGGTAAGAAGCGCGGTATAGCTACCTGTCTCGCCAACAAGTTGGGCCTGTAATCCAGGCGGGAATTGCGCCAAATATTGTGCTGCCAAGGCATAATGTGTTTCTAGGGCGTCTGCACAAGCCATGTTCGATTCCTGATTTACTCAAGCCGGTATTTTTTGTGGCAAGGCAAGAGCACACAGAAGGCATAATATTATGGGTTGCGCACGAGATCGCCAATGTCGAGCTGCCTGTCGGCCTGCATTACCAGCCCATAACTCATCTTTTCATAGGTGTGAAACACCATTAGTAGACCTATCCGTTCATCGGGCAGCCGAATACGTTCATCCGCTACCCGGTCTTTGACCATCTCCCCCTGTTTGAAAATAGCGAGAGTATCACCGGCGTGCAGCCCATCGCGATCGCCGCGGTTAAGTGCAACAACATCAAAGGCTCCGGCATTGCGCACACCGCCTTCAACATTGAGCACTACACCAGAAACTTCATCCTTCGGCGCTCGAGGATAAAAGGTCGACGCCAGGCTGCGGTCTTCACGGCGGAGCAAGCGGTCTTTAAGACGAATCTCACCAACGGAACGGGTGGCGCCCAAAGTAGCAATACTGTCTTTTACTGCCTTTACCTTGGCAGAACCCACATCTTCAGCCCGCAGCCCCAGAACTTCACCGGTCGAGGGCTCAATATAGGGGTCTCCGCGGCGATAGATGCCGTAGTTGAGCTGGTTGTCAGTAAAGTCTCCGCGGGCGTAAAAATCATCGCCCATACCCATCAGTAAGCGGCGCTCATAGCCACCAAGTACATAGGGAGCTGCATTGAGCTCGGCGCTACTGGTGACACGGGTTTTGGAGAGAAAATTATCAATAATATCGCGTGGCAGGGCGGCTATGGCCTCTTGGTGGTCCAGCGTGCGTATCTGCGGCGATAATTTAAGATCGCGACTGCGACTAACCTGTAACTGTGGCTTACCATCGACATACACCAGAGAAATTAAATCACCTGGGTATATAAGGTGGGGGTTAGCAATTTGTTGGTTGGCATACCAAATTTCTGGCCACATCCATGGGTCGCGAAGGAAAACTGAGGAGATATCCCACAGGGTGTCGCCTCTTTCTACCTGATATTGATTCGGAATTTCCTCATTGAGCAGCTGATTTGTCTCTGCCCCCTGCGCACTGATCACTGCTGTAATTAACAGGATAAATCCAAGTACCATTTTTTTCATGTCGAGTCCTTTCCCCTAATGTATAATCTCCGCCTGAGAGACACGAAACCGTAAAGATGCTTCCGGGTTAACCTAATGGTAGCAGTGCTTTTAACTAATTTTCTAGAAATCCATCACATTCGCTATGGCCAAACTAAACATTCTTGAGTACCCCAATCCCCGTTTGCGTATCAAAGCTGCGCCAGTAACAGCGGTCGATGACAGCATTAGAAACCTGATTGACGACATGTTCGAAACCATGGCCGACGCCAATGGTATTGGTTTAGCCGCTTCCCAGGTGGATGTACATAAACGCGTTATCGTGATGGATCTATCTGAAGACAAAAGCCAACCAAGGGTGTTTATCAACCCGGAAATTGAGGTGTTGGAACCAGAAACCAGCCCCTATGAAGAGGGTTGTCTGTCAGTGCCCGGTTTCTACGAACCTGTCGATCGCCCAGTGCATGTGATTATTCGCGCACTGGATCGTGAGGGCAATGCTTTCGAAGAAGAGGCCAATGGCCTGTTGGCAGTTTGTATTCAACATGAAATTGATCATTTGGAAGGCAAGCTATTTGTCGATTACCTGTCGCCCTTAAAACGTCAGCGCATTCGCACCAAGCTCAAAAAACAAAGGGCATAGGCGATCGCTTGAAGATAATTTTCGCAGGAACTCCAGATTTTGCCGCGAGCCATCTTGAGGCCCTGATAAGACAGCATGACATTGTTGCAGTCTATACCCAACCCGACCGGCCAGCCGGACGCGGCAAAAAGCTGACGGCTAGCCCAGTTAAAATCCTTGCCGCACAGCACAATCTGGATGTTTACCAACCCGAATCGTTAAAAGACCCTAAACAACAGGCTATCCTTGCCAGTTTGCAGGCAGATATTATGGTGGTGGTGGCTTATGGGCTAATTCTGCCGCAGGTTGTTTTGGATGCGCCCAGACTCGGCTGTATCAATGTTCATGGTTCTATTCTGCCGCGTTGGCGCGGTGCTGCGCCTATTCAGCGCGCCATCGAAGCCGGCGACAGTGAAACCGGCATTACTATTATGCAGATGGATGCTGGTCTGGATACTGGTGCCATGTTGTCGATTACACGCTGCGCCATAGCGGCTGATGAAACCAGTGGCTCCCTGTATAACAGGCTCGCCGCACTGGGCGCACCCGCGCTGCTAAATACTCTCGATAAGATTGAAGCCGGCACTGCCGTTGCGATTGCACAGGACAATGACCAAAGTACTTATGCGAAAAAAATAGAAAAAGCAGAAGCGCTGATAAATTGGTCGGATACAGCCACTGTTATTGATCAGCGTATTCGCGCCCTTAACCCGTTTCCCGCGGCCTACACAGAGATAGAAGGGCAGAGAGTGAAGATATGGGGGGCGCAAGTCGCGTCTAACCCAACGGGATCTCCAGGCGAAATACTGATTGCAGACAATAACGGGCTACTTGTCAGCTGCGGTCAAGGCTGTCTTTTATTGACAGAAATACAACTTGCGGGCAAATCGCGAATGCCGGTCGCCGAAATTCTCAGATCGCGCGCTGAACTGTTTGCCCAAGGCAAACAGTTCAACCAATAAATTATGGCTGGCAAAAATACCAAAATTCTTACCGCCAGAGCGGCTGCCGCACAGGTTATCGCTGGAGTACTGCGCGGCCAGTCTCTGTCCGCACTATTGCCCGAGTACAGCGACAGGGTCGACGAAAAAGATCGCGCGCTTTTAAAAGAGCTGTGCTTTGGCACCATGCGCTGGTATCCACAAATTAGCATCCTGCTCAAAGACCTGATTCAAAAGCCGCTGCGTGAAAAAGATCTGGAAATACAGGGTCTGGTGGCCTGCGGGCTCTATCAGCTGATGCATATGCGCATCGCTGAACATGCCATTATTAATGAAACCGTTGCTGCGGCAAGCAAGCTCAATCGACCTTGGGCAAAGGGTCTGGTCAATGCGGTGCTGCGAAACTTCCAGCGTCAGCAGCTGGACCTAATAACGGACCAGTCTGAAAATAGGGTATTTCAGACAGCGCATCCAAAGTGGCTGCTGAAGAAGATCAATGATTCCTGGCCTGAAAAAATAGCCTCACAAATTATTGCCGCCAATAATCAACGCGCCCCTATGACCTTGCGTACCAATGCGCTGCGGGGCTCGCGCCAAGACTACCTTGACTGCCTCGGGCAGGCGGGTATTGCCGCCAGCACGACGGCACATAGCAACCAGGGTATCTTGCTTGATACGCCCTGTGATGTCGGCGAACTGCCTAATTTTAGTGACGGCCATGTCAGCGTTCAGGATGAAGCAGCCCAGTTAGCCGCTAGTTTGCTGATGCTCGACAATGGGCAACGAGTATTAGATGCCTGCTGTGCCCCCGGAGGCAAGACCTGCCATATTCTTGAGAGCCAGCCAAACCTGCAATCTCTACTGGCCATTGACCTCGAAGCACGCCGCCTAGTGCGCGTCGAAGAAAACCTGGCTAGGCTTGAATTAGAGGCGGAATTAAAGGCCGCTGATGCCAACGATTTAGACAGCTGGTGGGACGGCAGCAGCTATGACCGAATACTGCTGGATGCGCCCTGCTCAGCCACTGGTGTGATTCGCCGCCATCCCGATATCAAAATACTGCGCAAACCGGCGGATATTGATAAGCTAGCAGCTATTCAGGTGCAGATATTAACCAGCCTTTGGCAGACTTTGAAACCGGGCGGTATGTTACTTTATGCAACCTGCTCGGTACTGCCCGATGAGAATGACCAGGTTATTAAGAATTTTTTGCACTCACAAGATGATGTAGCAGTACTGACTATTGACGCAAGTTGGGGAATAGCCACAGACCATGGGCGACAGCTATTTCCGATGGTGAATGGGAGTGATGGTTTTTATTACTCAAGACTAAGCAAGCTTTGATATAAGCGACTCGGGATACTAATGAAAATAGTAATTGTCGGCGCTGGCCAGGTTGGCGCAACATTGGCAGAAAACTTAGCCCGCGAATACAACGACATCACTGTTGTCGATATCAGCGACAATGCACTGCGTGCATTACAGGATCGGCTCGATATTCGCACAGTTATCGGTACCGGTTGTTATCCGGATGTATTGGTTAGAGCCGGCATTGAAGATGCCGATATGCTGGTCGCTGTTACCAATAGTGATGAAATTAACATTATTGCCTGTCAGGTCGCTCACTCACTGTTTCACACGCCGACCAAGATCGCCCGAGTCCGTGCGCAAAATTACACCAACCCGAAATATAAAAAACTGCTGTTCAATGACAAGCATATGCCGGTGGATGTAATGATCACCCCCGAGCAGGTAGTTACCGACTATATTCGCAGACTGGTCGAACAGCCAGGTGCTCTTCAGGTATTGGATTTTGCTGATGGCGCGCTGCAGTTGGTGGCATTGCGCGCTGTCGCAAATAGCCCTTTAGTGGGCCAAGAACTGCGCACGTTAAAAGAACATATGCCCAGTGTCGATGCCCGGGTCGCTGCCATTTTCCGCAAAGATGGCGCCCTGTTTCCCGTTGGTGACACGGTGATTGAAGACGGCGATGAAGTCTTTTTCATTGCCGCCAAGAAAAATATTCGCAAGGTAATGAGCGAATTGCGTCGTCTCGAAAAACCCTATCGCCGTCTGATGATTGCTGGCGGCGGTAATATTGGCTACCGCCTGACCAAGGCTCTGGAAGAAGAATACAATATCAAGATTATCGAGTTCTCTGCCAAACGTGCAGGATTTTTGTCGGAGCAACTAAATAGAGCCGTGGTATTAAAAGGCTCAGCCACAGACCAGGAATTACTTCTCGATGAGAACATCGACAAGACTGATGTATTTCTCGCTTTAACCAATGATGACGAAGTGAATATTATGGCCTCGCTGCTCGCCAAACGTTTGGGCGCGCGCAAGGTGATGACCCTCATCAGCAACCCTGTCTACGCTGACCTGATGCAGGGCGGAGAAATTGATATTGCTATTTCGCCACAGCAGGCAACGACTAGCTCACTGCTTACCCATGTCCGCAGAGGAGACACGGTTAGCGTGCACTCACTTAGACGCGGTGCCGCAGAGGCGATGGAAATTGTTGTTCATGGCGATGAAAAAAGTTCCAAAGTTGTAGGCCGTGCAATCGGCGATATTAAGTCACCGCCGGGCGCCACATTAGCTGCACTGGTGCGCAATGGGGAGGTTATTATTGCTCACCATGACACAGTGATTCAGAATGATGACCATGTCATTGTATTTGTGGTAGATAAAGAAAACACCAAAGCGGTCGAGAAGTTGTTTGCCGTTAGCTTCTCCTTTTTCTAGGGCGTAAGTCGTTATGCATATTGCTGTTATTGCTCGGGTTTTAGGCATACTGCTGATGATCTTCAGCCTCACCATGCTGACGCCTATTTTTGTCAGCTGGCTGTTTAACGAAAATACCTACTCAACATTTGTGTCCGCCTTTGCCATCACCTTATTGGTGGGCATAGTATTCTGGTTGCCGTCGCGAAATAGTAGCGGCGAGCTGCGCACCCGCGATGGCTTTATTGTTACGGTATTTTTCTGGCTGGTATTGAGCACCTTTGGCGCCTTGCCGCTGATGCTGTCAGAGGCGCTGCAACTAAGCTTTATGGACGCATTATTTGAGTCAGTCTCTGGCTTGACCACTACAGGTGCAACAGTAATATCTGGGTTAGACGACCTACCCAAATCAGTGCTCTACTACCGTCAACAGCTGCAGTGGCTCGGCGGCATAGGTATCGTTGTTATCGCGGTGGCCATTTTACCCATGCTAGGTGTCGGCGGCATGCAGATCTACCGCGCAGAAACACCGGGGCCGGTCAAAGACTCCAAACTGACCCCGCGCATTACCGAAACGGCGAATGTGCTATTTCGTATCTACCTCACTTTGACTGCCGCCTGTGCGCTGGCCTACTGGGCTGCGGGCATGAGTGGGTTTGACGCCATTAGCCACAGTTTTTCTACCGTCGCCATTGGTGGTTTTTCTACCCATGATGCGAGTATGGGCTTTTTTGATAGTGGCCTTATTATGTCGATCTGCATGTTTTTTATGGTCGTCTCGGGCCTTAACTTCGCTCTGCATTATTTGGTCTGGCACAATCGCAGTCTAGGCTCCTACTGGCAAGACCCCGAAGCGCGCATGTACATCTATCTGCTGCTAATAGGTGTTGTTGTTACCTGCCTTTACCTTTATTTCAGCGGTACCTATGGCTGGAACAAAAGCATTAGTCAGGGCACATTCCAGCTGGTGTCGATTATGACCACCACGGGTTTTACCACAACAGAATTTAATGTCTGGCCTACTTTCCTGCCATTTTTCTTGCTGTTTCTGTCTTTCTTTGGCGCCTGTGCGGGTTCAACGGGTGGCGGTATTAAAATTGGGCGTATGCTGATACTAGGCAAGCAGGTCATTCGCGAAATCTATAGGCTGGTGCACCCCAATGCACTGTTACCGATCAAGATTAGTAATCGCCAAATTCCCGAGCGGGTGGCAGACGCAATCTGGGCTTTCTTTGGTGTGTATCTGGCCATCTTTTATCTCATGGTCCTGTTGCTGTTGGCATCTGGCCTAGATTATGTCAGTGCCTGGTCGGCCACGGCCGCAGCCCTTAACAACCTGGGTCCCGGCCTCGGTGCTGTGGCCACCAACTATGCCGATATCGGCAGCTTTGCCAAATGGGTACTTTGTTGGGGCATGTTGCTGGGACGTTTAGAAATATTTACGCTGCTGGTACTATTTACGCCAACCTTCTGGAAAAACTAGCGCCAGTAGCGATTACTGGCGCCATTTTAACTGCTGCTCAATCGCCGTAATCATCATTCCCGCCACATCTTTTTCGGTTGCGGTTTCGATCCCTTCTAAACCTGGCGACGAATTAACCTCCAAGAGCAATGGTCCGCTTTTCGAGCGGATAATATCAACACCAGCTACCGCAAGCCCCATAGCCTTAGCGGCTTTTATCGCGAGCCGACGCTCCTCTGTGGTGGTACGCACCACCGATGCGCTGCCGCCCTGATGAATATTAGCCCGGAATTCACCGGGCGCGGCTTCACGCTGAATAGCCGCAGTGACCTTGCCGTTTATAACAAACAGACGTAGATCTTTACCACCTGCCTCTTTAATAAACTCCTGCACCAACAGGTTCGCTTTGACCGCCTTAAAAGCATTGATTACACTCTGTGCCGCTTTTTTCGTTTCCGCCAACACCACACCACGGCCCTGACTGCCTTCCAGTAACTTAACAATAAGCGGCGCGCCGCCCACCATCTCAATAAGTTCATTGGTATCAATCGGGGAGTTGGCAAAGCCCGTTAGCGGGATATCCAAACCACTTTTAATTAATAGCTGCAGGGAAAAGAGCTTGTCGCGAGACTGACTGATCGCAAGCGAACTATTTTGTGCGTACACCCCCATGCTCTCAAACTGACGGGTCAGGGCGCAGCCATAAAAAGTAGCGCTAGGGCGAATACGTGGAATCACCGCATCCAGGCCAGTAATAATATGCCCGCCACGATAATGGACTTCGGGGTTTTCATCATCGAGTTTCATATAACAGTCTTTGACACTCAAAAACACCATGTCATGACCACGCTCTTCACCAGCCTCCATCAGGCGCTGATTGCTATAAAGTTCGGGATTAGTTGCCAGTACTGCGATCTTTAGTCCGGTCTTTTTGGTCGGAGTAATGCCGTACATCTCACGTAACTCAAGGTCGATGATGCGCCCCAGATTCATACTGGATGATGGATCTACCAAAACGCGGCCCGCCATTGCCTCACGGCCCAGCAGCATACGATATCCCATGCTGTCACGATTGGTCAGGGTCAGCTCTATTTCCCAGATGTGCTCACCAAGACGCATAGGCACCTTAATAACGTAGCGCTTCTCACTGGCACCACTGGTGTTTTTGATTATGCGCCGATCGAGTATTGGCGCTTCACAGCGCAGAGATACCTTGCGGTTGTTTTGGAGTGGATGCACATCAAACGAAACCCAGGAGACATTGCCGCGTTTAAATGTTTGGATATTAAACGCATGCAGCGCCGATGTCTTGGCGCCGGAGTCGACCCGCACTTTTATCGCCGGTATGCCGAGTTGCGCAAGCTGGCACCATTCTTCGCTGCCAATAATAGTTTTTTCTGTCGGCGCTGTGTGCATTAGTTGTTCTCTCATCAGAGCTAGTAGTTTAGGCGGCAATTAGATTTCAAAATGGCCTTGGAGTACAGTAAATTTTTTTCTATTGAGGCAAAAAAAAGGCCGGTAAAAACCGACCTTTTTGATCTAGCGCCATGGCGCTACTGTTCTTTGCGTGCGTTGTAGTATGCCTCTTCTGAAATTGCATGATATGCCATAGCCTGCTTTTTAAATGCCTTTACGGATTCGGCAATACGGCCTGACATCTCTGAATCCTGTCCCAGCTCATCCAAGACCTCAGCAGAGAGTCTGCGCAATTCAGCAATCACATCATCAGGTAGTTTTCTCACATCAACACCATGAGTTTCAACCAGCTCTACCAGAGCGCTATTATTGCGCGCAGTGTACTCATCCAACATATCTTGATTAACCGCTCTGGCGGCGCTTTCAACAATAGCTTGAAGGTCTTCTGGCAGCGATGCGTAGGCGTCTTTATTAACGATCAATTCCAAAATGGGGCCCGGCTCATGCCAGCCAGGATAATAATAATATTTAGCCACCTGATGAAAACCAAAAGCCAGATCATTGTAGGGGCCAACCCATTCTGTCGCGTCAATCACGCCAGTCTGCATGGAGGTGTACAGTTCACCACCCGGCATAGTCACAGACACACCGCCGGCACGAGTAATGACATCACCGCCTAAACCCGGGATGCGCATTTTTAAACCTTTGATATCTTCCATGGAATTAATTTCACGATTAAACCATCCGGCCATTTGCACGCCAGTGCTGCCGCCGGCAAAGGGCATAAGATTAAAAGGCGCATAGAGTTCGCGCCACAGCTCGAGTCCACCGCCATAATGTAACCAACCGTTCATTTCCTGAGCATTAAGGCCGAAGGGCACTGAGGTAAAAAAACCGCTGGCTTTAGATTTGCCTGTCCAATAATAGGCTGCGCCGTGGCCGACCTGTGCAGTTCCCTGGGAGACGGCATCAAATACTTCAAAGGCGGGCACTAGCTGGCCGGCACCGAACACTTTTATTTTTATGCGCCCGCCGCTCATCGCCTCAACTTTGTTAGCAAAGTTTTCTGGCGCCGTGCCCAGCCCTGGATAATTTTTTGGCCAGGTGGTTACCAGTTTCCACTTATAGGTTTTTTGTGTCTCGGCTTTACCCTGGGTTTCGATGTCTGCGGCTTTACCACCACAGCTCGCTATGATTACTGATATTAGTACAATAAATATAACGCGCATTGTTTACCCCTTTCTATTTTATATCTCTAAACAGCGGACAAATTTGCCGATGCCAAAATTAATATTTTTGTACCTACAGCTTCAAAACTGACATGCACTCTTGCACGCGGACCATTACCTTCAAAATTCAAAATCACACCCTCGCCATAGACATTATGAAAAACCTGCTGGCCAAGACCAAAGCCTGTGTCGCCGCCCTGGTCACTTTGTATAGCACCAGCTGCATAGCTGGTAGGCCTAGCAATATTATTTTGCAGTCGAACTTCTTCAATAACCTCTTTGGGAATGTCGCGTACAAATCGCGACACAGAATTAAACGATTCACTGCCATAGATCGATCTGCTTTCAGCAAAGGTTAAGTAAAGTTTTTGCATGGCGCGAGTGATCCCCACATAGGCCAGCCTGCGCTCTTCCTCTAACCGCCCGGGTTCATCAATGGACATTTTATGCGGGAATAAATTTTCTTCCATGCCTGCAATAAACACTAATGGAAATTCCAAACCTTTGGCGCTGTG
Source organism: uncultured Porticoccaceae bacterium (assembly GCA_965662065.1). GTDB lineage: Bacteria > Pseudomonadota > Gammaproteobacteria > Pseudomonadales > Porticoccaceae > HTCC2207. The sequence goes on along the minus strand of CBFIGD010000019.1, from coordinate 11,779 downwards.
CAGTGTCATCAGTTGCACTGCATCCGCGTCTTCGTCAGCTTGGCGATCACCGGCGTCCAGTGCTACCTGATCTAAAAATTGTGGCAACACTGGCAAGTCATTATCTTCTGCCTCGAAGTTACGGCACGCGCTGACCAATTCCTCAAGATTTTCAACACGTGCCTGACCGCGCTCGCCTTTTTCACGGCGGTGCATTTCAATCAAACCACTCTGTTCTATTGCATTCTCTGCCTGCTCCGCCAGGGGCAGTTCATCATGCTGGCCACTCATTTCATTAATCAGTTCTATAAAAATCGCAATGGCGTTAGTGGCCCTTGCCGCCATTCTTTTTTCTTTAACAATAAGAACTGCGGCACCCCACATGGATGTTTGCTGTTCACGCGCCAACTCGCGCATGAGTTCCAACGTCCGATCACCGATACCTCGAGTCGGCACATTAACCACACGCTCAAAGGCTACGTCGTCGTGACAATTTAACATCAGGCGCAAATAGGAGAGGGCATTTTTAATTTCGAGGCGCTCATAGAAACGCTGGCCACCATAAATGCGATAGGGAATATCCGCCTGCAATAGTGCTGCCTCTAAAACTCGTGATTGAGCATTGGATCTGTATAAAATTGCGGAGTCTTCACGTCGATTGCCATCATTGACCCAGCTCTGAATACGGTCTGCGATATACCTTGATTCATCATGTTCATTAAACGCGGAGTACAGTGCAATCGCCTCGCCTTCGCCGGCATCAGTCCATAGGCTTTTACCCAGACGTTCGGGATTTTTGGCAATCACGGCATTAGCTGCCTGCAAAATATTGGAGGTCGATCGGTAATTTTGCTCCAGCTTGACGGTATGAGTCGCGGGAAAGTCGCGCTCATAGCTGAGAATATTTTCAACCTTGGCGCCGCGCCAGCCATAGATAGACTGATCGTCATCACCGACCGCTGTGACAGCGCTGACCTTGCCAGCTAATAATCGTAGCCAGGCATATTGCACGGCGTTGGTATCCTGGAATTCATCGACTAAAATATGGGCAAAACGCTGCTGATAATGCTCAAGGACTTCTGGGTTGTGTTTCCACAGCTCAAGGGCACGCAATAATAATTCGGCGAAATCAATCACCCCAAGGCGCTCACAGGTCTCTTCGTAACCGCGATAAATACGCAGCAGGGTTGCCTGGTAGGGATCACCACCTTCCTGAATATGCGTCGAACGCAGACCTTCGTCTTTCTGACCATTGATCCACCACTGGGCCTGCTTAGGTGGCCAGCGCTGCTCATCGAGATCCATGCTACGCATCACCCGCTTGACCAACCTAAGTTGGTCATCGGAATCAAGAATCTGAAAATTCTCTGGCAGTTTGGCATCACGCCAGTGGGCCTTGAGCAAGCGGTGAGCAAGACCGTGAAAGGTTCCTACCCACATGCCGCGCAGCGACATGCCCAAAAGCTCGTCAATGCGCTCACGCATTTCTCGCGATGCTTTGTTGGTGAACGTCACCGCCAAAATAGAATAGGGTGAGACATTGTCCACCTGGATTTTCCAGGCAATGCGATGCACCAGCACACGCGTTTTTCCGCTTCCAGCGCCAGCCAGCACCAACAAATGCTTCTTGTCGCTGGTCACAGCTTCTTCTTGAGCGGGATTTAATTTAGTCAGTATTGAGGTTACGTCCATAGGCCTGCATTCTAGCAATATAACGGTCAAAAAACGGCCTGCATGGCATTTCTTTTTAGTACAAAGACGATGCGCGGCTCTACAGCACGATCAAGCCCTCAAATAGTCACTATTTGAGCTAAAATGCATGTTTTTTACTACAAAACTGGTATTAACGTCGGTTTTCTTGTAAATTTTTTACATAAACAGCAATCTGGTCATTTAATGAAGCCGGCAGAACTCACGCAATCTATCAGCGACACGCTTCCACAGCTACGCAAGTCAGAACAAAAAGTGGCTGAGTTTGTTCTGAAAGACCCACTTAATGTCATACGCATGCGAATTGTTGATCTAGCAGAGCAGTCTGGCGTCAGTGAACCAACCGTGGTGCGTTTTTGCCGAGCTGTAGGCTGCCACGGGTTTCAAGACTTTAAGCTAGCATTGGCCCAACAGCTTGCTTCAAGCCCCAGCTACGGTCAGATTGCTGTTACGGATACAGACTCCACCCGCGAATATACGCATAAAGTATTCGACTCTACTGTGGATACATTGCTTAAGGTGCGCGACAGCTTAGTGCTGGAGAATCTAGAAGCTGCTGTCACTGCTATTAGCGCTGCAGGTCGCGTTGAGTTTTATGGGTTCGGGGCATCTGCCGCGGTTGCCTTTGATGCACAGCATAAATTTTTTCGGCTTCAGATTACGTCAGCCGCTTACTCGGATCCTCATCTACAAAATATGTCTGCGACATCATTACAAGCTGGTGACGTGGTCTTTGCCATTTCTCAGTCTGGACGTACACAGGCCCTGTTGGATTCAATGGAATTGGTCAAGCACGCTGGTGGTATTGTTATTGGCCTTGCACCCAGTGGTTCACCCGTGGCTCGCAGTGCCACCATTGGGATTGACGTGGACGCAAAGGAAGACATTCAAATCTACACGCCTCTGTCCTCACGTATTGCTCATCTTGCTGTCATTGATGTATTGGCCATTGGTGTGGCGCAAAAGAAGGGGCCGCGGCTGGACGCTCATCTGCAGAAACTGCAGGCAGGTCTGACATCATTGCGCAGCCACTAGTCATTAATCCCCCCCTATTTAAGATTTCAATGTAGATGATGGTTGGTGCCTGCGCCAATTTTAGTCTACGTTTATTTAAATAAGCAGTTTATCTTCCCGCGATAATTAATCGATTTGACACGTAGTTCACAGGTAAGAAAGATGGCCATCAGGGCCCTAATTTATTTACAAGGAGAAATGCTATGTTAGAAAATACCGATCAAGCTAGCTTTAAATTGCCCGTTGCAGACATTTTTATCACCAGCTTCCGTAGCGCTATTGTAGTAGCGGTTATTGCAGCGGTAATTTTCTTTGCCGCGCTGGCGCCGCTCACTATTGCATTAATCGTACTCGGCGCAGCAGCGCTACTTTTGCTTATTGGTGCCGTGGCGTTTCATAACTTTACGTGCATGATTAAAGCACAATATGCCGCTGGCGGGGCCATTGCGGCAGCGGCTGTGGCAACTTATGGTTTTCCAACCTATGCTGCGCTCAAGGCATCTTGGCCCTGGTATGTAAGGGCCGTAGCCTGTTGATATAATTTTTCTGTGGCAATTGAAGTCCCTCTTAACAACGAGGGACTTCATTTCGTCGATGATTTTTCCAATCCCCTAATAACCAAAAAGAAATATGTTTTTATTTACATACCGGCTGCCGCATCGCCAACGCACACATATTCTGTTTGCACATCAGCTATCTGTGTATTCACGTTTTCGGCCGCTGTTCCATATTGACTGCCGCTAGCAACAAAAGACCGGCGAATATTGCCAAATTTTTAAAGAAGTTCTGGGTTTCATGTTTGGCATCGACAGTCTCATAAACATTCCAAAAGTCATGTAAATTCAGATTAATAAGTAAAATCATGGCAGCAAAACCAAGAGCGCAGATGACAACCTGTTTATTTAACAGAAGACAGATCCCACCGCCAATTTGAGCAATCCCAGAAATCGCTAACAGCACGGGAACCATAACCATATTATGGGTTTCCATTAATGCAACATGCATATCCCATGATGTAAACTTCGCAACGCCTGGGGCAAGAAAATACAATGCTAGTAATACTCGCGCAATATTTATTAATAGAGACTTGATAAAAGGCTTCCTGTTGAGTGTTGTATACATTATTTAAAAAAGTATTTTACGCCGAGGTTAAAACTAATCGTTCATTGTGCCCAGAATAGACCATCGCAGGAATTAATAGCTGAGTCAGCAACGTAGGCCCCATCACCCCAACACAGACAATACGTTAGTGCGATAACGCTCTGTTTATTATGTCGCCATTAGCTGGGTGATTATCTATTGATGAGAACTGTTGTGATTCAAATCTACTCCACCGTAACTGACTTAGCTAGATTACGCGGCTGGTCAACATCTGTACCTTTTAAAATGGCAACGTGGTATGACAGCATCTGTAGCGGCAGGGTATATATGATCGCTTCTAAACTTTTTGGCACATGGGGCATAGCGATCACTGTGGTGCCCGGTTCGCTAACGAACCCGGCATCAGCATCGGCGAAAACAAATAACTGGCCACCGCGTGCGCGAACCTCGTGTAAATTAGATTTCAGTTTTTCTAATAATTGATTATTTGGAGCAACTGTGACAACTGGCATATCTTCGTCTACCAGCGCTAAAGGCCCATGTTTTAACTCACCCGATGGATAGGCTTCCGCATGAATATAAGATATTTCTTTTAGTTTTAGCGCCCCCTCTAAGGCAATAGGAAATTGCTCACCGCGGCCTAAAAATAAGGCATGGTGTTTATTGGCAAATGATTGCGCCATTTCTTCAATAACAGAATCTAAGGCTAATACCTGGGTGCAGAGTGCCGGTAATTGGTGCAAGCTTCTGACGAGCTCTTTTTCAATATTTTCATCGAGCCCCTTATGACGACCTAGCGATAAGGTTAAAAGTTGCAGGGCTACTAACTGTGTGGTGAATGCTTTGGTTGAAGCAACGCCAATTTCTGCACCGGCCATGGTCATTAATGAAATATTTGACTCTCGCACCAATGAGCTATTGGCAACATTGCATATTGCCAAAAACCCAAGATAATTATCTTCTTTAGCTTTGCGCAAAGCAGCCAGGGTATCAGCGGTTTCACCTGACTGGGAAATAGTGACAAACAATGTACCAGTTGGAACGGGAACCTTGCGGTAGCGGTATTCGCTAGCGACCTCAACTTGGCATGGGACCCCAGCATATTCTTCCAACCAGTACTTAGCCACAAGGCCAGAATGGTAGCTGGTGCCGCAGGCCACAATATGAATATTCTTAGTTTTCATAAAGAGATCTTCGGCTTGGTAACCAAAGATAGCTTCCCGAATATGTTCTTCTGCAATTCTGCCTGCGGTTGTGTCTGCGAGTACGCTGGCCTGCTCAAACATCTCTTTTTGCATGAAGTGACGGTAATGCCCTTTGTCAGCAACCTGATCTTTTTCACTCAGTTGTTGTGAAGAACGCTCTATCGGATCACCTTTGGCGTTATAGATGCTATAACGCTCGGCCGAGATTTCAACAAGATCGCCTTCTTCCAAAAAAATAAATGTATCCGTGACCTGACGTAATGCCATTTGATCAGAAGCGATGAAATTTTCATCAATCCCCAGGCCCAAAACTAATGGGCTGCCACTGCGAGCACCCACTACGGTATGTGGTTCAGTGTCGGTAATCACTCCCAGGGCATAGGCACCATCCAGTTGGGTAATAACCTGCTGCACAGCAGCGCGCAAGTTTTCGCTGGTTTTTAATTGATAGTGAATTAAATGAGCAATGACCTCGCTATCCGTTTCTGAAGTAATTTGATAACCGAGCGCCACGACGTCACGTCGCAATTTGTCATGGTTTTCAATAATGCCATTGTGTACAACTGACACGCCCGCCGAGGTATGGGGATGAGAGTTTATGGTACTTGGCTGGCCATGGGTAGCCCAGCGAGTATGTGCAATTCCAGTGTTACCGGCGACGGGCTGTTGGCCGACAGCTTCTTCCAGGGCGGCAACTTTACCAATGGTTTTGCGTGTTTGCAGTGTCTGATTGTGATCAATAATTGACAGGCCAGCCGAGTCATAGCCTCGGTACTCAAGACGGTGTAGGCCCTCGATTAATATTTTATAGCTATTTCTTTGGGTAGCTGCGCCAACAATTCCGCACATCGTTTAACTGTCCTTTTTAGTTGGGCGTTTCCAGCCCGGAATATTTTTTTGCTTAGCGCGACTAACGGCTAATGTATCTGCGGATACATTTTGGCTAAGGGTTGATCCTGCGCCTACGAATGCAGTATCGGCAAGATTGATGGGTGCAATTAATGTGCTGTTGGAGCCAACAAATACATCATCGCCCATGGTGGTTTTATGTTTATTCACGCCATCATAGTTACAGGTAATAGTGCCGGCACCAATATTTACATTTTGACCAAGTTGTGCATCACCCACATAGCTCAGATGGTTAATTTTACTGCCATCGCCGACAATGGCTTTTTTTGTTTCTACAAAATTACCTACCTTTGTGTCGCTGCCCAATGCTGTGCCCGGGCGCAATCTGGCAAACGGGCCAATGATCGCACGGTCACCAATCACAGTTTGCTCGATGTGACTGTTCGCCTTTATCTCAACACCATCGCCGATGGTGCTATTAATTATCTGGCAATTCGGACCAATGGTGACATTGGATCCAATCGTTACCTGGCCTTCGAAGACACAGTTAACGTCAATAAAATTATCGATGCCAGCACTGAGTGTACCGCGTTGGTCAAAACGATTTGGGTCGGCTAGGCTAGTGCCTGATAGCATTAAGGTGTCAGCCAACCCTAACTGATGTGCCCGTTCTAACTGGCTCAGTTGAATTCTACTGTTAACGCCTTCTACCTCGGTCCTCGATGTGGGTTGAATGCTATTAACATTAACGCCATGGCTGGTTGCCAAGGCAATCAGATCGGTAAGATAGTACTCGCCCTGAGCGTTATTATTATCGATTTGCGGAAGCCAGGCTTTGAGCTGGTGTGCCCCCAGGGCCAAAACGCCTGTATTTATTTCAGTTATCTTGAGCTGTTCGGGATTAGCATCTTTTTGTTCGATAATGGATTCAATCTGACCATTTTGGCCGCGCACAATCCGCCCATAGCCGGTTGGGTTATCGACGGCAATGGTGAGTAATGCGACTGAGCGATCAGTCACTGCAGCTAGCATCTTTTCGATAGTCGCTGGTTTGATCAGTGGTACATCACCGTAGAGTACTAATACTTTGGCATCGTCGCGCAAATGAGGCAGCGTCATTTTAACCGCGTGGGCTGTGCCTAGTTGTTGAGTCTGCTGAACGAATATTGCTCCTCGGTCGGCAAAGGCTCGTTCTACTGTCTCGGCACCATGGCCTGTAACTATTATCAGTTGCGAGCCTAACACTGTGTTGGCTGCAGTTACTACATGACCGAGCATAGATTGCCCTGCCAGGCGATGGAGAACTTTGGGTAGAGCCGATTGCATGCGGGTGCCCTTGCCCGCGGCAAGAATGACAATATCCGTTTTCTTCATAGTATTTCCACTCAGGCTCCGTTGGGACTAAGTTGTGTCCGGCTTACGTTACTGTCAAAGCACCGATAACACAAGTTTACCCAACCTATAATCCAAGGCAAAAAAAAGGGCGGCTATGCCACCCCTTTTTTAAGTTGGCTGATGCGTAATCAACCGCCTAACTTTTTACGCAATGTTTGCACGGTGCGCAATTGCGCTGTGGCCTCGGCTAACATTATCGCTGCTTTTGAATACTCAATTTCGCCAGCCTGGTTGGCAACAGCTTGCTCGGCGGTTTTTACTGCTTCCGCTGCCGCCGCTTCATCTATATCTCCGGCACGAACAGCTGTGTCAGCAAGTATCGAGATGCAATTTGGCTGCACTTCTAAATAACCACCGGACAGATAGTAAACTTCTTCTTCACCATTCTGTTTAACCAAACGCACTGGTCCAGGCTTTAAGTCACTCAGCAATGGCGCATGGCCCGCTGTAATGCCCAGATCACCGAGAGAACCAGTGGCAACCACCATCTCAACCAGACCGGAATACAGAGACTCATCCGCACTTACGATGTCACAATGAACTGTTATCGCCATATCTTTCTAGACCCTATCTGTACATTAGCCGCGGTTAATTAAAGCTTGGCGCCTTTTTCTACTGCTTCATCAATTGAGCCGACCATATAGAACGCCTGCTCTGGTAGATGATCATATTCACCGCCAAGTATGCCCTGGAAGCCAGCAATTGTATCTTTCAATGACACATACTTGCCTGGTGCGCCAGTGAAAATCTCAGCAACATGGAACGGCTGCGACAAGAAACGCTCAATTTTACGTGCCCGGGATACGGCAAGTTTGTCTTCTTCTGACAACTCATCCATTCCCAAAATTGCAATAATATCTTTTAGCTCTTTATAGCGCTGCAATACTGACTGAACGCCTCGAGCAACTTCATAGTGCTCTTGACCGATAATCAGTGGATCCAGCTGGCGAGACGTTGAATCCAGGGGATCTACCGCTGGGTAAATACCTTTAGAGGCAATATCTCGGCTCAGTACAACGGTTGAATCCAAATGCGCAAAGGTCGTTGCAGGCGATGGATCTGTTAAATCATCTGCAGGTACGTATACCGCCTGAACAGACGTAATAGAACCAGTCTTGGTTGAAGTAATACGTTCCTGAAGAACACCCATTTCTTCTGCCAGAGTCGGCTGATAGCCTACCGCTGAGGGCATACGACCCAATAGTGCTGATACTTCGGTACCAGCCAATGTGTAACGGTAGATGTTATCGACGAATAACAGTACGTCTTTACCTTCGTCACGGAATTTTTCTGCCATGGTCAGACCAGTCAGTGCTACGCGCAGTCTGTTTCCTGGAGGCTCATTCATCTGGCCATAAACCATGGCTACTTTAGACTCGCTGGGCTTCTCGATATTTACAACACCGGATTCCTGCATCTCGTAGTAGAAATCGTTACCTTCACGAGTACGCTCACCAACGCCAGCAAATACAGACAGGCCGCTGTGCTCTGTCGCAATATTGTTGATCAGCTCCATCATATTTACGGTTTTACCAACACCGGCACCACCGAAAAGTCCAACCTTACCGCCTTTGGCGAAAGGACAAACCAGATCGATTACTTTGATACCTGTTTCCAACAGCTCATCGGATGCTGATAATTCATCATAAGCCGGTGGCTTGCGGTGAATAGCCATGCGCTCTTTCTCACCGATGGGGCCTTTCTCATCAATTGGGTTACCGAGTACATCCATAATACGACCCAGTGTTTCTGTGCCTACAGGTACAGAAATTGGTGCCTTGGTATTATTGACGCCAAGTCCGCGGCTGATGCCTTCTGATGCACCCATGGCAATAGTACGTACTACACCGTCGCCCAACTGCTGCTGAACTTCAAGGGTTAAGCCCTTGTCATCAACGACTAGTGCGTCATAAACGCTGGGCACCTGATCACGTGGAAATTCCACATCGATCACGGCACCAATAATTTGTACGATTCTTCCGCTACTCATGTCCGGTTCCTCTTTACTCAATCTTTTTAAATTCGTTTGGCTTTATACGGCGGCGGCGCCACTTACAATCTCGGACAGCTCTTGGGTAATTGCTGCCTGACGGGCCTTGTTATAAAGAAGTTGCAATTCATCTATCATTTCACCGGCATTGTCGGTGGCGTTTTTCATGGCTAGCATTCGCGCTGCTTGCTCACATGCTTTGTTCTCTACTACACCTTGATAAACTTGTGACTCGATATACCGAATCAACAATCCATCCAACAGTTCCTGAGCATCTGGCTCATATATATAGTCCCAGTGATGAGAGAGACTTTCGTCATCTACTGGAGCCAACGGCAACAGCTGTTCTATCCTTGGCGTTTGCGTCATGGTGTTTACAAACTCATTACTAACCACGAATAGTTTGTCGATACGCCCTTCATCGAAGGCGTCTAACATAACTTTTACGCCACCAATTAAGTCAGCAGCATTAGGCTCATCGCCCACATCTTTTACTGCTGCTACAACATTGCCACCCACTGCATTGAAGAATCCTGCTGCTTTGTTGCCCACAACACAGATTTCTACTTCAACAGCCTGGTCAGACCATTCTTTCATCGACTTCAGTGCCGCTTTGAACAGATTGATATTCAAGCCACCACAGAGGCCTCGGTCTGTTGAAATTACAATATAGGCAACACGCTTTACATCACGCTGGACCAAATACTGATGCTGGTATTCAGACACCGCGTTGGCGATATGACCCACTACGTCACGGATACGCCCAGCATAGGGTTTACCCAATTCCATGCGATCCTGTGCACGACGCATTTTACTCGCCGCTACCATTTCCATGGCGCTAGTGATTTTCTGCGTGCTGCCAATACTAGCAATTTTGGTTTTTACTTCTTTTCCGATTGCCATTTCTTATGCCTGTCCGATTACGCTAACTTACCAGGTTTGGGTTGCAACAAACTTTTCCAAAGCCGCTTTAAATCCAGCCGCAATATCGTCGTTGTAATCACCTGATTGATTGATTTGATCAAGCAAATCACTGTGCTCGGCTCTCATGTAAGAGAGCAGGGCAGCTTCAAAGTCACCGATTTTGCTTACCTCAACCGTTTGCAAGAAACCATTGTCAGCGGCGTAAAGCACCAGACCCATCTCAGCAATGCTCAACGGAGAATACTGCTTCTGCTTCATCAGTTCGGTCACTCGCTCACCGTGATCAAGCTGGGCTTTCGTTGCGTCATCAAGGTCAGATGCGAACTGCGAGAATGCCGCCAGCTCACGATACTGTGCCAATGCAGTACGAATACCACCAGACAGTTTCTTGATAATCTTGGTCTGTGCTGCACCACCAACTCGGGATACAGAGACACCTGCGTTCATCGCTGGACGGACGCCGGCGTTAAACATATCCGCTTCAAGGAAGATCTGACCATCAGTAATCGAAATTACGTTAGTGGGTACAAAGGCAGATACGTCTCCCGCCTGAGTTTCAATCACAGGCAGAGCCGTCAAAGATCCTGTTTTGCCTTTTACTTCACCGTTGGTGAATTTTTCTACATAATCCGCATTTACTCGGGCTGCGCGCTCAAGCAATCTGGAGTGCAAATAGAACACATCACCAGGATAGGCTTCACGACCAGGAGGACGTTTAAGCAACAGTGAGATTTGACGGTAGGCCCAGGCCTGCTTGGTCAAATCATCATAAATAATTAATGCATCCTGACCGCGGTCACGGTAGTACTCACCCATGGAGCAACCAGCAAATGGTGCCAGGAACTGCATAGCTGCTGGATCAGAAGCAGTAGCTGCAACGACAATGGTGTGTTCCATAGCGCCGTGCTCTTCTAACTTACGTACTACGGCAGCAACAGAAGAGGCTTTTTGGCCAACGGCGACGTAAATACACTTAACACCAGAACCTTTCTGGTTAATGATGGCATCAACGGCAATAGCTGACTTGCCAATCTGACGGTCACCAATAATCAGCTCACGCTGACCACGACCAATTGGCACCATGGCATCAATTGCTTTCAAACCAATTTGCACTGGCTGATCAACTGATTGACGCTCAATAACACCTGGCGCCACTTTTTCAAGTGCGTCGGTAAGTGCGGCGTTAACGGGACCTTTACCATCGATAGGGTTACCCAGTGCATCAACAACACGGCCCTCAAGTTCTGGTCCTACTGGTACTTCCAATACACGTCCAGTGCATCGGGCTTTCTGTCCTTCGGCCAGTGCCTGGTAATCACCCAGTACCACGGCGCCGACTGAATCGCGCTCGAGGTTAAGTGCCATACCGTAAACACCGCCATCGAATTCGATCATTTCGCCATACATCACGTCGGCTAGACCGTGAATGCGAATGATACCGTCCGATACGGAAACAATGGTGCCCTCATTTTGGGCTTCTGACGAAACATCAAGGTTGTCGATACGACTCTTAATAATTTCGCTGATCTCTGATGGATTCAGTTGCTGCATGCTTAGGCCTCAATCCTTAGGAATTTAGTGACTCGGCGAGTTTGGCCAAACGGCCACGAAT
>CBFIGD010000018.1:0-23605 GCA_965662065.1 uncultured Porticoccaceae bacterium | reverse complement strand
CATCTTTTGCTGATTAAAGAAAAAATGACTAATCGCCGTGTTCTTATACTGCAGGTTTAAATCAAAAATCGTCTCATCGGGAATCCCCAGTACAATCCCCACAAAGGTACTTATGGAGCCGCCAGAGCCAATCGCCAAAATACGATTGCCAGTGTTAGACATCGCCATAATCTGCTGTTGGGCATCCAGCACTCTGCCTTTAAACTCTGCCCAGGTCTCCGGCACATTCTCGATCTTATCCTGGGTCCATAGCGTGAGCACTTTGCGCAGTAGACGGAAGTGATGGCGCTTATCGTCGGGATTGTCGGCGATGGCTTTAATCAATGGATCATCACCATTGGCCTGGGTATAGGATTCGGTCATGGCGACAAAGTTATATTCATTGAGTCCGGGTATAACTAAGCGCTCTGTACCCTCGACGCCCATGCCCGCGCAGATACCATTCATGGTTTCGTGATGGCGCACCATATCCCCTACCACCAGCTGATCGAACGCCATGCCACGCATGCCCAGATGATCGCCAAGCCAACGTGACTGCTGGTGGCCAAGATCTGATAGCTGATCATAGTTGGCCGCACCGAAAGAAGCCTGGGCGTGGCGGACAAGGTAGAGTTCACTCATGGGGTGATCCTGTTTATCGGGGTTATTAGCATCTGCGATGCCATTTATTAGAAGCGCTATTTAAACCCAAATTATGGGTGATGGGTAGCTGACGAGCAGTTATGGGCGATATTGATAACAATAATTATCTTGCTCTAATTAGACAGGCAGCCCCAGCTGTTGCTCACAGATAGACACCCGTTACGTGACAGGTTGCATTAAGCCTATGATCTTTCATTGAGGCATTATTATGCTGATGCACAATCCGCCCCACCCTGGGCTTATCATCAAAGAGCTCTGTCTTGACCCCTTAGAGCTGCCGGTAACCAACGCTGCTGCGGCACTTGGCGTCAGCAGAAAAACTCTGTCATGCATCATTAACGGTAAAGCGGGAATTAGCCCCGAGATGGCAGTGCGGCTCTCAATTGCCTTTGACACCTCATCAGAAAGCTGGGTCACCCAACAGGCTCAATATGATCTTTGGCAAGCGGAACAACATCCCCTCGAGCTTAAGGTAACCCCACTTTCTGCGGCATAGGTTCTATACTTACCAAACTAACCTATTGAGACTTAAGGAATGTCTGAATATCACGCCAAAATCGTTTGGACCCGCGCACAAGACGAAAACTTTACTGACAACCAATATAGCCGTGGCCACCGCTGGGAATTTGATGGTGGCACTGTGGTTCCGGCTTCCTCGTCCCCTCATATTGTTCCTCTCCCATACTCCGTTGAACAAAACGTAGACCCTGAGGAAGCCTTTGTGGCGTCTCTATCAAGCTGCCATATGCTGTTTTTCCTGGCGATTGCTGGCAAGAAAAGATTTGTGGTTGATCAATACATTGATAGCCCAATTGGCATTATGGAAAAGGATGGCGATGGCAAGGTAGCCATGACGAGGGTAACACTGCGACCTCAGGCAATATTTTCCGGCAAACAACCCAGCCTTAAACAGCTGGAAGCAATACACCACCGAGCCCATCAAGAATGCTTTATTGCCAATTCGGTTAAAACCGACATAGTCACTGAAATTGTGTACTAACGGTTAGCGATCATTGATGCCTGTGCCGCCCAAATATCAATGGTTAACTGCTTGTCTTCCTAAATTGGTTTGCAATCAATGAACAAAAACCGACGTCCAACACATTGTCGACAACCTGTAAAACGCTACAATACGAGTGTAAAAATACCCTAAAAACCCCTATAAAAATTAATGACTTAGGAGTATACTCCGCGCCTTTCCAACCCGGGGTCTGATCACCCTAAGCTACAGGTAAATTAATGTCATCCGTTGACTTCGAATCACTGGGTCTTTCCGCCCCCGTTCTCAAAGCTGTTAAGCAACTCGGCTACGAGCAACCCTCCCCTGTTCAGGCCCAGAGTATTCCTATTCTGCTGGCCGGTAGAAACCTGCTAGGTACCGCCCAGACTGGTACTGGTAAGACTGCTGCCTTTGCACTGCCTTTTTTGAGCATGCTGGATGAGAAACAAAAAACACCACAAATTTTGGTACTGACCCCGACTCGCGAGCTCGCGATTCAGGTGGCGGAAGCATTCCAGAGCTATGCCAAACATATTAAAGGATTCCATGTTCTGCCGATTTACGGTGGTGCGGATATTGCTGGCCAGCTGCGCGGTTTGAAGCGCGGCGCTCAGGTTGTTGTGGGCACGCCTGGTCGTATGCTTGACCATTTGCGTCGTCGTAGCCTTGATCTGAGCCAGGTGCGCGGTCTGATTCTTGATGAAGCCGACGAAATGCTGCGTATGGGCTTTATTGATGATGTTGAAACTATTTTGGCGAAAACCCCTGATGACTGTCAGCGTGCGCTGTTCTCTGCAACGATGCCGCCCGCCATTCGCCGTGTTACTACTAAGTACCTGGGCGATGCTGAGACGGTTAGCATTGAAGCTAAAACCAAAACAGTTGAGCGTATTGAACAGCAGTATGTCACGGTTAAGAGCCACCAGAAGATGGATGCCCTTACCCGCTTCCTGGAAGTAGAAACCTTTGATGGCATGATTATTTTTGTGCGCACCAAGTCGTCTACTGTTGATATTGCCGAGCGCCTAGAAGCCCGCGGCTTCTCTTCTTCTGCGCTTAATGGTGATTTGAGCCAGGCACTGCGTGAGCGCACTATCAATCGCCTCAAGAAAGGCCAGATTGATATTGTTGTCGCTACCGATGTTGCTGCACGTGGTTTGGATGTTGAACGCATCAGCCATGTTATTAACTTTGATATTCCCTATGACAACGAGTCCTATGTCCACCGTATTGGTCGTACAGGCCGTGCGGGTCGTGATGGCAAAGCTATTTTGTTTATTACGCCGAAGGAAAATCGCCTGCTGCGCTCGATTGAAAAATCAACGCGCCAGTCCATTAAGCCTCTGACTATGCCAAGCAATGAAGAAGTAAGCGGCTTGCGTATTCAGCAGTTTACCGATCAGCTAATGAAGACCATGGAAAATCCCAAGCTGGATAAATTCCGTTCATTAATTGAGAAGCTGGTAACTGAAAACGAGTTAGACATTACTGATGTTGCTACAGCTCTGGCCTTTGAAAATCAGAAAGACCGTCCGCTGTTTCCGCGTTTAGACGCTATTGCGACACCTTCATTATCGCGCAGTGATAGAGCGCCGAGCCCGAGAGATAACAACCGTGACAAGGGCCGCAAGGATCGTAATGATCGTGGCGGTGATCGCAAAGAGCGCGGCGAACGTCCGAAGCGCGAATCCGTTGATAAGTCGGGTCGCGATCCTAATGTAGCTATGGTTACTTACCGTTTGGAAGTCGGTCATAACGACGGCATTTCGCCGAGTAATATTGTGGGTGCTATTGCCAATGAAGCGGATATCAGCAGCCAGTACATTGGCGAGATTAAGCTGCATGACGAGTACAGCACCGTAGACCTGCCTGAAGGCATGCCTTCAGAGATGCTGACCCATCTGCAAAAGGTTCGCGTCTGTGCCAAGCCAATGCGTATTAGTGTGCATAATGGTGGTGCGGCGCCTGCTGGCGGCGCCTATGGCAAGACGGCTGATAAGAAGGCCAAACAAGATTTTTCTGGCGAAAAGAGAACCATTAGTCGCGATGTTGCTAACAAACGCACCGCCGATAGCCAAATGCCACCTAAGAAGTCATTTAAGAAAAAAGCCGGTGGTAGTTACGCGAAAGATTCCGCAGACAAAAGATCCTTCGGTGACAAGAAGTCTTTTGGTGGCCAGCCAAACTCTGATGGCTCTAGCCCCATTAAGAAGAAAAAGACTTACACCAAAAAACCCAAGAAATCGAAAAGCTAGCGCAAGTCGCTAGCTAAGAAGCGCTGATCAATCGATCTATTGCGGCCAGTTGTATAATGAGGGCCGCAGCTTCTGCATCTTGCGGGTTAAAAAACGCCTCTGCCATAGGTGCAATACTACAGCTCTCAGGCAGAGGTTCGGCGCGTTCTATCAGACCGTACATCCGCGGCAAGAAAATAAATTGTAGCCATTGGCTAAACGATAGCTGATCCACGGCGAAGGGTTCGATGCTGGCCAACGCCTGTGGCGACGGGCTTTGCATTTCCCACAGTTTCATTACGCGCAGCGCCTTCTCTACCTCTATCAGCAAGTCTGCGAGTGTGCGGTAATGATCAAGCATGCACTGGCCTCCTAGTTATCCGAGCTCGCGCCTGAATGGCGGCAAAGCATCGAGTAATTGGGTGCCATAGCGCTTGGTAATCAGGCGCTTGTCGAGGATTGATACAGTGCCTGTATCTGACTCAGTACGCAGCAGTCTGCCGCAGGCCTGAATCAGGCGTAGTGAGGCAATGGGTAACGAGATATCAAAAAATGAGTTACCACCGCGGGCTTCTATCCATTCTGACAGTGCTTCGTGCAGCGGGTCATCGGGCACGGCAAAGGGCAGCTTGGCTATCACTACATGTTTGCAGTAGTCGCCGGGCAAATCCACACCTTCGGCAAAACTTGCCAGGCCGAGCAATACGCTGGTCTTACCCTGGTCTATACGCTCTTTGTGCAGGCGCACCATTTCACGGTTGGAGTACTGGCCCTGAATGAGAATAATTTTGGCCAGATGGTTGGGCAGTTCGTCGTAGACCTGCTCCATCTGTCGTTTGGATGAAAACAATACCAATGTTCCGGCTCTGTCTTCCACCATAGACTCGAGATTATCAATAATATAGCGGCTGTGGTCTTCAATACTATTGCCCTCCACCGCGCCTGGTGGCACTCGTACGACGGCCGCTGCGCCATAGTTAAAGGCGCCGGCCACTGACAAAAAGTGCGCCGAATTAGGCACGCCGGTTTCTCGCTGCAAGGTAGTAAAGTTACCCAGGGACCTGAGTGTGGCCGAGGTTAAAACGGCGGCGTAACAGCTGCCCCACAGGCGGTCTTTCAATAATTCTGCGGCCTGTATCGGGCTGGCATTAATCGAGATATCTATATTGCCGCCGGCATTTTCATCCAGCTTTAGCCAGCAGGCCATAGGCATGTCGCCCTGCTTTAATTCTTTATGCAGCCTGTCCCAGAGGGCTAGCAATCTTTCTGCACCAGATAACCAGTTGCCTGCCTGCTGGTAAAACAGCTCTATGTCGGAGACGGGA
The DNA here is from genome assembly GCA_965662065.1 of uncultured Porticoccaceae bacterium. Taxonomy (GTDB): domain Bacteria; phylum Pseudomonadota; class Gammaproteobacteria; order Pseudomonadales; family Porticoccaceae; genus HTCC2207. The sequence goes on along the minus strand of CBFIGD010000018.1, from coordinate 18,404 downwards.
ACCGAATACTCTTTGTCGCTCAGGGCTTCACTCAATGTGTCTTCAAGCACTTCTAAACGGCCTAACCAACCGCTGGTTTGCAGGGTTATCTGTTTAGCCAGATCGCGAATAACGGCGCCAACATCACCATGGGCAAACCGATAACGGCCTTCGGCGTGGTCAGATAAATCCAAGTGCTCTTTTAACAATGGATAGGCCATTGAGAGCAACTCGGTCAACTTGCCAGCCTCTCGCTCAATGCGCGGTAGCTGCTCTGACAATGCGGTGTCTTTTTCAAATAATGGGGCCTGGCCCTTTATCTGCTTGGGCAGTCGCTCTAGCCAGGTTAATGTGCTGTTGATTTTGCACTCGGCACCAAAGTGACGAATGGCGGTATCACCCAGTCGGTGACCTTCGTCAAAGATATAGATACAGTCTTCTGGCGGGGGCAATATGGCACCGCCGCCCAGGGCCAGGTCGGCCATAACCAAGTCGTGATTGGCGACTATGCATTCGCTTTCTTCTAGGTCATTACGCGCCTTAAAAAACGGGCACTGATTAACAAAGCGGCAGCGCCTGCCGGTGCACTGGCGACGGTCTACGGTAAGTGCGCGCCACTCGGTGTCTTGAATGCGGGTTGGCCACGAGTCTCTGTCACCATCCCAGGCGCCGTCGTCCAGCGCTTGTGACATTTCTTTAAACAGGTTTTCAGTAGCGGCATTGGGATTAAACTGCTGCTCGTCTTCAAATAAAAACAGCCCGGCATCTTTTGACTTTACCGCGTCCAGACACTGTTCCATCCGCAGATTACAGGCATAGCGACCGCGGCCTTTCACCAGGGCGCAGCTGTAATCCCAGCCGCAGGACTCGAGTAGTTCGGGTAGGTCTTTGTGAATTAGCTGCTCTTGCAGTGCGATGGTGCCGGTGGCAACCACCACCGTTTTTTTCAAGGCTCGGGCTATAGGTAGTGCGGCAATTAGATAGCCCACCGTTTTACCTGTACCTGTACCAGCCTCAATAACCGCCAGACGTTTGTCTGGGTCGTCGTTACTGAGACTGTTGGCTATAGCGGCAACCATCTGCTTTTGACCCAGTCGCGGACTGAGATCTCGAGACTTTAAAAACTGGCGATAACCCTGCTGAATTGTTTCCCTAACATCTGCGTCTAACAAAAATAGCTATCCTTATTGCTGAGCAAGCTGATTGTCCACTGGAGCCGCGTAGGCATCAATCACTATCTGACGGTGCTCTGCAGGTATGTGATCAATATGTGACTTGAACGAGGCCTGAGCCTGTAACCAGTCTTCGTCTGGCCATTGCTGTTTTAGCTGTTCCAGGCCATCGCTATTGCCCTGCATCTGCCAGGCAATAATATTGGTCGGGAAAAGTTGGTAGTGACTGAATATCTGACGATCAACTTCAGCGGCCAATGCATCGGCGGTTTCAAAAGTATCGCCGACAGCCTGGCCAAAGTTCACCGCGATGCGCCCCTTGTAACCCAACAGGCCTTTTTGGATGGTATCGAGGTCTTCGAATTCTTTTTTAACATAGGCGACACCCTGCTGGGCTGAATAAAGCTCGCTGGCTTTGTCGGCATCGCAGGGATCATATTCGTATGAGATAGATACCGGAATAATATTTAACTCACCTATGGCTGCAGCAAAATCTTGCTCCGGACCTTTGGACAGGGCGAGCATTTTTAACAGTGCTGTTTCGGTGCGATCGCGGCCATTTTTGGCCCGCCCCTCTGCCTGGGCAATCCAGATCGATACCTGCTCCTGGCTAATACTCTGGCGAATATAGCGCGAAAGCTGTTTTAACGCTTCGAGCTTTTCGCGCCTTGCAGTTGCCGAACGCTTGACAATAAAACTGCGATTAACGCGCATAAGATCTGCGGCAAAGGGTTTGCTTAGTAAATTATCGCCAATGGCAATGCGCACGCTGTCTTTACCAGCCGCCAATAGCCCCTGACAGACTAGCGCTGGATCAAGGGCGATATCACGGTGGTTGCTCATGTATAAGGCAGCTTTATCCCGGTCTAGATTTTCCAGCCCACCAAAGCTGTAACCATCTGTAGTCTCATCAAGCACCTTGGCTAACGCTACACTGATATACAGCTGTAAATCATTAACAGTGTGCATATCGCTGGTACGTTTGCGCAGCTCTCGACGGGCAAAGGGCCGCAGCAACCAGGGGCACAATTTGGACAGAACAGGCGCTTTGCGACTGAGCAGCAGGTCTATAAATTCGGGATCAGCAATTAGCCGCGCTATAACTGCTGGGACTTCCCCGTCGTTATAGGGACGAATATCATCAAATTCATTCATGGCTTAAATATCTTTTTATTATTAGCGGCATTAAACCTGTCTTGAGTTATACCAACGCACGTCGTAAGAAAATTCATCGACTTTGTCGGCCACATCAAGGACTAATGCAAACAGCGCCATGCGGACTAACACGCCGTTGTCGGCCTGACGGAAGATTGCCAGATTGGGGTTGTCATCGAGGTCACTGTCTAGCTCGTTGGCATCGGCGCGGGAATCTCTCGGCAATGGATGCATGATCACGGTGTTGGGTTGGCAGTATTCAGTGTAAATGGCCTGATTAAGGCGGAACTTGCCGCGGTACAGGTCTGCTTCTTCTTTGCTGGAAAAACGCTCTTCTTGGATACGCGTGGAGTACACAATATCGACATCGGCAATACTGTTGGTCAGCTCATGAGAAACTGTGACGTGCACGCCGGCACTGCGCATATCCTCGACGATCGCGCTGGGCAGGGTAAGCTCTTCCGGTGAAATTAATATGACTTGAATATTGTTATACAAAGACAGTAACTTGCTCAGCGAATGCACGGTGCGGCCGTGGCGCAGATCACCGATCATGGCAATTTTCAGGCCGTCAATGCTCTGGCCTTTGGCGGCTATCTCCTGACGGATGGTATAGAGATCGAGTAGAGCCTGGGTCGGGTGCTCGTTGGCGCCGTCACCACCATTTAGCACTGGCACTCGACTTGCTGAGGCGAAGTCAGCTACTGAACCTTCCTGTGGGTGGCGCATGCAGATAACATCGCTAAAGCCTGACAGCACACGGGCAGTATCTTGCAGTGATTCACCTTTGACCAGTGCCGAGTTTTCAAATCCGGCAGTTTCGCGCACTTCGCCACCGAGTAGATTGAACGCAGAGCCAAAGCTCACGCGGGTTCGGGTACTGGCTTCAAAAAACATATTGCCCAGAATGGCACCTTCCAAAACACGGGTGACCTTTTTGCGCAATGCATAGGGCTCCATTTTGTCGGCCACGGCGAACACAAGTTCGACATCCTGACGTTGGAATTGGTTGATTGAAAGTATATGCGCGCCGGTAAAGTTCAAGCTGATGCCTCGGGGCAAATTGATTTGGCAGATTTTAGCCCTTTTAGCCCTGTTACTCTAGCGAAAATTCCTCAGTGACAGTTACGCTCCAAGCCTTGAGCGCCTCTAATATCGCTCGTTTATCTTCGGCCAGACTGCTGTCCGTTAGCAGCGCTTCAATCTCAGCCGCCTGCTGTTGCATTGTCAGATAACCGGACGTTTCGTCTGTTAACCGCCATTTGCAGCTTTCCTGCCAGGTTTTTTGCTCTTCGGCTGACAATGATTCAGCAAAGTAACGGGCGCGATAGTTAAACAGCATCTGGTTGTAACGCTTATCGGCAAAATGAAAGCTGTGCGTAGAAAAATCTGCAGCGCTGGCCCGTCGCACTTCATCCAGCAGGCCTTTATCGCTGTTGGGCAAGAAACCTTGATACAGCTGCTGCTCGGCTTCGACTTTGTCGGGAAATTCACGTTCGGCAAATACTTGCTGCAATTTGGTTTGCAGATTAATGTCGTTGAGTCGCTGCCAGTTCGCTTCACAGCGCTGTATATTGATCGCCAGCCGTGCAGCCGCTTTTTCATCAATCAATTTATGGGTAGTGACCACTGGGGCTTTGTTGATATGCACTACTTTTAACGGAATGCGTTCGCTGCCTTCGGGCAGATCGGCTGCGGCGGTAAATACGCGGTGCCGTATTTCTTCGGCATCCAGACTGATCAGAGCTTCGGGGTCTGCGGATAAATCAAAACAGATAATGCCATTACTATTGGTTGGGTGTTTAGCCAGCGGCATCATCAGGGCACCGTACATATGCGCTTTATCGAGCATGCCAGAAATATGAAAAAATGGTTTTCTTTCCTGCAAGTTAAGCATTTCGGCGATGGCTTTTTTACTACGATTATTAACCACATAATCAAAAAGGCGCGGCTGCTTTTGCTTAACGAGTTTGGCTATGGCAATGGTGGCGGTCACATCCGATAGCGCGTCATGGGCTGCTGCATGCTCAATACCATTGGCGGCGGTAAGATGCTCTAATTTAAAGCTCGGGCGACCTGGCTCATGGTCTGGCCATTCGATACCTTCGGGCCGCAACGCTCGGGTCAATCGCATCATGTCAATAATATCCCAGCGCGAGTTGCCGTTTTTCCATTCTCGCTGATAGGGATCATAAAAGTTTCTATACAGGGCGTAGCGCGTGACTTCATCGTCAAAACGAATACTGTTATAACCTACCCCGCAGGTGCCGGGCAGTGCCAACTGCTGATGAATGGCCTCAATAAACTGTGGCTCGGGCAAGCCATGTGCCAGCGCGTGCTGTGGGGTGATGCCGGTAATCAGGCAGGCCTGCGGAGCGGGCAAGATGTCTTTTTGCGGCTGACAATAAATAACTAATGGCTCGCCGATAACATTTAAATTTTCGTCGGTGCGCAACCCTGCAAACTGTGAGGGCCGGTCTTTGGAGGGGTCGACACCAAATGTTTCGTAGTCATGCCAGTAGAAGGTTGTACTCACCCAATTGCTCCGTCGCTTAATTTTATGAATTTATTATAGGCTAAAAGATCAAGTAAATGAGAGGACTAAGGAGAGCACTAATAACCAGGCAAAAAAAACGGCGCCAACAGGCGCCGTTTAGATACTGCAGATACCTATTTCTAATCTTTGATTAGTCGACCACTACTTCAGAAAAAGACATTTCGCCAACGACGCGACGATTACGTGCACGACCCTCGTCAGTTTCATTACTAGCGATAGGCCGGCTTTCACCATAACCAACAGCAGAGATGCGAGAGGCGGCTATGCCATAGTCTGCAGACAGTTTTGCTTTAACCGCTTTGGCGCGACGATCAGACAAATCGGCATTGTAGTCGTCAGCACCGCGACTATCGGTATGACCTTCTAGTACCAGCTCAATATCTTCGTAAGTGCTCATGGCTGCGGCAATGGCTTCAAGTTGATCACCATAGACGGCCAGCACTGTGTCTTTGTTAAATTCGAATTCAACATTTAGACGAATGGTAATGGTGCGAACTTCTGGCTCTTCCTCAACCACTGGCGCTGGCGCGGGCTCTGCTGCAGCAACAGGTGCAGCTGTCGGCGCAGACTTTTTGCCAAATACATGGTTGAGAGAAAGCTGCATACCTAGATCTTCGCCGTCTTCATTATGGCCAAGCATGCCGCGCACATCCGCACGGAATTGGACGTTGTCGTTAAGCATAGTGCCCAGACCCAAGCCAGCTACAATTTGCACTGACTTGTCATCATGACCTGCCACCAGATTGCTGGTTTCGTCGAAGCTATATTGATTTAAACCAACCAGTGCATAGGGGCGCCAGTTTGCAGCTTCGCTACCCATCCACAGCAGTCCAGTAAGACTGGTTACATCAAAGTCGTCATGGCCAATATTAACGCCATGACCCAACTCCAGGGCCATATTTTCGCCAAATTGCTTGCCAATTTGCAGACCTGCCTGCGAGCCCTGATAATCATCTGTGATAGCGTGATCGCTATCCAGATCGTAATAGCCCAATGTTCCGCCTAAGTACCAGCTATCCCCAGCGATGGCAGCACCAGATGCTGCGATCATTAGAGCGCCAATGACAGAGTGAACAGATTTCATAATGTTTTCCTTTAAAAAAATTAACCCCTGCGGGGCATTAGTATCTCGACTCAGAATCTCGAATTGGATTCTGGGCCCTGACAAAACAAGTGTAGGCAACAGCATCACCTGTTTCCATAATCTGTGAAAGTGCTTTATCACAAATGCTTGGTGGTTTGCCCTGAGGCGGGTAACTCAGGGCGCTTACCTTAAAGGCTTCTAACTTAGAGGCATCTAACTAAGCTTTAATGCCTTTTCTTCAATCTTAGCCTGCCAAATTTCTGGCCCTATGCGATGCACAGATTCGCCGTCAGTATCTACTGCGACGGTGACAGGCATATCCTTAACTTCAAATTCATAAATCGCTTCCATGCCCAATTCCGGGAAGGCGATAACGTCGGCATTAACAATGGCTTTGGACACCAGATAGGCCGCGCCGCCGACAGCAATAAGATAGACTGCTTTATTATCTCTAATCGCGTCTATACCCATTTGACCGCGCTCGGCTTTACCAATCATACCCATCAAGCCAGTTTCCTCGAGCATGGTGCGGGTAAATTTATCCATGCGTGTGGCCGTGGTCGGGCCCGCGGGCCCCACAGCTTCTTCGCCAATAGGGTCGACCGGGCCCACGTAATAGATAAAGCGTCCGGTTAGGTCCACTGGCAATTTCTCACCACTGGCCAGTATGTCGGTCATCTTTTTATGTGCGGCATCGCGGCCGGTTAGCATCTTACCGGATAACAACAGGGTGTCGCCCGGCTTCCACTGTTCAATATCGGCCTGAGTCAGGGTATCCAGATTTACTCGAGCAACAGACTCGTCCTGCTCCCAGGTGATATCTGGCCAGTCGTCCAGATTCGGTGGATCTAGTTTGACTGGACCTGAACCGTCCAACTCAAAATGGGCATGACGAGTGGCCGCACAGTTGGGAATGATAGCTACTGCTTTGTTGGCCGCATGGGATGGATAATCTTTAATTTTGATATCCAAAACGGTGGTTAGACCGCCCAGACCCTGGGCGCCAATACCTAGCCCGTTAACTTTATCGAATAGCTCAAGGCGCAATTCTTCATTGCGATTCTCTGCACCTTTGGCCTGAAGCTCTTGAATATCAATATGCTCAAGCAGTGCCTCTTTGGCCATTAGCATGGCTTTTTCTGCTGTACCGCCTAGACCAATACCCAAGATACCTGGCGGGCACCAGCCTGCGCCCATGGTAGGCACCATTTTAAGCACCCAATCGACCACTGAGTCTGAGGGGTTGAGCATGGCAAACTTTGACTTGGCTTCTGAACCACCGCCTTTCGCGGCAACATCGATTGAGACCTTATCGCCGGGAACAATCTCATAATGAATAACGGCTGGCGTATTGTCACCGGTATTGGTGCGTGCACCATCGGGATCGGCGAGGATCGAGGCACGCAATATATTGTCGGGCAACAGATAGGCTTCACGAACACCCTGATTAATCATATCGGTCAGACTCATATCGCCTTCCCACTGCACCTGCATACCCACTTTTACAAACACAGTAACAATGCCGGTATCTTGGCAGATGGGCCTATGACCCATGGCACACATGCGTGAGTTAATCAGGATCTGCGCCATCGCATCTTTGGCCGACTGAGACTCTTCACGGTCGTATGCTTCTTTCACTGCTTTAATAAAATCTGCAGGATGGTAGTAAGAAATATATTGCAGCGCGTCCGCAACACTTTGGATGACGTCTTGTTGACGAATAATAGTCATGATCTTGGCTTACCGAACTAGTTGGTTGATGTTGCTGGAGCAGGCGCGGTGCCCTTTTGCTCCAAAGCATAAATCTTTTGGTTTATTTGACGGCGGAATGCTTCCATCGATTCAACCGCATCTGCATTATTTTTTAACGCGTTATCGATTCGCGACAGCGAGTTGTTGAGGCGATTAAGGCCATCGGCAAGATTACGCATTTTCTCATTCGCGGCATCTACGTCGGCACTGAGTCCAAGGTAGTTACCACTGAGTATTTTGAGACTTTTACTGTCTTTTTCCACTGCGGATTCTAGCGCCGTGCGCTTGCTGGCCAAAAATGCGATATCTTTGAGGTTTTTGTCGATCTTGCCCTTGTTGATGTCATTGGTAACACCCCAGAGCTTTTTGATCTCGCTCCAATGCTTTTTTATATCGTCGCCCTGGCGACTAATTTTAACCTGCAATGCGGCGCCTGATTGAGACACCGATTCATCAGTGCTGCTAAGCCGTGATTCCAACGCTTCAAAGCGAGCCTGTAATGCCTGATGCTTGCCGCTCAGCGCCTGATATTGCATCAGACCAAGTCCGCCTGCGCCAACAAGGCCAAAAAAGGCCATAAGAACGAGCAGTTTCCAGCCGCCAGACATGCCGCCAGCACCCCCGCCATTACTGCCATTTTTTTCTTTGCGCGGGCTGCCGTTAGACGACACTGCCTCTGACGCTGGACGACCAATCATTTCGTCGCGCTGAGCAACAATAGGGGTCATTCGTTTTTTATCCATAACTATCCGAGTATCCGTTTCTAAGAAGGAAGCTGAGCGAGATTATACGCCGTTCCGAGCCATGGGTATAACAATGGACATAAAAAAACCGGCACTAAAAAGCGCCGGTTTCTTAATGCCAAACTGGCTTACAGCATATTCAGCACAGCAATCATTACCGCCGTTAGAACCAGGCTAGAACCAATAACACCATTTACGGTAGTCAGTGGGCCCTGCTTGCCCTTTAAGCCATTGATTTCCAATGCTAAAACGATAACCAGCGCAACAGTCAGGCCAGTGCCGCCAACAGCAGTACCATAGCCGTGACCTGCATAGTGCGGCCCAGCTAGCATGCCGAAGGCCATTGGTGCAGAGAACAATGTGTTAGTACGTGAAGCTAGCAGTGCCTTGGCACCAGCTGCAGCTTTATCGCCACCTTCAACAATGCCCAATGCGATTTTCTGGGCTGGCCAGATAACCATCCAAACATTCGCAGCCATCAATGTGCCCATAGCAGCGCCCACGATGATGTAGTTATTTAACTGGCCATTACCGTGGACCATGCCCAACAGAATCACACCAGTAATAAAGGTAAACATAGCGCCCCAACGGAACCACCACAGCGCGCTAGGCGCCAATTTAGCTTTGGCATCAGCCAGGCCTTCAGCAGAAGCAGACTTAAAATAGCCACCCTGAATAAAGTTAAAGTAGTAAAGCATGCCAATCCAGGTAATACCGAACAGCAGGTGTCCCCAACGGACTAATAAATTAATAAATTCAGCGGTCATAACATGACTCCTCTTAAAATATGTGCCCTTACGGGTCGAAGATTTTTAACGGTGCAATTGTTCTGTAATCGCGCGCAAATAGCAATAAGTTAGCGCTCTGCACAGGCTTTTTCTGGATAAAAGAGCTAAAAAATGCGCTCTGGCGGCTGTGCATTGGCAATATAACTCGATTGGCTAGCCTCCCAAGGTAATTTACCCATCCCTATTGACTGGCCTATTGCAACGCCCACCATCTTTATCTCGACACGCAGTGACAGATCTCCTGTTGCAGGACGCTTACTTGGCTGGTTTTGACCAAGCGTATTTTAGGTACGGGCTCAATCGCGTCTGGGGGCCCTTGCGATCGGTCCCATGGGTGCAATCATTTTCAGCAAAAAAAAGCCCCGACTCAAAAGAGTCAGGGCTTTTTGGTACTACTTTTTAGCACTACTTTGGGCGCTGGAGGCTTACATCATGCCGCCCATGCCACCCATACCACCCATGCCGCCCATATCTGGCATTGCCGGAGCGCCGCCTTCATCAGCTGCATCAGCAACCATCGCTTCGGTAGTAATCATCAAGCCAGCAATGGACGCTGCCGCCTGCAATGCAGTGCGCGTTACTTTGGCCGGATCGAGAATACCCATATCGATCATGTCGCCGTATTCGCCAGAGCCAGCGTTGTAACCGAAGTTACCTTTGCCGCTTTTAACTTTATCAACAACCACGGAGCCCTCTTCACCAGCGTTTTCTACGATTTGACGCAGAGGCGCTTCCATCGCTCGCAGTGCAATACCTACACCAACAGTCTGATCATCGTTGTCGCCAGTTATGTCTTTGATCTTCTGGAGAACACGAATCAGCGCAACACCGCCACCAGGTACCACACCTTCTTCTACTGCTGCACGAGTAGCATGCAGGGCATCTTCAACGCGGGCTTTTTTCTCTTTCATTTCGATTTCAGTGGTAGCACCAACCTTAATAACCGCAACACCGCCAGCCAATTTGGCAACGCGCTCTTGCAGCTTCTCACGGTCGTAATCAGAGCTGGTATCTTCGATCTGGGCACGAATCTGCTTAACGCGAGCTTCGATTGCAGCGGCTTCACCAGCGCCATCTACCAAGGTAGTAGCTTCTTTGGTCATGCTGACGCGCTTGGCAGTACCCAGGTGCTCAATAGTGGCACTTTCAAGGTCCAGACCAACTTCTTCAGAGATTACCGTACCACCAGTCAGAATAGCGATGTCTTCAAGCATTGCTTTGCGACGATCACCAAAACCAGGTGCTTTACAGGCAGAAACCTTAACAATGCCACGCAGGTTATTTACGACCAAAGTTGCGAGGGCTTCGCCTTCAACATCTTCAGCAATGATCAACAGCGGCTTGCCAGCTTTGGCAACGGCTTCAAGCAGTGGCAGCAATTCGCGAATGTTAGAGATTTTCTTGTCAGCCAATAAGATAAGTGGGCTGTCCTGGTCTGCGCTCATGCTCTCTTGGTTGTTGATGAAGTATGGCGACAGATAACCGCGGTCAAACTGCATACCTTCAACAATGTCCAATTCGTTTTCAAGGCCCTGACCTTCTTCAACGGTGATAACACCTTCTTTGCCCACTTTGCCCATTGCTTCAGCAATAATGTCGCCAATGTGCGCATCGCTGTTAGCAGAGATAGTGCCTACCTGGGCAATTTCTTTGTTCTCTGCGCAAGGTTTGGCAATGGCTGCAATTTCTGCAACAGCAGCAATCACTGCTTTGTCGATACCGCGCTTGAGGTCCATAGGGTTCATACCAGCAGCAACTGACTTCAGGCCTTCATTGACAATGGTTTGCGCCAGCACTGTAGCTGTCGTAGTGCCGTCACCAGCATCATCAGACGCTTTAGAGGCTACTTCTTTCACCATCTGCGCGCCCATGTTTTCGAACTTGTCTGCCAATTCGATTTCTTTAGCGACAGATACGCCATCTTTAGTGACAGTGGGTGCACCAAATGATTTATCCAGTACTACGTTACGGCCTTTGGGGCCGAGTGTTACTTTTACTGCGTTGGCGAGTACGTTTACGCCATCTAGCATGCCCTGACGGGCGCTGTTGCCAAATTTTACTTCTTTAGCTGCCATGATTCTTTTCCTTCCAAATTCATTTCAAAAATTAAGCTTCGAGAACGGCTTTAATGTCGCTCTCACTCAGAATAATCAGCTCTTCGCCGTCGATATCAATTTTGTCATTGCCTGCATACTGGCCAAAGACAACGGTATCACCAACTTTAACGTCGACTGGACGAACTTCGCCGCTGTCTAAAATGCGGCCGCTGCCTACTGCAACTACCTCACCTTGATTTGGTTTTTCCTGGGCAGATCCAGGTAGCAAAATACCACCAGCAGTAGTCTGCTCTTCTTCTTTTCGACGAACGATTACTCGATCGTGTAATGGGCGAACTTTCATATTGTGTATCTCCGGTTATTATCTCTTCAATAGTCTACAGTCACTTGCGAACTAGGGTTTTCCGCAATTGTTTACCATATTGTGGCTGGGCATTTCTTTTTCAAGGGCTGAGATAAAATATACTCGGATTATTTTACATCCCCGTCGTTTTTCTCATCCCAGGCTTCACCCTCAATAATTTCGCTGTCTTGAATACCTTGATGATGCTTAAAGCCTGAGGGTTGACCCTTCATAGGTGCTACCACCATCTTACGCAGAGCAGCACTGACAAAAAGCGCTCGAAGTGGGGGGATTAATCCGGCAAAACCAACCGCGTCGGTAAAAAACCCCGGGGTTAACAGCAGTGCGCCAGAGACAGCCAAAACAATGCCTTCAACAATTTCCTGAGCGGGAAGCTGGCCTTCTTGGAGCTTGCGCTGGCCGCGCCACAATGTCTCAAAGCCCTGTTCACGAAGCAGCCCGGCGCCCACAACCGCGGTTAACAGCACCAGCCCTATGGTAGCCATAGCACCGATATGGCTACCCACCGTAATCAGCAGCCACATCTCGAGCACTGGCATAGCAATAAACAGCAAAAATAGAATACGCATACGTGTTACCTCGGTTACCTAGTGTGGGAGTATTGGGGTAGTTTCCACTATTTCAACATCTGGCGGAATAGCGTAGGCTTGGGCAATGAATGAGATTGAACCAGAGCAACGGATCTATGCCGTGTTAGCGGCTATCCCTTCTGGTGTTGTTGTCACCTACGGACAGGTTGCCGAACTGGCTGGGCTGCCAAGAGCGGCGCGGTTAGTGGGCAGAACCCTGAGCAAACTTCCCGGCGATTCGCAGCTGCCCTGGCATCGAGTGATCAATGCCAGTGGCAAAATTAGTCTGCCTGAAGATAGCCCAGGCTTTGAGCGCCAGAAAAAACGCTTGCAAGAAGAAGATGTGGTGGTGACAAATGGCCGTATCAGTCTGCGACAGTTTAGATGGCAGCCATAGCTACTTACTCGGAATAAGGCCCAAGGTGCCATGCAAGGACTATAGATGAACGCTCCCAGTATCAAAGAAGCATTGCTCAATCGCCGCATGCTGATCTGTATCTTTACCGGATTTGCCTCTGGTATGCCCCTGTATTTGCTAATCTCGCTGGTACCTGCCTGGCTGCGCACTGAAGGCGTTGGGCTTAAAGAGATTGGTTTCTTTGCACTTATTGGTCTGCCCTACACCTGGAAATTTCTCTGGTCGCCACTGCTCGATCGCTATCAACTGGCACTGTTTACCTTTAGACCGGGACTGCGCCGCAGCTGGATGCTCAGTACTCAGATTGGGTTACTGGCCGCCATCGCCACGCTGGGCTTTTTTGATCCCACCACACAGCTCTGGCCGATTGCCTGGCTGTGCCTGCTAATTGCTTTTCTCAGTGCCACGCAGGACATTGTGCTGGATGCCTACCGCCGTCAAATTCTGCCCGACCAAGAGCTGGGACTCGGCAACTCGATTCATGTTAACGCCTACCGCGTTGCCGGGCTGGTGCCGGGATCACTGTCATTAATACTGGCCGATACCTTACCCTGGCAGTCGGTTTTTATGATTACCGCAGCCTTTATGATGACTGGTATTGGGCTCACGCTAAGTATCAAAGAGCCCGTTAAGCCCGAGCGCCATCCGATCAATTTGAAATCTGCCGTGGTTGAACCCTTTAACGAGTTTTTCTCGCGTCAGGGCGCACAGCAGGCCGCTTTAATACTGGCGTTTATGCTGCTGTATAAACTCGGTGACAGTATGGCAACCGCGCTGGCGACGCCCTTTTATCTGGATATGGGTTTTACTAAAACCGAAATTGGTCTGGTGGCCAAGCATGCCGCGCTGTGGCCGATGATTATCGGCGGCATACTGGGCGGCATTCTGATGCTTAAAATTGGTATCAACCGGGCCCTGTGGCTATTTGGTCTGGTGCAAATTGTGTCTATTTTGGGCTTTGCTGTGCTGGCTCGAGTGGGCGAAGGTATTGGCTTGTTAGCACTGGTGATTGGTTTTGAATACCTGGGTGTTGGCTTGGGCACCGCCGCGTTTGTGGCCTTTATTGCCCGCTCCACTCACCCTGCTTTTGCGGCTACCCAGTTTGCCTTATTTACGGCATTAACGGCGATACCGCGCACAGTGGCCAGTTCGGCCACCGGCATTATTGTTGAGGGCGTAGGCTGGGAAAATTTCTTTTATCTGTGCACCGCGCTGGCGATTCCCGGCATGCTTTTACTGCTCAAAGTAGCCCCCTGGAATGACAAATCAACACAACCAAGCTAGCTAAGAATAACCAGGATCGCAATACCTACCAGCCAGGCTGTCATGGCGCGGCGAAATAATGAGGTAACCTCATTGATAGCAGCCTTAGTTAACCGCTCACCTTCTGACTCATCCTTATCCGTCTCACCAACAGCACCAGCCACACAGCGGCGCAACAGTTCCGCTGTGCCTGTGTGGCGGCAAAATATCACTTCGCGTAAATGTGCCACGGTGTGAGAAAAGCTGCCCACCAGGCCAATGGTAAAGCCCAGCAGTCTCACTGGAATCCATTCCAGCAGCCACAGTAGCTTGGCCGCTGGAGGTTGATTGCCCGCCTCAAGCTCTGTGGCATCGGCTGGGCCCTCTAACGCAAGATCCCCATGCAGTGCCAGTAATCGGTAACAGAGTGCGACAGGTGCACCGAGAAAGAAGAACCAAAAAATTACCGCAAAGCTGCGCTCAAAAATTCGGTAGGGTAAGGCGGCAAAGATTTCTTTGCGCAGGTCGTCACTGCTGACAGCGTTACCCTCGCGGTAGCCTGTATTAAATACTGCGGCATCATGAAAGGCGGCCTGCAAATCTTCGCGCGCCAGATCTGAATTCAGCAGGCTTACCTGAGTGTCCAGATTGCCTCGTCCCAGCGCCCACAGTAGAACCGCCAGTTCCAGCGCAAAGACAAAAAGGCCGAGATGATTTTGCGACAATGCCGCCAGCACAAAGTGCAAACCGACGGCGGGAGCAACAATAAAAAAAGCCACTTTCAGTCTCAAAGAGCGCGCTAAAAAGCTCAGCCTGGTTAGGCCCTGATGCCATTGTCGTACCCATTTGTCACGTTGAATAAACCCTAACTCTCCGTAACCCTCAATGATAATAATGGCTAGCAGTACCGTTAAAAAATTCATGACAGGTTCTCTTTATAACGCGGCCAATCAAATGCTGGACCTGGATCTGTTTTGCGACCTGGCGCTATATCGCTGTGGCCGACAATTCGCGCTGAGGTGATTGCCGGATAGTGGGCTAACAACAGCGCAGTTACCCTGGCTAGCACTGCGTATTGAATGTCAGTGTAGGCAATAGTATCGCTACCCTCCATTTCAATACCAATGGAAAAATCATTGCAGTTGCTGCGCCCCTCAAACTCAGAGACACCTGCATGCCAGGCTCTTTGATCAAAGGGGACAAACTGGGTAATCGCACCATCACGGTCAATGAGTAAATGTGAAGAGACTTTGAGGTCGCAGATATTGGCAAAGTAAGGATGCTCTGACGCGTCCAAACAGTTGGAAAACAGTTGACCAATATAGGGACCGCCAAACTGTTCTGGCGGCAAACTGATATTGTGAATAACCAGCAGGCTTATATCGGCACTGTCTGGTCGTTCGTCTGTATTGGGGGACGCGAGCCTGGTAGCTGCACTCAACCAACCCTGGGTAATATTCATTGTATATCCAAATTAGCTGGCTGCGGATAGGTCTTTAATATCGTCGATGGCGGCCTTGATGGCTTTATCGAACAGATGAGAATTATCTAACACTGTGATCTTTCCATCCAGTAATTCCAGCGCCAACCGCGCGCGGTTTCGCTCTGCCACCAGCTTACCTTTATTATTAACAAACACGTATTTCCAAGACGGCCCGACAATGCCCGCAAGTTTGCCTCTTCTCCGCGACTTTATATCATCACATAATTCAATCCAACAACCCTTTTGCACTTCAGCCAGGCTTTGTTGCGCCTGGACATCCAATGATTCCGCTTGTTTGACTGTCTGATCAATATTTTCGCCCGGCATTTCTGCTTGCAAGGTAGAGATCACAATGTGCTTAATCTGCCCCACAAGCCGCGCCTCATCATCACGACTCTGAGTCGGCACTCTGTTGTTGGCGCTGCCCTTGGCAGTAATATCTGTCACATTGGCAGGCCGCCCTGGCGCCAAAATAAATGTCAGCCTATCCATTTGATCTGCCAGCTGTAGTGCGTCGATAGCAATATGCTCCAGCCGCAGTTTTATCTCTTCCAGTATCTGACTAACTGCTTTTTTGCTGCGTGCTGAGGCCTCGAAACTGACTAGGTTGATTAGTCGGTCCAGTATTTTTAAACCCTCTTGCCATTCAAGGCTGCCCTCCCCACCACGCAAATGGGCAATATGCAGCACATTGCACCAATGCTGCTCAACAAAATTTAAAATAGCGACAGGTAATTCACGGCCCAGCAAGCGGTCGCCAATCTCTCGCTGGACACGTGTATGCGCCCAGTTGACCTTTTCCTTTGCCGCTATCTCTTCCAATTGACGCTGTTCCTGCTTGCGAGTAACTCGGCGGTCGGCATCAACGGCGGCCATAAAGCCCGTGAGCATCTGCGGAATATGCTGTTCGCTAAAATCATCGCTAAGCATGGTTTCTGACAGCCTAAGCATCTGTTGGTAAATTTTATTGCCAGAGCAATTGCCCTGCTCAAGACCAATGGCATAGTCGGCCATCTCATTGAACAGGCGCCGAATAGGATGATTTTCCTGCTCTAATATTTTCGGTTTATTCAGGGCCAGTTTTAGCAGGGGTAATTCGCAGCGACTAATCGCCTGCTGCGCATCAGGGGCCATACCATTGCCTTGGCCAAAGCGCGAAAAAGCATTGCCGACGACCTGAAATACACTGGCATCGTTGCGGTGCAGTCCATGCTTGCCGGCGCTATGGGCAGCATTGATCGACTGTTCAAGCTGGCGGGTCATCTGCCCACAGACCAGATGCTCAGGTTGGCCCTGTTCGTAACCTCGCAGCAACTGGCCGATATGTTTATCGATTTCGGCAACAACCTGCTGGCGACCCATAAAAACGCTATCGACATCGTTGAGGCGCTGACCTGTGCTTTCCAGGATGGAGGAAATTCTGGCCAGAAGCTCAGTTTGAATTCTGGTGGTTGGCGATTGCATTTGCTCAGTGCGCTCAAATCTCACATCGGCAGATTTGTCGGCCGTTTCATGGCAGCTGAGACTGTCGTTCTGCTGATGGTTTTTTTGCTCACTATCGGCGACTGGCGACATAGCCTGAACACTGTCATCACGCTGTGTCACCGGTCCCATGCTTCGCCTGGTCTCCCACTCGCTCCGGCTGCTATCGGGCGCGCTGGCCTCAGGCACAGGCAACACCCCGGAGGCCTCCAAAAAGTCATTGCTCCACGCCAGTAACTTGCCATACTCAGGACCAAAGCAGGCCTCATTAAACAGGTTGATCAGTACCACCTGAATCTCGACCGCAATCATGCCGTCGGACACCGCCTCGGCAAAGACTTCCATCGTTGCATCCGGTGACATGGGCATAGGTTTGGTCACGGGCCCCTCTGACAATGTCTCGAAGCGTCGCTGCAACATATACAGGGGTTGTTTATAAGTCTCCAGGGCATGGGTAGTGCCATTATCAAGCGCAATCATGACTTCAAGATCTTCATTGCCCAGCAGCTCAAAATGGCTGTAGGGGGTATTCTGAGCGCCCGTTTCTCGAACAGTATTGGTTAGCTTGATGGCGGGATCGAGATCGCCGATGCTGGATAACAGCTGGTTGGTTACCTGAGCTTCGATATCACCGCGCCGCCCGCGAACAAGGCGCTGCGCATCCAGATACAGTGTCTGTAAACGGTTGGTCTCGGCACTTTCGGCCAGATCCAGCAGGGTCGTTGATACATGCTCAAAGAAGGTTTTAAAGACAGACTCAAGATGCCGCTGGCAGGACTGCCGCAGCGAGCTGATAAGCGCATTTTTGTTATAACTGGTATCCGTTCTCATTAACCCTGCCAACTCTATGGCCAACTAAACCTCGACTGCTCTGCAGCTATAGAAAAAAGGTTTAAAAACTCCTGCAAGCATTGAAACAGATCGCCCTGCAAAATCCAATCCTATTTGTGCGTTATACTTTCGCCTGTATTTTACTAGCGAGCTTAACCACACACCATGACCAACAACAACTTGCCCTATGAAACCGCCGCCGATATTCCTCAATGTGTCGCTCGCGCACTGCAAGAAGATATTGGCCATGGCGATATTACCGCCATGTTAATCCCCGCCGAAAAAGAGGCTGAGGCTGTAGTAATTTGCAGAGACAGTGCTGTTATCTGCGGTCGGCCCTGGGTCGATGAGGTATTTCGCCAGCTGGATCCGAATACCACGATTGAATGGCATATTGAAGAGGGTGATGAAGTCAGCCCCAACCAACGGTTGTTTTCTCTTAGCGGCAATGCCCGGGTATTGTTGACCGGTGAACGGGCCGCACTCAACTTTCTACAGACATTGTCAGCCACGGCAACATTGGCCAGGCAATATGCTGCTCTCGCTATTAACAGCGATGTGCGCATTCTGGATACGCGCAAAACCATCCCCGGCCTGCGGCTAGCCCAGAAATATGCCGTGACCATCGGCGGTTGCGACAATCACCGTGTTGGTCTGTACGACGCCTTTTTAATCAAAGAAAATCATATCGCCGCCTGTGGCGGTATCACCCAGGCCGTGGAACAGGC
>CBFIGD010000017.1:0-11808 GCA_965662065.1 uncultured Porticoccaceae bacterium | reverse complement strand
TGCATCATCGGAGTATGCTGTGTGGAGGTAGATTCCATAGGTGCCTTAAATTAACTGTCGTCCATTGTTATGTCGCATCCGTACCCCTTAGGTGCTTACCGATAATGTTAACGTAAAACAACCAGTGGCAGTAGCCAAAGGCGCTTAAATTGGCTAGTCATGGCTAAAATGGCATTATTGGTTTTCGACATCAGCAATAGGTAAAGCGTTAGCGGGCCGGTTTAGTCATTAATGGCTGAAATAAACATTATTTAGCTTCTTTGCTGGTAATCAATGCTGTCTGAGGTAAGAATAAACCCCAGCTTAGCGGAATAACGCAGCAGTATAAATTGTAAACAGGAAGGGTAAATAATGAGCAGTTTAGTAACAGTGACAATCGACAGCGGCGTTGCCACTATCGCGATGGACGATGGCAAAGCCAATGTTCTTTCCCATGCCATGTGGGATGAGTTAGAGGCTGCTTTTGACCAGGCCGAGGAGGCTGGCGCGATTGTTGTATTAAAGGGCCGAGACGGTATCTTCTCTGGCGGATTTGACCTTAAGGAAATGGGCAAAGGTCCGGAAAATGCCCTGGTTCTTACTTCTCGCGGATCAAAGATGGCGCGTCGCATCCTGTCGTTTCCAACACCAGTAATTGCAGTTTCCACTGGCCACTGTATCGCCATGGGCGCGTTCTTAATGCTGGCCTGTGATTACCGAATTGGTGCCGCTGGCGCCTTTAAGGTGGGTCTAAATGAGACCATCATTGGCATGACTATGCACAATTTTGGTATTGAGCTGGCCCGGTATCGCCTGCCTTTGAACTACTTTAATCGCTGTGTGATCAACGCCGAGATATGGTCACCTGAAGATGCCATACCAGCCGGCTTCTATGATCGCATAGCGCCGACGGAATCGGTAGATCAGGCTGCATCCATGGCGGCAAAGATGTTTTCGCAGCTGGATATGAATGCTTTCAATGGCACCAAAAATAAGTCGCGCAAAGCAATACTTGAATTGCTGGACCATTGTATTGAGTTGGACCTGATTCCACCCTCAGCCTAAGGCGACGTTAACTGTCCTATGGATAGTCGACAAAAGAGCTAGGGACTATTAACAGAGGCAGCTACACTTTCTCGATGAATACAGAACTATTTAATCTCGCTCAGGAACTGGGTCATGCCCTGTTACAAACTAACGCCACAGTCACTACTGCTGAGTCCTGCACTGGTGGTGGCGTAGCCAGCGCAATTACTGAAGTCGCCGGTAGCTCGCAGTGGTTTGGTCGTGGCTTTATTACCTACGCCAATCAGGCTAAACATGAAATGCTAAATGTGCCCGAGGCCATGCTTCTCGAGCAGGGTGCGGTAAGCGATGCGGTTGTTCGCGCGATGGTTGCCGGAGCCGCTCAGGCTGCGAGTGCAGATTATGCTGTAGCCATTAGCGGTATTGCTGGGCCAGGGGGTGGCACCGAGGATAAACCTGTGGGTACTGTGTGGTTTGCTTGGCTGAGTCCTCAGGGTATTAGTAGTCAGGAGCACAGATTGACTGGCGACCGAGCCTCAGTTCGAGCGCAGGCGGTTAAAATTTCTCTTCAGGAACTGTTGCATAAGGCAACTGGATGTAATACTGTACAACCATACAGCTACTGATTAAGTAACCAGTAGTTAGGCAAAAACGCAAAATTTATATTGAGGACAGAATAATGGACGCCAATAAATCAAAAGCACTAGAGGCAGCACTGGGTCAGATTGAACGTCAGTTTGGTAAGGGAACAGTGATGCGTATGGGCGAGAATGCTCGTCAAGCAGTGCCGGCTATATCGACAGGCTCACTGGGCCTGGATATTGCACTGGGTATTGGCGGTCTGCCCAAAGGTCGCGTTGTTGAAATCTATGGCCCAGAGTCTTCGGGTAAAACAACCTTAACCCTACAAGTTATTGCCGAAGCGCAAAAAGCGGGCGGTACCTGTGCCTTTATCGATGCTGAGCATGCGCTCGATCCCGTGTATGCCGAGAAGCTTGGTGTAGTGGTTGATGACCTGATCGTGTCGCAGCCAGATACAGGAGAGCAGGCGCTTGAAGTCACCGACATGTTAGTTCGCTCCGGTGCCTGTGATGTTCTGGTAGTCGACTCGGTAGCGGCTTTGACGCCAAGAGCAGAAATTGAAGGTGAGATGGGTGATCACCATGTTGGCCTGCAGGCGCGTTTGATGTCTCAGGCACTGCGCAAGCTCACCGGTAATATTAAAAACGCCAATTGCCTGGTGATCTTTATCAACCAGATTCGTATGAAAATTGGCGTTATGTTTGGTAATCCAGAAACCACCACTGGCGGTAACGCACTAAAATTCTACTCATCAGTAAGATTGGATATCCGTCGTATTGGTGCGGTGAAAGATGGCGACGAAATTATCGGTAATGAAACTCGGGTCAAGGTGGTTAAAAATAAGGTTGCACCGCCCTTTAAACAGACCGAATTCCAGATTCTTTACGGTAAAGGAATCAATCGTAACGGCGAATTGGTTGACCTTGGTGTTAAGCATGGCTTGATTGACAAATCTGGTGCCTGGTACGCGTACCAGGGCAACAAGATTGGTCAGGGTAAAGCCAATGTTGGCATATTCTTAACCGAGAATCCGAACATAGCCGCTGAGATTGAAGGCTTTATTCGCGAGAAAGAGTTAGGTGGTCCAGTCGCTGCAGACGAGGCACCGGCGGCACCCGACGAAAATCTTGCTGAAGAGTAAGTCTGTGATCGGACCCCGGTCTAAAAAAAGCGCCCCTGTGGCGCTTTTTTGGTATGGCCCTAAAATGTTAGAACGTTTTCTGACCTGTTGATACTGGCACAATGAAAGATAAAAACCCGGTTATTACCCCTGCCAAGATCCGCTTTGCGGCGATGGACCTGCTTACCGGGCGCGAATTTTCACGCTCGGAATTAGCTAAAAAGCTGGATAAGCGTTTTGATCAAGACAGTGCCATTGAGGCTGTGCTGGATCAGCTTCAAGACGAGGGGCTGCAATCTGATCAGCGCTTTTCTGAGGCCTTTGTGCGCTCAAGGGTCTATCGAGGTCATGGGCTGGCGCGAATCCGCATGGATATCCGTCAGAAGGGCATAGGCGATGATTTATTTGAAGCAGCGATAGACAAGGCAGAAATAGATTGGTTTGAAATAGCCCGAGATGTCGCCCAGCGCAAATTTGGCGGCCGAGCTGCCGCCGATCAAAAAGAAAAAGCCAAGCGCATGCGTTTTCTCCAGTACCGAGGCTTTAACTTTGATCAGATAAAATATGCTCTGCAAGAAAAAGACTTCGACGACTATAGTGACTGAAAACCACCCCTAGCTTCACTTAGCAAGGTGAGCATCAAACAGCTGTACCAGCTTGGTTTCTATCCAACTATGCGCCGCAAAACTCTGAATAAACCCGCAGTGGCCGCCATAGGCCTGTATCTCAATACTGAGGTGTTCAGGGCAATTAATTTTCTCGATATCCGCAGCCGGTATAATCGGATCGTCCAAGGTTGCTATCAGATGCGCGGGTATGCTCAGCGCCTTCAGGCGATCGCCAGTTAGGGCATAGGACGAAAAATAACTCTGAGCATCGGCAAAGGGAGTGAATTTGGGAATAAACGTTAGATTTAAATCATCCAGAGTCCTGGCCTGATTGAGTTCGGTGCCAAAATCATGCTCTGGGAAGTGCTTAAGTTTTTTGCGCAGAGAGGTGGTCCAGCGATAGAAAAAGTATTTTTCGTAGATCACCAGTGTTTTACTCATTGCATCCATTGCGCCAGTTGGGTCTACGGGTGGGCAGATGGCGACTGCCGCGGTCAGCCCGAGTTCAGGCCCTCTATCTGTCGCTATACGCAATGTAAAACTGGCGCCGAGGGAAAATCCGGCGAGAAAAATCGCGGGGTAGCTGTGGTCTTTTAGAAATAACGCAATCGCATCTGCAACTTCGCCGGTCATCGTCGAGTTAAATATCTCTCGGTTGAGGTGTTGAGTGTCACCATGATCCCGCATGTTGAGGCGTAATACATCATATCCGGCATCAAGCAATGTTTTAGCCGTTGTGACCGAATAGGCCGATTTACTCGAACCCTCCCAGCCATGTAGCAGAATAACCAGCGCATTTTTTTGTGTCGCAGCCTTGTTGGCCTGATCAAATTCCGCTGCGAGCCGAACGCCCTCTGCGGTTGTTAGTATCAGCATCTGACTGTCTAGCCTCTGTATTAGGCGCTTGGCGCGAAATTTTCTTGGCCCAACACTATTGAGAATACTTTGAACATGAGGATTTCTTAAGAAGTAAGGTGGGGAAAAAGGCTGTTTTAGAGTCATATATAAGGCTGGTTGCGTTATTCGATTATTTTTTTTAGGTTCTCGAACCGCTAATCATAACGGTGGTCGAACAGTAAGACCATGCCTTTTAAGGAAAGGGTTGCAAGGATAGATAGGGTGGTCTAGGAAAACCATGTATCAAGGAGATCAGGATGATTAAGATACAGAAGTTAACAGGGCTCGTTGTCATAATGTTACTGTCGATCTCTCTGCCGAGTTGGGGTGCGGAGGCGGCAAAAGACCAAAGTCTGGCTGAGCAAGATTTAGCCTTACTGGATAAAACAGAGGTAGTGCCTACTGCGCCCACCAGTCTGTCCATTATGGAGCGGATTAAATCCATACCGGGTGTTGACCCGAAACAGTGGGGTATCCGCAAAGGCTGTATCAATTCCAGCCGCATACGCAAGATTAGATTTTTGGACGATCAGACCGCCATGCTCAGTCTGCGTGGCAAGAAAAAGGCTCTCATGCGTTTGGAGACCGCCTGTCCCGGTATTAAACGAAACGGCTTCGCACGTATAAAAGATAGTGTCCGACTGTGCAAAAAATTTGACAGCTTCAGTGTGTTAGGTGGCAACTATAGTTGTCGTGTAGCCGCAATTGACCCCTACGTCGCACTGGTTGATCCACCTGCGGTCGCTAAATTGGATTGAATTATTCACTTTCTCGCGCGGCTGTACTTGCATCTGTAGGTACTTTTGGCATGCTATCGCTATTCTGATGGTATTGGTGTGCGGGGAAAGTAATGAAGTTGCTGGGTTTAGTCTGTTGGTTGGCGTTTTTATCAGGTTTTAATAGCCTGGCCTGCGCTCTTGACATAGAGGACAACTCTGACTGGGGGCGTGAGCAAGATAACCAAGACCTTGGCGCAGTCGCAGATGATGGCGCCAATGCCGCTGGCAATAACGAAAGTATCGTCGATAAAATTCACCAGATTGACTCTCCAGACTTTAGTAAGTATGGCATTCGTCGGGGCTGTATCGCTCAGAATAGAATCAAGAATATCCGCTTTAAGGACGACCAGTCAGCCGTTGTTGAGATTGGTCGAGGCAAGAGGTTATTGCTGCGATTACACAGGGAATGTAGCGGAATAAAGCGCGAAGGCTTTGAGTATCAGTCTCGTCAGGGTCAGTTATGTGCCAAATTTTCTCGCTTTAGAGTTATTGGCAGATCACTGGACTGCACAGTAGACTCCATCACTCCCTATATCGATATTGAAGATATCAAGCCTGAAGAGACATAATGATTAACACCTTTCCGAACATTGGTTATAGCGGCCGGCTAAAAGTTTGTTTTGGCCTATTGATTTGTTTGTGCTCAGTATCATTGCAGGCAGAGACTCTGCGCTGGCAGGGCAGTTTGGAACAGGGGGCCCTGCTGGTGGGTGAAGTCCCTGCTGGCTATCAGGCCAGTTATAATCAGCAGCCTCTTCAGGTCACAGCGCAGGGCCAGTTTTTGCTTGGTTTGGGGCGAGATGCTGCTTCCAGCATAGAACTGTCACTGACCAGCCCTCAGGGTGTTGAGACCACCGCGCAGTATCCAGTGCGTCAACGCCAATACACTATCCAGCGGGTCGAAGGGGTGCCACAAAAAACCGTGACGCCCAGAGCCGAAGATCTCGCACGTATTCGCAATGATTCCATAATCGTAAAACGTGCGCGCAAAGAAATCACTGACAGCCTTGATTTCCTCGGCGGTTTTCAACGCCCTATGCAGGGCCCGGTGACAGGCGTTTATGGCAGCCAGCGATTTTACAATGGCGTGCCCAAAAGCCCTCATTACGGTGTCGACTATGCCGCGCCCACCGGCACACTGGTGATGGCGCCATCTTCAGGTATTGTGCGTCTGGCCCATCGCGACCTGTTTTATTCTGGTGGCACATTGATTATTGATCATGGTCATGGGCTAAGCTCCACCTTTCTGCATCTCAGCGATATTCTTGTCACTGAAGGTATGCGGGTTGAGCGTGGTGCGCCTATCGCCAAAGTCGGTGCAACGGGCCGCGCCACTGGCCCGCACCTGGATTGGCGCATGAACTGGCGTCAGGTGCGCATTGATCCGGTGCTGGTTCTGCAGGCCCTTCCTGTTAGATAGCGCCGGAAAATCGTTGTACAGATCTCCCCATCATTGATAATTACGTTGTGCCTGCCACCGTAGATATGGTGGTTTGGCTGGTTTTTGCGTACACTAACGCGGTTTTTTAACGGACGAATACAGTGGATAAAAAGCTACTAAGCATCTTGGTTTGCCCAGTCAGTAAAGCACCGTTGGAGTATGACGAAGCCAATCAAGAATTGATCTGTCGGGCCAGTGGCCTTGCATACCCGATTCGTGAGGGAATTCCGGTCATGCTGGAGACTCAGGCGCGCCAACTCAACACGGATGAAAAGCTTCGAGACGCAACATCGTGAGTGACAGTATGCCGACATTATTTTCCCGTATTATTAACCGTGAGATTCCAGCAGAGATTCTCTATGAAGATGATCATTGCATAGTGATCAATGATATTGCCCCACAGGCTCCCATACATATGTTGGTTATACCGCGCCAACCTATTCCGCGCTTAGTCGATGCGACGATAGAGGACAAAGCAGTGCTCGGTCACCTGATGTGGGTTGCCGGCGAAGTGGCACGCATGGCTGGCGTCGATGAAGCGTTTCGGTTAGTGGTTAATAACGGCGCCGATGCAGGGCAGACTGTCTTTCATTTGCATCTTCATGTACTGGCCACTAAAGACAGTACACAGCTATTCACCGAAGCACAATTATAAAGGTACCAGTCAAATAGACTGCTACCAACACTTGGAAAAAATTAATGATGAAAAGCGCCGACATTCGTGACGCCTTCTTAAATCACTTCGCCAGCAAGCAGCATAAAATAGTGCCCAGCAGCAGCCTGGTGCCTGGTAATGACCCGACCCTGCTATTTACCAATGCTGGCATGGTGCAATTTAAAGATGTTTTTTTGGGCGATGACAAACGTGATTACAACCGAGCCGTATCCTCGCAGCGCTGCGTGCGCGCAGGCGGCAAGCACAACGACCTGGAGAATGTGGGTTACACCGCAAGGCATCACACCTTTTTTGAGATGCTGGGCAACTTTAGTTTTGGCGATTACTTTAAGCACGATGCCATTGCCTTTGCCTGGGAATTTTTAACCGTTGTTTTAAAACTTCCCAAAGAGCGCCTGTGGATCACCGTACATACGAGCGATGACGAAGCCGCCGATATTTGGGTCAATGACATCGGTATAGATCCTAAGCGTCTGTCACGCCTGGATGAAGACAACTTTTGGCAGATGGGTGATACCGGCCCCTGCGGCCCAAGCACCGAGATATTTTGGGACCATGGCGAAGATATACCAGGCGGGCCTCCAGGCAGTGAAGATGACGATTTAGACCGTTATATCGAAATCTGGAATCTGGTGTTTATGCAGTTCGAACGCGATAGCAGCGGCAAGATGACGCCATTGCCAAAGCCTTCTATTGATACAGGTATGGGCCTTGAGCGCGTTGCTGCAGTAATGCAGGGTGTGCATAACAATTATGATATTGATCTGTTTCAGCATCTGATCAAGGCAGCGGCACAGATTATTGGCGTGAGGGACCTTAAAGAGAACTCCCTCAAAGTCGTCGCCGATCATATTCGTTCCTGTGCATTTTTAGTCGTCGATGGGGTCAAGCCGTCGAATGAAGGCCGTGGCTATGTATTGC
Organism: uncultured Porticoccaceae bacterium; assembly: GCA_965662065.1. Taxonomy (GTDB): domain Bacteria; phylum Pseudomonadota; class Gammaproteobacteria; order Pseudomonadales; family Porticoccaceae; genus HTCC2207. The sequence continues at coordinate 3,779 of CBFIGD010000017.1, read as the reverse complement.
GTCGTATTATTCGTCGGGCGCTGCGGCATGGCCACAATCTAGGTGCTAGCGGCAGCTTCTTCTACAGGCTAGTTGGCCCACTGGGCGATGTTATGGGTGAAGCCTACCCAGAGCTTATTAGCCTGCAGCAAGACATCATTGATACCATCAAAAAAGAAGAAGAACAATTTGCCCGTACTCTGGATAAGGGCATGGGCGTGCTAGAAGCAGCTCTGGAAAATGTCTCTGGTCAGGTACTGCCGGGAGAGTTGATCTTTCAGTTATACGATACCTTCGGCTTCCCCACAGACCTAACCAATGATGTCGCGCGCGAAAAAGGCTACAGCCTCGATATGGAAGGCTACGAGGCCTGCATGGAAGAGCAGCGCAAACGCGCTCGGTCCGCCAGTCAGTTTGGCCTCGATTACAGCGATAGCATACGGGTTGAGGGCAGCACAGAATTTTGTGGTTATGAGCATCTTGAAAACCAGGCCTCAGTAGTTGCCCTCTACAGTGCCGGAGAAGCGGTCGACAGTGTGGGTGCAGATGCAGAGGTTGTGGTCATTCTGGATAATACCTCGTTTTATGCAGAGTCCGGTGGCCAGGTAGGCGATAGTGGTTATTTGCATACCGACAGCGCCAAAATTGAAATAATCGACTGCCGTAAGGCTGGCGACCACCACATGCACATTGGTCGCGTAATATCCGGTGAGCTAAGCGTAGGTGAGCAGGTATCGACCTCAGTAGATGCAAGCGTGCGTCAGGCGACCGCATTAAATCACTCGGCAACTCATCTGCTACATGCTGCACTGCAACAGGTAGTGGGGGACCATGTGCAGCAAAAAGGTTCATTGGTTAATAGCGAGCGACTGCGTTTTGATTTCTCTAATAACGAAGCCGTCAGCACGCAGCAAATTCGTCAGATTGAACATCTAGTCAATCGTGAAATTTTGCGCAATACGGCCGTGACGACAGAAGTGATGAGCATGGATGATGCAGTCGAAAAAGGTGCCATGGCACTCTTTGGAGAGAAGTACGGTGATAGCGTCCGAGTGTTGAGCATGGGCGGCGACTTCTCTGTAGAGCTCTGTGGTGGCACCCATGCAGCCCGCACCGGTGATATTGGCCTGGTGCGAATAACGGCTGAATCCAGCGTGGCCTCAGGCGTGCGCCGCATTGAGGCAGTTACCGGCGCCAAAGCCGTTGAGCATTGCGACGAACTGCAAGACACGATTGCCGAGGTTGCCAGCGCGGTGCGAGCTTCTGGCACTAATGTAGCCGACAAGGTGCGTCAGGTATTGGATGATAACCGTCGTCTACAGAAAGAAATCGATGCCCTTAAGAGCAAGCTAGCCAATGCTTCAGGTACAGACCTAATGGCAGGGCTGCAACAAATAAATGGCGTGGGCGTGTTGGCCACCGTCGTTGAAGGCGCCGATGCAAAAAGCCTTCGTGGTGTTGCCGATCAGGTGCGAGCAAAGCTGCAGTCGGGCGTATTCTTGCTCGCGGCGGTAGAAGGTGACAAGGCCGCATTAGTCGCCGGTGTAACCAATGATCTGACTGACAAGATAAAAGCGGGTGACCTACTGAAGTTTGTTACCGCTCAGGTCGACGGCAAAGGTGGTGGTCGAGCCGATATGGCACAGGGTGCAGCAGGTAACGTGACGGCACTTCCCCAAGCCCTTGAGTCAGTCTATAGCTGGGTAGAAGAAAACCTCAGCTAGAGAAAGCACTTAACTTTAAGCGCCAATTACGGTTTAATTTGCGCCCTTTTTTCATCAGGGCCTCCCTGGTGACTGAATACTGCAGCAAACAGCGATAAAGAGAGCAATGAGTTTACTAGTTCAAAAATATGGTGGTACCTCCGTGGGTACCGTAGAGCGCATCCAAGCGGTGGCTGAGAAAGTGGCAAAGAGCCACAACAGCGGCAATCAGCTAGTCGTGGCCGTGTCAGCGATGAGCGGTGAGACCAATCGCTTGATTGGCCTGGCGACCGCGATTGACGAGCAGCCCAGCCTTCGTGAGATGGACGTGTTAGTCAGTACTGGCGAGCAGGTAACCATTGCACTGCTATGCATTGCGTTGCAAAAGCTCGGCATTGATGCACGCTCATACACCGGTGGTCAGGTGCGCATACTTACTGATAATGCTCACGGCAAGGCGCGGATTAGAGAGATAGACGGACATCGTATTGAAGCCGACCTCAGTGCTGGATGTGTTGTTGTAGTCGCCGGGTTTCAGGGTTCTGACGAAAACGGCAATATTACAACCCTCGGCCGTGGCGGTTCAGACACTACCGCCGTCGCATTGGCAGCAGCCCTGAAAGCCGATGAGTGCCAGATTTATACCGACGTCGATGGTGTTTACACCACCGACCCAAGAGTTGTGCCGCAGGCCCGCCGACTTGAAAAAATCACCTTTGAAGAAATGCTGGAAATGGCCAGTCAGGGTTCAAAGATACTGCAGATTCGCTCAGTAGAATTTGCCGGAAAATACAATGTACCACTGCGTGTGATGTCGAGCTTTGAAGAGGGCCCAGGCACGTTGATTACTCTTGAGGATGACGATCAGATGGAAAGACCAGTAGTATCAGGCATCGCCTTTAACCGTGATGAAGCAAAACTTACCATCCGTGGAATACCGGATCAGCCCGGTGTGGCTTACAAGGTACTCGGGGCTATTAGTGCCGCCAACATTGAAATTGATGTTATCGTCCAAAACGTGGCCAAAGACAACTCAGCTACTATCACCTTTACCGTTCACCGCAATGAACTTGCCAAAGCAGAAGCCCTACTCAAAGAGATTGCCGCTGACCTGGGTGCACAGGAAGTAGTTTCTGACAGCAAAATTGCCAAGGTTTCGATTGTGGGTGTGGGTATGCGGTCCCATGCCGGTGTTGCTTCACAGATGTTCGAAGCATTGTCCAAAGAGGGCATTAATATTCAGCTGATCACCACATCAGAGATAAAAATCACGGTGGTAATTGAAGAGCGCTACCTTGAATTAGCTGTGCGTGCTTTACATTCTGGTTTCGGTCTTGAGGGCGAGGGCACAGAAGAAGTCTAATTCTTGGACAATGAAACAGAAAGCTGATAAATTTCGTTGTCGTTTTAGTACTCATCGCTGAGTACGCAAGGGTTAGACGCAGGAGAGGCCGTCTTGGTGTGTAGGCGGATTATGGATGAAAAATCCCGTTAATGAATAATGGGCAGCAGTGTAGGAGCATGCTATGTTAATACTTACAAGAAGAGTTGGTGAAACCCTAGTGATAGGCGATGACGTTACCGTTACCGTTTTAGGTGTTCGAGGTAATCAGGTTCGTTTGGGTGTTAATGCACCCAAAGAAGTAGCCGTTCACCGCGAAGAAATCTATCAGAGAATTCAAATGGAAAAAGGTGGCGAAAATGCGCCTGTAACAGGTGATTCTGAGTAAATCGGTCTTTGATTTTCCCGCTGATGTGCTATCATGCCGCCGCTGTTCCAGGGCGGCATATTCACTTCTAAGCGCCCGGTTTCTGGTGGTTAAACAAGAGTGGAAATTCCCGGACAGGTTTATGGAGAAATGGCCGAGTGGCTGACTAAATGCGAATGCATTTTGGACGCACGCAGGGCGGTCTCGAAGAGACAAGAAGCGATAGCTTCGCAGCAACGCGCGACCCGGGCGCGACTTATAGTTAGTAAGTAAGTACCGGATAACAAGTTTATGGAGAAATGGCCGAGTGGCTGAAGGCGCGCCCCTGCTAAGGGCGTATACGTTAATAGCGTATCGAGGGTTCGAATCCCTCTTTCTCCGCCATATA
>CBFIGD010000016.1:0-16770 GCA_965662065.1 uncultured Porticoccaceae bacterium | reverse complement strand
GAAACACGATTTCGTAATGACGCATTGTATCTCCTCGTGGATTTTAAAGTCTCCCGCTAACGCCAATTAGGTCGTTGCAGTGAGACAAGGAGTGCCTGAACCTATGCTCAGACGCTTTGTGGCGCGCAATTATAGTGATTCAGCCCCTGGGTTGCAACAGCCTGGAAAGAAAGTTTTCTAGCGGGAAAAGCGCCTGTTTATCGGGGGTTTGGCGCCGCTTACACACCCTGAGCAATGTGCAACTAGGCCCCTGTTCGCAGACTAAAAACAGATCGCACATTGGATCTTGGACGATCCAGTATCAGGGTAATTGCTATCTCTTCGCAGGCCACAATCACATGGAGCAAAATAACGCCGCGAAAAAACCAGTCTGCATCCAGCAGCACCAGCATGTAATACGCTGGCGCCATCAGCACAGCGGCGGCCTTGGCACCCCAGGTATGGTAGGTCGGATACTCGCCAAACTTGCGCAGAGCCAGCATCACGGGCGCAATAAAGAAAATCATGGTGGCCAGCAGATAGGCAGCCTGGGCGCTAAATATCTCTGGCCAGACCCAATACAGCCCCAAAATCATGCTGCCATAGGTCAGCATATCACCCCAGCTATCCAGCTTGGCCCCGAGCTCACTGGTCTGGTTGAGCCTGCGCGCCAGATGCCCATCGAGTACATCGCTGAGCAGAGAAACAACCAACACCATTAAAAAGGCGCTCGCATCACCAATATAAGCCAAGCCAATCAGCACTGGAACCAGTGCCAGGCGCAGAAGACTTAATAAATTAGGAATTGAGTAAATAGATCGCTCCACTGTTTGCATTAAGAGTCCCCATTTAAATATCCAATGCAGCCATAGACAGGTATTAGATTAGCGCCTAAAGACGCTAAAATCCAACGGCTTAGATCAACAGAGTAGCAATAAAATAGCGAGCAGATTAACCAGCCGAGCGACGTTGACGCACTACTTCAAACAGACAGATACCAGTCGCCACAGACACATTGAGACTACTCACCTCACCCGCCATAGGTAGCTTGCCCAAAAAGTCACACTGCTTGCGGGTCAACTGACGCATGCCTGTGCCCTCAGCACCCATCACCAGAACCAGGGGGCCTTTCAAATCCAGATCATAGAGATACTGCTCTGCCTCACCAGCAGTGCCCACTACCCAGGCACCCTGCTGCTGAAGTTTATCCAGCGTACGGGTTAAATTGGTCACCATCACCAGCGGCACAGTTTCAGCAGCACCGCAGGCCACCTTGGATACCACTGGCGTCAGACCCACCGAATTATCTTTGGGGACAATCACCGCATGAACACCGGCGCCATCGGCTGAGCGCAGGCAGGCGCCCAGATTGTGCGGATCAGTCACGCCGTCCAGCATCAGAAAAAATGCCTCCCTGCCCTTCTCTTCAGCCAGACTCAATAAAAAATGTTCATCATAGGTTTCACCCGGACTACACAGTGCCATAACGCCCTGATGGCGACCCTCAGCTTTTTCGTCCAGGCGCTTAGCCGTAGCCCACTGCAACGTCACCCCATGCTGTTCGGCCAGTTTATGGATCTTTTGCAAGCGATCATCGGTTCGCCCGCGCTGCACATGTAACTCTTTTACCCGCTGGGGTGACGACTTAAGCATGGTATGCACCGCATGAATGCCATAAATCCAATCCACAAAACTCTCCTGCCAATAATAAAAACGGTTAGCGACAATCGCCCATTGCGCATTGTACTGGCTTTGGGCAAAATTCAGGCATAAAAAATCTGGACCACAGGCCAATGACTGACCAAATACCCGCCGCCAATTTACTGCGCCGACTCGCCGCACTCATCTACGATGCATTTTTACTGTTTGCAATTACACTGGCCTACGCCGCGCTGCTGCTGATCATAAAAATTCTATTTAACGGCGTCGACAATCTGGAAAATATACAGCCCGGCCCAATACTGCAGTGGCTAAGTCTGTTTGGCTGGCTTGCCGCTCTGGCGGGTTACTACCTTATATGCTGGCGCAAACAGGGCCAGACACTGGGTATGAAAGCCTGGCGCCTGCGCCTACAGCAGCCCGACGGGACTCTGGCAACGGTACAGCAATGCCTGAACCGGTCTGTGCTGGCGACCGTCTCCCTGGCCTGCTTCGGTATGGGTTACCTGTGGTGTCTGGTGTCTCCCGCCAAAGAATGCCTGCACGACCGCTATACCGGCACTCAGGTTGTATTGCTCGCCAGTGAGAAAAAATAAAATACGATAGACACAGGGCCGGACTCATCATCGAGGCAAATAATGAATAAGTTAATCATGGCGCTGGATCAGGGAACCACCTCTTCAAGAGCTATTTTGTTTGACCAGAATTATCAAATTGTCGCGCAGGCGCAGCAAGAGTTCACCCAGCACTTTCCCGAGGATGGCTGGGTCGAGCACGACCCCATGGATATCTGGAACTCTACCCTGGCAACCGCCAAACAGGCACTAACCAATGCCGGTGTCAGCGCTAAAGACATTGCCGCCATTGGCATCACTAACCAGCGCGAGACCACCATCGTCTGGGATCGCCAGACGGGTACACCTATTTACAACGCCATTGTCTGGCAGGACCGACGCACAGCAGCAGTGTGCAACCACTTCAAAGAGCGGGGCCTTGAACCGACCGTGACTGCCAAGACCGGGCTGTTACTGGACCCCTACTTTTCGGCGACGAAAGTGGCCTGGATTCTCGACCATGTCGAGGGCGCTCGCGCCAAGGCCGAGCGCGGTGAACTGGCCTTTGGCACCGTAGATAGCTGGCTTTTATGGCATCTTACAGGGGGCGAACACGCCACAGACGCGACCAATGCCTCGCGCACCATGCTCTACAATATTCACGACGGCGACTGGGATACTGAGCTACTTGCGCTATTCGCTATCCCCAGGTCTATGCTGCCAACGGTGAAAGATAGTGCCGCCGACTTTGGTACCACGGCGCTACTGGGCGCACCCATAAATATTTATGGCATTGCCGGTGATCAACAAGCCGCCACTCTGGGCCAGGCCTGCTTTGATGTGGGGATGATGAAATCCACCTATGGCACTGGCTGTTTTGCCTTACTGAATACTGGCACCACCGCCGTGGCATCAAAAAATCGATTGCTGACCACTATTGCCTATCAGCTCAATGGTGAAACTACCTACGCCCTAGAGGGCTCTATCTTTATTGCTGGCGCCGCCGTGCAGTGGCTGCGCGATGGCCTGGGTATTATTGACTCGGCCCAACAGTCTGGTGAACTGGCCGCTCAGGCCGACCTCAGCCAATCTGTATATATGGTACCGGCCTTCACTGGCCTTGGTGCCCCCTGGTGGGATGCCGATGCCCGCGGTGCTCTGCTGGGTCTGACCCGCGGCACTGGTCCTGCCGAAATTGCCAAGGCCAGTCTGGAATCAGTGTGTTTTCAAACGCTGGATCTTCTAAATGCTATGCGCGCAGATTGGGCGCAGGGTGCTGAAGCCGAGACTGTTTTAAGGGTCGATGGCGGAATGGTTGCCAGTGATTGGACCATGCAATGCCTGGCCGATATTCTCCAAGCACCGGTAGACCGACCTGTGATTGCTGAAACCACCGCCCTGGGTGCAGCCTGGCTGGCAGGTTCAAAAGCCGGGGTCTGGCCTGACCAAACCGGCTTTGCGGCCAGCTGGCAGTTAGACAGTAACTTTGCACCGCAGATGCCCCTGGCGCAGCGAGAGGCAAAAGTGGCTGGTTGGAATAAGGCGGTGCGGCGGGTTTTAAGCTAATAGGCAGTGTTGTCATTCTGAACCTAGTAAAGGACCTCTCTGGGGTCTTGCCTCAAGCCAAAAGGGGTTATGGCTTTTTTTTACCACTGTACCGGTGTCAGGTTTGTCTTGATGGTTGGAAAGTTGGTGATTAGATGCCACAGTTGAGCATAGGTTGGCTCATTAAAAAGAGGGTTTTTATGATGATTAAACGATTTATAGGGGTAAGCTTATTGCTTGCTGGCTGTGCTCAAGAAGAGCTTCACCCTGTTATGCCGACGCTTTATACCTTTGATTGCGGGTCTATTGCCGTCTCTGATTTGGATGCGTTCTCATCCTCTGGTGACTATGCTGGGCAGCAGGCTGTGCTGACCAATACTTGCTACCTTATTCGACATCCCCAGGGTGATTTACTCTGGGATTTGGGATTGCCTCAGGCGCTGATTGGGGCTGGCCCCCAAACCCAGGATATTTTTACTATGCAGCTTGAACGGTCGCTCCCCGAGCAGCTCGCTGATATCGGCATGACCGCACAGGATATTGAATTTATATCGATCTCACACAGCCATTTTGACCACAGTGGTCAGGCCGCGCTATTTCCAGATAGCCAGTGGCTGGTGCATAAAAATGAGTATGACTTTATGTTTAGCTCTGCTGAGAACAAGGCACAGAACGCCGCGTTTTCTGGTCTTGCTAACCAGCAGTTTAGCGGTAACTATGATGTTTTTGGCGATGGGTCAGTGATGATATTGACACTGCCTGGCCATACGCCGGGGCATACTGCTCTGCAGATTAATCTGGTCGAGAGTGGTCCTGTACTACTCACCGGCGATCTCTACCACCGCACCGAAAGCCGCGAGCTACAGCGGGTGCCGCGCTTTAATACTGATGAGCCTCAAACCAGAGAGTCAATGAAAGCGTTTGAAGCACTCGCCAGTGAGTCTGGTGCCCTGGTTATTATTCAGCATGAGCCTGCAGATGTTGATACGCTACCAGTGCCGCCGGCATTTTTGCAGTAGGGAGTAGGGAGTAGAGAGAAGCGAGAAGGGCAAAGCCAGTTACCCTATTTCGATCGATTCCATGGTTAGGCGATTTTCAGCGTTCGCGCAACTCGCTTCACTCAGACAGGGCGCTCTCTCAACCTGAACATCATCCAACCATAAGCGGCATCTGATTGATCGAAATAGGGTAACTGGCTTTGCCAGCACAGATCCCAAAAGCCCCTCAACCGACCCCCTCAACCACCTCGCCGCAACAGATACAACCCAATCCCCATACACAGCAACACAGGCGCCAACACAGCCAGCAGTGCTGGAAAGCCAAACACAATACTAAACGGCCCCAACATATCCTGAATAATCTTAAAACTAATACCAATAACCACGCCGACAAAAATACGCAGCCCCATGGTCGAATCTCGCAGCGGCCCAAACACAAAAGAGATACCAATCAATACCAGCCCAATAATCACCAGAGGCTGTAAAACCTTTCGCCAGTAGGCTAATTCGTAAACAGCCGTATCGGAATTTTGCAGTTCCAGAAAATTAATGTAGTTGTACAGACTCGAAATCGACAACGCATTGGGCGGCAGCACATTGACGGTTAATACCTCTGGCGTGAGCTCTGAGGTCCAGCGCCGGGTAATCTGTTTATCCGTTTCTGTGCTGTCTTCAGCAAAGCGCGTAATTGACACATTTTCTTCAACCCACAGATTCTCCGTGGCGTTGTAGGTCGCCCGAGAGGAGAAGCTCGCCTCGCGCAATGTTTTATCCTGGTCAAATTGATAGCGGGTAACACCAAACAAAACACCGCCGGGGAATACCGCATTGAAGTGCATAAATTCACTGCCCTCGCGATTCCACAGACCAGAGGCAGAGCCGCGGGGTGACTCGCCATTGCGTAAATATTCGCGTCGGCCCTCCGCTAACTGATCCAGGTAGGGTGAGAAATACTCACCGACAGCAGTGCTAATCAATACAAACAGCAGTACCGGCTTAATCACAAAATAAACAATCCGCAGCAGCGAAACCCCTGAAGCGCGCATCACAATCACTTCACTGTTAGTTGCGAGCAGCCCCAAGCCAAACAGGCAACCAATGAGTGACGAAAAAGGAATATATTCATAGATGGTCGACGGCAATTTGGTAGCGACATAAATCAAGACATCAGAAAAATAATAATTGCGCTGCACCGCACCGGCTTCATCGATAATAGATGCGATCGCATCCACACCCACCACCACCAAAAGAGCGGCCGTAATTGCAGCAAAAACGGTAACGCCTACATGGCGTGAGAGGCGCCTCATGACACCACCTTCTTAAACTGTCCCGACCGGAACAGCAGTAGCGCAATACCTAAAAATAGCAGGTGCACAGGCATTAATGTCACCTCAATAGGCACTGACCCCGACTCAAGTGCACCGCGCATGGCATTGAGCGAAACCAGATAACCAAAGTACAGCATAATGGCCGGCAATAATTTGGCGAACTTGCCCTGCCGAGGGTTAGTGCGACTCAGCGGTATAGCCAGAAAGGTTACCACCAAGACCATAAAGGGTGTCGACAGGCGCCACTGCAGTGCGGCCTGAAGCTTAGGGTCGCCAGAAGACAGCAATGCTACAGTGGGCAATGCATTGGTTTCCAGGTCTTCCTTAATCTCTTTTTTGGCTTCCAGTCGCGCGCCGTATTCTTCGAAATGCGTGATCTGATAATCATGGGTGCCCGGTGTACCCTCAACGCGATAGCCTTTATCCAGCACCAAAAAGCTCTCGCTACCGTCTTCGGTTTTCTGTTGCCTACCGCGGTCTGCCAGAACCAGCACCAAACGGCTGTCATAGGTTTCTGCAGAGCCCGCAGTTACCGCCAAAAATATATCTTCTAACTCCTGCTCCTCGGTAACATTTTCGGCATAGGTAATCCCCTTGCCACCGCTGAGTCCGTAAAACTTTTTCGGGGTTAGCTTATCCAGTTCGGTCTTTTCCTTTTGCGCGGCAAAAATAGTCTCGGCTTTGGCCACACCAGCGGGCGACACTGACAGACTCAACCAACCAACTAACAATGCCAGCGCCAATGCCATTACTGCCGTGTAACCCAGCAATTGAGTTTCAGAAATACCGCAGGCCTTGAGCACACTCATTTCATTCTCGACATAGAGTCGACCAAACGACAGTAGAATTGCCAGAAAGAAGGCCAATGGCAGCGTCAATTCAAGAAAACCAGGAATACGATAGCCAATCACCGCAAAGATAACCCCGGGCTCTAAATCTCCCGCCACTGCATTGGCCAGATATTTTACAAACCGGCCACTGACCAGAATCATCAGCAACACCATGCACACAGCAAAGGTCGCAGACAGAATTTCGCGGCAGAGATAGCGGAAAATAATCAATGACACAGGCTTCTAGCTATTGGGCGTGGTGGCACAGAATGGTATCCTTGACGGGTTATTTCACTTAGTCACGGCTAAACAACAGTTCAACCTTTGGAGCTAACATGGATTTTACGGCATCTTCCGCAAACCTGTTAAACATTAAAGCAGATTCTCTCATTCTCATGACCGGCTCACAACTGCAAAACAATGCCAGTGCCCTCGATGAGTCTCTCGATGGAGCAATCTCGTCGTTAATTAAAGCCGGTGACTTTTCCGGAAAATCCGGTGAAAGTACCGTGATGCATATCCCCGGTGCGACGGCAAAGCGCATTGTGCTAGTGGGCACCGATGGCGCACAGACGGCTCAGCAACAGATAAAAGTGATAAATGCCGGTGCCGCCGCGCTGCTAAACACCCCTGCCGCAAAAGCCGTTTGGGTGGGCGAAGGCCTGGCTGAAGACAGCGAATGGCAAGCTGGCATAGTTGCCCGCAGCATTCAGGCCGCCCGCTACAAATACGCAGCCGTGCCTGAAAGAGCGGCTAAAAAACCAGCACCAGCAAAACTAAAGGCCCTGACCTACTGGGTTGCAAGCAAAGCAGAGGTCAAAGCGGCCAATGTGGGCCTAAAGTATGGCGCCGCAGTGGGCAATGGCATGAATATCGCCCGCCAGCTGGGCAACCTGCCCGCCAATATCTGTACTCCAAACTACCTGTCCGACCAGGCCAAAGCCCTCGCCAAAGGCCAGGCCAAGGTCACCACCAGCGTCTTGAGCGAAGCACAGATGGCCAAGCTTAAAATGGGTTCACTGCTGTCGGTCAGCGCCGGTTCAGATGAGCCGGGTAAATTAATTGTCATCAAGTATCAAGGTGGCAAGACAGGCGTCAAGCCAGTGGTTCTGGTCGGCAAAGCCGTAACCTTTGATACCGGCGGTATCAGCCTCAAACCGGGCGGCGGCATGGATGAAATGAAGTACGACATGTGTGGTGGCGCTTCGGTAATTGGTGTTATCAACGCCCTGATCGAAACCCAGATGCCCATCAATGTTGTGGCCATCGTTCCCGCCGTGGAAAACATGCCCAATGGCAACGCCACCAAACCTGGTGATGTGGTCACCAGCATGTCTGGCCAGACCATTGAAGTACTCAACACAGACGCCGAAGGCCGCTTGATTCTGTGCGATGCACTGACCTACGCCGAACGCTTTAAACCAGACACCGTTATCGATATAGCCACATTGACCGGCGCAGTCATTGGTGCCCTGGGTAAAGAGACCTGCGGCATGCTCTCCAATGACGACGAGCTGGCCGAAGGCTTGCTCAGCAGCGGTCTGCGCAGTGGTGACCGCGCCTGGCGCCTGCCCCTCTATGAAGAGTACGACGCACTTTTAAAGAGTAACTTTGCCGATATCGCCAATATCGGTGGCCCTCAGGCCGGCACCATTACCGCCGCCTGTTTCCTCGCGCGCTTTACCAAGAAATATAAGTGGGCGCACTTAGATGTGGCAGGAACAGCCTGGGTATCCGGCGCACAAAAGGGCTCTACCGGACGTCCGGTGCCCATTCTTATGGACTACCTGCGCAGCAAGGCGAAATAACTCAGTGACCAGCGTTTCATTTTATAAACTGGCGGGCGACCAAGAGGTTGCCCTTGCCCTCGCGTGCCAGTTAATTCAGAAATCTCTGAAAATGAATCAGCAGGTGCTCTGTCTGGTATCCGACAATGCCGTTGCCCAGCAGCTCGATGAAAAACTCTGGGGCTTTCAGGCCACCGCCTTTGTGCCCCACGCCTTGGGTGTCGACAATGCTCCCGTCGCCATTAGCACCGACGCCGAACCTGGCGATCACCACCAGATACTGATCAACCTGCAACCGCAAATTCCCACCTGGTTTAGCCGGTTTGATCGTGTGATAGAAATCATCTACCCACAGCCAGAGTACGAGCAGGCCAAGCGCGACAACTTCAAGTTTTATAAAGAGCGCGGCTACGCCCTAAACTTTCATGATTTAACCGACAAATTCCCCCCGTGATTGATCCGTGACCGACAGCAGAAATAACACAGACGCAACAAAGCCAGACTATGACAAAATTCTGGACGACCTCTATTCGCTGCAAAAAAACTTGCTGCCCGCAGGCGCTGTCAATGAACCTCTCGAACTGCCAGAGCAGTCTTCAGACGAAGACATGGGCAGCCTCGAAATACCCATACTCACGGAAGCACTCGACCAAGAGATCGACACTGAGCATCGCGCGCGCAAAGTATTTGACGAGGCCCAGCACCATCTCTTCGACAGAGCCGACGGCCAATCTGCCATTGATGAAGCCAAGATCAATGCCATTGTCAGCAAATTGATGGCGCGCATGCGGCCCAAAATGGAACAGCTACTACGCGAAAAAATCCGCGCCAAGGTGATCGAACGCTTTAACCGTGAAAACTAATCGCAACCATCAGCCCCAACACCTATAATTCGCCTCTCAAAAAATTACCCCAGAATTAACTACCGAGCCCAATAATGGAAAAAACATTTGCCCCCCAGGATATAGAAACCAAATGGTACAAAACCTGGGAACAACGCGGTTATTTTGCCCCAAACATGGCCAGCAAAAGCGACCCCTACAGCATTGTGATTCCACCGCCCAATGTCACCGGCAGCCTCCATATTGGCCACGCATTGCAGCATGGCATTATGGACGCCCTAACTCGCTACAACCGCATGAAAGGCAAAAATGCCCTGTGGCAAGTAGGTACCGACCACGCCGGTATCGCCACGCAGATGGTGGTAGAGCGCAAACTCGCCAACGAGGGTCTGCCCGGGCGCGAAGAATTGGGCCGCGAAAAATTTATTGAGAAAATCTGGGAGTGGAAAGAAGAATCTGGCGGCACCATCACCCAACAGATGCGCCGCCTGGGCAACTCTGTTGACTGGGAAACCGAGCGCTTCACCATGGACGAAGGCTTCTCCAGCGCCGTCCAGGAAACCTTTATTCGCCTGCATAAAGATGGCCTGATCTATCGCGGCAAGCGCCTGGTTAACTGGGACCCCAAACTGCACACCGCCATCTCTGACCTCGAAGTCGAGAACCGCGACGTCAAAGGCAAAATGTGGAACCTGCGCTACCCACTCGCCAACGGCCTTAAAACATTAGATGGCAAAGACTACATAGTAGTAGCCACCACCAGACCGGAAACATTGCTCGGCGACACCGGCGTAGCAGTTAATGCCGAAGACGCCAGATACAGCAACCTGGTGGGCCAGCATGTGGTTTTACCCTTGGTGGGAAGAGTCATTCCCATTGTTGCCGATGACCATGCCAATATGGAAAAAGGCACGGGCTGCGTAAAAATTACCCCGGCCCATGACTTTAATGACTACGACGTTGGCCAGCGCCACAGCTTGCCCATGGTCAACATACTCACCATGAACGCCGATATTCGTCAAACCGCCGAGTGCGTCAATAGCGACGGTAGCGACAATGAGCAGATGGATGCGACGCTGCCAGAAAAGTATCGCGGCATGGAACGCTTTGCCGCGCGCCGTGAAGTAGTTGCCGATATGGACGCCCTCGGCCTGTTGGAAAGCATCGAAGAAAACGCTATGACCATTCCCTACGGCGATCGTGGTGGTGTGGTGATTGAACCCATGCTGACCAATCAGTGGTACGTAGATGCCAAAAAAATGGCTGGCCCAGCGCTAGAAGCCGTAGAGGATGGCCGCATTAAATTTGTGCCACAGCAGTATGAAAACATGTACTTCTCGTGGATGCGCAATATTCAAGACTGGTGCATTTCGCGCCAACTCTGGTGGGGCCACCAAATTCCCGCCTGGTACGACGAAGCGGGCAAAGCCTACGTAGGCCAGAGCGAAGCCGCCGTGCGTGAACAGTACAATCTAGGCGACATAGCCCTAACTCAGGACGAAGACGTACTCGACACCTGGTTTAGCTCTGCCCTCTGGACCTTTGGCACGCAGGGCTGGCCCGAGCAAACCGAACGTCTAAACGCCTTTCACCCCACCGATGTGCTGGTCACTGGTTTTGATATTATTTTCTTCTGGGTTGCGCGCATGGTGATGATGAGCATGCACCTGATCAAAGATGACAATGGCGAGCCCGAAGTACCGTTTAAAACCGTGTACGTCACCGGCCTGATCCGCGACGAGCAGGGTCAGAAAATGTCCAAGTCCAAAGGCAATGTGCTCGACCCTCTGGACATGATTGACGGCATCGATATCGACAGCCTGCTGGAAAAACGCACCGGCAATATGATGCAGCCCCAGCAAGCCGCCAAGATCGCTAGCCGCACCAGAAAACAGTTCCCCGATGGCATAGAGCCTCATGGGTCAGATGCATTGCGTTTCACCCTCTGCGCCCTGGCCTCCACCGGCCGCGACATTAACTGGGATATGAAGCGCCTCGAAGGCTACAGAAATTTCTGTAATAAAATCTGGAATGCGTCGCGCTACGTGCTGATGAACGCCGAAGATCAGGATTGCGGTCAGGACAACTCAGACAGCTACCAGCTAACATTGGCTGATCGCTGGATTATCTCGCGCCTGCAGCAGGCAGAGACCGACGTGACCAGCGCCATCGATAGCTACAGATTTGATCTGGCCGCGCAGGCTCTTTACGACTTTGTGTGGAATGAATACTGCGACTGGTATCTGGAACTGTCCAAGCCTGTACTCTGGGACGAACATGGCGACCCCGCCATTCAAAAAGGCACCAGACGCACATTGGTGCGAGTATTAGAAGCCACCTTGCGTCTCGCCCACCCTATGCTGCCCTTTATCACTGAAGAGATCTGGCAGAATATCGCGCCACTCGCAGGCATCGCATTAAACCCAGAGGGCGACACCATAATGTTGCAGCCCTTCCCGATCGCCGATCAATCCAGTGTTGATGCCCAGGCCGACGCCGATATCGAATGGGTTAAAAAGGTGATTGTTGGCGTGCGCAATGTGCGCGGAGAAATGAATATCTCCCCCGCCAAAGCACTGCCTATCTATCTGGCCCGTGGTGATGTCACCGACAAGCGCCGTTTAGATGAGAACCGCCAGTTCCTGAGCAAGTTGGCCAGTCTCGAATCCATTACCTGGTTGGATGACCCCGCCGAAGCACCACTGTGCGCGACCGCACTGGCAGGCGACCTAGAAATACTGGTACCCATGGCCGGCCTGATAGATGTAGACGCTGAACTGGCGCGCCTGGACCGTGAAATAGACAAAATAGGCATAGAAGCCAAGAAACTGACCGGCAAACTGAGCAACCCGAAATTTGCCGACAACGCTCCGGCCGAAGTGGTGGCCAAAGAACGCCAAAAACTCGAGGACTTTGAAGGTGCATTATCTCAGCTACAAGAGAAACGCAGCGCCATAGCAGAAATGGCATAGGTCGTTAACTCATGGCCCAAAACCTCAACCCTCAACAGCAGGCTGCGCTGAAATATATCGACGGCCCGTTGCTAGTATTAGCTGGCGCGGGCAGTGGTAAAACCAGTGTCATCACACGCAAAATTGCTTACCTCGTCGAAGACTGCGGTATACCAGCGCGCAACATAGCTGCCGTAACCTTTACCAACAAAGCCGCCCGCGAAATGAAGGCGCGGGTAGCCAGCCTGCTGGGCAAAATCGAAGGCAAAGGCCTCACCGTCTCGACCTTTCACAATCTTGGTCTGACCATTATTCGCACCGAGATAAAAGCGCTCGGGTTTCGTCCCGGCTTCTCCATACTGGACCAGGAAGACTGCCGCAAGCTCATAAAAGAACTGCTCGTGCGCCACACCGAGCTCGACGAGAAACTGATCGACACGGCCCAGAGCACCATCTCCAACTGGAAGAATTCACTGCTCGAACCCGGCCAGGCCGTAAGCGCCTCCAACAGCACCGGCGAGCAAGGCATTGCCATGCTCTACGAACGCTACCAACGAGCACTAAAGGCCTATAACGCGGTAGATTTCGACGACCTGATCATGACCCCGGTGATGCTATTTAGGCAGCAGCCCGAGATACTCGCCAAGTGGCAAAAACGCATTCGCTACCTACTGGTAGACGAATACCAGGACACCAACCTGGCCCAATACGAATTAGTAAAGACACTGGTCAACGAAAAGCAGGCCCTCACCGTCGTCGGCGACGATGATCAGTCGATTTATGCCTGGCGTGGCGCCCGTCCCGAAAACCTGATGCAGCTCCAGGAAGATTTTCCCGCACTTAATATTATTAAACTAGAGCAGAACTACCGCTCGACAGGCCGCATTCTTAAAGCTGCCAACACCTTAATCGACAACAACCCTCACCTGATCAGTAAAGCCCTGTGGAGTGAGCTAGGCCCCGGCGACCCATTGCGCTTTATCAGCAGCGACAATGAAGAAACCGAATGCGAGCGCGTCGTCAATGAAATAATCGATATGCGCCTCAAACGCCGCTGCAAATACAGCGACTTTGCTGTGCTCTACCGCGGCAACTACCAAGCCAAACTGGTCGAGATAAAACTGCAGACGCAGAATATCCCCTATGAGATAACCGGCGGCCAGTCGTTCTATGCCAAAACAGAAATCAAAGATGTAATGGCTTACCTGCGGTTAATCATTAACCCCACAGACGACAATGCTCTGCTGCGCATCATTAACACCCCAAGACGCCAGATAGGCCCCACCACCTTAGAAAAACTCGGCGAGTACGCCAACCAGCGCGGCCTGTCACTGTACGAGGCCATAGACGAAGTGGGCCTAAACGCCAGCATGCCAGCCAACAACCTGGAGCGCCTAAAGCGCTTTAAACACTGGATACAAAGCGTTAATAGAAATATCTATGATGGCAACCCCATGGCCGCCATCAATGAAATGCTCGACGACGCCGACTACCTGGGCTGGCTACAACAGAATGCCAGCAACGACCATGTGGCCCAAAAGCGCTGGGAAAATGTGCAATTCCTCCTCTCTCAATTAGCGCAGGTGCTCAAGCGCGACGAAGACGACAATGAAAGTGAAAATGGTGACAGCAGAATAGAAAATGCCATCGCCAAACTCATACTCAGAGACCTGCTCGATCGCGAACAAGAAGAATCCGCCGACGACAAGGTCCAGCTCATGACCTTGCACGCCGCCAAAGGATTAGAGTTTTTACATGTGTTTATGATCGGCATGGAAGAAGACATATTGCCCCACAAAAACAGTGTTGAAGGCGGGCAAATCGAAGAAGAGAGACGCCTGGCCTATGTAGGCATCACCAGAGCGCAGCGAACATTAACCATGACAAGTGCCCGACAGCGCACCCAGTTCGGTGAAACCGCAGCGACCACACCGAGTCGGTTTGTGGATGAACTGCCAGAAGATGACTTAATTAAGATTGGCGGCGGCGAGCCAATCAGTGAAGAAGAGAATAAAGCCAAGGGTGAGGAATCATTGGCGGCGCTAAAATCACTATTCGGCTAGAGCACTCGCGTTAACAGTGACCAACCCCCCTGCCATTTGGAATGCAGCGCAGGAGCGCCATCTAACGCAGCGCTAACCCGCCACAATCCACCTGTGATCCAATTATTAATACCCCCCGTAGGAACGGAGTGATATCCCATAAAAACAAGAATGATTACATTCGATATAACAAAAGGGTAATTCTTATGAAAACTAAACTCGCATTTCTCTGGTTTTACGACTGCTACAACGCGGTAATGGACCACAACAAAAACCCCCTTCGCCATATTGCTGATCCCGTGTCACGCCTGTGGATCATGACAGTTCTAGCCTGGATGTGGTCAGTGGTCTTTGGCATCTATGTCGGCAGCGTCATCTATATGGGCATCAGCATTGCCTCACACTTCATACTAATCTTTATGGCCTGCTTTACCGCGGCAGTGTTCTATGACGCCGAACGGCGCCAGGACAGCTGGTTGCTTCAGCTAAGAGAATTACAGCAACAGCAGCAGTAAATCCACTTGGTGTGCGCTCTCTTCGCTGAGGGCGCGCACCAGCGTTCGCTTGAGTGTCAGAAATCGTCAGACGTCTTTCTGTAGGCTATGGATATTCTATAGGCTTGGAAACAGCCATAAAGACGTAGCAGTCGCCTTTTGAGATGCCCAATAAGCACGCAATCAAAGGACATGTTCTAGCGCCAGCAAACGCCCCAGATACAAGCGGGCGTGACGACGCTGGTTTGCTGAGGTGACAGAGAACTCGTCATTGTCGCAAACGCGGGAATCCATTTGTGGGTAGGTGGGCCCCAGTCCCAGCCCTAGCCTTCGCTGGGGCGACGGTTACTTCGTTATAGCTATTGGCTGTCATCGCGGACGAATGTGGGAGATCTGATGGAGATTCTTCGTCGCTTCGCTCTGTCAGAATAACAAATTAGAGGCTGTCGTTGACTCTGGTGCGCAGGTCTTTGCCTGGCTTGAAGTATGGGACGTATTTGCCAGTGAGCTGCACTGGATCGCCGGTCTTGGGGTTACGGCCTACGCGCGGTGCTCGGTAGTGCAGTGAGAAACTGCCGAAGCCGCGGATTTCGATGCGTTGGTTGCCATCTAGCGCTGAGGTCATTCGCTCCAAAATCATACGCACGGCTAACTCCACATCTTTAGGTGGCAATTGGTCCTGGCTGGCGGCGATTTTTTCGATCAATTCAGACTTGGTCATGCGCTCTTTGGGTATTTCTCGGTAAAAGTTAGTTTAGACTGTGGGGCGTATTTTTTGTTACTCGTTGATTTTATTGAAGTTTTAGATTTATTCAAGCAAAACTTACGTTAATGTCAATTTCAAGACAAAAAAAAGGGTGGCAGAGCCACCCTTTTCTAACTCAGCTAGACTTACTTGTCCATTTGAGCCTTGATCAGATCACCAATGGTAGTAGGTGCAGCTGCTGTTGATTCTGCTTCGGTGGTGCGATGTGCTTTAACCGCATCCTTCTCTTCAGAAACATCTTTCGCTTTGATCGACAGATTAATCACGCGGTTCTTGCGATCCACATTGATAATCTTGGCTTCAACTTCTGCGCCAACCTGTAGCTCATTGCGGGCATCTTCTACTTTCTCGCGAGAAAGCTCTGAGCCTTTAAGGATAGCTTCAATGTCGTTGCCCAGGTCGATAACGGCGCCTTTAGCATCAACTTCTTTAACCGTTCCTTTAACAATCGCGCCCTTGTCGTTCTCGGCTACGTAGTTGTTGAATGGATCGTCTGAAAGCTGCTTGATGCCCAGTGAGATACGCTCACGTTCTGCATCGATACTAAGTACCACTGTTTCAACTTCTTCGCCTTTCTTGAAGTTGCGAACAGCTTCTTCGCCAGTTTCGTTCCAGGAGATATCTGACAGGTGAACCAGACCATCAATACCACCGTCCAGACCGATAAAGATACCGAAGTCAGTGATAGATTTGATTTTGCCTGAGATCTTGTCGCCTTTGGTCATGGTAGTCGCAAAGTCGTCCCATGGGTTGGTGAAGCACTGCTTGATACCCAGGGAGATACGACGACGTTCTTCGTCGATGTCCAGTACCATAACTTCCACTTCTTGGCCCAGGTCAACAATCTTGGATGGGTGAACGTTTTTGTTAGTCCAATCCATTTCTGACACGTGTACCAGACCTTCAACGCCATCTTCCAACTCGGCAAAACAACCGTAGTCAGTGAGGTTGGTGATCTTAGCTTTGCAACGTGCGCCTTCTGGGTAACGGCCTTT
>CBFIGD010000015.1:0-7716 GCA_965662065.1 uncultured Porticoccaceae bacterium | reverse complement strand
AGATACAGAGTATCCAAGCTCTGCAACAGGGGTTTAAAGCCACCGTTCTTTTCCACCAGCAATGCCTGCTCAATATCAGGCAGTGCCCGCTTATGCCACAGAGAAAACGTTGGCTGGGCAAAACCCTGGTAGCGCACAGAGACTATATCTGCATCCGCCTGCACAATCTGCTGATGCAGCTCGGCAACCAGGTTATCTGGCATAAAAGGACCATCACAGGGCACCATCATTAAATACTCCGCCCTAGACAGCTGCTCGCTAAGCAAAGCGGTATAGAGCCCCATCAACGGCCCCTTAAAGCCCTCAATCCGATCAGCCAGTGCCTGCTCACCGCAGAATGCCGGATCGCCATTAATCACCAGAGTATCCACCTGAGGGCTAATCTTCTGCACTGCAATCTCCAGCAGTGAACGCCCGCCCAAACTGGCCAGCACCTTATTAGCCCGCCCCATACGGCTAGACTTTCCTGCGGCCAGAATTACCCCGTCGACATTAATCATCAGTCGCCCAACGCTGGCTGGCCGCCTGATCTGACGCTTTGCTTTCGACCCAATGCTGCTCGCCATCCTGATCGACCTTTTTCCAAAAGGTCGCCTGGGTCTTCAGATAATCCATCACAAACTGCGCCGCCTCAAAGGCATCGGCCCGGTGTTGGCTGGCCACGCCCACAAACACAATCTGGTCGCAGGGCAAGAGCTTGCCAACACGATGAATCACGCTGATGCCGAGCAAATTCCAGCGGTTATTGGCCTGATCCACAATCTCTTGCAACAGCTTCTCAGTCATACCCGGGTAATGTTGTAGGGACAATGAATCAATCGAACCCCGCCCCTCAAAATCGCGCACCAGGCCAGTAAAGGTCACCACCGCGCCCACAGAGGATGATAGCTGGCGCAGAGACTGATACTCCGCCGCCAGATCAAAATCTTCGGTTTGGATACGCAGGCTATGCAAGCTATTAGCCCCCGGTAACCGGCGGTAAAAACGCCACTTCACTGCCCTCGGCGAGCTTTTGGTCCCAGCTAACAATCATCTGGTTAACCGATACCAACACCTGTGGCTCATGTAGCTCTTTGGCCAGCAACGGAAAGTCTGTCGCCAATAGCTCCCGAATCTGTGCCGGTGTTGAAGCCTCAATCGACGTCGGTACATCCACAGCAAAATCACCTAGACGACCAAAAAACAGCAGGTTAATCATTGTGCGCGCCAGTCCCCAGACTTGCCGCCAGATTTCTCCAGCAACTTGGTCTCGCGAATAATCATGCCCTTATCCAACCCTTTGCACATATCGTAAACCGTGAGTGCCGCCACCGAGGCCGCGGTTAAAGCCTCCATCTCGACACCGGTTTTGCCCGTGGTTTTGCACAGCGCAGTAATCAGCAAACTATGGCCCTGCAGCTCAATATCCAGGGTAATCTTGGACAGTGGCAATGGATGGCACAGAGGAATCAGATCGCTGCATTTTTTAGCCGCCTGAATGCCGGCAATTCTGGCCGTGGCATAGAGATCGCCTTTGGGTAGATT
This sequence comes from uncultured Porticoccaceae bacterium, assembly GCA_965662065.1. Taxonomy (GTDB): domain Bacteria; phylum Pseudomonadota; class Gammaproteobacteria; order Pseudomonadales; family Porticoccaceae; genus HTCC2207. The sequence continues at coordinate 6,192 of CBFIGD010000015.1, read as the reverse complement.
ATCATCGCTAATCGCCGCCACAATAGCCGGCGTCAGCTCAACATAAGACTGGGCAACCGCCGTTCGGACGGTATCCGCTTTGCCGGATACATCCACCATATGGGCTTCACCACTGGTATTTAAATGGGTTAGTTGGGACATAGAATTCGGTAACCATAGAGAGGCTGAGTGCTGCTCATTATGGCAAAGTCTCGCGAGCGAATACATGATTTAAAATGCCGTTGCCGCACAAAATCCCGGCTACAGGAAGGTGGCGATCTTATCCACAGGCAGACGTTCAATATCAGGCACCACTGTGCCCTCGGCGGGATAACCCGTCACCAGCAATAAAAAAGGCCGCTCATGGCTGGGGCGATCAAGGACCTGTGACAGGAATTTCATGGGACTGGGCGTATGGGTCAACGTCGCCAAGCCGGCGTTATGCAACGCCGTAATCAGCACGCCGGTAGCAATGCCTACAGATTCAGAGGTGTAATAATTCTTATGCTTGTCGCCATTGTCATCGAGGGTGACTTTCTTTAAAAAGATCGCAATTAGTGCCGGCGCGGTCTCCAAGAAGGGCTTATTGGCATCTGTACCCAGAGGTGCCAATGCATTCAGCCACTCCTCTGAAGCCCGATTCTCGTAGAGCTCTCGCTCCTCAATTTCAGCTGCCTGACGAATCTGTTGCTTAACCGCTGGATCCTGCACCACCACAAAGTGCCATGGCTGCATATTGGCGCCACTGGGCGCAGTGCCTGCCGCCAAGATTGCGTCTTTTAATACTGAGGCGGGAACAGGCTTATCAGAGAAATCACGCACCGAGCGGCGCTTGGACATCAGCTGATAGAAATCACTGGCCTTCTGCTGCATGGCCGCTTCCTCTTGGGGAGAGAAATCGAGGGGAATAAATGCATCAGAGTTGGCCATGGGAACGCTTTTATTATTGCTGTGCAGGCAGAGTAACTTAGGTGGGAGCAATCACCAAATAATCAACAGCGCGTCATTCTGACAAGCAGCACGACGAACGATCGCTATGAATATTTTGCAACGCGCAAGATAACTCGCCAGAAAATTTAAGCACATTGCACGGCGATAGTATTGGTAGACCGCTCAACTGAATTATCTTCATTCAAATACACTAGCGTTGGTTTATGCGCCGCAGCTTCAGCCTCAGAAAACTGCCCATAGCTGGCAATAATAATGCGATCCCCTACCTGACATTTTCGCGCCGCAGCACCATTGATGGAGATTGTCCCGGATCCGGCTTCAGCGACAATAACGTAGGTAGTAAAGCGCTCACCATTGCTGACATTATAAATATCGATCTGCTCAAATTCGCGCATACCGGACAGAGTCAGTAGATCGGCATCAATGGCGCAGGAACCGTCATACCAGAGCTCAGCCTGGGTAACTGAGGCCATATGTAATTTGGCTTTTAGAAAACTCGACAGCATAGATAAAAGTCCTTTTTAAATGAATAACAACTACTCGTTCAACAAGCAATATTCGACTACAGGGTAATACTTAAATTATCAATCAGTCTGGCAGACTCTGTAAACATAGCACCCAAAATAGTAATTTCAAGATCATCATTGGCAGCCAGATCCAGCGTTTTACTGTTACAGGCAGTGACATAATCCACTTTAAAACCGGCTTCAACAATACGCACCTTAGCCCTTTCCTCCAAGCCAGAGAAATCGCGATTGCCAGCTTTAATTTCTGCCGCTATCCACGCCAGACTCTCTTTCAGCACAGTCACTAAAGGGCGCTCTTCGGCGGTGATATAGCTATTGCGCGAACTCATGGCGAGACCATCGGCCTCACGGTGAATCGGGGCCGAACTAATTTGAATGGGCATGCATAGATCTTCTGCCATGCGACGAATCACGGCCAGCTGCTGGTAATCTTTAATACCAAAAACTGCTTCGTCGGGCTGCACTATATTAAAGAGCTTGCTGACTACCGTAGTCACACCTTCAAAATGACCGGGGCGGCTAGCACCACAGAGAACATCGGTCATGGTTGGGCAGATCACACGGCTCTGGGTATCTAGGCCATTAGGGTACATTTCGATATCATCGGGGTGAAACAGGTAGTCACAGCCAGCCTCTCGAAGCTTGTCGCAATCGCCCTGATAGGTGCGCGGATACTTGTCCCAGTCTTCATTGAGTCCAAACTGTAAGGCATTGACAAAGATCGAACAGACAACCACATCGTTGCTCTCGCGAGCCTGCTTAATAAGCGCTATATGGCCATCGTGGAGGTTGCCCATGGTGGGCACAAAACCAATGCGTAATCCCTGCCGACGATCAGCGTTAAGATCTTCTCTAAGGCCATTGACGGTATGGAACACCTTCATTAGGGACACCCTTCATTTAATGGAATGCTACTGCAGTATTAGTTGTCGGCGAAGTGATCGCCAGCAAGATTTTCAAAGCGCGTGTACTTGCCCATAAACATCAAGCGGCAGGTACCAATTGGGCCATTACGCTGCTTACCCAAAATGATTTCTGCGGTGCCTTTGTCAGGGCTGTCTTCGTTATAAACCTCATCGCGATAGATAAAGGCAATCACATCCGCGTCCTGCTCAATGGCACCAGATTCACGCAAATCTGCGTTGACCGGACGCTTATTGGGTCGCTGCTCAACATTTCGACTAAGCTGCGACAGCGCAATCATCGGACAATCATACTCTCTAGCCAGACCTTTTAGCTCACGCGAAATCTGCGAGATTTCCTGCACTCGTCCTTCAGCGGAATTAGTACCGCTCATCAGCTGCAAGTAATCCACCATAATCATGCCAGGCTGGGCCTGTTCATAGAGGGCTTCGGTGTCGGCTGGCGTATTAGCACCATGCTCCTGATGCCATTTCTGACGCAGCTGATCAACCCGCTCACGGGTGAACTGCTTAATGCGATTGCGCATTTCCAGCGGCGTAATACCCGCCGAATCATCAATAAATAGCGGTCGATCTTTAAGTCGCTGAGCCGCACTGCTCAGGCGCGGCCAATCATCTTCCACGAGATTACCTGAACGCATACGTGTCGCATCAATCTTGCCAATCGATGAGAGCATACGGGTAACCAGGCTACTGGCAGGCATCTCAAGTGAAAACACCAGTACCGGACGATCCTGATTCAAGGTGGCGTGCTCAACCATATTCATGGCAAACGACGTCTTACCCATCGAGGGTCGGCCGGCGATAATAATCAGATCTGATTTCTGCCAGCCCGAGGTCATCTGATCGAGATCGGAAAAGCCAGTGCTCAAACCCGTGATATCAGCATCATTCTTAAACAGCTCATCAAGCCGCTCAACCGCTTCTTTGATCAGCGAGTTAACTTCTTTAAAACCACCTTTCTTGGGGCGATTTTCAATAATTTCCTGGAGTCGACTCTCCGCTTCCGCAAGCAGTTTGGAACTGTCCCAGCCTAGCGGGTTGTAGCCTTTGCGCACAATATCACTGGCCGCGCCAATCAGCTGGCGAACAATAGAGCGCTCCAGCACAATTTGGGTGTAGGCTTTAATATTGGCCGAACTGGGTGTGCTGTGAGCGAGATCAACCAGATACTCGGCACCGCCAACGGCGCTGAGGTCATTATTATTTTGCAGGAATTCAGACAGCGTAATAGGGTCGAATGGCTGCGCATCCGCAGACAGGCTGTGCATCGCATTAAAGATAAGCCGGTGATCTGTACTGTAGAAATCACTGTCCGACAACACTTCTGCAATAGAGTCGAAAGCATCATTTTTGAGCATTAAGCCACCGAGTACAGCCTGCTCAGCCTCAATCGAATGAGGGAGTGGTTGACTGACGGTAGGTTCCGCAAAAAGTGCTTCGTTCATACCAGAAATCTATACCTAATAATTGTTGCGTTAATTACGCCTGTGTAAAACAAAAACGGCACTGCATCTTATTAAGAAGCGGTGCCGTTATGCAATGCTTTACTGATACCTGGAGTCTAAAGCAAACGCGCTTTAAACCGTCAGAGTGCAGGTATTACTCTGCTTCAATAACAACAGTCACTGACTCAACAACGTCGAGGTGCAGCTGAACTTCAACCGCGAACTCACCCACGTGACGGAAAGCGCCATCGGGAAGGTTGATCTCGCTTTTGCTGATCTCGCCGCCGGCAGCATTAATAGCGTCTTCCAGCTCACGAACACCGATAGAACCAAACAGCTTGCCTTCATCACCAGCGATTGCACTGATAGTCACAGAGCCAATCGCCTGCAACTTGGCAGCGCGAGCCTGCGCTTCGCCCAGTTTCGCAGCAGCAGCAGCTTCGAGGTCTGCACGGCGCAGCTCAAAGTCAGCAATATTGGCTTCAGTAGCAAATACCGCCTTGCCCTGGGGCACCAAGTAGTTGCGTCCGAAGCCAGCTTTAACAACAGCTTTGTCACCGATATTGCCCAACTTGCCAATCTTTTCTAGCAGAATAACTTCCATCTCAATAACCTCTTTTTCTTACTACCTGCCCGACGTTAACGGTTTTTAAAGGCCGCTAATCGAGGGCGTAAATTCAATATGCTGTCAGCAAATCCCAGACTCACCAGCAGTATCGCTGTGGACGAACCGGTCACCACCAACCCAAAATACAATAAACCTAGCCACTGACCACCCACATTCAAAAATTTGACGCTGTGATGGATCAAAGCCAATCCGCAGATCAATAACGGCACTGACAACAGCTGCAACCAGGGTTTGTATTCGCTTGGCAAATACAGCCCGGCTATAACAGCAGCCAATAGCATCAGTGCAACCCTGCTATCTAATCTTAAACCGTGGAATTCCTGTTGAAATCCACCTGGGTTATACAGCAGCGCTTGCCACCATCTGGACACCAACAAACTCGCTATCGCACTGAGTGTTAACATCCAGGCCATAAGACCCAATATAAACTGACGCCCCGGAACAAAGGGCGTCTCCTGCAATTTTTGCTCTTCGGCTATCTGCGCGAACACATCGCTAACATCCTGCACAAACTGATCTATGGCATTGGCAAACAACCAACCAGTGACCAGTGCGGTAACCACGCCAACCACCACCGATACCAGCATGGTCCACTGCCATGAGGTGGTGATTCTCAACACATTGGCCGAGATCACCATCATAAACAGTGCAGCTACCGAGACTAGGGTCAGCAGCTGGTTGCCTTCGCTGAGATAATAGGTACCGATCAGTGGCAAAACCGCCCACAGCGTTACTATTACACCCTCAATACTTCCTTTACGAAGTGTTACCAAGCCTATGGCTGCCGGACTAACAAAGGGAAAAATATTTCCCAATAAAGCCACAACACAAGCCTGGGCTCGCCCGCGCATAATAAATTCAGCTAGGGCACGCAAAAGCGTTATTCCTTAAATTACTTGTGGCTATCGGTGTAAGGCAGCAACGCAATGTAACGCGCGCGCTTGATAGCTTCAGACAGCTCGCGCTGGTAGCGCGCTTTGGTGCCGGTGATGCGGCTGGGAACGATCTTGCCGCTCTCAGACACATAACCTTTCAACGTGTCTAAATCTTTGTAATCGATTTCAGTTGCGCCTTCGGCAGTGAAACGACAAAATTTTCTACGACGTACAAACTTAGCCATGATTATTCTCCTTTATCCGCTTCGACAGCAGGTGCTTCTTCGGTTACGGGTGCTTCTTCAGCAGGAGCTTCAGCGGCGGCGGTAGCTGCAGCAGCGGCATCGGCAGCAGCTTTGGCTTCATCGGCCTTAGCTTTAGCAACGTTGCGACGCTCACGCGCTTCTTTGTCAGCTTTTTCAGCATTTTCCAGCTTCATAATCGGTGACTCACCCGTGACGGCTTCATCGCGACGAATAACCATGCTGCGCAGTACAGCATCGTTGTAGCGGAAAGTGGAATTAAGCTCATCGAGAACGTCCTGAGTACATTCGATGTTCATCAGGATGTAATGCGCTTTGTGAATTTTGTTGATTGGGTAAGCCAATTGACGGCGGCCCCAGTCTTCTTTGCGGTGAACTGAACCGCCACCAGCAGTAATTGAAGCAGTGTAACGCTCAACCATACCGGGGACTTGCTCGCTCTGATCTGGATGGACCAGAAACACGATTTCGTAATGACGCATTGTATCTCCTCGTGGATTTTAAAGTCTCCCGCTAACGCCAATTAGGTCGTTGCAGTGAGACAAGGAGTGCCTGAACCTATGCTCAGACGCTTTGTGGCGCGCAATTATAGTGATTC
>CBFIGD010000014.1:0-14823 GCA_965662065.1 uncultured Porticoccaceae bacterium | reverse complement strand
ATTATCGATCAAGATTCTGCTGAGCCTGTTATGAACTGTGGTAATGCCGGCGTGGTAGGGCCTGTGTTGGGCGCTATGGGAAGTTTGCAGGCGACGACGGTGATCAGGATACTGCTGGGATATTTTAAGCAGCATGGTCAGGTTCAGCGCTATGATGGCAAGAACGGACAGTGGCTGGCGCTAAAGGGCCAGGCTAATCAACAATGTGTCATCTGTGGCACTCAACAAGTGATTTAAAGGAGTAGTAAATAGTGGCCTCTGATCCATCCGCCCCAAGACGTTTTGTCAAAATCGCGGTATTGACCATATCCGATACCCGCAATCTGGACACCGATACCAGTGGCGCTTATTTGCAACAGGTCCTAGAGGAAGAGGGCCATCACCTGGCCGATCGCAAGCTGGTGATTGATGATGTATACCAGATGCGTGCCGTTGTGTCGGCCTGGATCGCGGACCCTGGGGTGGAGGTGATTCTTACCACTGGCGGCACTGGCTTTACCGGCCGCGATAGCACACCAGAGGCGCTGGCTCCCCTATTTGATAAACATATTGAAGGCTTTGGTGAGCTATTTCGCCAGCTCTCCTATGATGAGATAGGCACTTCCACGGTACAGTCTCGCTGTCTAGCGGGGCTATCCAATAACACGGCTATCTTCTGTGTACCCGGTTCTACCGGTGCCTGTAAAACCGCCTGGAATGGCATTATCCGGCAGCAGCTAGACAGTACTTTTCAGCCCTGTAACTTTGTCCAACATGTGCGTAAGAAATCCCAATAATGCTCAGTGTCGCTAGTGCCGTAAAAAAACTGATTGCCAAGGCTGTGCCGCTGACTAAAGAACGTCGCCGCGCAGGACTTGAGTCTGTGCCTGTGACTGAGGCATTGGGTCGAGTAATTGCCGCAGATATAGTATCGGGCATTGATGTGCCTCCCGCTGATAACAGTGCGATGGACGGCTACGCTTTTTGTGCTGCAGATGCCGAGGCCAATAATTATCTGTTGGAGGTTAGCCAGCGTATTGCGGCTGGGGCAGTCCCCCGTTCGCTCATGCCGTCGACAGCGGCGCGTATTTTTACCGGCGCAGAAATTCCCCAGGGCGCAGATACGGTGGCGATGCAAGAAAATTGCAGCGAAAAAGACAGTGCAGTGAAGCTGGATAAAAAGGTATTGAGCGGCGCTAATGTGCGGCCTAAGGGTCAGGATATTCAAGCTGGCCAGATTATTGTAAAAGCAGGCACAAGGCTGCGCGCGCAAGAGATGGGCCTGTTGTCGTCTATCGGTGTGCCCAGGGTGGAGGTGTTTAAACCTATTAAGGTCGCTATCTTTTCCACGGGTGATGAGTTGGTTGAGCCTGGTATGCCTCTGCAATCGGGACAAATTTATAATTCCAATCGCGCCACCTTGATAGGGCTTGTAGAATCACTGGGCATGATTCCTCTGGATTTAGGTGTAGTGCCAGATAGAGAGGCGGCCACCGAACATGTGTTAAAGAAGGCAGCGCTGCGCGGTGATGTCATTATTAGTGCTGGTGGGGTCTCTGTCGGCGAGGAAGACTATGTTAAGGCAGCCGTTGAGAAACTGGGTGCCATGGCGTTTTGGAAGGTCGCTATTAAGCCGGGTAAGCCGTTGGCTTTTGGTGCTGTGGATAAAACACCCTTTATAGGATTGCCGGGTAATCCCGCCTCGGTTTTTGCAACCTTTATGATTCTTGCGCGCCCATTTTTATTGGCCGCTCAAGGTATTGCTAATACTCAGCCCCAGGTTCTGAAGGCCATAGCCGAGTTTGATAAAGCAGGAGAGCGCAGAGAGGTGTATCTGCGCGGCAGATTGACGGATACTGGCGTTGAAATTTATCCCAATCAGAGTAGTGGTGTACTGTCATCAGCTTGCTGGGGAGAGGTCTTTGTCAGGCAAAAGAGTGGCGAATCTATCCAAGTGGGGGATCTGGTTGATGTGCTACCCTACGCCTATTAATCACCCAAAAGACTTATAGTATTGTGAATTCAGCTCCGTCACTCGTTGATCCATTTGGCCGCACCGTCGACTACCTGCGGCTGTCGGTGACTGATCGCTGCAATTTCCGCTGTACCTACTGCATGGCAGAAGATATGACCTTTTTGCCCAGGCAGCAGATCCTTAGTTTGGAAGAACTGCGCGATGCGGCTGCGGCCTTTGTTGAGTTGGGTGTCCGCAAGATTCGTTTAACCGGTGGCGAGCCATTAATTCGGCGGGATATTGTCAAGCTAGTAGCTTCTATAGCCGCGTTGCCCGGTTTGGATGAGGTCACCATGACCACCAATGGCGTGTATCTGCCCAAGATGGCGCAGCCGCTAAAAGATGCGGGCATGTCGCGGATTAATATCAGCATTGATAGCCTCAAACCTGCACGTTTTAAACAACTCACCAGAGTGGGTGAACTGGCTGAAGTGCTGGCAGGTATCAAGGCCGCCAATGCGGCGCAGTTTAAAAAAATAAAATTAAATGCCGTGATTCTGGCCGGTTTTAATGACGATGAGGTTCTGGATCTCGCGCGCTTTGCCGTGGATCAGGGTATGGATATTTCGTTTATCGAAGAGATGCCTCTGGGAGAAATATCCTCCCACAAGCGCGTTAATACCCAGATTACCAGCGGCCAAATTCGCGAGCAGCTAGCCTCAGAATTTACATTGCTCGACAGTGCCGAAACCACCGGCGGCCCATCCCGTTACACCCAGGTGGCCAATAGCCAATCCAAGATTGGCTTTATCTCACCTATGTCGAATAACTTCTGCGAGTCCTGTAATCGGGTGCGAATGACGGCAGAGGGGCGATTACTTCTCTGTCTAGGCAATGAGCACAGTCTGGATTTACGCGAGCTGATGCGCAGCCATCCCGGTGATACAGCATTACTGAAGCGTAATATCGTTACTGCTATCGGCAATAAACCGGAGCGTCATTATTTTGATGCGGAAAAGGTCGATATTGTGCGCTTTATGAATATGACCGGCGGCTAATGGCCGTGGCCCTAGAGTCAATTTTTACCTTTCAGTTTTCCTGGTTACTGCTTGCGGCTATCGGATTGATGGCGGTGTTGTATTCCTCTGTGGGCCATGGGGGTGCTTCCGGCTATCTGGCGGCAATGGCACTCTGGGGTTTGGCGCCTGAGGAAATGCGTCCGGCAGCCTTATTGATGAATATCGTGGTGACCTCTTGGCTGCTGCATCGATTTAAACCCTATCAGCTGATGCCCCATAAATTGTTTTGGCCTCTGGTTGTAGTGTCTACGCCGTTGGCCTTTGTCGGTGGCCTGATCGAAATCGATGCCCAGGCCTACCGATTATTAGTCGGTGTGATGCTGTTTTTAGCCGCTGTGCGCATGTTGATGATTACCAAAGTCGCAGAGAACACTCAGCAGCCTGCATTGCTACTGGTTTTGCTGGTGGGTGGGGTGCTTGGCTTTTCAGCGGGCCTTACCGGTATTGGTGGCGGCGTGTTTTTAAGCCCGATACTGCTGATATTTGGCTGGTGCAGCATGCGCCAAAGCACCGCGGTTGCAGCAGGATTTATTCTGCTTAACTCCATTGGCGGATTGGCGGGTTATGTTGCCAGCGGCCAGCCCTGGCCTCTGGGTACAGGCTGGTTGGTAATAGCGGCTTTTGCTGGCTGTCTATTTGGCAGTGAGCTGGCAGCCCACCGAGCCTCATCGCTAACATTGCAAAAATTGCTTGCTGCGGTGTTGGCCATTGCGGCAGTAAAAATGATTTATACCGCAATATAGCACTAGTAGTCGAGTATGTTATTCTTCCAGCAAGTATAACTATTGAACAGCGGCTATTTGACACATGAACTCGCTTACCAACCCTCGTATTGCGTCACCTTTTTCCAAAGGTCGTCAGCACCAGCTTAGATTTCAGTCGATTCTGTCTGGGGCCGCGCAGTTATTTAACTGGCAGGGCTCGCGTGCCGCAACATTGGCCGACATTGCCGGCAGCATGAAGCTGACCAAAACCTGCGTCTATTACTATGTTAAAACCAAAGAAGATTTAATTTACCAATGCTATGTATCCAGCTGCGATATGTGGCTGGCGCAGGCCCGGCGCGCCAACGATGCAGATGCCAACGGGCTGGAAAAGATCGTTGCCATGGTGCGCGGTCACTTCGAACAATACATAGATACGCTTAATGGCAAGGCGCCGCACTTTGCTATGCTCACGGAGATATCGTCCCTGGACGAGGCCCATGCTGAAGATATTAAAGCGCGCTGGCGCGAAATATTTGCACTCTGTGAGGCTATGGTTAAGCAGGGTATTGATGAGGGCGTGATTGAAAAGCGGGATCCAGCGGTTATCTGTTGCGGTATTTTTGCGATTCCCCAATGGTTTCCCGTGTGGTTAAACCGCAGCCATGCGGCCAACCCGGCGCCCATTATTGATGCGGTTTTGGATATGTTGGTTAATGGCCTGTCGGCCAAACAGCATGCGTTCAGCAATATTGCCTTACCTGCACTCAACAATCTGTCGCTGGATAGTTTTGATCGGGACGTGCAAAACCGCATGAAGCGCGAAGCGTTTTATCGGGTCGGTTCCATCTACTTTAACCAGAAGGGCTACAAAGGTACATCGCTGGATGAGATTGCCAGTTCGCTGGATGTCACCAAAGGTGCTTTTTACTACCATATAAAAAACAAGGAAGAGCTTCTATACCAGTGTTTTAATCGAACGCTGGATGTGGAGAGGCTACTGCTTAACAAGGCGGGAGAAATTGGAGAGACCGGTCTTAAAAAGGTCGAGCTGTCGCTGCGGTATTTGTTTAATGTGCAATTTACCGAAGAGGGTCCGCTGATTCGCTATCGCTCGCTTCCGTCTTTAGATGAGGCGCATCGCAAAGATATTTTAAAGGCGACGAAAAAGAACAGTGGTCAATTAGGTGCCTATATCCGTCAGGGTTTTGATGACAACACTTTGCGTAAAATAGATGCTGAGGTAGCTCAGCATCTGCTGTCTGGTGCTGTGGAGGCGAGCCCGGATTTAGCAAACTGGGTGAAGGATGCCAATGGACCTGAGCTGTCGGCGGCCTATTTTAATTTGTTTATTAATGGGCTTGGGGCTTCTCTACCGTCATCCTGCACCTAAAGCCTTGCCCAAGAAGACAATATAGTGGCCATCTCATCATAAAAAGGCATAACAATAAGAGCGTTACAGCATGAGCAGCAATTTTCATTTTAGTACAGTCGCAGATGTTCTGGTGGGTGCGGGTGCCGCCGAGCAGCTTGGTAATATGGCCGCAGGCATGGGTATTAAACGCGCGTTGATTGTAACCGACCCGGGCATTATTAAATGTGGCCTGTTGGATGGCGCCGTTAAAAACCTGGAAGCCAATAATATTGCGCTGAGTATCTATTCTGATGTGATAGCTGATCCTCCAGAATCTGTCGTGCTGGATGCCGTTGCAGCGGCTCAGGCTTTTGCCTGCGATGGTGTCATTGGTTTTGGCGGCGGCAGCTCTATGGATGTTGCCAAGTTGCTGGCAGTGTTAATTAAAGGCGAGCAGCCGCTGGCTGAAATCTATGGTGTTGAGCAAATCTCTGCAGGGCGACTACCGTTGATTCAGGTGCCTACCACGGCGGGTACCGGCTCTGAAGCCACCATGGTATCCATTATTACCACAGGTGAAACAACTAAAGCGGGCGTGGTGAGTCGCACTCTGTTGGCTGACAAAATTATTCTCGATGCAACCCTGACTCTGGGTCTGCCACCCGCGGTGACTGCGGCCACGGGTATTGATGCCATGGTGCACGCCATTGAGGCCTTCACCACGAAACATAAAAAGAATCCGCTGTCAGATATGCTGGCTCGCGAGGCCCTGCGTCTAATGGCGGGCAACATTGAGGTGGCGGTTAAGCAGGGCAGTAATGTCGCGGCGCGTGAGGCGATGTTACTTGGGGCTATGATGGCAGGGCAGGCATTTGCCAACGCGCCGGTGGCGGCGGTACATGCGCTGGCCTACCCGCTGGGTGGTAATTATCACATACCCCATGGTCTGAGTAACTCGCTGGTGCTTCCCCATGTGCTGCGTTTTAATGCCTCTGAGGCTGGGCATTACTATGCCGAGCTGGCAGCAATTATTTTACCTGGCAAGACATTGCCCGCCGACCCTCTGGCGGTGACCGAAATATTGGCTGATTACTTCCTGGCGCTAGCGGAGGATCTGGGTCTGCAAACAAGATTGCAGCAGATGGCTATTGATGAGGCCGATCTGCCAATGCTGGCACAGCAAGCTATGCTGCAGCAGCGCTTATTAATAAATAACCCGCGGGATGTCAGTGTTGATGACGCCCTCGCGATATACCGACAGGCGTTTTAGACCATGACCGAACGTGCCAATTACCCTTACTTTTGCGCTATAACGACCCGATGGATGGACAATGACATCTATGGCCATGTGAACAATGTTGTCTACTATAGCTACTTTGATTCCGTGGCCAATAAATACCTGATCGAAGAGGGGGGACTGGATATTCACAGCGCCGAGGTGATTGGGTTTGTGGTGGCATCGTCCTGCCAGTACAAATCACCTATCGCGTATCCAGAGCCTATTGAAGCGGGTTTTAGAGTGAATAAGCTGGGCAATAGCTCAGTCGAATATGGCATTGGGATTTTTAAGCAGGGACAGCCAAGCCCAGCTGCTGTGGGTACATTTACCCATGTGTTTGTGGATCGCGCTACCGATAAGTCGGTGGCCATTCCGGCGCAGATTAGACGTGCGCTTGAGGCTGTGCTGGTAAGCGATAGCTAGCAGATAGGCTGGGTGGGGGGAGATTTATGGGTGCAGGCGGATCAGACCCTCTTGAATCGTACTGGCGACCAGTCGTCCATCGCGGCTAAAAAATGAGCCGCGATTCAATCCGCGAGAATGACTTGAGCGCGGACTATCCATGGCGTACAGCAGCCATTCATCCGCTTTAAATTCATCGTGAAACCAGATGCAGTGATCCAGCGAGGCAGGCTGCAGTTTAGGATTCATAAAGCTAACCCCATGGGGCAGCATTGATGTGCCCATCAGATTAAAGTCTGAGGCATAGGCGAGAATTGCTCTGTGTAGTCCCGGGTCTTCGGTGACACCCATCTCGGCAAGAGAACCCGCGGCCTTAATCCATATCAGTTGTTCGGCTGCTCTGGGTTGCGGGTTTTTATAGTCCACCGGCTCTACCGAGCGCATCTGAATTGGACGCAATGATGGGCGACTGGCGCTCGACCGGTCCTTATCTTTTTTGGCCATTGACTCAGCCAATTTGGCCCAGCGAATACTGTCTTCTTCGAGCCCTTCTGGCCCTATGCAATTGGGCATTTCTGCCTGGTGTGATAATCCGGGTTCAATGATCTGAAAGGATAGCTCGGTATTAAAGATCGCTTTGCCGCGCTGAGAGCCGACCACACGTCTGGTGGTAAATGAGCCGCCATCACGAATCGCGTCCACTTCATAAAGTATGGGTACCGAGGGATCGCCAGGCCGCAAGAAATAGGCGTGCTGAGAATGCACCATGCGTTCCTGATCAACGGTGTCCTGTGCAGCACGCATGGCCTGGGCAAATACCTGGCCACCGAACACACGTTTATTGGTTGTTTCAGGCGTGACCCCGCGATAGATATTAGTATCAATTTTTTCCAGTGATAGAACATCCAGTAACTGCTGTAAGGCTTTACTCATGCAACGTCATTTCCCAAAAGTTATCGCTCTAGTGTAGTCGGCGTTCCGATCAAACACCAGCCGCATAAGCCCTGCAAATACTCGACTTTAGTCGAGCAATACTTGATAGTTACAATAACATACTGTAAGTTCAATTTAACATATTTACTGACTCATAGCCGACGCAACAGATGGTTATCAAACCCTTTTTAGTGAGTGATGCAGCAGGAGACTAATATGAGTGATTTACAGGCTTTCAGGCAGGAAACCAGAGACTGGTTAGAAGAGAACTGTCCCCCATCAATGCGCCAATCGGCCAAAGGTGGCGAGGAGATGTGCTGGGGTGGACGCCACTTCGAGTTTGCCAGTGAAGAACAGAAACAATGGATGCAGCGCATGGGCGCTAAAGGCTGGACTGCGCCTGACTGGCCCAAGGAATACGGTGGCGGTGGTCTGGATAAGGCCGAGCATAAAGTGCTCAAAGAAGAGATGGCACGCATTAACGCGCGCTCACCTCTCAGTAGCTTCGGTATCTGGATGATCGGTCCAGCGCTGCTGAAGTTTGGTTCGGAGGCTTTAAAGCAGCAGCATTTGCCCCCTATTGTTCGCGGTGAAATTCGCTGGTGTCAGGGCTATTCAGAGCCTGGCGCTGGGTCAGACCTAGCTGGTCTGCAGTCCAAGGGCGAAGATAGGGGCGATCATTTTATTGCCAATGGGCAGAAGGTTTGGACCTCCTATGGTGACAAGGCCGACTGGATGTTCTGCCTGCTGCGCACAGACTCAGACGCCAAGAAACAGATGGGCATTAGCCTGGTGCTGTTTGATATGGAAACCCCAGGCGTTACGCCAAAGCCAATCAAATTGATCTCAGGCAGTTCGCCGTTTTGTGAAACCTTTCTCGACGATGTTCGGGTTGAGAAAGATCAGGTAGTCGGCGAGGTTAATCAGGGCTGGACCATTGCCAAGTATCTGCTGACCCATGAGCGTGAAATGATTGGCGGTATGGGTATGGCCGAGACCGGTGGCAATAGTCTGGGACAGGTTGCCGCCAAAGCATTGGGCGTTGAGCAGGGTCGCATGAACAACCCAATACTGCGCGCCGAAGTTGCCAAATGGGAAATTGACGGCGCCTGTTTTGCTCTGACAGCCGAGCGAGTTACCGACGAAGTTAAATCTGGTCATGGGGTTGGAGCAACCTCAGCCATGCTTAAGTACTATGGTACAGAGCTGAATAAGCGCCGCTTTGAAACCCTGCTGAAGGTCAATGGCAGTGATGGCTTGGTATGGCAAGGTGAGGCCTCGAATGAAGGCTGGTTGCCACGCACCTGGTTGCGCACCAAAGGTAATTCTATCGAAGGTGGAACCTCAGAGATTCAACTCAATGTGATCGCTAAAAATATCCTTGGCCTCGGCTGATAGAGTTGCGACAGCGCTAACAGACTTTAAAGGTACAGAACTATGGCACTAGTATTAAACGAAGAGCAGCAGATGCTCAAAGAATCCGCTCAGGGTTTTCTCGCTGAATTTGCCCCGGTGGCAGAGCTGCGCAAGCAGCGCGATGCAGGCAGTCAAACGGGTTACGCCGATAACCTATGGGCACAGATGGCCGATATGGGCTGGGCAGCAATTTTAGTGCCAGAGGCCTATGGCGGTCTCGAATTTGGTCATGTGGGTATGGGCCAGATTGTTGAACAGACCGGTCGCACGCTAACCGCTTCACCGCTTTTTGCCACCGCAGTATTGGGCGTTACCGCCATTAATGCAGCGGGCAGCGAAGCCCAGAAAACGGAACTGCTCGGCGCGATTGTCGGTGGACAACTCACCACGGCAGTGGCTGTTGATGAGACAGGCCATCATGCACCGGCACAGATTAGTCTGACGGCAGTTAAGCAAGGCGACGGCTATATACTCAATGGCGCCAAACGCTTTGTTGCCGATGGCAGTACGGCTGACAAACTGATTGTGGCTGCGCGCACTGCGGGCCAGGCCGGCGACAGAGTTGGTATAAGTCTGTTTGTTGTTGATCGAACAGCCACAGGTGTTGAGGTTGAGCGCACAGAAATGACCGATACCCGCAACTACGCCAACATCAGTTTTAATAACGTAGAGGTGGCCGATGCAGCGCTACTGGGTGACGAGGGCGCTGGCTTTAAGGCGCTTAATGCCACATTGGATGCAGGCAATATTTATCTCGCGGCCGAGCTTTTGGGTATTGCCCAGGAGAGCTTTGATGTGACCTTGCAGTATCTCAAAGAGCGCAAGCAGTTTGGCGTTTTAATTGGTTCCTTTCAGGCGCTGCAGCATCGCGCTGCGCACTGGTGGAGTGAGGTTGAGCTCTGTAAGTCCGTTGTACTCAAGGCGCTGCAATCGCTAGATGAGCATGACAAGAAAACCTCGGCTCTGGCCAGCATTGCCAAAGCCAAGCTTTGCGAAGTAGCTGAGCTAGCGACCAATGAAGCGATTCAGATGCATGCGGGCATTGGTATGACTGACGAATATGACATTGGCTTCTTTATTAAGCGGGCGCGGGTAGCTCAGATTATGTTTGGCGATAACAGTTACCACACAGATCGTTTTGCGCAGCTCAGTGGCTACTAAAACGGTGTAAGTTATAAATGGGGTTATCAGAAATGATGCCCCGTTTTTATTTCAGTCTGTATTAGAATAACGTTTTATCAAAAGCAGCTCGGTGTTTAAAAAATCCGATTAATCTATCTGGCATGCATAAAAAAATTCATAATAAAGGATAAGCACAATGGACTTAGGTATCAGCGACAAGGTCAAACCCATACTTGAAGAAGTAAAACATTTTATCGATATAGAAATTTTGCCCCTCGAGGCTGAGTATCATGCCGAGGTTGAAAAAGGTGATCGCTGGACCTATACCGAGCGCCAAACTGAAATTCTTGAGAGCCTTAAGAGCAAAGCCAAAGCCAAGAATCTATGGAATTTCTTCCTCACGCATTTTGAAGGTGGTCACGGATTAAACACTGTTGAGTATGCCTATATTGCTGAAGAGACGGGTCGTTCGCACCTTGCTCCTGAGGTGTTTAACTGTGCCGCGCCAGACACAGGCAATATGGAAGTGTTGGCCCGTTACTGCACCGAAGAGCAAAAAGAAACCTGGTTAAAGCCGCTGCTGGCCGGCGAAATTCGTTCTGCCTATGCTATGACTGAGCCGGGTGTCGCCTCTTCTGATGCCACTAATATTGCAATGTCTTGCGTTGCCGATGGTGATGAATGGGTACTCAATGGCGAGAAGATCTGGATCTCTGGTGCCGGTGATCCGCGCTGCAAAATTATGATTGTAATGGTGAACACCAACCCGGATGCGCCGCGTCACTCGCGACACTCACAGGTTCTGGTTCCCTTTGAAACACCTGGTGTACAAAACCTGCGCGCCATGCAAATCTATAATGTCGATGATGCGCCCCATGGCCATATGCATATGCGCTTTACCGATGTACGTGTTCCCAAAGAAAATATGATCCTTGGCGAAGGCCGTGGTTTTGAAGTCGCTCAGGGGCGTTTAGGGCCTGGCCGTATTCATCACTGCATGCGTTCAATTGGTCTGGCTGAAGCTGCATTAAAGCTGATGACCAAGCGTTCCTTGGAACGTGAAGCCTTTGGACGCCCGCTGGCCAAGCTCGGCGGCAATGTCGACATTATTGCCCAGGCGCGTATTGATATTGAAATGACGCGTCTGCTTTGCCTGAAGGCTGCCTGGCTGATGGACAATGTAGGCACAGATGCGGCACAGCCTTTTATCTCCATGATTAAAGTGGCCGCACCCAGTATGGCGTTAAAGGTTATTGATGAAGCCATGCAGATGTATGGTGGCCTGGGTCTCTCTCAGGACACGCCGCTGGCAATTTGGTATGGCGCGCAGCGCACGTTACGATTTGCTGATGGCCCAGATGCGGTGCACCGCATGGTGATTGGACGTCGCGAACTTAAACAATATATGTAAGGGACTGTAAAATGACAATCAGATACGACAATCAGGTTGCTATAGTCACAGGGTCAGGAAATGGCTTGGGCCGCTCCCATGCGTTGGCCCTGGCTGCCCGTGGTGCCAAGGTCGTGGTTAATGATCTCGGTGGCTCGGTAAATGGTGATGGCGGTTCAAGCGATGCTGCGCTGGAAACTGTGGCCATGATCGAAGCCGCTGGTGGTGAAGCTATGGCTAACGGCGCCAATGTAGCCAACATGGACGAAGTCGAAGCCATGGTTGCGCAGGCAGTCGAGAAATGGGGCCGGGTTGATATTCTGATTAACAACGCCGGTATCCTGCGTGATAAAAGTTTTGCAAAAATGGCTATGGCTGATTTTCAGCTGGTAGTTGATGTGCATTTAATGGGCTCAGCCAATTGCGCCAAAGCAGTTTGGGCCTTGATGCGTGAGCAGGGTTACGGTCGTATTGTGATGACCACGTCTTCAAGCGGCATGTACGGCAACTTTGGTCAGGCTAATTATGGCGCAGCCAAGATGGCTGTTGTCGGTTTGATGAATACGCTCTGTATAGAGGGTGAAAAATACAACATTAAGGTTAACTGCCTATCGCCCACTGCAGGCACAAGAATGCTGGAGGGGCTGGTGACCGAGGAGCAGTCGGATATTATGACGGTGGAAGCGGTAACTGCCGGATTGCTGACTATCTGTGATGAAGCTGCACCCAACCGCAGCATTCTCTGCGCTGGCGCTGGTGGTTATGCGCGCACGCAGATCTATGAGACTGATGGTATTTATCTGCCACCGGATCAGCAAACGCCAGAAAATGTTCGCGCCCAGATCGAGGCGATTGAGAACCCTGAAGGTCAGCAGGTGCTGGTGGGTGGTTTTCAACAAACCAATAAGTTTGTTGCCAAAGCTGCGGCCTACCTAACTGACAATAAATAATAAAAATTGGAAATACTTATGAGAGCATTAGTCTGTAAAGAGTTTGGGCCCACTGAGAATCTGTCACTGGATGAGGTAGAAGTAGCTGCTCCGGGCAAAGGAGAGATTCTGATGGATATAAAAGCCACCGGGGTTAACTTTCCCGATGTGCTGACAGTTCAGGGCAAGTACCAGTTTAAGCCAGAACTGCCGTTTATACCTGGTGCCGAATTGTCGGGCGTAGTCACCGCCGTAGGTGAGGGTGTTACCAGCCGCAAGGTGGGTGACAAGCTAATTGCCACCACACAGATTGGTGCCTTTGCTGAGCAATGTGTGGTCAATGAAAACACCACTTTTGAGATGGGCAATACCATGTCCTTTGAACAGGCGGCGGGTTTTGCGATTACCTATGGCACGTCTTATTACGCGTTAAAGCAACAGGCTAATATACAGCCCGGCGAAACGTTGCTGGTGCTGGGTGCAGCTGGCGGCGTGGGTATTGCGACTATTCAGATTGCCAAGGCGATGGGTGCAACGGTTATTGCTGCAGCCAGTACTGAAGAGAAGCTTGATTTTGCCTGTGAAGCGGGCGCAGATTTGCGGATCAACTATTCTGAAGAAAACCTCAAGGACAAGGTTAAGGCGCTGACCGGTGGCAAAGGTGTGGATGTTATCTATGACCCTGTGGGTGGTGACTTCTCCGAGCAGGCGTTCAGAGCGATTGCCTGGAATGGTCGTTTCCTGGTCATTGGGTTTGCCTCTGGTCCAATTCCAGCAATTCCACTTAACCTTATGCTGCTCAAGGGTGCTTCAGTGGTTGGCGTTTTCTGGGGTGCATGGGCGGCGAGAGCGCCGATGGAGTCGCGTCAAAACTTTGATGAGCTGATTGCCATGATTGACGGCGGCCAGTTTTCACCACTGGTGACCGAGGTTTATTCACTGGATGATTATAAGTCTGCATTTGCGTCTATTTCTGAGCGCAGAGCCAAGGGCAAAGTTATTTTGTCGATGGGCTAAGTGATAAGCGTAACGTGCATGATTGTGTCAAAAGGGGTCTGCAACTGCAGGCCCTTTTTTTTTGCTGCTCTGCTGCGAAGCGAGGTAGTTTCTGGGGTATCCCTTGAGAACGGTCCCATGGTTACAGGTATTTCCAGCGTTCACACAACTCGCGCCAGCGCTCAAACAGGTGTTCACTCAATCTGAAAATACCTGCAACCATAAGCGGGCCCTGACTGTTCTCAAGGGATACCCCAGAAACTATTGGCATTAACACTCGCAAAAGTAACCCTGTGAATGAGTTGACGTTCTATGTGGGCCGAGTTGGGTGATTGAGCTGCCTCAATGGTTGGCGATGGCCGATGGTGGCTATACAATGCGCCCTCGGGCCCAAGGGTGGCAGTAAAATTTCTCCAAATCACGAATACTCGTAAAAACTATGTCGCAAAATGCACTGGAGATTTTAAACAGCCTCTATGGTTACGAACGTTTTCGTGGTCATCAGGCAGAGATTATTGAGCATGTCAGCGCCGGTAATAATGCGCTTGTCTTAATGCCTACCGGTGGCGGTAAATCTATTTGTTATCAAATACCCTCACTGTTGCGTGAGGGTGTGGGTATTATTATTTCACCCCTAATAGCATTAATGCAGGATCAGGTTGATGCCATGCAGCAGTTGGGTGTGAAGGCGGCATTTTTAAACTCAAGCCTGTCCCACAGTGAACAGAATGTGATCGAGCAGCAGCTGTTAGCAGGGCAGTTGGACTTGCTTTATATTGCCCCAGAGCGCCTTATTCAATCTTATACCCTGGACCTGCTAAGTCGATGTAAGTTAGCCCTGTTTGCCATCGACGAAGCTCACTGTGTATCCCAGTGGGGCCATGATTTTCGCTCGGATTATCTGTCGTTAAGTTTGCTCAATGAGCGTTTTCCGACAATACCGCGCATTGCACTGACTGCCACCGCCGATATTCGTACTCGTAAGGAGATTATTGAACGGCTGTCGCTAACCGGCGCCAACTCGTACATCAGTGGCTTTGATCGCCCCAATATCCGTTATGCCATTGCCAACAAAACTACCCCGAAAAAACAGCTGCTGGCGTTTTTACAGCAGCGTAAAAGTGAAGCGGGAATTGTTTATTGCTTGTCGCGAAAGAAGGTAGAAGATACCGCAGAATGGTTAAGTCAGCAGGGCTTTAATGCGTTGCCCTATCATGCAGGATTGCCAGCACAGCTTAGACAGACACATCAAAATAGATTTCTGCGCGAAGATGGCGTCATTATTG
>CBFIGD010000013.1:0-33869 GCA_965662065.1 uncultured Porticoccaceae bacterium | reverse complement strand
CACTGCGCAATCACCAGGTCAGGATTAGAGATAATAAAAAGTGGGGCAGCGACAACGGGCAGTCTGAGGCGCTCTGATAAAATGGGTGGTAAAGACATTAATGTTTCCTTTTTAATGGATGATGGTCCTGCCTAGGAACAGACAGCGCCATGTATTGATTAGGGCGAAAATGATTTATGAACCCTAGGGTTATGACTTATCCAGGTGCTTGGCCAAATGCTGGTGAAAATTGACAATGGCTTTTTCATAATGCCCGAAGGTAAAGTGACTATTAGCCTTGCTGCCCAAGGACTGTTGGATGGCACGGGCCGCTTCTCGGTCTTCATCCTGCCCCGAATTATTGACAAATATTGCATCTCTCTTGGCGTCTTCAACGGTAATTTCCTGGCCGTCCATCAACGGATTAACCATGCGGTAAACCACCCACTTGGAACTGATTGGACTGAGAGGCTCCAGTATCACCAAATTGGTATGCTTGGATAAGACCGATACGCTGGCATTCGGGAATAGCTGGTAAACATAGGTCGCCAGGCCATCAATACGACGCTTATCCGGTGCTATATCTCGCAGTTTTTCGATGCGTCGAAACGGAAATGTCACTCTTGAATTCGTGCCAAAGTTTTCGACCAAATTCACGTTGTCCATGCCGTAGGGATAGAACGTCTCTCTGTGCAGAGACTTAATATGGTAACCCTCCATCAGGGTTTCGTTAAGAATCTTCCAATTGGCCTCATCGAGCATTTCGCCAGTTTCAAACATGGACTGCTGCGGAGAAAAATAGTCCAGACAGTTCGCCAGCATAGGTTCCGTAATCTGCCCTTCCTGCATCACATAAACAATGCCGCCCTTTTCCTGGGCGCTGACTTCTACCAAACCATGTTGCTCTGGGTCTATACCTGGAAAGCCATCTTGCCCGGGAATACTCCTAAGGTTGCCCTCAAGACTGTAGGTCCAAGCATGGTAGGGACAGACAAAGGCGTGCGCACATCCGCTGCCCTTGGCAACCTGCATACCGCGGTGGCGACAAGCGTTGATGAAAGCTCGTACCTGACCGTCTCGGCCGCGCACAACCACCAGCGGTGTACCGGCAGCACTGCGCGCTATATAGCTGCCCTTTTCTGGCAATGCCGCAGATGGGCAAAAAGGTACTGGCAGCCGCTTTAACAGGGCTATTTCAGCCTCAAAACGCTCTTGGGATTGATAGTGTTCCACTGGCTCTCGCCAAACGGTATCGCCAACATCTGTGGTGCCATTGTCTACATGGGCAAAGATGCGATCTATGACCTGCTGATCACTGAGTAGAGAAGAGGGTTTCGACGTCATGAGACAGTTCTTTTTTAATAATTATGGTCAAACTATAACAAGCTCAGGGGGAATTAGACCAGCAAAATGGGCATTGTACTAATCTGCCTGAGTTTATAAACTGTGGTTCAACGTTCTAAAAATAACAATAACAGCGGATAACGATCATGCTTGCCACCTATACTGACTACCTCAACCAATGGAACAATCAGCATCCGGATCAGGTGTGGCTAAAGGAGCGTACTGGTGACGTCGCCACCGACTGGACCTGGTATCAAGCCCACACAGAAATCAATGCAATGGCCTGCTGGTTTGAGTCTCATTTTGAAACTTCCGGGCAATGTATCGGCCTGCTGTCACGCAACCGCCCCCACTGGTATTTTGCCGATCTGGGCGCCTGTGCCGCTGGCCATGTGGTAGTGCCCATGTTTACCACCGCACCAGGTGAAACAGCTGACTATGTGATGAGCTTTACCGACATGAAGGTACTGTTTGTTGGCGAGACAGAAAACTGGGATCAGGTAAGACCTGTATTACCCGAAGGAATCTTACTCATAGCATTGCCTGGTGTAGCGCTGGCCGAAGAGCATCTGCGCTGGGAAGATCTGGTAGCACCCTTTAGAGGCAGTATGCCTGCGTACCAATGCCAGGCCGACGACCTGATATCACTGGTGTTTACTTCCGGAACCACCGGTGTTCCCAAAGGCGTGATGCAAACTCACACCTCAAACCTGGTTCCTGTCAACCGCTTTAGCAAGACATTTTCCATGGGCGTGGGGGCCAAGCTTTTCTCATACCTGCCCCTTGCCCATATTGCCGAAAGACAGCTGATCGAAGTTAGCTCCCTGGTGAACGGTGGCGAAGTCCACTTTAATGAAAACCTCACTACCCTGCTGCGTGATCTGCCTCTGTGCAAACCAGCCTTTATGTTTGGCCCGCCAAGAGTTTGGGAACAGCTGCAACAGGGTATTATTGCGCAGTTTGGCTCTCAGGATGCGGTAGATGCCGCGCTTGAAGCCGATGCCGAGGGCG
This sequence comes from uncultured Porticoccaceae bacterium, assembly GCA_965662065.1. Classification (GTDB taxonomy): domain Bacteria; phylum Pseudomonadota; class Gammaproteobacteria; order Pseudomonadales; family Porticoccaceae; genus HTCC2207. The sequence continues at coordinate 31,535 of CBFIGD010000013.1, read as the reverse complement.
TAGGAAAAATGATCAGAGAAAAGCTTGGCCTGGATCAGGCGCAATATCTGCTAACCGCCGCAGCACCAACTCCGCCAGCACTTATTCACTGGTACGATCGCTTTGGAATCTGCCTGATGGAAGGCTTCGGCCAAACGGAATGTATGGGGCCGATTGTATCGAGCAAAGCTGACCGGCGTATTGGGTCGATTGGCAAGCCCACTGCTGGTGTAGAAATTCGCATCACTGAGGACGACGAGCTACTCGTAAAATCTGCAGGCTGTTCACCGGGTTATTACAATATGCCGGAAAAAACCGCTGAGACTTTTGTTGATGGATGGGTACACACGGGTGATAAAGTTAAGATAGATGAGGATGGTTTTTATTATATTACCGGGCGAGTCAAAGATTACTTTAAAACCATTCAAGGCAAGTTTGTGGCTCCCACACCTATCGAGAATATCTTTACTGAAAACCCACATACGGAGCAGATATGCTTGCTAGGTAGAGGCTATTCCAAAACGGTAATGACCTGTGTGCTCAGTGCCATTGCACTTGAGCAACCTAGAGATATAGTTGAAGCTGCTCTGTTAGAGCGGGTTAAAGCGGTTAATGTTGAAGTGGATAAGCATGCGAGAATTGGGGCTGTGATGATATCTTCTGAGCCCTGGTCTATTGAAAATAGCGTGCTCACCCCGACGATGAAAATCCGTCGCGAGCGGGTGGAGGAACTGTTTGGGAGCCAGGCCGAGGAGTTAGCACGTCAATCGGCTGAGACTGGGGAAATTTTGCTGTTTTGGGTATAGAGGTCATCGCACTAATCTCCGGCAAATAAAAAACCCCCACACATGCGTGTGGGGGTTTTTATTTGGTGGAGCCTAGCGGGATCGAACCGCTGACCTCAACACTGCCAGTGTTGCGCTCTCCCAGCTGAGCTAAGGCCCCAAAAATATTGCCATGCCGAAATCAGGGTGTTACGGCACACTTAACGTTTAATTTACTGCTCAGCTGCCACCAGCTGCACCCGAGGGCATAAAAGCTAAGGCCCCAAAAAGGAAGCCGCATAATAGGGATCAGCCTGTTTTAAGTCAAGCCTGTTTCCCGCCCTATTCGGGCTTTCAAGCAACTAACTAACCATTGCTGCGCCTGCACTGTTATTTTCACGCCTGAACACAGCTTGCATCAATATTGCGCTAACTAGCAGATAGGTAATGCCAATATAGAGCCCAGTAATACTGATTAAACTGGCGCTGTAACCCACATACAGAACTACCGCAACCAAAGCCCAGCGTGAAGCTTCTAACAGTCGGGCATAGCTGCGCCCATCCAACACTGCACCAATCATCATCAGACTAACTATCTGCACCAGGGTAGCGCTCAGTATCAGCCCATATGAGCCGGTCGTCACCTGAAACGAGGTCCAAAAATGAATGGCGGCTACCAGCATGTATTGGATAATTATCACTACATTCGACAGCCTACTAAGCTGCGGATCATATTTTTCAAAGTGGTCTAGGTCAGTTTTAGCCTGAGGATATTTATCGGCTGCATCCTTTGGCCGCCACCCCGTTCTGGCCCAGAGCACAGAAACCTTATCTCGCCATGACTGGGTGTGCCAGGCGTCCCGCAGCATAGCCCGGTAAATATGAACATTGGCCCACACCGGGCTAAAGCTATTTAGCGGTGTGCGGATACCGTAGATCGCTGGCTCCAGCTCGCTCTCTTCCTTAAAGGTACCGAACAATCTATCCCAGATAATCAGCAGGCCGCCATAATTCTTGTCCACATATTCTGCGTTCTGAGCATGGTGAACCCGATGATTAGAGGGTGTAACAAACAACCATTCAATACCACCAAGCTTGGGAATATGCTCACTGTGCACCCAGAATTGATAAATCAGCTGAACCGAAGCAATGCTAACAAACATGCTGATAGGCATACCCAATAGGAAACAGGGAATAAAAAATAGCCAGGTGGCAATAAAGCTGGTGCTAGTCTGGCGCAGTGCCGTGCTTAGATTAAAGTCTTCGCTCTGATGGTGCACCACATGGGATGCCCAAAAAAATTGCCGCTCGTGACTGATGCGATGGGACCAGTAATATAAAAAATCATAGAGCAACATACCCAGTATCCAGTGGCTGATGTACTGGCTATCGAATAGCCCCAGAGAATAATCTTGCTCTACTTGAACAAATACCAGGTAACCTATATTGAGAAAAACTAATTTGGTAGCCTGACTGACGATACCGAGGCTAAGACTATTCAAGCTATCGTTGACTCTGTAGCTGTTATTGCCCTTAAGCCAGCCCCAGCAAAGCTCGAGCAAGATAAGCGCAATAAACACCGGAATTGCGTAGGGCACAAAATTCATAACAAACCTTTTTTAATTGCTCTTATTGGTCTGGCTAAATCCTAGCACCTCTACCCCCGAGATGCTTTGGGTTCAATATGGTTGTTTGACTGCTTTATGCCAACTGCTGATAGGCTTTTTCCATTTTTTTAAGTTTCTTTTTACCTACACCACCCAACAAGTCTATGGCGTGGCGCAAACGAGCTCGAGACATATCTGCACCCAGCAAATTCATTGAGTCCATTACCGAGATGGATGCGCTGCTGCCAGCAATAGCAATAAACAGCGGTGCCAGAAATGGCTTCAGTTTAATATTCATGGCATCGGCAACAGCCTTAAGCGCATTAAAAATATTATCTCTATCCCAGTGCTGAACCGACTCCAATCGCCACAGAGCAAACTGCAGGGCCTCTACAAGCTGCTCTTCGTCCATGCCCACGGCCATTAGATCGTCGGCTGTTATCGGCAGCATGCCAGACACCAGGTAGTTGCCCAGTGGCGCCAGATCGGAAAAGGTTTCCATACGCTGGCGAGCAAAGGGCAAAAATGCTTTTAGCGTATCGCGATTAAGCGCCCATTCATGCAGACGATCAGCCAGCTGGTCATCACTGAGATCTTCACGGATCCACATGCCGTTTAACCAGCTGAGTTTCTCAACATCAAACACCGGACCACCCAGAGAAACACGTTGAATATCAAAAACTTCGAGCATCTCAGCGAGGGTAAACTTCTCCCGCTCGTCGGGCATAGACCAGCCCATGCGACCCAGATAGTTAAGCAGTGCTTCAGGTAAATAGCCCATACGCTGATAGTACAGGATACTGGTAGGGTTCTTGCGTTTGGACAGCTTGCTCTTATCCACATTGCGCAGCAATGGCAAATGACAGAATACTGGCGCTTTCCAGCCAAAGTACTGATACAGCAAAATATGTTTGGGGGCCGAGTTAATCCATTCTTCACCACGAATGACATGGCTGATTTCCATAAGATGATCATCGACCACGTTGGCCAAATGATAAGTTGGCATGCCATCGGCTTTAAGCAGTATTTGTAAATCGATCTGCGCCCAGTCGATGCTAATCTCGCCGCGCAGCATATCGTTAAAGGTGCACTGCCCTTCTCTGGGTACCTGCATACGCACCACATGGGAATCACCTTTTGCTACGCGAGCAGCGACCTCCTCTTTGCCGAGGTGCATACAGTGACCGTCATAACCCAGCTGCTGTTTGTTCTCCATCTGGGTTGCACGCAACTCGTCCAGACGCTCTGAGGTACAGAAGCATCGGAAAGCATGGCCACTGTCCAGCAGTTGATCTGCATGCGCCCGATAGATATCTGAGCGCTCGCTCTGACGATAAGGGCCCTTATCTCCGCCATTATCCGGGCCTTCGTCCCAGTCCAACCCCAACCAATGCAGTGCATCCAGAATGGCTTTTTCAGATTCTGGTGTCGATCTGGCCTGATCTGTGTCTTCGATGCGCAGTAAAAACTGACCGCCCTGACTATGGGCAAAGGCCATATTAAAAAGAGCAACATAGGCGGTGCCAACATGAGGGTCGCCGGTGGGCGATGGAGCAATACGGGTACGAACAGTCATTGAATCATCCACAGTTTATCAATCGCGTATTATACGTTTTCTAAACTGGCTTTCGTCACTATCTGTTAAGTGGCAGTGAAAAAAACTGCAGCATCTAGAAAATACCTGCTATAGATAAGGAAATATCAAAAATGATATGCCAGTCATAGCCATAAACCATGAAAAACACTGCTTATAAGCCCCGCGAACTATTGGTTATGCAAATTTGGTATGCTTTAATGCGGCCGCATAACGGAATGAGCATGACTGTAGCTATTCTGTCATATGCCTAAGTGATACTAGAGAGAGTTATCAAGGAGAACAGTATGTCTGAACAAGAAAAATTCTTTGTGGTCGTCAACCCAACCCTTGACGAACATGTTGCCCTAGACCGAGCCATAATTACTGCGCAGTTAATGACGCCGCGACCAAAAATCTATGTCTTTGTTGCTATCGACCACGACAGTGTAGATATGAGCCCCGGCAACGAGAATATCTATCGCAATACCAACTGGTTTGATGAGCAGATTCACAGCCGCTTAAAAGCCGCTGATCTCGACTATCAGATTGAGATTTCCTGGAGCGATCACTGGCAAAAAGCCATTATGCGCTCTGCGGAAAAAGTGGGAGCTACGCGTATTATTATTCGTGCAGGCAAGCCAAAAACCAGTACCCGCTTTTCATTTACTGAAAACAAATGGAAATTATTTAAACGTGCTTTTTGTCCAGTTGTACTGGTGCGTGATGGCGCAGCTCCGGCGCGTAAAGTAGTATTGGCGGCAGTAAACTTTCAAGCTATTCGCGATCAACAGCAGCAGCTAAACAGTAACATTTTGGCTCGCGGTAAAGCGCTGGCAGAAAGCTATGGTGCCGAGTTCCATGTGGTTAATGCCTACCTCGACTCTATGCTCTACCCTGACCGTGGTCGCTTGGCCAAGGAAACAGGGCTGGCATCAGACAAAATCCATGTGGTCCAGGGTTATACCGATGAAGCAATTGCCAAGGTATCGAAGGATATCAATGCAGATGTAGTGCTTATAGGTACGCTGGGGCAAACTGGCATGATAAAAACCATCAGGGGCAATACCGCCGAGCGTGTTATCTCTGCATTGGATGTTGATGTCGTTGTTATTAACTCTGAATACGAAAGTTAAACCGAGAAAGTGACAGCCTAGAAGGGAAGAGTCAGTGCTCTTCCCTTTTTTGTTTCTCCGGCACTGCCATCACTCGCGATAATGGATGCATGGCGATCAGGCCACAGAACAACATCAAAAACGCCGCGCTACCAATCATGGTAGCCTCTAAACTCCAGTCAATGGCAAAGCCCATAATCGCATCAGCGATGGGCAGCAGGCCCATAGACATCAGCATTAATATACTCATAACACGACCCAGCAGCGCTTCAGGCGTAATTCTCTGAAGCCAGGTTGTGAAATGCACATATAAAAAAGCTTCGAACACACCGGTGATAAAAAACAATAGCATCGCCCACCAGTAAGGGTCATAGAGAACAATTAACGCCAGCGTTGAACCACTAAAGACATAGACCCTGAACATGTTCGGCACCAGATTCTCGTCTTTGGGGCCCGCCATAAAGCCACTACCGATAGCGCCAATAAAGGCACCCAAACCAAACGAAGCGGTCACCAGGCCATAGACATAGGCACCCTCAAAAAATCGCGCTTTGGCCCATACTGGCAACCCGACAAAAATCATCGGCATAAAGAAAAAGTGGATGACAGCCATACCAACAAAACCGAGACGCACCGCAGGTATAGACCAGACCCACAGGGCTGCTTCACGTATTTCGGCCATTATGGATGTACCCGCCTGCGCTTTTTCCTGATCATCCAGATTCCGGACCTGAAGAAATAACAGGGTGATAAAAGACAGTGCAAAAGTTAGGCCGTCTACAAAAAATGCACGAGCCAGACCCTCTCGATCCTGCTCGTAACTGTTGATAGCTTGCGCAGCAATGCTCGCGGCCTCGTCTGCATAATGGATAGCATTAATCTCCCCAGCAATAATAAGCCCAGCGATTACTGGCCCCATTGTCATCCCCAGATGCAAGGTCGTCTGCACTATGGCATTACCAGCTTGCAGCTGGTCGCGAGAAACCAGACTGGGAATTATCGAGGTACTGGCCGGATAAAAAAATGCATCAGCAATACCAAAGGCAAATGCTATTAAGAAAACTGAGGTCAGATTAACTGTATCCTGACTGATCATATAGGCGACAAACATCACCAGGAAAAAGCGCAGTGCGTTGGTCACTATCATGACCAGACGCGGGCTGGTGCGATCGACCACGGCGCCACCAGTAAGCAATAACAATGCTCTGGGAATACCCTGCACGGCAAAAACCATCCCGGTCAATGCAGCACTGCCCGTCATCTGCAGCACCAACCATGGAAAGGCAATAAGGCTAATATGGTCGCCGATAACCGAGACCATTTCACCAAACCAGAAGACCACAAAGTTACGGTCTTTAAAGAGTTTAAACATATGGAATTTGTATTCTACGATTGTGGGAGCAGGCCAATTATAGGCTATTGAGCAAAGAATCCCGCTCTTTTATACCTTTATTGACTGGCAGAGTAGAGCAGTGTCAGTTCGGCTGATTGACGTACAGGTGTAACCTGTGACATCTGTGCAAACTGACTGAGCATCGTTTGTTGATCTCGTATCTGTACCTGGCCGGTAACGGGGTCGTTGGGTACACCTGCAACCACTCGAAGATCGGTAAGCATATAGCGCGATAATTCCTCAGCCGCTTGGCGCAGTGGCCAGCCATCAAAAACTAATAGGCCACGGTCCCATGCGGTTATCGCCTCAACATCAACGGCCGCAGCCTCTGAAACTAATCCTGCTGCATTTATTTCGAAACCCTGGCCCGCAGCCAGCAAAACACCCTGGTCTGACTCGGCACCAAATTCGTCGTCTTCACTGGCTAGCGCATCCTGCTGCCGCACAGCAACCTGGCCCTCAATCACGACGATCTCAACGCCACCATTGGTTAACTGAAGATTGAAGGTCGTGCCTACCGTGACCACATCATGACCAATAACACTAACAACAAAGGATCTGTTGGGAACCCGCATCACATCAAATAACGCCTCGCCCATCAACAACTCAATTTTGCGACTATCAGCGCTGTAGTCAATGGTGACAGAAGTCGCCGTATTTAGGTGGAGCAGAGAACCATCCGGTAGCACAATCTTGCGCTGCTCTCCGGGTTGAGTTTGATAATCAATTTTTGTGTGAAGCCAGGGCCATTCGGTGGTGACAAAAATAGTACTGAGGATGGCAGTAATGGTGATCGCAAAGGTACCCGCCCAGATAAGTTTACTTTTTCGCCTTCGGCCCCAAGTAGCATGATGAATTTTCTGTTGGCCCTGCGCTGCACGCTGTTCAAATCTGGACTCGAGTCGTTTAACTTCATCCAGGGCCCAGGGCGCAAGTTCATCCATCTGCTCCCACTCCTGGTTTAAATCAAGATGGGCCTTTTGATGATCGGGGCTTTTATTAATCCAGTCACTATGTTGATCGCGCTCGACATCACTAATATCTTGCGCCTTTAAGCGAACAAACCACTCGGAAGCTATCTTTCTAAAATTGATGCCCGTAATCCTGGCCGTCCATACGACGGAACTCTGCGGTCGCTAGCATGATTTTATCCAGGGCTCGATTTATATGATCCTGTACTGAGCGGTCAGACATATCCAGCTTTTTGGCAATAGCACTATAACTGTGACCTTCGAATCGATGCAGTAAGAAGATATAGCGGGTTTTTTCTGATAGATGAACCAGAGAGTCTTTGATAGTCTCGGCCTTTAGCTCATCCAATAATATTTTATAGGCCGATGGTCCGACCTTTTCCGCGGGCTGCAAATAATCGTCACGACCCTCGACCTGACGCTTGCGCAGGACATTAATTGCCAGCCTTACGGCCATATTAAACAGATAACTGCGCAGATTGCCGATATCACGATTGTGTTTAAGCCGGCACAGCTTAAGGTAAGCGTCCTGTGCTATCTCTTCGGCTTCTTCTTTGTTGCCCATCTTGCGGACGAGAAGTCGACGTAATTCATCTGATGTGTCCTGATACAGCTGAGTGAACTCGGCTGGATTCCCTGCGGTGCTCATTTCCAAAATTATTCCCTCAATCTCTCGATCTAGGTCTTCCTGATTACGACGCACCCTGTCTCCCAAAAAATCCTTTTCCTAACCGCACTCCCGCAGTTAGTGTTTACCAAGAATCCATATCTTAGCTGGCAAATTTTCTGACTACAGCCCCTAAGACCGTTGCTCATACTGTGCCACATCCTATAAGACTCCTTTGAGGCGATTTACCCTACCTTCAAATAAAAATTAATTTCAAATGATGTAAATCAATGTTTACTTGTCAGCAGCGCTGAATCACGATTTAAAAGATGGATACTTTGATCAGCAAAACCAGTGCCTGCTCGAGAATAGACATTAAACACCTCATCGATACCGGCCCTGAGCAACTTGTCTTTTTCATCTTCATAGCGGGCAATGCTTGCCGTTCTACCCTGATATCCAACCTGCTTGATCTGCTTTTCAACCTCCAAAATATCCAGGTGATTGGGCATGGAAAACATGATCAGTTTGATGCCCTGAAGGTCAACCTGTGACCAGAAATCGGGGTCCTCGGCATCAGCAAAAATGACGTTGCGTCCTTGCTGGCAGTGCTCTGCTACACGGGTTATATCCATATCAATACCGCAGACGTCTATTTGCATATCATTGCGCAGTGAATCATAGGCACCTGTGCCGACGCGCCCCATTCCAATGACTAGCACCTCGGCATCGTTGGGATGTGAAAACTCATCTTCAGGCAGCCGGTGTGGACGTTCAAAGTGCTTGAGGGACCTTTGCCAGCGTGCATACAAACTGTGGGATTTAGTATTGAGGACACTCGAGAACACAAAGGATAGAGAGACGCTTAATGCCATGATGACCAGCCACTCTTTATCCAGTAGCCCCTGGCTGACCGCAACCGCACAAACAATCAAGCCAAACTCACTGTAGTTGGCAAGGCTGAGCGCCGTCAAAAATGCGGTTCTACTGCGTAGCTTTAAGCGAGTCAGCCAGGTAAAAAACATTGCCGCTTTAATTGGCAGGGCCACGGCCATAATCATTGCCACACCTAACATTGAAAATGTTGGCATGGCGGTAAATCCAATCGACAAGAAAAAAGCAATCAGAAAAATATCCTTGAAGGCCAGTAAAGATTTAGCCAGCTCAGCGGCCTTGTCATCCCTGCTCAACAAAACACCTAAAACCAGAGCGCCCAAATGGGCTTTTAAGCCCACTAACTCAAACAGTTCTCCGCCGCTAAATGCGAGAAAAATCCCCGCCAATGGCAGTAGCTCGCCATGGCCACACTGACGCAAAAAATACTTAGGTAGAAAGCTTATTAGCGGCAATGCCAATAATCCAAGAGCCCATATTGAGGGCGTTACATCGGTGGCGAAGGAGACAAAAGCCACCGCAGCAATATCCTGAATAACGAGAATACCTATCGCCATTTGACCATGGCGAGACCGCATTTCGCCATTTTCCTCAAGCACCTTAACGGCGATCACTGTACTGCTAAAGCTAACCGCAAACCCTATTAGTGCAGCACTGACAAACTCTAACTCATTAAAGTAAGCAAGCCCGAGGGTGGCAAAAATAAGGCTATTGATGATCGTTAGCGCAGAAATAACCAGCATGTGTCCAGAGGCACCAGCCCAGACCTCAGTTTTAAGCAGGCTTTTAATATTGAGCTTAAGACCAATGGTAAATAGCAGCAGCGTCACGCCGGCGTCGCCGAGTACCTGCAATGTACTCTCAGGCCGCACACCTAATCCATGCAGCGCAAATCCAGCAGCCAGATAACCTACCAGAGGAGGGAGTTGTATTTGTTTAACGGTGAACCCGCAGAGAAACGCGATAAAGACCCAAAGATAATCCATGCATAAAAGATAGACTAAATGTTGTCTTCAACGCAGCAAAATATTTGTTACTACCAGTTATCGCGACGTTCTCTAAGGGCGGTAAATACCGCTTTTTCACTACTGGCATCACAGCCGAGGGTCGCTCTAATAGCTGCGCTATCAAGGCGGAAAAAAGTATTGAATTTGCGCTCATCACCAATACTGGTGGTTACCGGATTAAGCGGATCAGTATCTTGGCTGGCACGCACAAGCCACGCCTGTGCCTGTTGATTACCGGGCTCAATACTCAGCGTAAAACGGAGGTTATTTTCCAGGTATCTGTGGCCCGGATAAATAACGATGCTGTCATCAAGACTATGAAACTGTTCGACGATAGTCTGGTACAGCAGGTCTATATCACCACCGCCACGACAGTGGCCAACGCCGGCATTAAACAATGTATCACCGGTAAATACAGCCTTGGGCAAGCCCTTTTCGAGGACCAGAAAACACAGATGCGCCATGGTATGGCCGGGCGTATCGAGAACCTTTAATTGGACACCTTCTTCAAGGGCAATTAGCTCACCGGCATTGAGCAGGCGACTGAGGCCAGGAATTTTTCCCTGCCCATTGGCATGGGCCCAGACTTCACAGCTATGCTGCGCCACCAGCGGCTCATTGCCCTGGATATGGTCCCAGTGTTCATGGGTGTTGATAATCGCTTTGAGGCTGAGATTGTTGTCAGTCAGCAGCTGGTTGGTTATGGTCTCATCCCAGGGGTCTATGGCAATAGCGCTGCCATCGCTGAGCTCAAGTAGGTAGGTAAAGTTATCTAATACACTCTGTGTGTAGACCTGATGGATTTTCATCACTAACCCCAAATCATTTTTATGGCGTTAGTTTAAAGCAAGAATCTGATCGACGACAGCGCGGAAAAATCACTCACGGACCAGGTCAGACAGATAGAGGCAACGAGCCGGACATAACAGGAAAAAATGCACCTGTTGAGGCGCGAGGTATTTGTAACTATTTTTGACTCTAGACAGAGTAAAAATGGTGGGCCGTCCGCGACTCGAACGCGGGACCAGCGGATTAAAAGTCCGATGCTCTACCAACTGAGCTAACGGCCCTCAGAGGAGCTGCGTATCATACTGACCAGATATCAAAATTCAAGCGTTATTTTGATATCTGGTAGGGTCTTTCACACCGGCTTCATCGAAACCCTGAGATCGCAGTCGGCAACTGTCACATCTGCCACAGGCTAGGCCTTCCAGACTTGCCTGATAGCAGGAAACTGTCTGACTGTAATCAACCCCCAGAGACAATCCTGCCTGCACTATTTCACCCTTGGTCATGCTCATCAACGGCGCATGAATAGACAGCTTATTGCCCTCTACCCCAGCCTTGGTTGCCAGGTTCGCCATGGCCTCAAATGAACTGATATAGTCGGGTCGGCAGTCTGGGTAGCCGGAGTAATCCACCGCATTGACGCCGAGAAAAATATCGTCGGCGCCCAGCACCTCGGCCCAGCCCAGGGCGATGGATAAAAACACCGTATTGCGTGCCGGCACATAGGTGATTGGAATACCCGATGTTTCATGCTCTGGCACATCGATACTGGTGTCGGTCAGTGCTGAACCGCCTATGGTACCGAGATCAAGCTTGACTACCTTATGGCTGTGCACGGTCATCAACTCAGAGACTCGTTGCGCAGCAACTAGCTCTGAGCGATGGCGCTGGCCATAGTCAAAGCTTAGCGTGTAACAGTCATAACCCTGGCTCATAGCCATAGCCACAACCGTGGTTGAATCGAGTCCACCAGATACTAGAATAACGGCTTTTTTTGACATGCTTTTAACCTAGTGACCGGGCTGATCACCCCAGATATATTTATGAGTTTGCAGCTGCATCCTGACATTGAGCCTATCGGCAAGAATCCACTCGGCCAGCTGCTTGGGTGCCAGTTCTCCCTGACTCGGTGAGAACAGAATCTCGCGGACTTTGCCGGCTAACTTTAGCTCGTCCATTTTCAGACAGCACCAGTCGTAGTCCTGACGGTTACAGATCACAAACTTGATCTCGTCATGGGGCAGCAGATATTCCATATTGGTATAGAGATTGCGACTTACTTCGCCTGATCCAGGGGTTTTAAGGTCAACAATCTTGTAGACACGCTGATCGACATCCTGAATAGGCAGAGCACCACTGGTTTCCAGCGACACGCGATAGCCCTGATCACAGAGTTGCTCAAGCAGTTCAAGGCACTGAGGCTGCGCCAAAGGCTCGCCACCAGTAACGGTGACATGTTTAGCGCCATAGTCAGCGACTGTGGCTAAAATATCTGTCAGGGACATTTTGCTGCCGCCTTCAAAGGCATAGGCAGTGTCGCAGTAACCACAGCGCAATGGGCAGCCCGTTAGACGCACAAACACAGTGGGTAGACCCGTAGTGCTGGTTTCGCCCTGCAACGAGTGGAATATTTCAGTAATACGCAATGAGGTGTCTGACATGAGCCTGGTTCGTAGAGAGCGACTAAAAATTGTCGCTAGAAGTTATTGTCGAGATAGCTCTGTGCTTTCTTAGCGGCGCCACCGGTGCTTTGTGCGGCGCTCTCTAGGAGTTCGCGTGCGCGCTCATCATCACCTAGCTGGTGGTATATCTTACCCAGCTTAAAGCTTGCATCCATGGATTTGCCGTGACTGGCATGTTGCTCGACGACGGCGGTAAAAGCCTGTCGTGCCAGTTCATCCTGCCCCTGCAATAGATATATCTCGCCCAACCAATAATAAGCATTAGCGACATAGGGACTGGCGGGGAAATCAATGACATGCTGCTTAAAGGCCAACGCAGCACCTTCAATGTCGCGCTGCTTCAGCAGTAGATCCGAGGCACGGTCATAGTTGACTTTCATCGCGGCTTCATCGGCTGGCGCAACTGTCGCTGGCACAGCAGGTAATCCAGCGGGACTGGCCTGCGCTGCATCTTGCGCTGGCACCTGGCCAACCGTCGACGGCGAAGTAACAGAAGCCCCGGCCGTCAACGCACTGAGTCGCCGATCAAGATCCAGATAGTCATCCATCTGACGCTGCTTAACCTGTTGCAGTTCGTAGGTGAGCTCTTCCACCATTCCGCGCAGCATTTGAACTTCTTCTTGCAGTACCTGCGACTGGTAATAGCTATCACCCGCCACCGCTACATCTGCCGTGCTGATAACATTATTGTCAGCCGGCTGTTCAGCTGTTATCTGGCTGCTTAAATCAATGACCGGCGTCGGATTTTGACCAAGAGCAGTCGTGGAAAAAGAAGACAGTACTAAAACAAGTGCAATGTTTGATTTCATGACTAATTAACTGTTTCCAGGGTTATCCCATATACAGCAACGGCCAGAATTGATAGAAATCCCAGCCGCGCTAGTTATTACTCTGCAGTGCACCAGAAACATTTCACTGTCTCTGGCGCATAGAGATCAAAGCGTATTACTTCAATTCAACGCGACGGTTCATAGCCCAGGCGCTGTCATTGCTGCCGTAAGATGCGGCACGCTCTTCACCATAGCTAATAACTTCGATCAAGCCAGCTGACACACCCTGCAATACCAGGAACTCTTTTACGGCATTGGCGCGACGCTCGCCCAGTGCCATATTGTACTCGCGAGTACCGCGCTCATCGGCGTGACCTTCAAGACGCACACTGCGTGGGTTGCTGCTTAAAGAAGCCGCATGCTCCAACAGAGCAGCGCGTGATTCAGGCTTTAGCAATGCCTTATCGTAGTCAAAGTAGAATACAGTGTCGGCTGCTGTTGCTACTTCCACTGCACTGTCATCAATAGCGCTGGTGTCAACCTGCCCTGTCTGTACTGAAGTATCTTCAATATCAGTGCTTTCATCAGTAGGAGCTGAGCTACAGCCCGCCAATACCATGGATAAAACTACAGCGGTCAAACCAAATTTAGTAGATTGGATCATTGTTAACTCCTGTTAACGTCTGTGGTGAAAAGAACCTGTTACGTACAAATAATGTTTAGCGTAAGAATGGCGACCATGCTGGCTCGCGAACATCTCCGCGCTTGGCTGGCAACACATAACGCACACCAGCATCCAGTGAAACCGCCGCCAATACCCCTCGGTCACCCTGCTTGGTTGCGTACATTAACATAGCTCCATTGGGCGCGACAGTAGGAGATTCATCTAATCTTGTCTCTGTGAGCTCAATCATCCTGCCAGTGACAAGATCAAACGAGGCGACATGGAAAGTATCGCTGGCCCGATGGATCAGCGCCAATGTGCGTCCGTCCGGCGCCAGGCTGGCACGAGCATTATAATTTCCCTTAAAAGTCAGTCGCTGCGTGGCTTTGCTGGCAACGTTCAATTTGTAAATTTGTGGTGTACCGCCGCGATCAGAGGTAAACAACAGGTGTTTTCCATCTGGCATCCAGGTCGGCTCTGTGTCGATGGCGAAGTGGCGTGTCAAACGAGTAAATTTGTTACGCAGCAAATCGAGCATATAAATTTCAGGATTGCCGTCTTTACTTAGCACCAAAGCCATCTTTTTACCGTCTGGTGACCAGGAAGGTGCGCCGTTAAGACCGGTAAAATTAGTCAGCTGCTGCCGCGTTGCCGTCACCAGATTCTGGCGAAAAACCGCGGGGCGACCAGTCTCAAAGGACACATAGGCAAGCTCTTTGCCATTGGGCGCCCAAGATGGCGACATAATCGGCTCTGGCGACTCCAGCATCAACTTCTCTCTGGCACCATCGGCGTCAGAGACATTGAGCCGATAGACATACTTGCCATTCTCCCGGTTGGCTGTGACATAGGCCAAACGCGTTGAAAAAGCACCGCGAATACCGGTAATTTCCTGATAAATTTTGTCACTAATCAGATGGGCCAAATCACGCATCTGGCTTTTAGTGCCACTCACGCGATGATTGAACTCGGTCTTCTGCGCGGTCACATTAAGCAGGCTAAAATCCAACTGGTAGCGACCCTCGCCGATGGGGTTCATAGCCCCTACTACTAAATATTCGGCGCCCAGCATACGCCAGTCGCGGTAGTAAACATCTTTGGCCGTAGAGGGAAATGCCAGCATATCGCGCCGTGGAATCGCGGCAAAGAGACCGCTGCGTTTCAGGTCTGCCTCTACAATGCCGCCTATATCTTCTTTAATCTGGATACCATTGAGGGCAATGGGCGGCACTGCAATAATCGTCGGCTTATCATTGCCCTGAGTCACCCTGATCACCAGCTCACTCCATGCGCTGCTAGAAGGCACTAAAAGTACCAACAGTAGCAGCATGTAAATTCTGTTTGTCTGACTCAATGTAATTCCTCCATTAGTTTAAAGGCGCAAATCCTGCGGGCTAAAGGCAACATCTACCTGGCGAAAGCGTCGCTCAAACAGTTCCGGCGCCATCTGCTGAAGCTCCGTAAACTGCTCCGCCTTGAATGCCGCCTGCTCTACTGAACGGTCAAAGGCAACATCACCACTGGATTGCAATACTGTCACACCGACCACACGGCCTGTTGGCACCAGTCGAATTCGAATCACGGTTTCCATATCACGCCTGGCACTGGGCGGCCTACTCCAGTTCTCCGACAGTCGCTGCTGAATAAGCTGGCGATAGCTATTGGCAATGCGATCATCTTCCTCAGCATTAATCTGCGCCTGTTCATCGGCCAGCGTCTGGGCAAACTCAGCTTCAATACGCCTGCGCTCGGCTTCGGCCAACCGCTGTTTTTCCAGTTCCTGCGCTTTTAATTCCTGCGCTTTCTTGGCTTTCAATGCCGCGGCTTTCTTCTTTTCTGCAGCGCGACGTTTGTCGGCTTCGCGCTTTTTCGCAGCCAGATCAACCTTGGGCTTTGCTGGCTTTGTTGTGGCTGGTTTTTTTACCGCTGGCTTTTTCTTTGGCGCTAATTCAACCAACTTGGCCTCAATAAACTGAGGCTGCATCATTACCCGCTTGGTGTCCGGCTGCCAGTTAACTAACAGCGCACCCACCACCAATACATGCACGGCAATACTGACTAAAACGGCGGTTGCGTAGCTAGAAAAGTTGCCCATATCAGCGACTGGGGGGCTCCGTAACCAGGCCCACCGCTGGCGCACCAGCCAACTGCAATTCACTCATTAACTTAACCACAACACCGTAATCTACAGAGCTGTCACCCCAGACTAAAATGGGTGTCTTTGGCTGTTGCCGCAGTACCTTGCTAACCCGGTCTTTAATCACCGACAGGGCCTGAACTTCATTAGTCCCCTTCACATCTATCCAGTAACTGCCATCGGCTTTAATCGAGACAATAAATGGCTCTTGATCCTTGGTGTCCATAGGCGCAGAGTTGGCATCCGGCAACGTCACCTTGACGCCCTGCATTAACAGCGGCGCAGTAATCATAAATACCACAAGCAATACCAGTGTTACATCGATGTAGGGAACCACATTGATCTCGGCGACTAGTTTGCGTTTTGCTTTTCTGTGCTTCACAAATTCGGCCTCAGAACTAAGCGCTAGTTAGCGCGAGTGAACCTGACGATGCAGGATGCTCGAAAACTCATCAGAGAACGTCTCGTAGTTGCCATTAATTACCTCAACCTGCGCGGCATAACGATTGTAGGCAATAACCGCAGGAATAGCGGCAAACAGGCCCATCGCCGTAGCGATCAAGGCTTCAGAGATACCAGGGGCTACAGTGGCCAACGTCGCCTGCTGCACCATGGCCAGGCCACGAAAGGAATTCATGATGCCCCAGACAGTCCCAAACAGGCCAATATAGGGACTTACCGAGGCGACACTGGCAAGAAATGGCAGGTTAGTGCTGAGTTTTTCCTCTTCCCGGGAGAGCGCCACTCGCATGGCGCGGTCGGTGCCTTCCATAACAGCATCTGGATCAGCCTTGTCGGTCTGGGCCAAGCGATTGAATTCACGAAAACCCGCGCGGAATACATGTTCAATGCCATCCACAGCGCCATCTTCCTGCGCTCGCTCAGTGATTTCATGATAGAGATTATTGAGGTCAACACCGGACCAGAAGGTATCTTCGAACTCGCGAAAACTGCGCTGTGCAGCATTTAGAAATACTGCGCGCTGCACAATCATAATCCATGACAGTACCGACATTAGAAACAACGTGCCCATCACCATCTGCACCAGCACGCTGGCATTGGTAATCAGCGCTAATATGGATAAATTTTCTTCATTCACCTGTATAAACTCCAGAATTAGCCAAGTTGGCTGTTTAAGGTTGAAAACATATTTTTCGGCATGCCTTTCGGACGTTTGCTTTGGGCATCAATGCAGGCAACGTTTACACAGCCTTCGACCAGTAATTCCTCACCGCGAAACACCTGCTGGGTCATCTCAAATCTCGCTCTACTGGCCTTGCTAAGAACAGCCGTGACAGTGATTTCATCGTCCAGCACCGCGGGGTTGTGATACTTGAGCGCGACATCAGTCACCACAAATTGCAGTCCATCGAACAGCGCCGGTTTGTCAAAGCCTAGACTACGCATGAGTTCAGTGCGCGCCCTTTCCATAAACTTTAGATAGTTGGCATAGAACACAATCCCGCCAGCATCTGTGTCCTCAACATAGATTCGAATCGGCAAGCGAAACTCAATCATCGAGCGCGTCCATCTGTTCATGAAGTCGCTTGGGACTCTTTAAGCCAAAGTGTTCATAGGCCATACGCGTCGCCATACGACCTCTGGAGGTGCGCATCAGATACCCCTGTTGAATTAGATAGGGCTCAAGCACATCTTCGATAGTGCCACGCTCTTCGCTCAGCGCCGCCGCCAGGCTGTCCACCCCCACAGGGCCGCCATCGAATTTTTCCATCAGCATCAGCAGTAGGCGCCTGTCCATGTGATCAAAACCGCTTTGATCCACATTGAGCATATTCAGCGCGGCATCGGCAATATCTGCACTGATATTGCCATCGCCTTTCACTTCGGCATAATCCCGCACACGGCGCAATAAGCGATTGGCAATCCGCGGCGTACCGCGCGAGCGGCAGGCAATTTCACTGGCGCCGCCATCATCAATGGCAACACCTAAAATAGAGGCCGCGCGCGTGACAATACTGGTGAGGTCGGCAACCGAATAGAATTCCAGACGCTGAACAATACCAAAGCGGTCGCGCAGCGGTGAGGTCAGCAGCCCTGCCCTGGTGGTTGCACCAACCAGCGTAAAGGGCGGTAAATCCAGTTTAATTGATCGCGCGGCAGGACCCTCACCAATCACAATATCGAGTTGGTAGTCTTCTAATGCCGGATAAAGAATCTCTTCAACCACTGGGCTCAGACGATGTATCTCATCGATAAATAGCACATCACCAGCTTCAAGGTTAGTCAGCAGTGCCGCTAGATCACCTGCCTTTTCCAATACTGGACCAGAGGTTGTTTTCAGGTCGACCTGCATCTCGTTGGCAATAATATGCGCGAGTGTTGTTTTTCCTAAGCCTGGTGGGCCAAATACGAGGGTATGATCAAGGGGTTCTGATCGTCTGCGCGCCGCTTCAATAAAGATATGCAACTGTTCTTTCACCACTGGCTGGCCCACGTAATCGGCCAGTGCAGTGGGACGCAGAGCGCGATCAAAACGCTCTTCACTAATGGAAATATCTGCGGAAATAAGTCGATCAGGTTCTATCATTGGACGCCATCTCAAATTTGCCTGTAAGCATACCTTGATGACCTTTAATTATCACTAGCTTTGCGGGCTTGCTATTTCGATACCATACTCTTAAGAGCAGCTCTGATCAGCTGTTCGGCGCTAGAGACATCCTCCGCAGCCGCCCTGCTGACCATCTTCGCGGCGTCCTGAGGCCTGTAGCCCAATGCAATCAGTGCGCTTTCTGCTTCCTGAGTTAAATCAGGCTGTTTAATCTGAGCCGCAGAGGTTGCAGCCGAAGCATCAATGTCGCCCACCCGGTCGCGCATCTCAATCACCAAGCGCTCGGCGGTCTTTTTGCCCACCCCCGGTAACTTCACCAATGTGCTGACGTCATTATTGTGCACGCAGGTTGCAAATTCACTGGCCGACATGCCAGAGAGAATCGCCAGAGCCATCTTGGGGCCCACACCATTAACTTTGATCAGATGGCGAAATAACGCACGCTCGGACAGCTCGGCAAAGCCGTAAAGCTGCTGGACATCTTCGCGCACCACAAAATGGGTATGCAATGTGACCGATTCGCCCTGCTCCGGAACCGCAAAGAACGTACTTAAAGAGACCAATACCTCATAGCCAACACCCTGCACATCAAGCAGTAAATCCGGTGCCTGTTTATCAATTATTACGCCCTGAAGTCGTCCGATCATGGTCTGGCTTTCTCTGTTATTGAAACACTATTGTTACTGTTTACTTAAGTCGGCCGCGAGCATAGCCTTTAACACCGGCTCCCGCCAATGCAGATTGAGTTCCCAGGCTATGGCCATGGCAAATAGCCACTGCCAGAGCGTCTGCGGCATCTTCGGCAGGTGCTTCAGAGAGTCGCAGCAACTGCACTATCATCATCTGTACCTGAGACTTATCGGCACTGCCAGTTCCCACTACCGCTAATTTAACACTGCGCGCGGAATACTCACCCACGCCAAGCCCAGCATGGCCCCCTGCAACAATTGCAGCACCCCGCGCCTGCCCCAGCTTGAGTGCAGAGCTTGGATTATGCGCCAAAAAGACCTCTTCTATTCCCATATGCTCAGGCCTGTATTGCTCAACAATCTGACTGACGCCCTCAAAGATAATTTTCAGTCGTTCAGGCAGGGATTTTTCCGGTAAGCGAATAATGCCGCTAGTAACGTAGCTGACTTTACTGCCCACAATATCAATCACACCGTAGCCGGTGCGCCTTGATCCTGGATCAATACCAATTATTCGCGTCATGTAAATTATTGCCTGCCAATTTGACGATGAGTGTTGCAACGGACGCATAGAGAGTCAACCTCTTTACACCTGGTTGCGAGAGACTTTAGTCATAAAGCCCTTGATAGCCAGCCATAAAAAAAAGCCCTCAGAACAAAATCCCAAGGGCTTTTTAAAGTCATTAACGACCGACGTGATTAATCGTCTTTTTTAGCCGCCGCTTTTTTTGGTGCAGCCTTTGCCTTGGCTTTAGCTTTTGGCTTTGGCTTTTCCTCTGCCGCTTCCTCTGCAACAGGCGCAGCTTCTTCAGCTGGCGCTTCTTCGGCTACTTCTTCTGCTGCTGGCGCCGCCTCTTCTACTGGCGCCGGCTCTTCTACTGGCGCCGGCTCTTCGGCTGCTTCTTCAACAACAGGCGCTTCTTCAGCAGCAGGTGCAGATTCTTCGGCTGGCGCTTCTTCAGCAGCAGGGGCTTCCTCGGCTACTGCTTCGGCTGCTTCTTCCACAGCAGGCGCTGCTTCTTCAACAACTTCTTCAACAACAGGTGCAGGCGCAACAGCTTTAATTAAGCCTTCAGCCAGCAAAATGGCTACTTTCTCGTCAGCATTTACCCAGTTTTTGCTTGCATTCTTAACTGCGTAACGGCCAGAACCTTTTTGGTAAACGGTATATTCTTTAGTCTTCTTTATAACTTTCATCGGTATTTCCTCTTGTGATTACTCGTTTGAGTTTATGGTTAGACAACTTACTGCTTCTTACGGGTACAAATTCTTATACTTACTGAGTGGGTTGATCGCCTTTAGTGCGCACACGAATATTCAAATCTCGCAGCTGAGCTGAGTCGACAACAGAGGGCGCATCCGTCAACAGACAGGCAGCAGACTGCGTTTTCGGAAATGCAATAACATCACGAATACTTTCCGCGCCTACCATCAGCATAATCAGGCGATCCAGACCAAAGGCCAAACCACCATGAGGCGGCGCACCATATTTCAGCGCATCAAGCAAAAAGCCAAACTTCTCGCGTTGCTCATCGGCAGATATCTTCAACACATCAAATACCGCTGCCTGCATAACCTGATCGTGAATACGAATAGAACCACCCCCTAACTCACAGCCGTTAAGCACCATGTCATAGGCCCGCGAAAGTGCTGTCGCTGGATTGGCCTGCAATTCGTCGATCGAACAAGAAGGCGCCGTAAATGGATGGTGCAATGGCGTTAAGCCACCATCAGAAGTAGTTTCAAACATGGGGAAATCGACTACCCACATTGGTGCCCATTCGCTGGTGTAAAGGTTCAAATCTTCACCCACTTTACAGCGCAGTGCACCCAAAGCTTCCGACACTACCTGAGACTTGTCGGCACCAAAGAAGACGATATCGCCATTCTGGGCATTCAGTCGCTGCATGATATTCATGGTCACATCATCGCCGAGGAACTTGATAATCGGCGACTGCAGACCTTCTATACCAGTTTCAATAGCATTGACCTTGATCCAGGCCAAACCTTTGGCGCCATAGATACTGACAAACTTGGTGTAATCATCGATCTGCTTGCGTGATATCTCAGCACCGCCTGGTACTTTTAGCGCAGTAACGCGGCAGGCTGGGTCATTGGCCGGGCCAGCAAACACTTTAAATTCAATGTCTTTAAGCAGATCTTTAATTTCAACCAACTCAAGAGGAATGCGCAAATCTGGTTTATCTGAACCATATTTCGCCATTGCGTCGGCATAGGTCATGCGTGGAAATGCATCAAACTCAACGCCCATATGCTCAGCAAAAATACCGCGGATCATGGTTTCGGTGGTCGACATAATGTCCTCTTCATCAACAAAAGAGGCCTCTATATCAATTTGGGTGAATTCCGGCTGGCGGTCAGCGCGCAAATCTTCATCGCGAAAACATTTGGCAATCTGATAGTAACGGTCAAAGCCAGCCACCATTAACATCTGCTTGAACAGCTGAGGAGATTGCGGCATGGCAAAGAACTGCCCTTCATGAGTGCGTGAAGGAATCAAATAGTCTCGCGCACCCTCAGGGGTAGCACGAGTCATAATCGGTGTTTCGATATCCAGAAAGCCATCATCAACCAGGTAATTACGAATGCTGGAGGTGATTTTAGAGCGAAACCGCAGGCTGTTTTGCATCTGAGTACGACGCAAATCCATATAGCGATACTTGAGGCGCACATCTTCGCCTACGGTGATGTGATCATCCAACTGGAATGGCGGCGTGATAGCCGAGTTTAAAATTTCCAGCTCGGTACCATAGACTTCGATCTCGCCGGTACCCATATTTGGGTTTACCGTGGACTCGCTTCGCGCCCGAACTCTGCCGGTAACCTTTAATACATATTCAGAGCGAACCTTGTCGGCTTGCTCAAAAAACTCACCCGCATCAGAATCAAAGACGACCTGCACAATGCCTTCACGATCGCGCAGATCGAGAAAAATAACACCGCCGTGATCACGACGACGATCAACCCAACCACAGAGGGTAATCTGCTCATCAATATGGGCGCTTCTAACAAGTCCGCAATAGCTAGTTCGATACATCAGTCATTTATTCCTGCTCTGGAGTTTTAATCGCACCTATTGATGCGTCACTATTTAGGGGTTGGTGCTGGTGCGGTCTTGCTCGCGCCTGCATCTTTCGTCCCGCTCTGCCCTTCGCTTAAATTCTTCTTCTTACCGCTTTTAAAATCGGTCTCGTACCAGCCGCTGCCGCTGAGCCTAAAGCCCGCGGCAGAAATCTGCTTATGTAGCTCAGGCTTGGTGCACTGAGGGCAATCCGTCAACGGATCCTCACTCATTTTCTGCAGCGCCTCAAGTTCATGGCCGCAGGATTTACAGCGATATTCATAAATTGGCATAGTGTCAAACCTTATGCATGGGCCTAAAAAGCGCAGCATTATACATCAGCCTATGCAGCAGGCGAATGCTAATTAAACAGCTATACACAGGGCTAGATTAAAAAAATGGCAAAAAAACCGCTTATTCATGGCACAACGGTAAATCAGCGGCTATAAATAATGTCGAGACCCCGATGAACGGTACCCGCATTACATCTGGGTTGGTTTTAACTGGATAACCAATATCATGAAGGATTATAAAATGGCCGTTAAGAAAGGTACTGCAAAGAAAAAGGCACCAGTGAAGAAAAAGGCTGTTGCTAAGAAACCCGTCGCTAAAAAAGCTGCCGTAAAAAAAGCGCCAGTAAAAAGGAAAGTAGCCGCCAAGAAAGCTGCCCCTAAAAAGTCTGTAGCAAGAAAATCTCCCGCAAAAAAAGTTGCCGCCAAAAGAGCAGCTACCCCAGCCCGCAAGGCTACTGCAATATCCGAACGCTATAGTAAAACCGAGATAATCAACGAACTGGCTATCAACTCAGGTTTAAATCGCAAGCAAGTTGGCATTGTTCTTGAGGAGCTATGTCACCTGGTTCGCCGCCATGTGAAAAAGCGCGCGGTCGGAGAGTTTGTACTCGCGGGCCTAATTAAAATAACCACGGTTAAGAAGCCAGCCAAAAAAGCACGCAAGGGCATTAACCCATTTACCGGCAAAGAGACTGTGTTTAAAGCGCAGCCTGCAACCAATGCGGTAAAGGTCTATGCACTTAAAGGCCTAAAAGATATGGCTAATTAAGCCAGGCTCAACCATTAATGCCAGGCGCTATAGTGAAAGCAGTAGATCAACATTAGTCACCGCACGACTAAAACCCCCTGTTCATCAGGGGTTTTTATTTTATGAACTCATTCGCTAATTGAGCTTGCAGCCTAGACTTAATTGCCCTGCTCTTTTCTTCACTATAACTAATAGCGGGCACTGCCCCCCATACTGGACCGGGCCAGGCAGCATCATCAATGGTTCTGGCAACATGATGCATATGTAACTGCGGCACCCTATTGCCGATGGTGGCGATATTGAGTTTGTCCGGATTAAAGAGCGCCTGCATAGCCTCTGCCAACACACAGGATTCATGCAGCAATTGCTGCCGATCGCTGTCATTAAGCTGATAGATCTCTTTAATATCCGCGCGCCTGGGTACCAGAATCGTCCAGGGATAATTGGCATCGTTGCTTAATAGCAGCAGGCACAGTGGAAATTCGCCCACTGACAACGTGTCTGCTATTAATCTTTCATGTAATTGGAACATCAGCACTCTCTATTTCGTCTTTACCCTGTACCGCGACCCGAAGGCACCGTAAAATGGCGACTGTTTCCCCAGACCCTTAGCCACCAACAAATAGTGTAAAAGAAACCATGCGCGCCAGCCAATACCTGATTACCACCAAAAAAGAATCTCCTGCCGATGCCGAGGTGATCAGTCACAAACTGATGCTGCGTGCAGGCATGATCCGCAAAGTAGCTTCAGGGCTATATTCATGGCTGCCGATGGGTCTGCGCGTATTCCGCAAGGTTGAAGCTATTGTGCGTCAAGAGATGGATAGATCTGGTGCATTGGAATTAATGATGCCCGTGGTTCAGCCCGCTGATCTATGGGAAGAGTCTGGCCGCTGGGGACAGTTTGGACCAGAATTGCTGCGCATTAAAGATCGCCATGATCGCGAATTCTGCCTCGGCCCTACCCATGAGGAAGTCATCACCGATATTATTCGCAATGAAATTAACAGCTACAAACAGCTGCCAGCTAACTTTTATCAAATTCAAACCAAGTTTCGCGATGAGCGTCGTCCCCGCTTTGGGGTAATGCGCACGCGCGAGTTCTGCATGAAAGATGCCTATTCTTTCCATAGCAATGCCGAATCACTGCAGCAGACCTACGACAAAATGTATCAGACCTATTCCAATATTTTTGAACGTACCGGTCTGGTATTCCGTGCAGTGTTGGCCGACACCGGCAGCATTGGCGGTAGTCACTCACATGAGTTTCATGTGCTTGCAGAGTCGGGCGAAGATGCCATTGTGTTCTCTACAGAAGGCGATTACGCCGCCAATATCGAAAAAGCCGAGGCTGTAGCGCCCACCGCAGCCGCAGCAGATGCCACAGAAGAAATGGCTGAACTCGCTACCCCAGGCGTGCATACCATCAATGAACTGTGCGAGTTTATTGGCACCGACGCTACGCAAACATTGAAAGCACTGATTGTCAGCGCCGAAGATGAAGAGGGCGCAACCCAGCTTTATGGCTTGATGGTGCGCGGTGATCACGAGCTCAACGAAGTAAAAGCTCAGCATGCACTTGGTCTCAAAACTGAAATCACCTTCGCCACTGAAGAACAAATTAAAGCCACATTAAACTGCTCACCCGGTTCATTGGGGCCAGTTGATCTTAACTTGCCGACGGTAGTTGATCACAGTGCTGCCCAGCTCAGTGACTTTGTCTGTGGCGCCAACCGCGATGGCTATCATTTGACCGGTGTTAATTGGCATCGTGACTGCGGCGAATTCAAGGTCGCTGACATTCGCAATGTGGTGGCCGGTGATGCAAGTCCAGATGGCCAGGGCGTTCTCGAAATCAAACGCGGCATTGAAGTGGGCCATATCTTCCAGCTTGGCACCAAGTACAGTGAGGCAATGAAAGCCACAGTACTCGACGAAAATGGTAAAGAGCAATTTATGAGCATGGGTTGCTATGGCATCGGCGTCAGTCGCATTGTGGCCGCCGCGATTGAACAGAACAATGACGACAACGGTATTATCTGGCCAGACGCTATCGCCCCATTCCAAATCGCTATTGTGCCTATCAATATGCATAAATCCGACAGCGTTAAAGCAGCCTGCGAAACACTGTACGACGCGCTCAGCGCCGCAGGTTACGAGGTGTTATTTATGGACGAACCCAAGGCTCGACTGGGTGGCATGCTGGCCGATATTGAATTGATCGGTATTCCCCACCGCATCGTGATTGGTGATCGCGGGCTGGAGAGCGGCACTGTCGAATATCGCAATCGTCGCGAGCCGGAAAACCAACCTATAGCTATGGATCAGCTAAATGACTTTATTGCGGAAAACGTTTTTAAGTAATATTTCAACAGGGGTCATCACTACCCTGTTAATGCTGGTCATGGGCAGCGGCGCTATTGCCGCTGAAAATGCTGATCCAGACCTGGCATCCGCACTTAAAAAAGCGGCAGCAGATGCCGACAGTTTTGATAATGCTTACGATGCCGAAGTCTGGCTTGTTTCCAAAGACGCCAGTTTGGCTGCCATTATCAACGATAAACAGACGCGTCTTGACCTACTGCGTCTGATTCACAAAGAGGCCTCACGGGCGGGCCTGCAACCAGAAATTGTGCTCGCCCTGATCCAGGTAGAAAGTCATTTTAATCAGTATGCCGTTTCCACCGCAGGCGCTCAGGGCATGATGCAGGTAATGCCATTTTGGAAAAAAGAAATTGGCCGCCCCGACGACAATCTGATTCACACCCCAACCAATCTTCGCTACGGCTGCACGATTCTTAAATATTATCTGGATAAGGAAAAAGGCCGCCTGGCCGATGCGTTGGCACGCTATAACGGCAGCTATGGCCAGTACTGGTATGCCGAACGCGTACTGGATGCCTGGGCGGACAACTGGAAATAATGGCAGTGCAATAAACGCACCGACTCTACCACCAGAGGTGTAGTGCCGGTGGCTCGCAGCTTCTGCTAGACTCTTCTGATACACCGGCCTAAGAGAGGGTACGAAGATGGCAAAAAATAGCGAACAATCCCCAGCGCAGTTACGCCAATTGATTCGCCGTGGAGAGCACAGCACAAATACCTCAGGTTTCTGTCAGGGTTTCGTCCAGTGCAATCTGGTCATTTTACCCGCCGCCGAAGCCGCCGACTTTTTAACTTTCTGCCAAGCCAATCCCAAACCCTGCCCTCTCATTGCTATGTCAGAGCCCGGTCAGAGCAACATTGCAAAACTTGGTACAGATCTGGATATTCGCACTGATATTCCAAGCTATAAAGTTTTTGAAAACGGTGTAGTAACCAGCGAAGTTAACGACATTTCAGCACTGTGGCGCGGTGACCTGGTAGCTTTCTTGCTCGGCTGTTCATTCTCTTTTGAAGAGGCACTCATCGCCGATGGCCTGGAAGTCCGCAATGTAACTGAAGCGGCCAATGTGCCCATGTATATTACCAATATCGACTGCACTCCTGCCGGCCCGTTTAGCGGCAAAATGGTGGTTAGCATGCGACCCTTTGCGCCACCAGAAGCGTTGCGTGCAGCAGAGATATCCGGGCGTTTCCCCTCGGTACATGGCGAACCTGTTCACTACGCCAATCCCCAGGATATTGGTATTGCAGATATTAATAAGCCCGACTATGGTGACGCCGTCAGTATCAAGGCGGGCGAGCACCCGTTATTTTGGGCCTGCGGAGTGACACCTCAGGTCGCATTAGAAGCCGCCAAACTGCCTTTTTGTATTACCCATAGCCCGGGCTGTATGTTGGTGACAGATATGAAGAATACTGACCTTGATGAGGCTGCACTACTATAATCCTCAGGAGCACCTCTGGACCGTTGCAGCGGGCTTGAATTACTGGCTACTCGCTAAGACACGCAGCAATGACAACAATGACCAAGGAAACACTATGCCACTACTTTTAAATTGCGATCTCGGCGAAAGCTTCGGCGCCTGGAAAATGGGCCTCGACGATCAGGTAATGCCTTTTATCGATCAGGCCAATATCGCCTGTGGTTTTCATGCTGGCGATCCTATTGTTATGAAGAAAACATTGCTCTCAGCCAAGCGTCACAATGTGGTAGTTGGCGCCCACCCCAGCTACCCTGACCTTGCCGGTTTTGGTCGCCGCTCCATGAATCTCCCCGCCGTAGAAATTATCGCCATTGTGCAGTATCAAATTGCCGCACTGGCTGGCTTGGCCGCCAATATTGATATGCCAATTACCTATGTTAAACCACATGGCGCCCTGTATAACGACATGATGGCCAATGGCCATATCCGCAGTGCCATTATGGAAGCCATCGCCGAGTCACAGTTGCCTCTGGCGTTTATGCTACAGGCTACTCCAGATGCCGACACACATCGCGAAGAAGCCAAAATGTTTGGTCTTGAGGTTATGTTTGAAGCCTTTGCCGACCGCTGTTACGACGATAACGGTGCACTGCTCTCCAGAGTAAAAGAAGGTGCAGTTCACAGCAGAGAAAAAATGCTTGCCCAGGTGGCCCAGCTAAAGAATGACGGCAGCGTCACCACGGTCAGCGGCCATAGATTGGCGCTCCAGGCGGACTCACTCTGCGTCCATGGCGACAATATCGACGGTGTAAATGCAATCGAAGAAGTTCGCCAACTCATCAACTCATGAGCGATCAGCAACACAGAATTTCCATTGCCGGAGAAAATGCATTAATTGTCTATTTTGGCGACAAGCCCAATGCCGCCATTGCCGCTCAGGTTGCCCAAACTACCCAGCAGTTGCGCGAGTCAATTGGTCAGGCTTTAGTCGATCTAGTGCCCTCCTACGCGTCCCTGTTGGTTATTTATGATCCGTTACAAACAGATCATCATGGGGTGCGCGCCGCTATTAGAACCGCTCTGCATAACCTCAGCAACACAGAGGGACAAACACAGGGGTCACTGGTCACCTTACCCGTCTACTACAGCACCGAATCCGGGCCTGATCTACAAGCGCTGGCCGACAGCGCCGGACTTTCCACCGCAGAGGTTATTGCCATTCACCAGCAGGCTGAGTACAAGGTGTATGCCATAGGCTTTGCGCCGGGCTTTGCCTATTTAGGCGAGGTAGACGAGCGTATCGCTGCGCCCAGACTAGCCACACCCAGACAAAAAGTGCCACGCGGCGCTGTTGCTATTGCCGACCGCCAGACCGCGGTTTATCCAGCCCAGTCGCCCGGTGGCTGGAATCTTATTGGCCTCTGTCCCCAGCGCATGTTTGACCCCCAAGCCACACCCAGCATGCCCGTTCAGGTTGGTGATCGGGTGCGCTTTGAAGCCATAGATAAACAGGCGTTTATCGCACTGGGTGGCCAACTATGAGCGGCCTAAAAGTTATTCAGCCTGGCATTCTAAGCCTGCCCCAAGATAGCGGGCGCTATGGTATGCACGGCATCGGCCTGACCACCGGCGGGCCATTGGACCGCCATGCCTTTCGCTGGGCTAACCGTCTCTGCGGCAATAGCCAACAAGCCGTTGCCATTGAAGTCACCATTGGTGGTTTGGTGCTGGAGGCCATGGTTAAAACCAGCATTGCCCTGACCGGTGCCGAGATCAATTTAAGCATTAATAAACACCCTGCCGCCCTGTGGCAAACCCACAGTATCAACCCCGGCGACCGCATTGAGCTCGGCTTTGCCAGTGCTGGCAGTCGCGCCTATCTTGCAGTGGCAGGCGGGCTGCAACTTACCCCTATATTTGCCAGCGCATCCACAGTGCCGCGAGAATCCATCGGCGGCCTTAACCAGGATGGCAAACCATTGCAGGCGGGCGAAATACTGCCCTGCCATGCACTGGATAATCACCTGCCCCACCTGTCGGTGCCCGACCATCAGCGACCGGACCTCAGCCATAACAGCGCAGCCTTAAGAGTGGTTCTCGGCTACCAGCAACAGGCGTTTAGCGCTTTACAAAAACAGATATTTTTCAGCGCTGACTATGCAGTAACTGACAGCAGCGACCGCATGGGCTACCGCCTTAAGGGTGCAACAATAAAATCCTCTATCGATGGTATTCTCTCCGAAGGCATCTGCATGGGCGCCATTCAGGTGCCTGCCGACGGCCAGCCCATAGTGCTGCTTAATGACCGCCAAACTATTGGTGGCTATCCCAAGCTAGGGTCGGTTTTATCGCTGGATATTGGCAAGTTGGCGCAGCTAATGCCCGGCGGCACAGTGCGCTTTGAAGCTATCAGCATAGAGCAGGCGCATAATTTACTGGTACTGGATCAACAGCAGTTTAATCGGGCTCAGCTTGAGACGGTTGGCCAATGAGCTCGCTACAACTAAGCCAGCAGATCGAAGACTTACTCGTCGCCCGCAATCCACGCGGCATGCAAACAGTGCAAGCCGCTTTAAAGCCCGGCTATTATTTGCGTGCGGCACAGCTGCTGCAAAATGCCTCGGGACATATTTTAATTGGCACCGGATTTCCTGTTAATGATCGCTATGAAACCGATGGGCCAGTTGGCGCTATTGCCCTATATCGAGCGGCCGAAGCTCTAGGGGCCACACCCGTAATCGTCTGTGGGGCGCCATTGGCAGATGCCATCAGCCCGGATTTTCGCGTGCATAAAATTACGGTGGGCGCGCCAGATATTAGCGCCCAGGAAGCACAGAGCGCACTGGATAAATACCAGCCTTCACTGGTGATTTCCATTGAGCGGCCAGGCATGGCCGCCGATGGCCTCTATTACAATATGCGCGGCGAAGATATTAGCCCGCGCTGCGCCAGCTTCGATTATTTTTTAACCCTCGCCAGCTGCCCCAGCATTGCCATAGGTGATGGCGGCAATGAAATTGGCATGGGCAATGTGGCAAATACGCTAACACAGCTGAATATAATCCCCTCCGCTACCTGCTGTGATGAGCTGTTAATTGCCGATGTCTCCAACTGGGCTGCCCACGGATTAATTGCCATGCTGTCTCGTTTAGTAAATCGGGATTTACTGGCTAGCTGGGATAATTTGGCCACTTTGCGCTATCTGTCTGAGCGCGGAAGTGTTGATGGCGTCACCAGAGAAAATACATTAACCGAAGATGGTTTACACGCAGACATTAGCGAGCAACTCATCGACAACCTGAGAAAATTAGCCAACAAGCTAGCCTAACAGCATATTCTCTCGCCAGAGGCTAAGTTAGAAAAAAATTAATCTGCCGCAAGATAAAAATATCCTGCTTAACAGGCTATTTTGCTTTGCGTATAACGTACCTCGCTGCTACCATTTTTTATTCAAAATTAAGGCTACATTATGAGCATTGCATATTTAGACGGCGCCTATGTGCCGCTGGAAGAAGCCAGAATATCCCCGCTGGATAGAGGGTTTCTATTTGGCGATGGCATCTATGAAGTGGTGCCCTCTTATGCCGGAAAGATGGTTGGCTTTGCACCGCATATTGCGCGAATGAAAGAAGGATTAGCCGCTGTCGGCATAAAACTCGGTTGGTCACAAGCTGATTGGGCCGATTTGTGTCACCGCCTTATTCGCGAAAATGGCACCGGTAATCTGGGGATCTATCTGCATGTTAGCCGCGGCGCAGATACCAAGCGTTTTCATGGCTTTCCCGAAAATGTAACACCAACAGTTTTTGCCTTTGCCTTTGAAATTGCCCCGCCACCAGTGGCAGACAAAGCACTGGCCAGGCCCTACAAGGTTACCAGCACCCAGGATCTGCGCTGGGACCGCTGCCAGATAAAATCCACCGCCCTGCTGGGCAATGTGTTGCACTTTCAACAGGGCTACGAAAAAGGTCATGGCGAAACCCTGCTCTATAATGCCAATCATGAATTGACCGAAGCCAGCGCCTGCAATGCCTTTATAGTTAAAGACAATGTGGTGATTACCCCGCTGCTGGACAATCAGAAACTGGCTGGCATTACCCGCCAAATAGTACTGGGCACCTTAAAGCGCGATGGCAATATTGTCGTTGAGGAGCGCGTGGTCACCATGGATGAAGTGCGCAGCGCCGACGAAGTCTGGATTACCAGCTCGTCCAAAGAGATTGCCCCGGTCATAGAGATAGATGGCGTGCCGGTTGGCGATGGCAAAGTGGGCGATATGTGGCTGCGCGCCCAGGCCCTGTATAGCGCCGGCAAATTTGACTATTAACAGGTAAGTACCAGGTAACCACAGACCATGTCGCGACCCACAGCCGCTATTATCGACCTGCACGCA
>CBFIGD010000012.1:0-26250 GCA_965662065.1 uncultured Porticoccaceae bacterium | reverse complement strand
AGGGCGCCCTGAATAGAATTGTTGTTTGATTTAACGCAAGGCGTCGCACCAATTACCTGCCACACTTTCTCCTGCAACAGAGGTTTCTCAAGCCAATACAGGAGGCATAAAATGAATCTTATTCCACGCAATTCGCTGTTCGATTTTGATAATCTTTTTAATGGTGTCTGGTCTCCCTCCAGAGAGATCGGTGAAAGTACAGATGTCGCATTCTCTCCGCGAGTCGATATCGAGGAGAAAAAAGACAGCTATAAAATTACTGCCGAACTCCCGGGTGTCGACAAAGATGATGTCCATGTCAATTTGAAAAACGGCGTGCTCAGCATTGAAGCTGAAAGTCATCAGGAAGAGACTGAAGAAGAGGATGGCCGTATTATTCGTCAGGAGCGACGCTACGGTAAATTTATACGCAGCTTTAACCTTGGTACTGATGTCAGCGAAAAGGATATCAAGGCGAAGTTTAAAAACGGTATTCTGACCGTTAAAGCACCCTGCACTAAGCAGCTTACACCTGAAAGTCACCGTATCAGTATCGATTGACACATAGTACCTACAGCGGACTCTGCCTCAGGCCAAATTAAAGCCAAACAATGAGGTAGCGTCTGGCTGTACCTGTGCAATTTTAATGCTCACTGATGTTTATAGCGTCCGCTAGTCTCCTTTGCGCAAAAGCTTTCGGCCCGGGTACATGCCCTCAATACGTATTGAATCTTGCACCACATGGCGCCCAGCTACCAGTACATGAACAATGCCTGTGGGCTTCTGGTACGGGTCGCCATACACCGCGTTAGCCGCCACTGTATCAGGGTCAAAAATAACAATATCGGCATCCGCGCCTTTCTGAATGCGACCCTTTTTCTTAAATAATGGTGCGGCCTGCTCCATCCACTGCGCCTGATACAGGCTCATTCGGGCCAGACCCTGACTCAATGAAAGAAGCTTTCTATCACGTACGTAATGACCCAGCATGCGCGAGAAGGTGCCCGCAATATTGGGGTTAGTGGGCACAGAAATATCCACTGCGGGCAGTGCATCCGTGGAAACCATCATACGCGGCCATTGCAGTGCAGTTTCTATCCACTGTTCCTTGAGATAATGATGATTAACCATTCCTGTGGGCTGCTCTTTGGAATACTTATCCCAGCTTTCTTTGGTTAACCACTCCCCCGTTGCCACCCACTGCACATCTTCATAACTGATATCAAATATAGCTTGCCAATCTCGACGCCTAAATACATCTGCAGAGATGCTGGTGCCACCAGCGGCATAGGATAAAGTCTCGGTAGTAATATTGGCCCCTGCTCTATTAGCCTCATCAATCATCGCCAGCCAATCACCGATGCGGCCCATTGCATTATGGGTAATATGACAGATAAATAACGGGGCTTTAGTTTTCTTAGCCAGTTCTATCACCTCAATTAGACCCGCAGGATCACCGGTATAACCGCGACGTACATGCACAGTAAGCGGTACCTGCCGCGCAGCAGCAACATCAAAAAGCATACGCAGTTCATCGCCGGATACAGCCGTGGTCATATAGTCCAGCAATACGCCAATACCCAAACCGCCTTCATCTAATCCCTGATTAAGCAGCACACGCATCTGATCGATCTGGGTCTTGGTTGCTGTTTGCACCCAGGTCGGCCCAGCCATGGTTAATACTTTTTGGCCAGAAAAAATATACGGCATCTCAATACCTTCCATCACCTGCATACGCACAGCAAAATGGCCTACCGACGAGCCATAATGTAGCTGGGCACCACCATGAAAATGCTCGCCATAGGCGCTGACGGGAAATGAGCCCGCTTCAAGATCAAGCTGTGTAGTGATACCGTCGAGGAGATTGACATGCTGACCCAGCAAGGTGGGCGTATGGCTATGCACATCAATAAAACCCGGCGCTACTGCTAGCCCCTTCGCATCGATCGTTTTATTACCAATAAGAGGTTGCCTGGAAACACTGACAATCGTGCCGCGGCGAATACCCACATGTCTAACCGCATCCAGATTAGTCTCTGGGTCTATAACTCGCCCATTAGCAATGACGACATCATAGTCAGCGGCGAAGGTCTGGATGGATATAAGTAGCAATAAGGTTTTCAATAGTAGGTTTGGCATAGGCCCATTCCTTTTTTTGTTTTTAATATACAGTAATCCGGCCCTTATATAACATGGATTTTGTAAAAGGAATTAATGACGATTTCATTTTTATAGCGTCGGCCTGAGAAACGTTTTCGAAGATTAATTTTAATCCCGACGGGCAGGCTACCACTTGATCGGCATTAAACCTGGGTTGATCGATTATTTGGCCAGGTAAAAATCTGGCTGCTGATCCAGATGACTGAAAAATTTGGTGTTCTTATAGGGCAGCTTCATAAATCCGGAGACCCCCAGACCTTCGATAAAACCTACATGTGCAAGAATTCCATCGAGGCAATATCTAAACTCAGCCTGCTTTGATGTATCCAGTAATATTAGATAATTATGTATTTTTAAGTCCTGCTCGACCGCCTCAAAAATGATACAGCCTGTATGCTGAATCTGATTCATACTAATCAGGTGCTGCATAATGGCTTTAGGCAACTGCAACATTTCATCTGGATCACTGCCATCTTCAAAATACGAGTGAAGGCGAGTCTCATCTTCTGACACCAAGCCGTCCACAGTATCAAAGGGGATCCGCATATCGGCCGTGGCATGAAAAGGCTCCGCAGCACAGTGACGGCTGATATGTAATGTTTTTCGCGCATCAAACATACAGCTTTTAAACACGCCTTTTTTATTGATGGCGCGCCCCAGATGCACCATATTATTGATCGCGGTAACCAGTGCCGGGGCTAACTCAGCATCATAAAGCGTAAGACTGGAGTCTATAGATACGCCCTCATCATCCCAGCTAATTGCCAAGCCACCCACCACGGGATAATGGCCCAAGTGGCTTACCGCAACAATAAAGGCTTTCTCCGTGTCGCCCATACCGCTGAGGTAATTCTTGTAATGGCCATAGTCAGCTTCGTGATTAGCCTGAGCATCAAATTTGTCGGCGCCTATCTCGCTGCGCAGAAAACCCTTCCTTGAGCTATACACCACAGACTCCAATGGTTCATCGACACCGGTCAGGACAAATGGTATCAATGGCACAATGGGATTAGACAGAGTCTCTTTCTCGGCGCTGACAATATGCTTCATATAGCGCATATTCTTGAGTAAGTACTGTCCCGCCCGAGAGCGAATTTGAGGGTCCTCATCGAGCATTCCGGCCAGGGTTCTGGCGAATTCAATTGGTAATCCCAGAGACTGCGGCCTAATCACATGTTTTCCAAAGCGACTGCCCTGCCCTGAGGCCAAGGCATATAATGTGCCCGCTAGCCCCTGCTCATCGAAAGTTGGTGAAGACAGTTTTCCCTGCAGCTGTTCATCGCCAATAAAGTAAACATCACCCAGCTTGGCATTGGTTTTACCAGGCTGGGCATTCATCGCATCCAGCCCCAGACTATCAATTCGCATCCCCTGTGCATCGCACTGGGAAAACACGGCGGCACCCCAGTCAATCAATGAGACGGTTTCTGTATCCGGATCAAACATGATGTTAGAGGGCTTGATATCGCCATGGACAATTAAATTGCCACCGGGAAGTCCATACTGACGCCGCAAATAAAGCAATATATTGACCATCTGCGCCGCAATTTTTAGTACCAGACGTGGTGCCAATCTACCTGTCTGACGCGAAAGCTGTTCAAGATTAATGCCGGGCGCACGCTCCATCATAAGAATGGATTGACCACTGACCTGCTGAAATTCAATCTGTTTGGGAATACCTGAATGGGCAAGCTGACTTAGCATGAATGCCTCTTCTTCAAGGCGATCCTGTATATGCTGGGGCAATGTTATACGGGCAAACTTAAAGACATATTGCCGGCCTGCACTATTGGTACCGGAAAAAACAAAACCATAGGCGCCCTTGCCCACCATTTTAATATCACTGTAACCAAGAAGGTCTAACTGTGACTCACAGAGACTTAGCCAGTCTTTTAATTTGCGCGCATCCTGATGACTGAGCAAATAAAATGACTGCTCCTCGTTGATATAAAAGTGCTGTAAGTTTCTACTTTCCCCCAAGCCCATACAGACTTCACCTAAATCATTGCGGCAAGCATGGTTGCTGGCGCTTGCAGATAACCCATCCATAAATTATTAAACCGCGCGATGGTGCCGCCATCAATCACCCGATGATCCCCAGACCAGCTTACCGTCATTATTTTTCGAGCGACTACATTGCCCTGCTCATCGAAACGCGGCAAGGTTTGGATTTTACCCAGCGCCACAATAGCCACGCCTGGTTTATTAATAATCGGGGTAGCAGCAGTACCGCCAATGGCGCCAATATTGGAAATGGTAATCGTACCGCCAGTTAACTCCTGGGGATTGATCTTACCGCTGCGCGCAGCCTCGGTCAGCCGGGTCACTTCACGGGCTATATCCAATAGCCCCAGCTGCTGCACATTTTTAATATTGGGGACCAGCAGTCCGGTTTTGCCATCCACGGCCATGCCAATATTATGACTGGCGACAGTGGTTAACTCAGTGAAATCATCATTGGTTCGACTATTAATAATCGGAAACTGTTTTATCGCTAATGACAGCGCTTTGATAAATAAGGGCATTAATGTGATTTTTAATTCATCGCTGCCATGACGCGCTTTTAGCGATTGCCGCAGCGCCATCAACTCAGTGACATCCACTTCATCTACATAGGTAAAGTGCGGAATGGTAGCCACAGAGTCGCTCATACGCTCAGCCATAATTTTGCGCACACCTTTGATCGGCTCCACGGTATCCCCGGCGGCATCAATCAATGCTGGTTTGGTTTTATCTCCTGACAGGTAATCCAGCAGATCTTCCTTGAGTACCCGGCCCTGCTTACCTGTGCCAGTAATACTAGACAGATCCAGGTTATGCTCTCGAGCCATCTTGCGCACTGCTGGTGTGGTTAGCGTCTTATTACTGAATGGGACTGCTTCAGCCTTATCCACCTGAGGGGCTATGGGAGTTTCAGTCACGAGGGCTACATTGTCTTCAGCAATGTGCGCGGTAACCGCGGCTTGCTCATTGGCAGCGTCTTCCACCTCAAGCGCAAAAAGGGGCGCATGCACCCTGGCCGTATCCCCTTCGACATAATACAGCTTGGTCACGCGACCATTGTACATAGAGGGTATTTCTACAATGGCTTTGTCGGTGCTGACATCAACGATAATCTGATCTTCTTCAATAAGATCCCCCTCCTTGACCTTCCACTCAATCACTTCGCACTCAACAATACCTTCACCTATGTCCGGCAATATAAAATCTTTTTTCATCATTCTCTCCATGGCATTTGTGCCATACCGGGTAGTTAGTAGGTAAGGCTGGCTTTAATGGCTTCAAAAATTTTAAGATGATCTGGCAGATACTGCTTTTCCTGTATCAAGGGGAACGGTGTATCCAGGCCAGTGACTCTGGTAATTGGCGCCTCTAGACTCAGGAAGCAGTGTTGCTGAATACTGGCGGCAATTTCGCCGGCGAAACCGCCAGTCAATGGTGCCTCATGACTCACCAATAGGCGGCCCGTTTTAGTGACAGATGCGACGACTGTTTCCCTGTCCCAGGGCAGCAATGTGCGCAGGTCAATAACCTCGCAGGAAACACCCTCAGCTGACGCCAGCTCAGCGGCCCTATTTATTTGAACCATCTGTGCACCCCACCCGAGCAATGTAATATCTGTGCCCTCTTGGACCACCTCCGCGACTCCCAGCTCCAGCTGATAGTCTGCAGTGGGCACTTCGCCCACAGAGGCGCGATAAATTGCTTTCGGTTCAAAGAAGATTACCGGATCTGGATCGCGGATAGCCGCCAGTAAGAGGCCCTTAGCCTGATAGGGATTACTCGGGATCACTACTTTGAGACCGGGGGTATGACAGAAGTAGGCTTCAGGTGACTGCGAATGGTAGAGGCCACCATCAATGCCACCACCATAGGGAGCACGAATTGTCAGCCCACCACAGTTAAATTCATCGCCACTGCGGTAGCGAAATTTGGCAGCTTCATTAACAATCTGATCAAAGGCGGGAAAAATATAATCGGCAAACTGAATCTCGGCCACCGCCACCGAGCCCTGTGCCGCCAAGCCAATAGCAAAGCCGGCAATACCCTGCTCAGTCAGCGGTGTATTAAAACAGCGGGCGCGGCCATATTTTTCCTGTAGATTACTGGTCGCCCTAAAAACACCGCCAAATTTACCAATATCTTCGCCCAGGCAAACAACCTTTTTATCTGCGGCCATAGCGTTATCCAAAGCGCTATTGACGGCCTGTAATAATGTCATTGCTGTGCTATCAATCATCAGTGATTCTCCCCGTGCGCGTTATAGCTATCTGGATATTTGGCGATATGGTTTTCCAGAGAGGTCAGTTGCTCGCGCAGATTCGCTGTAGGAATTTTATACACATCATTAATTAATTCTTGGAGAGAGGGTTTGGGACGTTTCTCCGCTAGTTTTAACTGATCGAGAATTTCTTTGCGGAAACTTTTTTGCAGCGCCTCGTCACGGCTCTCATCCCACCAGGCCTGCTTAACAAGCCAATTTTTCATACGACTAATCGGATCTTTCTCCCGCCATAGCTGCTCTTCATCCGCACTGCGATAACCACTCGGATCGTCTGATGTTGAATGTGCTCCCAGACGGTAGCTGATGGTTTCAATCAATACCGGGCGCTGCTCCTGAATAGCGATTTTGCGCGCTGCAACAGAGGCAGCGTAAACCGCTAGAATATCATTGCCGTCGACACGGATAGTTTTAATGCCGTAGCCCACACCACGAGGCGCTATGCCGTCACCAGCATACTGCTCTGAGGATGGAGTAGAAATTGCGTAGCCATTATTGCGTGCGACAAAAACCACCGGGCATTTCAGCACTGCGGCCATATTGAGACCCGCATGAAAATCACCCTCAGAGGCTGCACCATCACCAAAGTAGCACAGAGTACAGGCATCATTGTCTGCCAGCTTTTGCCCGTAAGCATAACCGGCGGCCTGAGGAATCTGGGTCGCCAGTGGCGATCGAATAGTCATAAAGTTAAGTTCACGGCTGCCATAGTGGACTGGCATCTGTCGGCCCTTACCCAGATCTTTGCTATTGCTGAACAGCTGATTCATAAACTGCTCTGTGGTAAAGCCGCGAAACCGTAGAGCGACCTGTTCGCGATACTGGCCCATAATCATGTCGCTGGCTTTAAACGCCGCTACGCTACCTGCCACTGATGCCTCTTCGCCGGTACAGGTCAAATAAAAACTCAACCTGCCCTGACGCTGGGCACTGACCATACGCTCATCGAGCGTGCGGATGTAAACCATATCGCGGTACATTTTGAGCGCTAGCTGTTGCTCAAGCAGCGGTGGCTCAGCACCTTTTACTAAACTGCCATCGGCCAGTAAAAGGCCGAGAGTTGAGATTTTCAGCGCCGACCCATCGACAAAAATGGGGACAACGGTTTCTACCGTTTTCGTGGCCATATAACACCTCTTATAAATCCTTTTTAAAGGCATCTTAAGTATTACTGAATGCCCATTTTATCAGGCAAAATTACCATGTAAGACCCTAGAGAATCCTGCCAAACTGACTGATCAAACAGGTCTAAAAAAAACTTTTATTGCGTAGATATCAAAAGTTACGCAACTTTATTGCGCGTTATGATCTATTATTTACATAGCTCCTAAATCAAAGCACTTTGTTAGCACATTGATCATATAGCACGCTACAATAAAATCGCCGCTACCTTACTGTGTCGGCTAATACAAAGGTTGGCCTTGTATTAAGTATAGAAGAGCCTGGAGAGACGGCGATGAGTGAATACAAACTGGATACTATTGATTGGAAAATTCTTGATATTTTGCAGTCAGATGCGGGGATTTCAAATCTGGAACTCTCTGACAAGGTTTGCCTGTCGCCGTCACCCTGTTCACGGCGCGTTAAACACCTTGAGCAAATGGGCTATATTAGCCGCCGCGTCACCTTAATTGACCCAAAAAAGGCTGGGCTTCCTGTCACTGTCTTTATTCAAGTAACCCTGCATCAGCAGGTAAAGCGAGATTTAGACCATTTCGCTCAGCAGGTGCTCCATTGGCCAGAAGTAATGGAATGCTATTTGATGACCGGTGATTTTGATTATCTGATGCGGGTAGTCACACCAGACCTTCAGGCATATCAAACATTTCTCGATGAAAAGCTTACCGCTTTTGAAGGCATAGACCATATCAAGAGCAGTTTCTCGCTAAAACCTATTTGCTATAAGACCGAACTGCCTCTGGGGCATTTATTGTAGTTGGTTGATGCGGGGGATTAACAGAGAATATCGAGTACCAACTGACCACTGGTCGCATTGAATTGACTTAGCTGCTCGCGGGCTAAGTTTATTTTTTCATCTTGATCATCGGTGAGGTTGGCGATTTTGTCCGCAGCGGCAAGACGGTGTCGCAAACCGGCCTGATTCGCTACTTGAATAGCAAGCCCAGGTCTTGCATTAAGCTCTAGCAACATGGGGCCGCGCAAACGATCGAGTACTATATCAGCGCCTAAGTAATCCAACCCAGTCATATTCGCGCAGCTTGCCGCTAGGTCTAAGATTTGCGGCCAGTGTGGAATTTGCAAGTCACTAAACACCACTCCCGTATCAGGATGCCGCGTGATAATACGGTTATGCTGAACCGCACAGACTGTGTGGCCCGTGCCCATATCAATCCCCACCCCTACCGCTCCCTGGTGCAAGTTGGCCTTACCGTCAGATACCCGCGTGGCGCATCGAATCATGGCCATCACGGGTACCCCTCGAAATACAATCACGCGGATATCTGGCACACCCTCAAAGCTATAGTCTTTTAAGATAGAGTCAAAATTAATAAGCGCCTCAATCATAGCGCTGTCGTTGCGACCACCTAAGCTGTGCAGTCCCGCAAGAATATTTGAGGTGTGACGTTTAATTTCACGACTGTCAATTTGCACACCACTGGACTTCACAAATAGATCCCCGTTGCGGCCAGTGACAACCAGAATTCCTTTGCCGCCACTACCCTGAGCGGGCTTGATAACAAAGCTCTCACGATCCATCAGCTGCTCGCTGATAGTCTTTATTTGGAATTGGCGCTCTATGGTGCCATAGAGCTCTGGCACCGGAATCCCGCGATGTATTGCGGCACTTTTTGTCTCAAGCTTGTTATCGGCAAGGCGATAATTTTTACGCCTGTTATACTTTCCGATTACGCCTACATTACGCCTATTCATGCCCAGAATACCAAGCTGTCGAAGGGTTGCTGGCGAAATAAACTTAATCATTGTTTTACGGCTAGGTCACGAAATCGGTAGAGTTCCGAAAGTCTAAAACCGG
Source organism: uncultured Porticoccaceae bacterium (assembly GCA_965662065.1). Lineage (GTDB taxonomy): Bacteria > Pseudomonadota > Gammaproteobacteria > Pseudomonadales > Porticoccaceae > HTCC2207. The sequence goes on along the minus strand of CBFIGD010000012.1, from coordinate 16,834 downwards.
TGTATTTTCCGAGCAGTAAGATAACCCCCAGCAAAGTCAGCATAAGCTCTGGAAAGTTAAATGTAAGATGCTCGACCATGTTCGCTGACATGGCTAGATAAGCCATAACGGCAACGACTAGGCTACCGCCACCCTGAATTAGTACCTCATGGCCGCCCTCTTCCTCCCACAAAATAGACATGCGTTCAATGGTCCAGGCAATAATAACCGTGGGGAAAAATGTCACTGTTAAGGCCTGATCCAGACCTAACTTGTAACTGATAACTGCCAACACGGCCATGAGTAAAATAACGACTATAATCACCGACGCCACCCGCGACACCAGGAGCAAATTTAGATGACTAAGGTAAGAGCGGATCCACAGGCCAATGCCCACCAACCCTAAAAATATGGCCAGACCAACAATTAAAGTGGTTTGAATAAAGGCCAGTGCTATGAGCACTGGCATAAAAGTACCCGAGGTGCGCACGCCAACCAGCACGCGCATAAAGACGACAACCAGGGCTGCCACAGGAATTAACAGCAAACCCTTAAAAATACCCTGCTGCTCAACCGGCAAGGCGTAGATGGAGAAATCTAACAGATCTACCTCTTCAGAACGCTGGCCCATGCCAACCACGGTTTTTACCGGTAGGCTGTTGCTGACCAGCGCGAACTCCAGGCTGGAATTCTTACCACCCACCACATTGAGAATAGTGCCGTTACCGCGCTGCCAAATAAAGAAGTTGTCGGGCAACCCCCTAACAGCTGTAGCTGGATCGAACATTACCCAATTTTCGTCGTGGTAAATTTCGATCAAAGAGCTCAGTGTCTGGCGGCGACGCCCGTCTTCAAGAAAAATTCCGCGCACCTGATGCGCCGGAATACCCTGATAAGCCAGTACATCCATAATCACGGTCAGGGTATCCGCCTGATAGGACCCCAGCAGAAATATGGTATCTTGATCCGGCGAATCCCGAAGGAACTCCTGAATCAAAAGGGTTGTAAAGCTGGCTCGGTCGGACGATTTCTCAGCCAGCTTAAACACTAAACGCTCCATAGCGGCTTGCTGGTCTGGCTCTAAGCGCGGTCGTACCGGATTAAATACGGGGAAGTCCGGTAACGGGCTGGATTCTGCCGCCCGGTACAGCTGCATTTTATAGTACAGGGTCGTGGGACGATCAAGACTCTGTCTGGTCCAGCGAGCACGGCGGCTCGGGGTCATTAGTCTGGTGTCGTCATGGTCATCAACGATCGAAAAACCAAAGCCGGATGATGCAAAGTGCTCGTCAAGGTTAGTCCAGCCAGCCAGCATTCTGGGTAGGGACAGCTCAACTTCAACAGCTGCGCCTGAGGAGGGGCGGAAGTTCGCTTTAGTCTCCACCGTCCATACGTCTCGGTACTCGCCGGGTAACAGCGGAAAGCCAAGAGTCAGTGCCTTGTAGAGTGTCAACCCCAGCCCCAGAAAAATTAAAAATCCGGCGATAATTGCCACTTGCGCTCGCGAGGTGACCAACTGTGTTCCCTTTTTGATTTTGCGGTTAACCCTATTCTATAAACAGGGTGTGATGACGGCTGACATCAACAATCATGCTGTCAGTCAAGAAGTTACGGCCAATCAGTAACGGGTACTCAAAGTCGGCCCGGTTTGAAAGATTGACATCAATACGGGATCTGGTTTTGCCCAGGCTCACCCACATACGCACAACATAGCGCCGCTCATGGGTCCCGTCATTTTGTTTTATAAGTACCTGTCGCCGCAGGCGTAATTCCTGTGACAGGGATTCGCCACTCTCCGGATCAATAAGTACAAAACGGACGTAGCGCTTGCCATCTTTTTCAATCAACTGAATGTCTTCTGCATGAATAGAGGTAGTGTCCGCGCCAGTATCAATGCGCGATTCAAGCAGTAATCCGGGAGGCTCAATATTCGCCCATTCAATAGCGCCAATAATCGGCAGGTGCATCTTACCCGCTGTTGTCGCCATTGGCGGTAATTCGGCTGGCACGATCTTGGTAACTATGCGCTCAATAACTTGCGGTGCCGGGCACTGGGGAGTCACTGCGGGCTGCTCAATAACGTCGGGCACGGAGCATGCGCTTTTAGTCCAGGTACCTTCAGGCATAAGAGAACATCCCGAAAGCAGGATGACAGGTATCAAAATAGTCTGTAGTGCAGGCTTCATAGGCTTAAACCGTTAGTGTCACCGAGAGAAGTATAGCCACAGAATATTCACCTAGACAGTATTGTTAAATGAGTCACTAAAGGTCAGACCAGACAGCATACTCATTGCCATTGGGGTCGGCGAAGTGAAACCGACGACCACCAGGAAAAGAAAATACTGGTTTTATGATAGTGCCGCCGGCAGACTCAATAGAGGCCTGAGTTTGCGTGAGAGATTCGCTATACAGCACCACCAATACAGAACCATTGTCTGTGTGGCTGACCTGAGCCGACAAGAAGAAACCACCGTCGATACCGGCATCGCCAATGGCCGTATATTCCGGTCCGTAGTCAGTAAATGTCCAGTTGAATGCTGCGCTAAAGAATGCTTTGGTTACGGCGAGATCCCGAGATGGAAACTCGACATAATTTATTTTCTCATGATTGCTCATATCAACCTGCTTCAACGTTAATTGAGTCTTAAAAATAGCACAGTCCAAACAGGTTTGGCTTAATCAGTTTCCTGTAGGGCTTCACCAATTGCGTTGACCACCAGATCAATCTCGTGCTCTGTACTAATAAAGGGCAAACCCAGCTGTAAGGTATCGCCGCCATAACGCACATAGAAGCCTTTTTCCCAGCATTTCATGGCCGCTTCAAACGGACGCCTGGCTGGTTCACCCGGCGCTGACGCAAGGGTTATACCTGCTGCAGAGCCATAGTTACGTATATCCATGACATGCTTGGAACCCTGTAGTCCATGAATGGCATTCTCGAGCACTGGCGCAATGGTTTTAACCCGCTCGAACATATTTTCGTTATCCAGTACATCCAGTGCTGCCAGAGCTGCAGCACAGGCCAGTGGGTGCGCTGAATAGGTATAACCATGGGGAAACTCAATCATGTAGTCAGGCCCAGCGCCATCCATAAAGGTGTCGTGAATTTCCTGCTTGGCAACCACGGCGCCCATAGGCACAGTACCATTGGTCAACTGCTTGGCAATATTAATAATGTCGGGCACCACAGCATATTCCTCTGCGCCTGTCGCGGCACCTACGCGACCAAACCCAGTAATCACCTCATCAAAGATCAACAAGATATTGTGCTGGTCGCAAATCTCACGCAGGCGCTGCAAGTAACCTACAGGCGGCGGAATTACGCCAGCCGAACCCGCCATTGGCTCAACAATGACAGCGGCAATATTAGAGGCATCATGCAGGGCAATCATCGCCAGCAACTCATCGGCTAGATGGGCTCCATGCGTCGGCATACCGCGACTAAAGAGATTCTCTGGAAGCAAGGTATGGGCCAGATGATCAGACTCAATGGTCTGCCCAAAGGTCGCCCTATTGCCGACAATGCCGCCAACACTGATGCCACCGAAATTGACGCCATGATAGCCCTTGGCGCGACCAATCAGACGAGTCTTGGAAGCCATGCCTTTTTTGCGCCAGTAAGCCCGAGCCATTTTTAATGAGGTGTCTGCACTTTCGGAGCCAGAGTTAGTAAAAAACACGCGGTTTAGACCCGCAGGCATAAACTGGGTAATTCGCTCGGCAAGCTCAAATGATTTCGGATGGCCGTGCTGAAATGCAGAGCAAAAATCCAAGCTGGCGGCCTGTTTGCTGATCGCCGCAGTGATTTCAGGGCGGCAATGCCCCAAACCTGTAGTCCACAGACCGGATAAACCATCAAAAATTTTACGTCCATCCGCAGCGGTGAGATAGGCGCCATCGGCACCCACAATCATACGGGGGTTCTGTTTGAATTCGCGGTTGCCACTAAAGGGCATCCAGTGCGCATCAAATTGCGCGGCAGTAACGCCAGCATCGTCATAAAAACCCTGTGTATTAGGTTTTTTTACAACTGTATCCGGGACATGGGAATGCGTTTTATTAAACAGGTTTTTAATTATGTTGTTCACTGCTACACCAACCAATAAAACAATATTTAGTTGGTATTATAGGCTGGATTTTAGACTATTTGGCATACCCCAGCTGGGATACGCCAAATTTTTCGCTCTGGCAGACGGCTAAGGTAAATCGTCTACTAATTCACCTTCAACCGGTTCTAGCAAATCTTCACGATCAACATTCAGCGCCAGCATAACTGTGGCCGCCACATAGATTGACGAATAGGTACCAATGCCTACACCAATCATTAGCGCGATGGCAAAATTATGAATGAGCTCACCGCCAATAAAAAATAACGCCAGCAAAACCAACATAGTTGTGATCGAGGTATTGATCGTGCGCCACAGGGTCTGAGACAGCGATTCATTAATCACTTCAACAGGTGATGCTTTGCGTATCTTGCGGAAGTTTTCGCGAATACGGTCAGATACCACAATGGTATCGTTCAGCGAATAACCAACCACCGCAAGCACAGCGGCCAATACTGTGAGATCAAATTCGAAGCGTGCCAGGGAAAATATACCCAATGTGATAATGACGTCATGCGCCAGCGCTAACACCGCGCCGATAGAAAATTTAAGCTGAAAGCGGATGGCGACATAGAGCATAACCACGGCTAGTGCAGTAAGCATTCCCAGGCCGCCGTCTTCGCGCAGCTCTTCTCCAATCTGCGGGCCAACAAAGTCGACACGGCGCAGCTCAACCTGCTCATTCTCAGCCTTTAATACCTGTAGTACTTTTTCAGACAGCGCCTGATCTGGCTTACCCTGCAAGCGAATCAGCACATCTGTCTCGGCACCGAAGTGCACCACAACAGGGCCTTCAAACCCGGCTGTTTCAAGTTGTTGACGCAATAGGCCAACATCTGCAGGCTCTTCATACCCTACTTCAATCTGGGTACCACCGGAAAAATCCAAGCCCAGTACCAGACCCTGGCTAGACAGCGACCAGACAGAAACAGACAGTAACAATGCAGAGAAAATCAGCGCATATTTGCGCAGACCCATGAAGTCATACACCTTTGTAGCAGTCATAATCTTCTCCTTAAATCCAAAGTTTATCGATTTTGCGACCACCAATGACCATATTCACCAGGCCACGTGTCATCACAATGGACGTAAACATTGAGGTCAAAATACCGATCGACAATGTCACCGCGAAACCCTGCACTGGGCCAGAGCCAATCAGGAACAGGATTAGAGCCACAATCAAGGTGGTGATGTTGGCATCGAGAATGGACACAAAGGCACGATCGTAACCGGCACTAATAGCACCCTGGTTTGACGCGCCCTGAGCGAGCTCCTCGCGAATCCGTGAGAAGATAAGAACATTGGCATCAACAGCCATGCCCACGGTCAATACAATACCGGCAATACCAGGCAGGGTCAGGGTTGCACCGAGCAGTGACATAAATGCAATCAACAGCACCAGGTTCATGGCCAGAGCCATATTGGCAGCCACACCAAATGCGCGGTAGACCACCAACATAAACAACAGTACCATCGCCATACCTATGCTGACCGACTTGACGCCAAGCTGAATATTATCGGCGCCGAGTGAAGGCCCGATAGTGCGCTCTTCAACGATGTACATTGGCGCAGCCAGGGCGCCGGCGCGCAGCAACAGCGCTAGTTCAGAAGATTCACGCTGCCCATCTAAACCGGTAATGCGGAACTGCTTGCCCAGCTGCGACTGAATCGTCGCTAGACTAATAATATGTTTTTCAACGAAAGGCACTGGCGTGATAACAACCTCGCCATTTTCATCGATGGATTTTTCCAATTGAGTTTTATACTCAATAAACAGCACAGACAGACGTCGACCAATATTGTCTCTGGTGGCATGACCCATTTGCCAACCGCCTTTTGCGTCCAATGTGATATTAACCTGAGGGCGACCGTTCTCATCAAAGCTGGCTCGCGCATCGGTAACATTTTCACCGGTGATAACTGCTTGATTCTCCAGTCGGGCGTCTGGGCCCTGACCACTAGGCGTGCGGAACTTATAGGTCTCACCGGATTTCGTCAGTGACTCGAGACGAAATTCAAGATTAGCTGTTTTACCAATAATACGCTTGGCTTCTGCCGTGTCCTGCACACCAGGCAGCTCAACAACGATGCGATTTTTGCCCTGGCGGGAAACCAGAGGCTCGGAGACACCTAACTCATTAACCCGATTGCGCAGTGACGTCAGGTTCTGCTTGATCGCATTGTCTTCAATCAGGTTTGCGGCAATATCGCTGAGTTCTAACACCAGCGAAAGTGGGTTCTGACCATTTTTATACTGAGGTTGCAGATCGCGGTAATTAGCACGAACAAGTGCTGTTGCCTTTTCGATCTGCTCCGCATCGCGGAACTGACCAATAATTTGATTGCCCTTGAGCTCAAAGCTGCGATAGCGGATACGCTCTTCGCGCAACGTCGATTTAATGTCCTGCAGATCACCTTCAAGACGAACCGCCAGCGCCGACTCGAGATCCACTTCCAGCAAGAAATGCACGCCACCACTGAGGTCGAGACCCAGTTTCATTGGCACACCACCAACATTACTCAACCAGTCTGGTGTGGTAGGCGCGAGATTTAACGCAACAATATAGTTGCCACCCATTTCAGCCTGAATCACCTCTTTGGCACGCAGTTGCATTTTAATATCTTGCAGACGTATCAATAGACTCTCGCCATTGGCTTCGCCAGCAAAGTACTCAATACCCACTTCGTCGAGAGACTTTTCAACCTTGTCGAGTACCGCCTGATCAATAACCATGGCACCACTTTGGCCCGACAACTGGATAGCTGGATCTGGTGGGAACAGGTTGGGCGCGGCATAGATAAAACCGAACGCGACGATCAGGAGAATCATTAGATTCTTCCACAGGGGAAACTTGTTTGGCATGACTCTGGGGTCCTTTAATTCAAGCGCAGCATTATAGCGACATTCATCTATTAATAGGGGCAGAATTGCTAAATTAAAGGCTAAGCCTGTTTTGCGTAGAATTCTTCAGCAAATGCATCCAGTCGGCCCTCTGCAATTGCCGTGCGCAGTCCAGCCATCAAGGTTTGGTAATAACGCAAGTTGTGGATTGTATTAAGCTGTGCGCTGAGCATTTCACCGCACTTTTCCAAATGATGTAAATAGCCGCGACTAAAGTGAGTACAGGTGTAGCAATCGCACTCTGCGTCCAGGGTGTCAGTATCATGGCGATGTCGAGCGTTGCGAATTTTGATTACGCCAGTGCTGGTAAACAAATGGCCATTGCGCGCATTTCTGGTCGGCATCACACAGTCAAACATATCGATGCCACGGCGCACTCCTTCAACTAGATCGGCAGGCTTGCCAACGCCCATCAAGTAGCGCGGACGGTCTGCCGGCATGGTATCGGCGAGATGGTCGAGAACGCGGATCATATCGTCTTTGGGCTCGCCCACAGAGAGACCGCCGATGGCATAACCATCGAAACCGATATCTACCAGGCCCTTTAATGATTCATCCCTCAGTGACTCATACATCCCCCCCTGCACAATACCAAATAGGGCCGCAGGGTTGTCACCATGAGCCGCTTTACTGCGTGCAGCCCAGCGCATCGACAGCTGCATGGAGTCGTGGGCTTCTTTTTCTGTGGCTGGGTATGGTGTGCACTCATCAAAAATCATGACTACATCGCTGCCGAGATCGCGCTGCACCTGTATCGATTTCTCAGGGTCAATAAATACCGGGCTACCGTCAATTGGCGACTGAAACTTAACGCCCTCTTCTGTAATTTTGCGCATATCACCCAGACTAAAAACCTGGAAGCCACCTGAATCGGTCAGAATTGGCCCCTGCCACTGGGTAAAATCATGCAGATCGCCATGCGCCTTAATCACGTCAGTTCCAGGGCGCAGCATCAGATGAAAGGTATTACCAAGAATTATCTCGGCCCCGATTTCCACGATATCACGCGGCAACATACCTTTAACGGTGCCATAGGTACCCACTGGCATAAACGCAGGCGTCTGTACTTTGCCCCGTGGAAATGTCATTTCGCCGCGACGTGCTTTACCGTCGGTGGCCGAGACCTTAAATTGCATAAAACACTCACGTGTCATTCGGGGATTTCCTGTGCGGCATTTGGATTGTGAAGCAAGAACATAGCATCGCCATAGCTGAAAAACCGATAGCGCTCCGCTACGGCCTGGCGGTAAGCCTGCATTATCGGTTGATACCCAGAAAAGGCGCTGACCAACATTAATAGCGTCGACTCTGAGAGATGGAAATTAGTCAGCAGCCCATCCACTACCTTAAAGTTATACCCGGGGTAGATAAAAATATCGGTGTCACCCTCAAAAGGCGCTATTTGCCCCGACTGAGCCGCGGTTTCCAGGCAGCGTACACTGGTAGTACCCACGGCAATAATCCGCCCACCTTTGGCCTTGGTATCAATCACCTGCTGGCACACCTCATCGCTGACCTGGAGCCATTCAGAGTGCATCTCATGATCAAGAATATTATCGGCGCGCACCGGCTGAAAGGTACCTGCGCCCACATGCAGAGTAACAAAAGCGATCTGTGCGCCTTTCGCTTGGATACGATCGAGCAGTTGCTGATCAAAATGCAGACCTGCAGTAGGCGCGGCCACTGCCCCTAGCTCCTCGGCATAAACTGTTTGATAACGGGATTTATCTTCGTCGGTATCTGTGCGATCGATATAGGGCGGTAATGGTATATGCCCTATCTGATCCAGGACCGCAAATACCGGCGCACTGAATTTAAGGATAAACAGATCATCTGCACGCCCCTGCATCTCGGCGCTATAACCCTGTTCAAACAAAAGTTGATTTCCAGGCTTAGGCGACTTGCTGGCACGAATATGGGCCTGCACAGTATGAGAATCCACAACACGCTCAACCAGGACCTCAATTTTGCCGCCGCTTTCTTTCTCGCCAAACAGCCGAGCTGGGATCACCTTGGTATTGTTAAACACCATAAGATCACCCTGGTTGATATGCTCAAGAATATCTGGGAATTGCTGATGTTGCAGCTCGTCTGATGCAGAATTCAGATACAGCAAGCGACTGCCCTGACGCTGCTGGGCAGGCTGTCGGGCAATCAACTCATCGGGCAGGTCAAACTGAAATAGGTCGCGGCGCATAGACTCTGTTTAAGGCGCTTTCTTCGCCTCGTTACTATTAGCCCGCAAGGGTATAGAAAATACGCCAAAAGCGCCAAATAATTTAGCGACTTAAATCCCCCTGCACCCTGATTTATTCTATCCGGTTAGTTGCAGGTCAAGGCCACTGGTGTCAGGACTGATACAAGACACAACGACGCAATCTAAAAATGGCACTATGGAATAAGACGATTATGGGTGAGGGATACAGACTATTTGCCTTCCAATTGGGACCGGATCCAGTCGCTATCTCACAGGTATTGGTGACAGCAATAACCCAACAACTTGTTCAAATCTATGACTTTAAACACAAAATGAGGCCCCTCGGAATCAGGTATAGACATAGCCCTGAAGGCACTCTTATAGGGCCGTGAACGAACCGGCTAACTGACTTTAGCGCTAAGTATGCTTGGCGATTCCAGAAGTCGAACCAATTTTCTTACCTGATTCTGCCGCACATCGAAATAATGACTCAACGATTGCTTGAGCTTGGAAAAATCGCCAGCGACAAAAAGATCGCAAAGCTTAACCAGCTGTTCTATCGATCGATTACTCTCAGAAAACTCGCAAACTCTGGCGGGCTGAAGCCTATCATTACAACTTGAAACTTGGGAAATTATTTCCTGGTTACCCGATAACTTGGCAATGTGCAGAAAAAACATCCCGGTCATCACTGCAAGTTGACTCGCCCCCATCACCTCACGCTGGACAATGTCTTTGAGCTCAGAGGGAAGAGGAGGAACCAGCGACAATGAACAATCTGGATATTGGCGCTGGAAATCAGCCAAACTCCAGTTAACTAACAAGGCATTGAATTCAAGTAAGTCTCGCATATCTGCTTCAGACAGCCTTTTCATAAAAAACCCCATCTGCGGAACAAGATCAACCAGATCTTCAGCAACCATCCTATTAAGAACCTCTCTTACAGGCGTAGTACTCACACGAAGTCTTTCAGAAAATTTTTCTATATTGATTCGCTCACCGGGATAAAAGCCTCGATTCAAGATTTCTGTCTTTACCCGGCCATAAATTTGCTGAATACTTTTTTCATTTGCTGACTTTAAAACCATGTCGTCGTTCCTCCTGTGATGTCTATGATCTAGCACTTGCACAGAGCAAACTTCGAGCTGATTCATGAGATATTTATCGAACTGTCTAGACAATCTGTGAACCTGAAACAGTCTACTTGATTGCAATAGGTATAGATTGGTCTATATTTTAAATATACCATCTTGCTGTCATTTTCTAGCAGGCGTAACTCAACGAAATAGCCTCAACCTCTCTTTAATAATACTGAAATGCGCATATTAGTTCCGCTACAGGAGCAAACTTGAGAGACGAAGTAACGATCTAACATATTTTTTACCTGACTAACGTCTTTCTGCATGAGTGCACCCAACAAAATGAGTAACTCTTCCGCGCCTAATCGGTTTGATATTGCTAGGGCTAGCGTTGAATGAACCCTAAGATGCTCCGTCAGATGAATGGTAAAAATATACACTCAAGGCAGGTAACTGCATGCGATAAGATCGGATTTTATCTGTTTATTTACTGTTTTTTAAAATTTATATTTCACTGTTAATATTGTCATTATTATGCCTTTTAGGCGGATAAATCTGACTGCCTGGTATCATTTTAAAAAAGTGTCGGGGCTAATTAAAATACGCCATCACCAACATAAAATATACTCAAAAAATAGAGTTTACAGGCAAGCAAGACCACTAAACGATGGATTATTTCAGAATCTTGCAAGGTGACTGAAAAACGTGGCGCGAATTTATCCGTCTATTTACAGGGCCTGGTGGACTGGCATTCAATCCTGCCCTGCTTGATCGCTAAATAAATCGCATTTGACTGACTTGAGGTATTCAGTATTGCTTTGGCGGCAGCCATGTATTTATTAGCGACTCCCGAACTAATGCCCATCAAGGCGGCCGCCCCTTTTAGGGTGATATTCCTTGTTGCCATAATAGTGAGCAATTCAAAGGCACTGTTTTCCAAATCCTTTTTCTTATCCCTGTCGCCATTGACAGTCTCGACTGACCTCTTAGGAAAACCTGTCTGCACTGCGGCCTTCGCTAACCAAACAAGCAACTCATTATTTTCAACCATGATCTTCTGAAACTCATTAGCAGGCATATCCTCAGCACCCATAGTGAACAGCAGGATGCCAGACTGGCCTTTCATTATCATGGGGAGAAATAAGATATCATCAAAGCCAAACCGACCATATAGGGCTTTTAACTGTCTGTTTTTTTGTAAGCTACGAGTAGCGAAAATAGCTTTATCAAGGTAACTACTAATACTGGAAAGTAGTAACGGGCGACTATTGCCCGCAAATGCATAGTCGACAGCGATTTCATGGTCACCGAGCGCTAATTTAGTAATTTTGCTTCTCAGACCGGTGGGAAATGTCGTAACAGTCAGCTCAATATCACCTGACTTGAATATCTGACTGATAGAGAAATGGGTTACGCCAATCCTGGCTAGCTCGGCTTTTATCAGTCGTATTGATTCGACTCTGGTTTCGGCGGACTCAAGCTTTGTACAAAACTGGCTCAATGTCGGACACTGACCTGCATCATTAGCGCTTACGAGCACTGGCGTTTGTTGAAAGTCCTTGGTATACCTCTGGTGCTGCATTGCAGATCTCTCCCGATACGCGCAATTTAAGTAGAGAGTTTAGGGCTTAAGATTGGCTCGGGCTATTATCGATAATAATAATTATTTTTATTGCTACTACTAGATAGTGATAGTTTTTGACAGCTTAAATGTAAGAGAACCGACCCATACCGGGTCGGCTACTAGATGTTGATTTTTAACTATTACAGCTCCAAAGTAACATCAAACCCAAATGTACGGGGATCTCCAAAGGTCTGGCCAATTGATACGGCAGGGTCTCCCACGGGGAATGCGTCAACAATGTACGCTTCGTCTGCCAGATTTTTAGCCCACAGCGATGCTTTTAATCGGCTGGCGTTACGACCAATTTTTATACCGGCCAATGTCATGCGCGCATTAACAATTGTATAGGCATCAAATCTCTGCTCACCAAATGGTGCATAGGAATACTTATCTGTTGATGTGATATCTATATGGGTCGATAGCACGCCAAACGACAGTGGTTCAAACTGGTAATCCAGTGTCATTGCTCCGGCATGCTGAGGTGTTAGAGGCAGCAGGAACTGCCTGAGCGCTCCGCCAGCCAGAGGGTTTGGTTGAAGTGGCATGTCACCGTCTAAGTAGGTGTAACTCATACCAATTCGGAAACCAGTATAGGGCACAAGGGTTATATCAATTTCAGCACCATCTACCTGCACCGTACGCTGCGCATTAATGGTTTCAAGTAATGTAACAATGACTGGATCAATAAAATCGAGTTGCATGTCCTCGTAATCTGTCTTGAAAACAGCAAGATTAACCCGCGCTCTGCGGTCCCAAAACTCTGACTTCACACCAAACTCTACTGTCTTAGCGACTTCTTCTTGAAATGCCTCGAAGCTTGCAGAGCGGGAATTGACACCGCCAGCCTTGTAAGCGGTAGTCCATTTAAGATAACTTGAGAGGGTATCGTTCCAATGAATATCAACTGCTGCGGTGGTATCGAAATGATCTGATTTTTGCCCAAATTCATCAAAGGTGACTTCCTGACGGGTCGCTTTTTTCTCATCTTCAGTATGTCGCCCACCCACTGTAAGAAATAGCCTGTCATTCATTATTTCGGGATTCCAGGTTAACTGAGCATAAGCTGCCTGTGACGTTGCTTCGGCCTCGACAATTTTCGCCGGCAGGAAAGTGCCAGAACTCAGGGCATCAAACGTAGTAGGTGGGTCAATAGGGCTTAAGGCACCATTGCCAAAGATATTGAAAATATCCAGAGTGAAGCTATCTTGCAACGTTTTGTCGGCGTTTTCTTTTAGGTAATAGAGCCCAGCTACCCAATCCAGCCTGTCGTGACTGCCAATAAACTGGAACTCCTGAGTCAACTGATCTTGATCCAAGACCGAGGCATCATTCAATCCATTGAAATACAAAACCCCTGCGTAATTATTGCTGGCATCTTCATTGAGTTTTCGGTACGCGCTAATGGACTTAACAGTAAGGTTCTCCGACTGCTCCCAGCTGAGCTTAATAGTATGGCCACTCGTTTCAACTATTGTTGGATCCAGTGGCGTGACAGGCAGTCGGGTGTCAGTCAACCGGTCGCGCTCCTCACCAAATACACCAAGGCGATCTGTGTGAAATTGATAGTAGTTTTGGGCAGTAGATACCTTGGATTTGTCATAGATATAATCAACACCAATATTGTCGGCAGCACGCCAACTTAGACTAAAGCGACCGCCATCTTTTTCATATTGATTGTAATCCGCCTCGCTGGGGGCCGTGTTATTGACCCAACCATCTCGCTCAGAATGCAGATAATCAAACTTGGCACTGATGCCGGCAATTTCATCAAAATTAATTCTAGTGATACTGCGCAACTCATCAAATCGACCTATACCAATAGTTTGCTTCAGACCAAATTCTCCCGTGGGCTTCTTGGCAACAATACTCACGGCACCGCCAATTGCATTGCGGCCAAATAAGGTCCCCTGAGGACCACGCAATACCTCAATGCGCGCCAAGTCAGCCAACTCCAAGCCCAAAGCATGAGAACGGGCGATATAAACACCATCGAGATACACAGCTACTGATCCCTCTCTAGACACTTCACCAGAATCTCGCGGCGCATTGCCACGAATCGACAACACCACATTGGAGGGCGTACTGCCAAATGGCACTACGTGTAGTGATGGTATTACGCCGTTAGTCATTGCAGAAAAATCCGTAATCCCAAGGATATCCAGCTGTTTACTGTCGATCACCGATAGGGCTATCGGGGTGTCTTGCATTAACTGCAGGCGCTTTTGTGCCGTGACGACAGTTTCATCAAGGAGTCCCTGTTGGTAGACAGCTTCGGCTGCACTATTTGCGCTACCAATAATGCTCAAGGCAAACAGGGGCAACATAGCGATTTTCGCAGATTGAAATCTATTCATAGTGTTCTCCATTTTATTCAGGTTTTTATTTAGCGAAATGTCACTGGCAATGCTGAAACACCCCTTACAAACATCGAGTCTTTCCACAGCAGTTGATCGTCAGCGGGACAGGTAAACTGAGTAAATTTTCTCAGCAGGACTTCAAGTGCCACTCGCAGCTCAACGCGAGCCAATGCGGCACCGATACAGGTGTGGATACCATGACCAAAGGTGAAATGCTGCTTGATTCTTGGCCGGTTGATATCAAATACATCCGGGTTTTCAAACTGCGATGAATCGCGATTTGCTGATGCCAATAGCGGCATGACTAAAGCACCCTCTGGTATCACTACGCCAGATAACGCTATGTCTTGAGTGGTTGAGCGAAGTGATGAGAGTACCGAGGGGCTATAGCGCAGTAACTCTTCAATAAAGGCCGCAATCAGACTGGGAGAGGCGATTAATTGAGCCACCAAATCTGGACGCTGCGCTAACAGCATTACCGCATGGTTGAGCATATGCACCGTCGTGGCAAAGCCTGCAGAAACCAATAAGCTCATTACACCACAGAGCTGTTTATCACTGAGCTTTTTGCCGTCGGCTTGCGCCTGGACAAGACGGGTCATCAAATCATCTTGCGGATTTTCTCTACGCTCATTGATGACCGCCAAAAAATGCTTATTTTGACGAAATATCGCATGCTCAAATGCTTTTATGAATGCATCATCAGGTCTGATGGGAGAAGACTGCTCTTCCAAATCAATCCATTCCCGAATCTCGGCCAGACTTTGTTTTTCTCCGACACCCATGATATTTCGAGTGATTTTTCCGACATAGGGATAGGCAAAATTCTCAACGAAATCTCTAGGTGTATGGCTGTTGAATTGAACAAGAAGTGATTCCGCAGTTTCACGCATTAAAGGAATTAAGGTGGTAATCACCCTGTTGATAAATGCCCGATTGACCATGCCATGGTAGTGGCCATGGTCTGGAGGATCCTGAGAGATGATAAGTCGCGAGTTCTGCCCTTCGTCTGACAACCAATCAGACTCATAAAGTAGATTGATCGCCTTCGATGAAAATAATTCTGGCGTTGCCAACACATATTTCACATCATCAAACCGACTTATGGCCCAAATACCTCCTGGCTCAACTTGGCAGACCGGATGATGCCTGCGCATATAAGCATAGGTGGGAAAAGGATCAATCAGACTTTCAGGTGACTGTAAATAAATACCGGGGCGAGCCAGGATATCTGCATCCATATATCTACTCATTATTTCGGTGGATTACGGCTTATATGCAATTAACTCATTCACAAAAGCCTTTTTAATTGCGGCGTGATTTGTTTTAACACCCAGGGCTTTGCGTGCCGCTTCTAAATGCTTGCTGACAGTGACTGGGCTTATATTCAACCGATCTGCTACCTGAGCAACGGTTAAGTCATTGTTGGCAAGCGTCTCTAACACCAAAAGTGGTTTCGGCGTTACCCTGATAATCGGTTTCTTTTGCGCACCTAAAAATATGTGCGCAAACTTTCGTGTTGCGACTAAATCAATAGCCTCACTTAGCAGCCTCAGCGTGGATTCGCAGCCTTGGATTCTGCACTTGAATTCCAGCGGACTGCAGCCGCGAAGTGTTACCGAGAACATAACCTTGCCATCGCCATCCAAGGCCTCGGAAGGAATATGAAAGAAGTCGTAATACCCCAGCGACTTGTTGAGCTTGTAGATCTCCTTCATGGTTCTGGTCATATTGGTATCTACTGGGGACTGGCCGAGATAATTATCAAGGGTCGAGCGAAAAATTGGCGATATCTTAGTTTTCGCATAGGAAAACATCATATCGTTTTCATATAATCCCTCTTGGTAGTAAGAATCTAAAAGTGTTTTTGGTGTAGACATCAACATGCTGAAGTCCGCATCTCTGCTGGCTAGCCTTACAAACGCGAAATCAGAGAAGCCCAGTCGTTTTACTATGGCCCCAATCCGGGTCTTAAAATCCAAAACATCCTTGCTCACTGCGAGTTCAGCGTAATATCCGAATTCAATTGGCGAAGTCTGTGATTGCAGAGAACCTGCATGATCTTGACGCGCCTCAGCGCCTATGCCCTTGTTGCCGACTAGCATCCCTAACTCTCAAAAGTGGTGGTCATTAGTATCCTGATTCCATTGAGGACGTACTTTGATCAAATGATAGTAAAATGGTACCTATATATTTAAAATATACGACGAAGAGGCCAGCAGCGCTGCCTGGAGTAAGTGCGCATTAATATCGGGTTGGGGCTGCATATCTGCTGAGATTGCTGTAAATCAGTTGACCAATAGGGCGTCACTGCTATAATCGCCGACCTCCAAGGGCTGCGGTGATTTAAGCTTGTAAAGACTAGCAGCCAAAAGAGCGCTCAAATGCCAGTGTGATGGAATTGGTAGACATAGGGGATTCAAAATCCCCCGCCCTTAAAAGCGTGCCGGTTCGAGTCCGGCCACTGGTACCAAGAATACTCTGAAGCCCCTGTAATCATTAGACTGCAGGGGCTTTTTAGTTCTTATTCAGCTATTTCCTGCTAAATTTCCTGCTAAATATTATGCCCACGGGGGCTATTCCATAGGGG
>CBFIGD010000011.1:0-13844 GCA_965662065.1 uncultured Porticoccaceae bacterium | reverse complement strand
AGGTCGTCTGTATTGATCTCGCCTGTGGCTTTAAATACGGCGACCTTAACGCTCTGTGGCACGGCGTCATTGTTGGTGAACCATTCGGCATCGGCCCAGGACTGCATAACGGCTTTGGCGTCTGCATTGCCTGCATCGGCTTTTTCTGCCACATCGTGGAAGGCATCAAATACTAGTAGAGTGCTTTTAAGTTCTTCAGCGGCCTGGGCAGCTAACTCAGCATCGTCAAGCAGGGCAACCAGCGTAGCTACGTTATAACCGCCGTGCATATTGCCCAGCAGAGTGACTGCGGCGCTGCGGTCGATCAGTGGAGATGAAGCTTCGCCATTAACAATTGCGCTTAAAAAACCGGCCTTGACGTAGGCGGCTTCGTCTACTCCTGGTGGCACGCGGTTGGCGATCAGGTCGAGGAGGAAGTCTTCTTCGCCAACAGGTGGGTTCTTTAATAACTCAACCAGGCCTGCGGTCCATTCTGGATCTAATGGCTTGGGGGGAATATTCTGTTCGGCGCGTTCTGCGACATGGGCGCGATAGGCTTCTAGCACGAGGTGCTTCTCCTTTAAAAATTTGATTGTTCCAGCACTCGGAAGTGACGCTGGATGCGGAGCAGGATTGTACGTGAATCTGTAGTTTATTTACAGGGTTATGGGTTATACCGGCTATACTTGCCACTAATATTTATTGAAGTAGTTAAGAGGTTTCAGATGATTAAGTTGTACGGTTCGGCAATTAGCAATTATTACTGCATGGCTAAGGTATTTATGCTCGAAAAGGGGTTTGATTTTGAAGAGATTTACATTGCTCCTACCTACAGCGAGCCCTATTTGGAACTGAGCCCAATGGGAAAAATACCCTGCATAGAGGTGGATGAGGGTTATCTTAGCGAAACTACCGCAATATTGGGTTTTCTGGAGAGCTGTGTGCCAGAGGTACCAATGCTGGCGCATGATGGTTTTCGTCGTGCACAGATGGCGCAGTTAATTAAGATCACTGAGCTGTATATAGGGGTTGAATCTGCGCGGCTCAATAGCCCGGTATTTTTTGGTGGTGAGCTCAATCAAGCTATTGCCGACAATGTGAAACCAACCATGGTTAAAGGGGTGGCCGCATTTAATCGGCTTACTGCTTTTTCGCCGTATCTGATGGGCGGCGAGGTGACTATGGCAGACTTCTTTGCTTACTACACCTTTAGCAATGCCCGCATTATTGCCAAGAAAATCTGGGATTGGGATCTGGTTGCTGATATACCCGGGCTGCGGGAATGGGTGAAGCTGATGTCCGAGCGACCTATGATTGTGCAGGTTAATCAAGAAAATAAGGCGGCAATAGCTAAGTTATCGGCGGGATGAAATCGACAGCAACCCTTTGTAGAGAGTAAAAAACAACCATGACTTCAGTCGTTCTAAAGACAGTTGATGCAGATGTATTGGCTGAAATTCAGGGATTCTTGCCCTGTGCCACCCCAGATCGTTGGATTGAAAATGCGCTAGAGCATCCCGATCTAATGTTGATTGATCATGCTAATTGCGAGAAAAAAGCAGCGAGCACGGCCATAAGTTTAATTAATCGCTACACCGATAACTTTGAGTTGTTAAATAAGATGTCGCGGTTGGCCCGTGAAGAAATGCGCCATTTTGAGCAGGTGATCGCGATTATGAAACGCAGGGGTGTTGCCTATACCTATGTCAGCGCATCCCGTTATGCCGCTGGCTTACGCGAGTTGGCGCGCCGAGATGATCCGAATAAGTTAATTGATGTGCTGGTAATTGGGGCGTTTATTGAGGCGCGCTCCTGTGAACGCTTTGCCCGCTTGGCACCCTATTTAGACGTTGAGCTGGCGGAGTTTTATACCTCGCTGCTAAAGTCGGAAGGGCGCCATTATCAAGATTACTTGGGGCTGGCGAAAAAGGCCGCTGGCGGTGACAGTATTGATGGGCGCATTGCGCTGTTTGCTAAGCGGGAGAGAGAGTTGATTGAGCAGCCGGATACTGAGTTTAGGTTTCACTCTGGGCCGATTGTTTAGGGTGATTTTCTTCGTTAAGCGCTTGCTACACTGCCCGTTATACTGGCGAATGCCAGTACCTTCTTGACTCGCAGCGTAATTCAGTAGGTCCCAGCCTTTGCTGGGATGACATTTCTCCCTTAGGGGAGGCGGTGCCATCCGCTATACTTGCTGCAGCACTCCGTCATACCAGCGAAGTCTGGTATGCAATAAAAAAGGCAGCCGAAGCTGCCTTTTTTATTGCTCGAATTTCGAGGCCTATCTATCTTCCACTTCAGTGTAATCGCGAACATCTGCCCCAGTGTATAGCTGACGTGGACGCCCGATGCGATAGGGATGAGTAATCATTTCATTCCAGTGGGAAATCCAGCCTACAGTGCGGCCTGTGGCGAAGATTACAGTAAACATCTCAACTGGAATTCCCAGCGCTTTAAGAATGATACCTGAATAGAAATCTACATTGGGGTAAAGCTTCTTAGAGACAAAGTACTCATCTTCCAGAGCAATTTTTTCCAGCTTCTTGGCCAGACGGAACAGCGGATCATTTTCCAGCCCCAGAACCTCAAGCACTTCATCACAGCTCTCACGCATAACCGTGGCGCGGGGATCATAGTTCTTGTAAACCCGGTGACCAAAGCCCATTAAGCGGAAGGGATCATTTTTGTCTTTGGCTTTTGCAACGTATTCTTCGATATTGTCTTCGTGACCAATTTCTTCAAGCATTACCAGTACCGCTTCATTGGCGCCGCCGTGAGCTGGGCCCCAAAGTGCCGCAATACCTGCCGCAATACAGGAGAAAGGATTGGCGCCAGAAGAGCCAGCCAGTCGCACAGTGGAAGTTGAGGCGTTTTGCTCGTGGTCCGCGTGCAATAGGAAGATGCGGTCCATGGCTTTAGCGATGGCAGGCTCTACCTTGTAGGGTTCGCAAGGCGTACCAAACATCATGTGCAAAAAGTTTTCTGAGTAGGACAGGCTGTTGTCCGGGTAAATAAATGGCTGGCCGCTAAAGTGCTTGTGACACATGGCGGCAATCGTTGGAATCTTTGCAATCAAACGGTGTGCCGAAATCTTGCGGTGCTCTTCGTTAGTGATATCCAGCGAGTCATGATAGAAGGATGACATTGCACCCACCACGCCGCAGAGCATGGCCATAGGGTGAGCATCGTAGCGGAAGCCGCTGATAAAGTGCTCCACTGAACGGTTGACCATGGTGTGATATTTAATCGTGTCTTCGAACTCTGCTTTTTGTTCTGCGTTCGGCAGTGCACCTTCAAGTAGCAGGTAGCAGGTTTCCAGATAGTCTGACTTTTCAGCCAGCTCTTGGATAGGGTAGCCGCGGTGCAACAGTATTCCCTTGTCGCCATCAATATAAGTAATGTCCGACTGGCAGGCTGCAGTGGCAGAAAATCCTGGGTCATAGGTGAAGAACCCGTGGCTGCCTAGAGAGCCAATATCTATTACATCTTGGCCAAGGGTTCCGCTGCGAACCGGCAGTTCGATAGGGGCTTCACCGTCAATGCTTAGAATTGCTTTACGATCGGTCATACAGGGTCCTCAGGAAAACAGAATTGGAGTGGGTCTGAAAAACGACTGCAATCATAGTTGCTCCACTAAAATTGTCAACTTAAAAGCCAGTGGCTGTGATGTGCCAACGCCTGTCATATCGGTGTAAATTACGCTTTTTACATAGTTGCTATTCATCAGTTGAATACAGCTGTGCTGCATGCTCTGGAAAAGGGGAGCCTTTGGTGACTGGGTCTACGCAGAGCCCTTACTGCGCGGTTACAGCTAAAAAGTAGTCTGGATTAGTCACCTCTGCCGTAGTTGTTTTAGTGAATTGAATTTGCGCACTGTTATCACTATACTGCGGCGCCATCAAATAGCCGGTGTAAGCAGACGTTACCTGTTGTTTAAGCCTGCATTGTATTAAGTTCAGCTAAACCCATTTCCGTTGATACGGACCACCTTAAAAGGGATTACCCGTCGTGGATAAGAAAAGACCTGTAAATCTTGATCTCGGGACTATAAAGCTCCCCATAACATCCTATGTTTCTATTTTGCATCGCGCCTCTGGCGTGATTATGTTCTTCGCCGTTGCCGTGCTGCTGTGGTTACTCGAAGCCAGCCTGGCCTCTGAAGAAAGCTTTAAAGCGTTAAGCAATCTGCTGGCTAATCCCGTATGTCAGGTGATTATTTGGGGCAGCCTTGCTGCATTGGCCTACCATGCTATTGCCGGTATTCGTCATTTGATTATGGATTTTGGTGTGGGTGAGGACAGCTTTGAAGCTGGTCGCCTTAGCGCCTGGGTTGCAGTGGTTATTGCCGCTGTTGTTATCGCACTGATTACCTGGTGGGTGTTCCTATGATTACTACAGTAACGAGCCTGGGCCGCAGCGGCCTGTCTGATTGGCTTATCCAGCGCATCTCTGCGTTTGTGATGACCGCTTACCTTATCTTTATTGTTGGCTACTTAGTTGCCAACCCTGAGCTCGACTATAGCCAGTGGGCGGCACTTAATAGTAGCCTGCCAATGCGTATGTTTAGCCTAATTACTATGCTGTCGATCGCAGCCCATGCCTGGATTGGTATGTGGTGTGTTCTGACTGACTATATTACCGTGCGATTGATTGGGCCAAAGGCTACTGCAATTCGTATCTTTTTTCAGCTGGGCATGATCGCGGTAACAATGCTTTACGTGATTTGGGCTATCGACATTCTGTGGGGAATCTAAGTACATGGCTAATATGAGAACAATGAGTTTTGATGCTGTAATCGTCGGCGGCGGCGGTTCTGGCATGCGCGCTGCGCTGCAGCTGTCGCAATCTGGTTATAAAACAGCAGTAATTACCAAGGTATTTCCAACGCGCTCACACACCGTATCGGCCCAGGGCGGTATTACCTGTGCAATCGCCAGTGACGATCCCAATGATCAGTGGCAGTGGCATATGTATGACACGATTAAAGGGTCTGACTATATTGGTGATCAGGAAGCGATTGAATATATGTGTCAGACCGGCCCAGAGGCGATCTTTGAGCTGGAGCATATGGGTCTGCCTTTTTCCCGTACCGAAGAGGGCCGTATCTACCAGCGTCCCTTTGGCGGCCAGTCGAAAGATTTTGGTAACGGCGGCCAGGCTGCTCGTACCTGTGCAGCAGCAGACCGAACCGGTCACGCGCTCCTGCATACGCTTTATCAGGGTAACCTTAAAAGCGAAACTACATTCCTCAATGAGTGGTATGCGGTTGATATAGTTAAGAATGAAGACAATGCTGTTGTTGGTGTTGTTGCCATTGATATAGAGACCGGTGAAACGGTTTATGTGAAATCCAAGGCTACTGTATTCGCCACAGGCGGAGCAGGGCGTATCTATGCCTCTACAACCAATGCCCATATCTGTACCGGCGACGGTGTGGGTATGGCGCTGCGCGCGGGCTTCCCGGTGCAGGATATCGAGATGTGGCAGTTCCACCCAACCGGCATTCACGGTGCCGGTACTCTGGTGACAGAGGGCTGTCGCGGTGAAGGTGGCTACCTTATTAATAAAGATGGTGAGCGCTTTATGGAGCGTTATGCGCCCAATGCCAAAGATCTGGCTGGCCGCGATGTGGTTGCCCGCTCTATGGTATTGGAAATTCTGGAAGGCCGCGGCTGTGGCCCGGACGGAGATCATGTTTACCTGAAGTTAGACCATCTGGGTGAAGAGACATTAAACGCCAAGTTGCCGGGCATTTTGGAACTGTCGCGCACCTTTGCCCATGCGGATCCAGTGGTTGAGCCTATTCCTGTTGTACCTACCTGTCACTATATGATGGGCGGCATTCCAACCAATGTTGATGGCCAGGCACTGACCATTGATAAAGACGGCAACGATCAGGTTATTGAAGGCTTCTACGCCTGTGGTGAAGCAGCCTGTGTATCTGTCCATGGCGCCAACCGCCTGGGCGGTAACTCGCTGCTCGATCTGGTGGTATTTGGTCGTGCTTCGGGTATGTTTATCGAGAAGCAGCTGCGTGAAGGGATCAACCTTAAAGACGCCAGAGAATCAGATATCGATGCTGCGATGACGGGGCTCAACCGCATCAATAACTCTGCGGATGGTGAGCAGGCGTCGGTATTGCGTGCCGAGCTGCAGACCATTATGCAAAACTACTTCGGCGTATTCCGCCGCGGTGATTTTATGCAGCAGGGTATTGAAAAGCTCAATGCACTGCGTCCACGTATTGAGAACGTTGCTCTGGATGACAAGAGTAACGCCTTTAATACTGCGCGTATTGAAGCACTTGAACTGCAGAACCTTTTCGCTACAGCAGAGGCCACGGCAATTGCCGCTGAGGGCCGAACCGAAAGTCGCGGTGCTCACGCCCGTGAAGACTTCCAGGAGCGTGACGATGAGAATTGGCTGTGCCACTCGGTATATTTCCCCGACAGCAAAACGTTGGGCAAGCGCGGTGTTAATTTCAATTTGAAAACCCGCGAAGCATTCGAACCTAAAATACGTACCTATTAATTGGGGCTGACAGAATTATGTTAAATGTAAGTATCTATCGCTATAACCCTGAAGTTGATGCAGAGCCTTATATGCAAGACTATCAGGTCGATACCCAGGGCAAAGATGTGATGGTCCTGGACGTATTGGAAAAACTTAAAACCGAAGATCCTAGCCTGAGCTTTAGACGTTCATGCCGCGAGGGTGTCTGTGGTTCAGACGGCCTGAATATCTCGGGCAAAAACGGTCTGGCATGCATTACGCCACTGTCATCTGCGGTTAAGGGCAACAAGTTGGTCATTCGTCCGCTACCCGGTCTGCCAGTGATTCGCGATCTGGTGATCGATATGAGCCAGTTCTATGCCCAGTATGAAAAGATTCAGCCATACATGATCAATAACTCACCAGCGCCTGCTATCGAGCGTCTGCAGTCCCCTGAAGAGCGCGCCAAGTTAGATGGTTTGTACGAATGTATTCTCTGTGCCTGCTGCTCGACTGCTTGCCCGTCTTTTTGGTGGAACCCGGAGAAGTTTATCGGTCCGTCTGGCCTCTTACAGGCCTACCGCTTTTTGGCCGATAGCCGCGACACAGCAACCGAAGAGCGCCTGGCAAATCTGGATGATCCATTCAGTGTTTTCCGTTGCCACGGCATTATGAACTGCGTTCAGGTCTGCCCAAAAGGTCTTAATCCGACCAAGGCAATTGGCCATATTCGCAATATGCTGATCAGAAGCGCCACGTAATCAAGCAAATACTCTCCTGATGGAGTCTAAATAGCGCTATACGGCCAGTTTTTACTGGCCGTTTTGCCATTAGAGGTTTAGAATACCGCCCACAAATTTAGGCTGATACCGAGTATTTAAAGGGGAAACACACTAATGCCTGAGGGCTTAATGGAGCAATTTCTCAGCTCCTCCCACTTTTCTGGTGGAAATGCGGCGTACATTGAAGGACTCTACGAAACCTACTTGCACGATCCCAATGGTGTGCCAGAGGAGTGGAGCAGTTTTTTCGACTCTCTCCCGCGCACCAATGGCAGTGTCGCGCCTGATATTTCTCACGACACAATAATTCAGCATTTCGAACTTCTCGGCCGCCGTCAGGCGCGTCCAACACCTGCGCCTGGCTCTGGAGGCATTCACCTTGAGCATGAGCGCAAGCAGGTAAAAGTTGTTCAGCTAATTAGCTCTTATCGCTTTCGTGGCCACCAAAAAGCCAGCCTGGATCCCCTGGGGATTATGCAGCGCGAAGATGTGCCCGATCTGCATCTGCACTTTCATGGGTTGACCGAAGCCGACCTAGATACCACCTTCCAAACCAGCCCGCTGTATATGGGCAAACCAGAAGCGACGCTGCGTGAGATTGTTGAAACCCTCGAGGAAACCTACTGCGGTCACCTTGGGCCAGAGTTTATGCATATCACCAGCTTTGCTGAAAAGCAGTGGTTGGCGCAGCGTTTCGAATCTGTTCGCTCCAAGCCCACCTATGGTGATGAGGCGCGCATTGACGTGCTCAGTCGCTTAACTGCGGCCGAGGGCCTGGAAAAGCATCTGGACTCCAAATACCCGGGCACCAAGCGTTTTGGTCTTGAGGGTGGCGAGAGCCTGATCCCATTGCTGGACTGTCTAGTAAGGCGCTCTGGCGAATATGGCGGCAAAGAAATTGTAATGGCCATGGCTCACCGCGGTCGTCTTAATGTATTGGTTAATATTCTTGGCAAGAACCCAGCCGAGATGTTTGAAGAGTTTGAAGGCAAGCGACTGGTCAATACCTCAGGAGATGTGAAATACCACCAGGGCTTTTCATCCAATGTGATGACCCCAGGTGGCGAAGTGCACATGGCGCTGGGCTTTAACCCCTCGCATCTGGAGATTTCATGCCCAGTAGTGGTGGGTTCAGGTCGTGCGCGACAGGATCGACGCAATGACCCCACGGGTCAAAAAGTGGTCCCTATTTTGATGCACGGTGACGCGGCATTTGCCGGTCAGGGTGTGGTGATGGAAACCTTCCAGCTCTCTCAAACGCGCGCGTACAAAACGGGCGGTACCATCCATATTGTGATTAATAATCAGGTTGGTTTTACGACTAGCCGTCAAGACGATGCCCGTTCAACCGAATACTGCACAGATATTGCCAAAATGGTTCAGGCGCCTATTCTTCACGTCAATGGCGACAACCCTGACGCAGTGATGTTTGCCGCGATGCTGGCCATGGATTACCGCTATGAATTTGGCAAAGATGTGGTTATCGACTTGGTTTGTTACCGCCGTCGCGGTCACAATGAAACCGATGAGCCATCGTCGACTCAGCCGCTGATGTACAACATTATTCGCAAGCACTCTACCACCAGAACATTGTATGCACAGAAGCTGGTATCTGAGGGTGTGCTGGAACAGGACCAGGCCAATGAGATGGCCAACGAGTACCGCGCCAGCCTGGATAACGGTGACTTTGTTGTTCACAACCTAGTCCGTGAGCCAGACACCAGTCTGTTCGTTAACTGGGCGCCTTACCTGGACCACGACTGGCGCACGCCAGCCAAAACCGGTATCGACCTCAAGGTGTTGCAGCGTACCGCCACGCAGATCACAACCATTCCGGATGGGATTCAGGTTCAGCGTCAGGTAGCCAAAATTTACGATGACCGTCGCAAGATGGCCGGTGGCGCGCTGCCACTAAATTGGGGTATGGCGGAACTACTGGCCTACGGCACTCTTCTCGAAGAGGGTTACCCGATTCGAATTACCGGCCAGGATGTGCGCCGCGGTACGTTCTCCCATCGCCATGCGGTGGTATTGAATCAGAAAGATGGCGAAGCCTATCTGCCCCTGGCCAATATGTCAGCTGATCAGCCGCGCTTTGATATCTATGATTCAGTACTGTCAGAAGAAGCCGTGTTGGCCTTTGAATATGGCTATGCCACCACAGCGCCAGCCGGATTAATTATCTGGGAAGCGCAGTTTGGTGACTTTGCCAATGGTGCCCAGGTAGTAATTGATCAGTTTATTGCCAGTGGAGAGCACAAATGGGGTCGCCTGTCTGGTCTGACCATGATGTTGCCTCACGGGTTTGAAGGGCAGGGGCCAGAGCATTCGTCTGCGCGTCTTGAGCGCTTCCTGCAACTCTGTGCCGAGCACAATATGCAGATTTGTAACCCCACCACACCAGCACAGATATTCCACCTGCTGCGTCGTCAGGCTATTCGCCCGATGCGCCGTCCGCTAGTGATTATGAGTCCTAAGTGGATTCTTCGTCACAAGCTGGCGACCTCTTCATTGGAAGAACTGGCCAATGAAGAGTTTTACAATGTTATTGCTGATCCCGGCGCAGAGGCAGCCACTGCGAAACGCGTAGTGCTGTGCTCGGGCAAGGTTTATTACCATATGCTCGAAGAGCGAGAAGCGCGTGGCATTACCGATATTGCGCTAGTACGTTTAGAGCAGCTCTACCCATTCCCGGATGTGGAATTGGAAGAGGTGCTTAAGCCCTATGCCAATATCCAAGATATTATCTGGTGTCAGGAAGAGCCAATGAACCAGGGCGCCTGGTACAGCAGTCAGCACCATATGCGCCATGTAATACAACGCACACACCCGCAATTGCACCTTAGCTATGTTGGCCGCGAGAGTTCGGCGGCACCGGCAGCGGGCTATATGTCTGTTCATTTAGAAGAACAGAAGAAATTCATTGATGAAGCCCTGAGCTTCGACTCTTAATTAAACCAGGAATAGATTAATGGCCATTGAAATCAAGGCACCGACCTACCCAGAATCAGTACAAGAAGGCACATTGGCGACTTGGCACAAAAATGTGGGTGACACAGTGACTCGCGACGAGCTAATCGTTGATATTGAAACTGACAAAGTTGTGCTTGAAGTTGTAGCGCCGGCCAACGGCGTGTTGTCAGAAGTACTGAAAGCCGAAGGCGATATTGTCGAGAGCAATGAAGTTATTGCCCGTGTAGAAGAGGGCGCAGCAGCCACTCCTGGCGCGGCGGCACCAGTGGCCAAGGCAGAAGAAGCTGATATTCAGGTAGCAGACACATTGGTTAACCCAGCGGCGAAAAAACTCGCTGATGAGCGCGGCATTGATCTGGCTCAGGTAGCTGGCACTGGTAAGGGTGGCAGAATCACTAAGGAAGATGTAGTGAACTTTGTACCGCCAGCGGCAGCAGCCCCGGCAGTAGCCGCGGCACCTGCAGTGGTTGAAGCAGAGCTTGAGGCGGGTGACCGTGTTGAGCGCCGCGTAGCCATGTCACGCATGCGCGCACGTATTGCTGAGCGTCTGCTGGACGTGACCCATACGACTGCGTCACTGACTACCTTTAACGAAGTGGATATGTCGGCACTGATGGACCTCCGTCGTCAGTACCAGGACGAATTCACCAAAACCCACAACGGTACCCGTCTGGGGTTTATGGGTTTCTTTGTAAAGGCGGCTGTTGAAGCACTTAAGCGCTTCCCACTGGTCAATGCATCGATTGATGGCACAGATATTGTTTACCACGGTTATCAGGACGTTGGCGTTGCCGTATCCACGGACCGCGGATTGGTCGTTCCGGTATTGCGCAATGCCGAGAATATGAGTATTGCCACGGTTGAGAACAGCATTGGCGCATACGCCGGTAAGGCGCGCGACGGCAAGCTCACCATTGACGAGATGACCGGTGGCACCTTTACCATTACCAATGGCGGCGTCTATGGTTCATTGCTTTCAACCCCAATTATAAACCCGCCACAGTCAGCGATTTTGGGTATGCACAGCATTCAAAAGCGCCCAGTAGCGGTGAATGGTCAGGTTGAAATTCGTCCTATGATGTATCTGGCATTGTCTTATGATCACCGCCTTATCGACGGCAAGGAAGCGGTACAATTCTTGGTTACAATCAAGCAGTTGATTGAAGATCCAGCTAAGATTTTACTTGAAATTTAACACGTAAGTTATTGAACTATAGGTAATTAAATGTCTGATAAATATGATGTAGTAATCATTGGTAGTGGGCCCGCTGGCTATGTAGCCGCTATTCGCGCTGCGCAGTTAGGGCTTAAAACTGCCTGTATCGAGAAGTGGCAGAACGACGAAGGCAAGGGCGTTAATGGTGGCACCTGTCTGAATGTTGGCTGTATTCCCTCCAAGGCATTGCTGGATAGCTCGTTTAAGTACCATGAAGCCAAAGAAGAGCTAGCTGTGCATGGCATTACTACTAAAGGCGTGGCCATGGATATTCCCGCCATGCTGGAGCGCAAGAATAAAATTATCAACCAACTGACTGGCGGTATTGCCGGTCTGTTTAAAGCCAATGGCGTTACCGCGCTTTACGGCACTGGCAAATTGTTGGCCGGCAAAAAAGTCGAGCTAACCGATAATGACGGCGCTGTATCGGTAATTGATGCAGACAACGTTATTTTAGCCTCCGGCTCACAGCCTATTGCTATTCCAGTGGCCAAGCTGGACGGTGATCTGATTGTTGATTCAACTGGCGCACTTGAAATTGGCGAAGTGCCTAAGCGTCTTGGCGTAATTGGTGCCGGTGTTATCGGTCTGGAACTGGGCTCTGTGTGGAACCGTTTGGGCTCAGACGTTGTACTTCTCGAAGCGATGGAAGACTTTCTGGCGATTATGGACAAAGGCATCGCCAAAGAATCGAAGAAAATCTTTACCAAACAGGGCCTGGATATTCGCCTGGGTGCCCGTGTGACAGGGACCGAAATTAAGGGCAAAGAAGTTGAGGTTACCTACAAGGCAGCCGATGGTACTGACCACAAGCAAACGTTTGACAAGCTGATTGTCTGTGTGGGCCGGCGCGCCTTTACCGATGGTCTGCTAGCAGATGACAGTGGTGTGCAGCTGGACGAGCGCGGCACAGTATTTGTTGACGATCAATGTGCCACCAATGCACCGGGCGTTTATGCCATCGGTGATCTGGTGCGTGGCCCCATGCTGGCCCATAAAGGCTCAGAAGAGGGCGTCATGGTTGCCGAGATTATTGCTGGTCACAAGGCTCAGATGAACTATGACATCGTGCCGAATGTTATTTACACCCACCCAGAGGTTGCCTCTGTGGGTCAGACTGAAGAACAGATTAAAGCAGCGGGCGAGCCTTATAATGTAGGTACCTTCCCGTTTGCTGCCAGTGGCCGCGCTATGGCCGCTAACGATACCGACGGAATGGTTAAAATTATTGCCCACGCTGACACAGATCGTATTTTGGGTTGCCATATTGTTGGCCCAAGTGCTGCGGATCTCGTGCAGCAGGTGGCTATTGCAATGGAGTTTGGCTCCAGTGCAGAAGACTTAGGTATGACCGTATTTGGTCACCCGACTCTGTCGGAAACTGTACATGAAGCAGCGCTGGCTGTGAATGGTGCTGCCATTCATATTGCCAACCGCAAGCGTCGTTAAGCGCAGTCTTTTAAATACCTTTAACCAGCCCGGGATGCTAATACAGTGCCCCGGGGTTTTATCCATCCGAAAGATTTAACGGGAAGACAAGTATGAACCTGCACGAATATCAGGGTAAGCAGCTTTTTGCTGAGTACGGACTGCCAGTGTCTAAGGGCATTGCTGCAGAAACCGCACAGGAAGCCGCAGCTGCTGCCGACACCATTGGCGGCGACAAATGGGTTGTTAAGGCCCAGGTCCACGCCGGTGGCCGCGGTAAGGCTGGCGGTGTAAAGCTGGTTAGCTCCAAAGCCGAAATTGAAGAGTTTGCCAACAACTGGTTAGGCAAAAATCTGGTCACCTATCAGACCGATGCCAATGGCCAGCCGGTCAGCCGTATTCTGGTTGAAACCTGCACTGACATCGACCAAGAGCTGTATCTGGGCGCTGTGGTTGACCGCGCGACTCGTCGCATTATCTTTATGGCCTCCACCGAGGGCGGTGTTGAGATTGAGAAGGTTGCGGAAGAGACTCCCGAGAAAATTCTAAAAGCCATTATCGACCCTCTGACAGGCGCACAGCCTTACCAGGGCCGTGATCTGGCCTTTAAGCTGGGCCTTAAAGGGGTTCAGATTAAGCAGTTTGTGCAGATCTTTATGGGTCTGGCCAAGATGTTTAAAGAAAAAGATTTAGAGCTGCTGGAAATTAACCCACTGGTTATCACCGACGAAGGCAACCTCCATTGCCTGGATGCCAAAGTCATTATCGATGGCAACGCCATGTACCGTCAGCCAGCCATTAAAGAGATGCACGATCCCTCTCAGGAAGATGCTCGCGAAGCCCATGCCGCTTCATTTGAGCTCAATTATGTAGCGCTGGACGGCAATATTGGTTGCATGGTCAATGGCGCTGGTCTGGCCATGGGTACCATGGATATTGTGCACCTGCACGGTGGCTCACCTGCCAACTTCCTC
>CBFIGD010000010.1:0-10767 GCA_965662065.1 uncultured Porticoccaceae bacterium | reverse complement strand
GCGAAGGACCTCAGTAAAGTGGTACGGTGTATTAAATGCGGATGTACCCCAAGGGTAAGCATCTGCGACACGCTGTGAATACGTCCATGTAAGCTCGGGAGTGGCATCCCTGCCACTCACGGTCTCAGATGCTTACCCTTGGGGTACATCCTTGACCGAGCAGGGTTTGATTGATGGCTAACTTAATGATTGAAATAAACACAAAGACCAAATTATGACTGATCAACAAGACGAGAATAAGTTAATTGCTGAGCGTCGCGCTAAGCTTCATGCATTGCGTGAAGCGGGCGGGGCGGTGTTTCCCAACGATTTTAGGCCTGAGCACAGTGCGGCTGAGCTGCAGGCTGGCTTTGGCCATGAGAGCAAAGAAGATCTCGAGAAGCTGGGCAAGATTGTGTCGGTTGCGGGGCGAGTAATTCGCAACCGTGGTGCCTTTATTGTGGTGCAGGACAGTTCGGGTACGATTCAGCTGTATGTGACCAAAGAGGCGCGGCCCTTTGCCAAGTCTATCGACCTCGGTGATATTGTCGGCATTAAAGGTGCTCTGCATCTGTCGGGTAAGGGCGACCTGTATGTGCAGATGGATGAGTACCAGTTGCTTACCAAGGCATTGCGTCCGCTGCCGGATAAGTTTCATGGCCTGGCGGATCAAGAGATGCGTTACCGTCAGCGTTATGTGGATTTGATTGTTAACCCTGAGGTGCGTAATACGTTCCGGGTGCGCTCTAAGGTTGTTGATTTTATTCGTCGCTATTTAAACGGTGCTGACTTTTTGGAAGTTGAGACGCCTATGTTGCAGGTGATTCCCGGGGGTGCTGTGGCGCGTCCTTTTGTGACTCATCACAATGCGCTGGATATTGATATGTATATGCGTATTGCGCCGGAGCTGTATTTGAAGCGCCTGGTGGTGGGTGGTTTTGAGCGGGTCTATGAGATTAACCGCAATTTCCGCAATGAGGGTTTGTCGACGCGTCATAACCCTGAGTTCACTATGCTGGAGTTCTATCAGGCTTATTCGGACTTTAATGATCTGATGGATCTGACAGAAGATATGCTGCGCAAGATGACCACAGAGGTGTTGGGTTCGACTAAGGTGGTGAATACGGTTAAGGATGCTGAGGGTGAGGTGGTGAGCGAGACTCATTATGATTTTGCTGAGCCCTTTATTCGTCTGTCGGTGTTTGATTCTATTTTGCAGTACAACCCGGATATTAATGCGGAGCAGTTGGCCGATGAAGCCGGTGCTCGTGCAATCGCTGAGGGGCTGCATATTCCTCTGAAAGATATCTGGGGTCTGGGTAAGGTGCAGATTGAGATTTTTGAAAAGACGGTTGAGCATCTTCTAGAGCAGCCTACGTTTATTACCATGTATCCGGCGGAGGTGTCGCCGCTGGCGCGGCGCAATGACCAGGACCCTCATGTGACTGATCGCTTTGAGTTCTTTGTCGGTGGCCGCGAGATTGCCAATGGCTTCTCGGAGCTCAATGATGCGGAAGATCAAGAGGCTCGTTTTAAGCAGCAGGTAGCTGAGAAGGATGCCGGTGATGACGAGGCTATGCACTTTGATGCTGACTATATTCGCGCGCTGGAATATGGCATGCCGCCGACCGCTGGTGAGGGTATTGGCATTGATCGGTTGGTGATGCTGCTGACTGACTCGCCTTCTATTCGAGATGTGCTACTTTTCCCCCATATGCGACCAGAATAGTGTTTGACCGCCCATTGCTTGATTAAGTAATGGGCAAGCGGCTGTGTCTCCTCTGATGGCGTTAACGCTTTCAACGCTGGTTGCAGGTGCAGAATAACTGCGACCTGTGGCTGGCTCGTCAGTCGATTGATTTAAGTGAGTAAAATGCATTGAAGTTTGGTTAGGTACTATTATTTAACGCTTGATCGCGGTTTAAAAAGCTCAGCAGATGCTGGGCTTTTTTTGTATTTGGGCGCTGGGGGCTGCTCGTTTAAATAAAAGTTATGCTAGTTTGTTTTTTTTACAAATGCTAACATCCGCCCGGAAAATCCTCGCGGAGGTTAGCCGTTAAAACTTTTAATCAGGTTGGTAAATGGCTGCTCTCTCTTTGATTGGTGGCACAACAAGGGCTGATTATGGAATACAACACAATTAACTATTTGGTTGAGGACGGCATTTTAACGTTGATGCTTAATCGACCAGATAACATGAATGCTTTTACGTTGGAAATGAGCGATGAGTTAGCTGCGGCGTTTTATCGCGCCAGTGAAGACGATGATGTGCGGGTGATTGTGGTTACCGGTGCAGGCAAAGCGTTTTGTGCCGGTATGGATTTATCCGTGAAGGGCAATGTATTTGGGCTTGATGAAGATAGACAGCCCACATTGGATGAAATGGCAGAGCCGGATAAAATGCCGGGAGTTCGCGACAGTGGCGGCAAGGTAACGCTGGCTATCTACGACTGCAAGAAGCCTGTGATTGGGGCAATTAATGGCGCTGCTGTTGGTATAGGTGCAACCATGATCTGTGCCATGGATATTCGCCTGGCCTCAGAAAAGGCCCGTATTGGATTTGTGTTTGGCAAGATTGGTATAGCCCCCGAGGGCTGTTCTACCTGGTTTTTACCGCGTATCGTGGGTATGCAACAGTCGTTGAAATGGATGATGACGGGCGACATTTTTGATGCCGCTGAAGCTCAGTCTGGCGGCCTGGTCTATGAGGTCTGTGCCCCTGATGACCTAATGGCCAGAGCCTATGAAATGGCGGGGCAGATTGCCAACAATACTGCGCCTGTGTCCTCTGCGTTGATACGGCAAATGATGTATCGAAACTCTGCGACTTCACATCCGGTAGAGGCTCACAAGGTGGAATCTCTGGCGGTTTTCTATGCCAGCAAGGTGGATGGCAAAGAGGGCGTTGCTGCTTTCTTGGAAAAGCGTCCCGCTAATTTTGTATCAAAATCATCTACTGATATGCCGCCATTTTATCCCTGGTGGTAATAGCAGTTTCTTAAATCTTAGTTTTATATCCTTCCTTTGACGGAGCAAAAATATGTATCAACACAGTGAAAAATCTCAGCAGTTACTTGATAGGCTGAATCAGTTTTTCGATGACAATATCTATCCCAATGAAGAAAATTATGCCCGTCAATTAGATGCTGCAGAAAATCGCTTTGCCCCGTTGCCGCTAATGGATGAGTTAAAGGTAAAGGCCAAGGCTGCTGGCTTGTGGAATCTTTTTGTACCGCCTTCCCATGCAGAGTATTGCGATCATGGCGGTCTTAGCTTCGCCGAGTATGCGCCATTGTGTGAGGTGATGGGTCGCGTTATTTGGTCGCCCGAGGTCTTTAATTGCAACGCACCAGACACCGGCAATATGGAAGTGTTTATGAATTACGCGACCAAGGCGCAGCAGGAAAAGTGGTTGACGCCTCTGCTGGCGGGTGAAATTCGCTCTTCCTATGCCATGACCGAACCCCAGGTAGCCTCCAGTGATGCGACCAATGTAGAGATGAGCATTGTAAGAGAGGGCGATGAGTGGGTACTTAATGGTCGCAAGTGGTTTATCACTGGCGCGATGAATGAGCGTACTAAAATCCTTATCGTGATGGGCAAATCAGACCCAGATAACAGCAACCGTCATTTGCAGCAGACCCAGGTGCTGGTGCCAAAGGATACTCCGGGTCTGACTCTGGTGCGCCCGCTGTCGACCTTTGGTTATGACGATGCGCCGATAGGGCATGCCGAACTGATTTTTGAAAACTGCCGTGTGCCGGCAGAAAATGTATTGCTCGGCGAGGGCCGAGGCTTTGAAATTGC
Source organism: uncultured Porticoccaceae bacterium (assembly GCA_965662065.1). Taxonomy (GTDB): domain Bacteria; phylum Pseudomonadota; class Gammaproteobacteria; order Pseudomonadales; family Porticoccaceae; genus HTCC2207. The sequence goes on along the minus strand of CBFIGD010000010.1, from coordinate 6,981 downwards.
TCAGGGCCGACTGGGACCTGGCCGCATGCATCACTGTATGCGCCTGATCGGTACTGGTCAGCGTGCGCTTGAACTGGCCTGTCAACGGGCCACCTCAAGAACCACATTTGGCCGCCAGTTAAGCAAGCATCAGTCGGTGCGAGAAGATATTTCGCGGATGTTTTCTGACATTGAAATGGCGCGCCTGCTGGTGTTAAAAACTAGCCATAAAATTGACGAGCAGGGTGTTCCCGCTTCTATCGATATGATTGCCGCGACCAAGACAACCATACCGCTGCTCATCCAAAATGTGATTGATCGCGCCATGCAGATGCATGGTGCTGGCGGATTAACGGCTGACTATTGCATGGCCGAAGGCTACAACTATGCACGCTGGTGTCGTCAGGCTGATGGTCCGGATCAGGTGCATCAGATGGCGCTGGGCAAGCAGATTATTGAGCGTTATTCCGGCGAGAAAGCCTAATGCAGACAGGCTCTGATTTTGATACTGCGACCTTGGCGGCCTACCTTGAAAAGCATGTGGCGGGTTTCAGTGGGCCATTAACTGCCGAGAAATTTGCCGGTGGTCAGTCCAACCCGACATTTAAAATTACCGCTGCCAGTGGTGACTATGTGTTGCGTCGTAAACCACCAGGGGAACTCTTAAAAAGTGCCCATGCCGTGGATCGGGAATACCGGGTGTTGTCGGCACTGGCCAACACTGAGGTGCCAGTCGCAGAGGTGTATCATCTCTGTGAAGATGACTCGGTGATAGGCAGTATGTTCTATTTGATGGAGTTTAAGCAGGGCACTGTGTTCTGGGACCCGGCGCTACCAGATATGACTAACGCAGAGCGCGCGACGATTTTTGATCAGATGAATCAGGTGATGGTTGCCTTGCACTCAGTAAATGTCGACGCCGTTGGCCTTGGTGATTATGGCAGGCCGAGCAATTATTTTGCTCGACAGACTGATCGCTGGAGTAAGCAGTATCTTGCTTCAGAGACGGAGACCATTGGCGATATGAATAGACTGATGCAATGGCTGCCGCAAAATATGCCCGAAGATGACGGCAAGCTGGTGTTAGTTCACGGTGATTTCCGCCTCGATAATATTATGTTTGACCAATCTGAACACAGGCCAATTGCACTGCTCGATTGGGAGCTATCAACATTGGGTCACCCCTATGCTGATCTCGCGTATCAATGTATGCAGCTGCGTTTGAATAATGACTCTGTGCTCGCCGGTCTAGGTGGTATTGATAGGCAGGCATTGGGTATTCCGAGTGAGCAAGAGTATGTGACGCTGTATTGCGAGCGCATGGGCCTAGAGAGTATTCCCAACTGGAATTTCTACGTTATTTTTAGTCTGTTCCGTTTCGCGGCCATTCTGCAGGGGGTTGCCAAACGCGCGCAGGCGGGCAATGCGTCGAGTGAGAAAGCTGATCAGATGGGTTTGTTAGTCAAACCACTGGCTAAAATGGCGGCAGAATTGCTGGTGTAGACATCAATTAACGAAAACCTATGTGTTTCTGTATAAATAAGGCAGTCTTAATTGTTTTTATTGGCAAAGAAATTTACAATCACGTGCTTGTTTTTAAGGGTTGAAAACGTTTCACCACAGTAAAAGGACTGTTCAATGGTGGCATTAATGAAAAAATCAAAGGCAAATAAAGTGACAGCGAAGGCAGAGGCGACAGAAACGAAGCGACCACAGCGCAATGAGAAAGGTTGGCAGGCAGAAAAAAGTGCCATGACCCGCCTGGCGATATTGGAAGCGACGATTCAATGTCTTCTTGAGCTGGGCTATGCCAATACTACCACCGCACTGATCGCTAACTATGCCGGTGTTTCCCGTGGCGCGATGATGCATCATTTTCCTTCCCGCATGTCGGTGATGAGAGCAGTGGTTGACCACTTGCATCAGCTGCGTCTGCAAGAGTATCTCGAGTTAATGGCAGATATTGATGACCCACAGCGCAATCTGACCCATCAGGTGATTCGCGAATCTGTAGAAGCGGCCTGGCAATATGTCAATTTACCCTCGTTTCTGGCCTATCAGGAATTGCTGAGTGCTTCGCGCACCGACGCCGAACTGCGCAAGGTGATTGATCCGGTAGAAAAAGATTTTGAAAAGCAGTTTCTCGATACAGCTAAGGCGGTATTCCCCCATTGGCAGAATCTGGCGAGACTGGAAGGCGCTCACGATATGGTGCAGTTTTTGATGAAAGGCATGGCTCTGAGCCATATGTCTGTGCGCAAAAAGGCCCGCGCCAAGCGCGTGATGACCTATCTCACGGCTATTCTTTATGATATTTATCAAGAGGCAAACCTGATCGACTAGATTTGGTTCCCCGGGCTAACAGCTCCGCCATCTTGATCGCAATAACGATGGCGGCGTGAACAGCTCGCCATAAACTGTGCTTTTATTCAGTATCGTTTTCGACGTAATAATCCCCCTCCGATCACAGGCATGCTTTTCTATACCCCTAAAAATTCTGCCAAACCCTGACTCAGCGGTTATCTTAGATGGCGAGATTAGGTGTGCCGTCGACCCTTCGAATATACCCGACAAAGCCCTTGCAGGCCTCGGCAATTGGTAATATCATCTATAAAAGAAACATTCTTGTCTGTTTTATCATGTTTCGCTCTGGACTGTGACAGTCAGAGAATAATAAGAACTAGAGCTACATCAAGGGGAATTCCTATGGGCCGTTTTAAGGGCAAAGTTGTCTCTATTGTAGGTGCTGCCAGCGACAACAATATGGGTCAGGTAATGGCGCGCCGCTTCGCCGATGAGGGTGCGAAGGTTGTCGTCTCTGGTCGCAATGAGGATCGTTTGCGTGCCCTTGCCCAAGAGATTAATGGTGACTGGGTACATTGCGACTTCAGCAAAAAAGTCTCTATTAACGCGATGATCGATACTATTGTCGAGCGCCATTCACGCCTGGATGTGGCAATTAATTCTACCGGTTGGGGGCTGTTGGTGCCTCTGCCCGAAAACTCTGAAGAACAGCTCGACCAGATGATTGATCTGCAGTTTAAGGGGCCATTTGTATGGCTGCAAAAACTGGTTCAGACCATGGATGCCACTGGCGGCTCAATTATTCAGATCTCCTCTGCAACGGCCAATATTATGTTAGATGACCATGCCGCTTACATGGGTACCAAAGCGGGAACTGATCATCTTATCCGCTGTGTGGCTAATCAATATGGCCCTAAAGGCATTCGCGCCAATAGCATTTCTCCGGGTTTGACAGAAACACCTATGACCGCAGAGCCCTTAAAGAGCGCGGCACTGCTGGCGAAGTTTGAGAGCTGCTATCCATTGGGTCGTATTGGCACCAGTGAAGACATTGCCGCAGCAGCCACCTTTCTCGCCTCTGACGAATGTTTTATGACCGGTGAAAATTTGCAGGTCAATGGTGGCCTCTGTCTGCGTCGTAATCCGCTGGGCACTGAGTTGTTTGATGCCATGGTGGCTGCTGGTGAAATACCTGCGGCGTAGATTTTAACGCCCAGTTTTAATGAAAGGATAGACTATGAAGCTCGATAATAAGGTGGTTTTAATTACTGGCGCTGGTGGTGGTATTGGCCAGGCGGCGGTGCGCAAGTTTGTCGCCGAAGGCGCAAAAGTGATGCTGGCTGACTTGGATACTACTGATACCCAGTCGCTTGTGGATGAGCTGGGTTCTGCTCTTTGTGCTTGCGTGGCGGTGGATGTCAGTCAGGATGATCAGGTTAAGAATATGGTCAACGCCTGTGTTGAGCGGTTTGGCGGCATTGATGTATTTGTCGCCAACGCAGGTATAGAGGGTGATATCGGCGACATTATGAGCACCGATGTCTCTAATCTGGATAAGGTGCTGGCGGTCAATGTTCGCGGTGTGTGGCTGGGGCTTCACTATGTGATTCCGGTGATGCGCGATGGCGGAGGTGGCAGCATTATGATTACCTCTTCTGGCGCCGGTGTGCAGGGCTCACCCAATACCGCTTGCTATAACGCGAGCAAACATGCGGTGATTGGCTTGATGCGCTGTGCTGCGTTGGAGGTTGCCCAACACGGTATCCGTGTTAATACGGTCAACCCCGGGGCTGTTGAAACGCGCATGATGACATCTATTGAAAATGGCTTTTCCGATTCAGGTGCCGGTGATTTTAGAGCCATGGTTGAGGCTGTGACGCCACTTGGTCGCTATGGTCAGCCGGATGAAATTGCCAATATGATGGTATTTTTGGGTAGTGACGATAGCAGTTACTGCACTGGTGGTGTGTATATGGTTGACGGCGGTAATTCCACCTGAGAACCCGTTTAATAGCGGATTCTGAGCAGTAACGCTGCTCAGAATATCAAGAACTCTTACGACAAGAAAAAACGACTATGACATTTGATTTTACCGATAAGGTGGTCCTTATTACTGGCGCAGGCGCCGGACTGGGTCATGCCTGCGCGATGGCCTTTGCCAATGCTGGCGCTAAAGTTGTGATCACAGATATTTCCCAAGAGCCATTGGATAAGGCTGTGGCCGAACTGCAAAGCAATGGTGCCGAGGTGCTGGGACTGCTTAACGATGCCAGTGACTCTGCAGATGTTAATCGGATGCTCGAGCGGATTGTTGAACGTTTTGGCCGACTGGATATTGCGGTTAATAATGCAGGCACAGCCACGCCATTGCAGGAATTCCATGAAGTGGGTGAGGCCGAATTCGATCGTGTAATGGCGGTCAATCTAAAAGGCGTGTGGCTGTGCATGCAGGCGGAAATTCGTCAAATGCTTAAACAGGGTGGTGGCCGCATAGTCAACATGGCCTCGGCGACCAGCCGCAACACTTACCCCCATGCCGCGCCCTATGTGACCAGTAAATTTGCTGTGGCGGGCCTGACTCGCACAGTAGCAGTAGACTACGCCGATCGCGATATTCGTATCAATGCTATCTGCCCGGGGAATGTTGCCACGCCATTGGTTGTCAGTCTGGTTGAGGACCTGTCAGTGCTGGCAACCAGGCATGCTATTAAGCGCCTTGGTACCCCTGAAGAAGTGGCTAACGGCGTGATGTTTTTAGCCTCAGATTTATCGTCTTTTAGCACCGGCAGTTTGCTCGAAGTCGACGGCGGCTGGAACGCCATATAGATGTCATTTAAATGTTAAAAAATAATAAGGAAAATTGCTATGTCTAGATTGTTAAATAAAGTTGCCATTATTACAGGTGCAGCCTCCAACCCTGGATTGGGTCATGCCACAGCTGTGCGCTTTGCACAGGAGGGCGCCAAGCTGGTACTTACCGATATAGATCTGGTGGGTCTGGCTGCCGCGGAAAAAGAGCTGACTGCTATGGGTGCTGAAGTCCTGACCATGGAGCAAAATGTGGTCGACGAGCAGCGCTGGCAGGAGGTCGTTGATGCCGCCGTAGCGCATTTTGGCAGCCTCGATATTCTGGTGAACAATGCCGGCATCGCAGTGATGCGTCCGATCAGTGAATACTCCGTCGCCGATTATGATCTGCAGATGGATGTCAATATTCGCAGTGTTTTCCTCGGCTGTAAAAAAGCCCTGCCGGCCATGATTGCCTCTGGTGGCGGCTCTATTGTGAATATGTCCTCGGTTGCCGCGCTGCGCGGCATTCCCGGTGTCTCGGTGTACGGTATTGCCAAGGCGGGCGTCCAGATCTTTAGTAAGACTATTGCTCTTGAGCATGCGGCCGATGGCATTCGCTGTAACTCGGTACATCCTGGTTTGATTGATACCAATATCCAGAATGATTCAAGACGCGACAACCCGGACGAGTTTGAAAAGCTGGGTGGCACTGTGCCCTTTGGGCGAATGGGCTACCCCGTAGAAGTGGCCAACTGTGTTTTATTCCTCGCCTCAGATGAATCTAGCTATGTCACCGGTACTGAACTGGTGGTAGATGGCGGCCTTATTTCCAAATGATCCCCCATGGATGCTGGTCAGACTTTGGGGGTTTAGATAACTAGTCCTCTCTGACCAGCCATCCGACTATGTTATTTTTTATTAGGATTGACAGCAATAAAGGAGCAAATTATGACTGCGCCATCTGACACATCTCGCTACGCCAACGGCTTTGATATCCCTGTGCGCGGAGATACCATCACACCGGATCGCTATATTTCCAAAGAGTATATGGTACGAGAGAACCAGCATCTGTGGCCTAAGGTTTGGCATCTAGGCGGAATGGTCGCTGAGTTGGAAGATGAAGGCGACTATGTGCGCCATAATCTGGGCACTGAATCTGTGATTATGATTCGCCAGGCCGACAGCAGTATTAAGGCGTTCTTTAACTCATGTCCCCACCGCGGCAACCGTTTGGTGCTGGGTGAGATTGGCGGCAGTGACAAAATTACCTGTGGCTATCATGGCTGGCAGTTCTCTCCCGCTGGTGTGCTGGTCAATGTACAGGATCCCGATGACTTTCCCGATGGCAATCCCTGCGGCAAGGTGACTCTGACAGAGGTGCGCTGCGAGACCTGGGGGCCGTTTATTTTCTACTGCATGGATGAGGATGTGGCGCCACTGCTGGATTGGCTGGCACCCTTGCCAGAAAGGTTGGCAAGCTATGGTCTAGATGACTGGATAAGGGTGATGTACCTAACTGCAGATGCGGACTTTAATTGGAAGATTATCCGCGATAACTTTAATGAGAGTTATCATCTGCCGACCATTCATCCCGAGCTATCTACGTTTATTAATGATGGTCTATCGGACACCCTTTTTGAGATGTATGAGACTGGTCATAACTCGATGTGGATGAAAGGCCACCAGGCCACCACCAGAAACCCGGAATTTGAAACCGGTGAGGTGCCAGCGCCTTTGGATGATGTTGCTCGCGCCTGGGGTCTTGACCCGGCCGATTACAATGGCCACACCGGTGATATTCGCGAGGCCATAGTGGCAGCTAAACGCCGTATGGGCCCTGAAATGGGCTATACCAACTACGAGAATATGAGCGACCAGCAGCTGGTTGATTATTTCCACTGCACGCTA
>CBFIGD010000009.1:0-155972 GCA_965662065.1 uncultured Porticoccaceae bacterium | reverse complement strand
TTATATACCCTCAGGATATTGTTTTAGTGTTCAAAGCCGATGCAAAACAAATCATTCCCCGGTTTGCATACGGTACTCTCCCCTCGTAAAAGCCAACAAAAAACAAGCGCGCTGGCTTTTTATCTGTTGGATTTTGAATATAACGCTAGTATTGGCAAAGTTCAACCTATTTTGTGAGTTTAATAAACAATCAAGGTTGTATGTTTTTGTCGTTTACGTTACCTTAACGGTCATGAGATATGCGCAAATGCCCCCGGGTTAATGAAGACGTAAACCGAGGCTTCCAGCACATAATAAATTCCAGTCGTTATTTAAGGCCACTAATGCGATTACGTACTAAAAACCTGGCTGACTATGCCCAGCAAAAAGCGAGTGCAACGCCTGAAGCTGTCGCTATTTATACTGAGGATGGCGAGCATATCTATTTTGGCAGTATCTTTGACGAGGCTTTGGCACTGGCATCCGCAATGGCAGGCTTGGGGCTCAGGGCTGGAGATGTCATAAGTTTCCAGCTGCCCAACTGGCGCGAGGCTGTTGCAGTTGATATTGCCGCTGTATGGCTTGGGCTGGTGGTCAATCCGGTCATACCTATATACAGAGACCGTGAGCTGGCTTTTATTTTGGCTGATAGTCGTAGCCGCTGCCTGTTTATTCCCGGTGTTTATCGTGGCTTCGATTTTCCGGATATGATTGAACGCCTCAAGCCTCAGTTACCTGATTTACAGCATGTGATTTCTGTGCGCCAGGATACTGATGTCAAGGCAGTGCTGCGCTATGAGGATTTGATCCAGCAGCGGGTTGGGCCAATACCTGAGAAACAGCCCACAGATATGCAGGCTGTAAAGCTGATTATGTACACTTCCGGCACCACAGGTCGGGCAAAAGCCGTGCGCCATACCCATCAGTCTCTGGCTCGAGCCATCGACAATGGTGTCGAAGCCTGGGAGCTGGGCGCCGAGGATGTCATGCTGATGCCTTCGCCGGTTACCCATATCACCGGTTTTGCCAATGGTATTGAGCAGGCCTTTATCAGCGACTGTAAAACCGCCTTTATGGAGCGCTGGGATGTCAATAACGCAGTGACGTACATAGAGAGGGTAGGCGCAACGGGCTGTGTCAGTGCCACACCATTTTTGCAGGAACTGGTAGAGAAGGCTAAAACCGATGCGCTGGATCTGCCGTCCCTGCGCTTTTTTGCGTGCGGTGGCGCCTCTGTGCCCCCCAATCTGATTATCGATGCCCATAGTGTGCTTGCTAACTGTCGGGCTTTTAGAGTGTATGGTTGCACCGAGGCGCCATTAATTACAGTTGGGTTTTTAAAGCCTGAGGAAGAAATACTGGCCGCCACAACCGACGGTCGTATTAACAACTGGGATGTCATTATTGCCGACGATGATGGCAATCCACTGGCTCAGGGCGTGGATGGGGAGATTTTGGTGAGAGGTCCGGCAATGATGCTGGGCTATGGCGAAGAGGAACAAACCAGGCAGGCGATTGATAGCCGAGGTTACTTTTACACCGGCGACATAGGGCATATCACGCCCGAGGGTGCCATTGTTATCACCGATCGTAAAAAAGACATCATTATCCGAGGCGGCGAAAATATCTCAGCTCGGGAAATCGAAGATGTACTTCACCAGCACCCAATAATATCTCAGGCAGCTGTGGTGGCTATGCCCCATGAGCGATTGGGCGAGGGGGTCTGTGTGTTTCTGGTTACCCGTGATGGGACGCAGCTGGATCTGGCAGAGCTGCAGCCCTTCCTCGAGCAGGCTGGCCTGGCCAAACAGAAGTGGCCCCAGCGGGTGGAGCTGTGTGAGGCGCTGGAGCAGACAGCATCGGGCAAGGTGCGCAAAGATGTGCTGCGACAAAAGGTTAGGGCGGCTATGGCGTCTGAGTCGTCAGATGTGAGCGTTATTGACCCGCTAAAAAAATGATAGGGCGAGGATCGACGGTATTTCGTTGCAATAACTTTTCATTAACTCTAAACTAAAAAACAATACTGCTTGTTTATGTTAAGCCGACAACTTTCTCAACTGAGATAAATTATGACTGACAATGTATTCCGCGAAGAAGTTAGGACCTTTCTGGCGCAGTCTCTAACGCCAGATATGCGGCGCGCGGGTGAACTGATGACCAGTGTCTTTGCCGACTATGATGCCACTATGAAATGGCACAGAGCCCTGCATGCGAAGGGCTGGATTGCACCAGACTGGCCACAGGAGCATGGCGGTACTGGCTGGACATTGAATCAGCGCTATATCTTTCAGGAAGAGTGCAAGCTTGCCAATGCGCCAGCGCTTCCCGCCATGGGCCTGCAGATGCTTGGCCCGATGATTATTCACCACGGCACCGACGAACAAAAAAATTACTACTTGCCGAGAATGCTCTCTGGCGAGGATATGTGGTGTCAGGGATATTCTGAACCTGGCGCCGGTTCAGACCTCGCGTCCTTGATTACCTCCGCTGTGCGCGATGGTGATGACTACTTGATTAATGGTTCAAAGATCTGGACCAGCTATGCTCAGCATTCCAATATGATTTTCTGCCTGGTACGAACTTCAAAAGAGGGCCGGCCCCAGGCGGGCATCAGTTTTATTCTGGTGGATATGGCCACTGAGGGATTAAAGGTCGAGCCGATTGTTGGCCTGGACGGCACCGTCGAGCAATGTCAGGTATTTTTTGACAATGTACGGGTGCCCGCTGCCAATCTTCTCGGCGCCGAAAATCAGGGTTGGGATGTTGCCAAGTCGCTGCTGGAGTTTGAGCGAGGCGGCCATAACTTCACGATCGACCATAAAAAACAAATGGCCAAGATCAATAAGCAAGCTGCCTCCCAGCGGGATGCAGATAATCAGCTGTGGCAAGACAACCCAGTGTTTGCCGCCAAATTGGCAGACGTAGCTGTAGATGCTCTGGCTCTGGAGTTTACCGAGCTGCGTGTCAAAGGCGCCTTTCAGGCGGGCGGTAATGCAGGTGCGCTGTCTTCGCTAACCAAGGTGATGGGTACAGAGATTGGTCAGCGTTTCAACGAGTTAAGTGTTGAAGTCATGGGTGAGCATGCGCTGGTGAAGCAACTCGACGCATTGCATCCGGGTTATGAGGGCGAGTCTATTGGTCCTGACTGCGGACTCACTACGATGGCGGAATACATTAATAATCGCGCTTCAACCATTTACGGAGGCTCTGCAGAAATTCAGCGCGATATTATCGCCAAGCGAGTTCTGCGCCTCTAATTAGTTTACTTATTGAGTATTGATTTGCATGTTTATTGAGTACAGCGAAGAACAGACGATGTTGCACGACAGTGCAGATAAATATCTTCGTGAAAATTACAGTTTTGAAAATCGTCAGCTCACAGTGAAGCAAAGCCGTGGCTTCAATGCCGAGCAGTGGCAGATGTTTGCCGACTTGGGGTGGCTAGCCATGACTTTTGATGAAGAGGCTGGCGGCTTTGGCGGCGGGGCTTTGGAAACCATGATTCTGTGCGAGCAGTTTGGCAAGTATCTGGTGCTCGAGCCTTACCTTGAGTCTGTTGTGCTGGTCGGTGGATTGATGGCCGCTGGCGCACAGCCTGATATCAAAGAGTATTACCTGTCCGGCTTGATGGCGGGTGATCTGCAGGGCGCACTGGCTTATTTGGAAGAGGGCAATGTTGCCAACCCTCACCATGTGGAGACCAGCGCCGAGATTCATGGTGATGGCTATGTTATCAATGGTAGCAAGGCGGTTGTGCTTAATGGTTCTGAGGCGGATGTGTTTTTGGTATCAGCGCGGGTTGGTGATAACGCCATACAGTCAAAAGACGGTATAAGCCTCTTTATGGTGGACAAAAATACGTCGGGCTTACAGTGCAATAATTACAAAACGTACGATGGCCGTTCAGCCTGTGAGTTACGGCTGGATAATGTGGCACTGGGTGCTGACGCGCTGATTGGCGAGTTGGGCAATGCCTCTGAAATAGCAGCGCCGGTTTTTTCCCGCGCTATCGTCGCTGTCTGTGCCGAAGCAGTGGGCGCTATGGACGCACTGCTTAATGCCACAGTGGATTACACCAAGCAACGCAAACAGTTCGGTCAATCAATTTCCAGCTTTCAGGTACTGCGTCATCGCATGGTTGATATGTATATGGAAATCGAATTAACCCGCTCCCTGTTGATGGCGACGGCCTGGAAATTAGACAACGGCTCAGAAGATGCACAGCAATGTGTCGCTGCGCTAAAAGCAAAAGTAGGTAAGGCAGGGCGGTATGTTTCGCACAATGCGATACAGCTGCACGGAGGAATAGGGACGACCGACGAGTTTAGTGTCGGTCATTATTTTAAACGCTTGGCAGCTATAAGTGTGATGTTTGGATCGAGAGATTCTCATCTTTCGCGCTATATGCAAGCCTGAGCTTTCGCGACAATTAAAAATTAAAAATAAGGAGCGACCATTATGGATCTGCAACTAAAGAATAAATCGGTTTTGATTACTGGCTCATCTAAAGGCATTGGCTTTGCGCTGGCAAAAACACTGGCGGCAGAGGGCTGTAATGTAGGAATCTGTGCACGCAACGCCGATGAAGTCAGTGCGGCAGTCGCGGCTATTCAGGCAATGGGTGTTAAGGCCCATGGTGAAGTGGTTGATGTTACAGACTCTGCCTCTCTTGAATCTTGGGTTGGCAACTGCGCCGATGCCCTGGGCGGCGTCGATGGCTTTGTCGCCAATGTCAGTGCCGGCGGTGCTGATGCAGAGGAGTCAGGATGGCGCAGCAATTTTGAAGCGGATGTACTGGCCAGCTGGAAAGCGGTTAATGCGGCCAAGCCCCATCTGGAAAAATCTGACTGCGGTTCTATTGTCAGTATTGGTTCTACCGCTTCCCTGGAAGCCTTTGCCGGCGCTGTGCCCTACGGTGCAATGAAAGCCGCACTGCTCAATTATTTTGGCAATCTGGCTCAGGATCTGGCGCCAATGGGTATTCGCGTTAATACCGTTAGCCCTGGCCCTATCTTTATCGATGGCGGTGCCTGGGATCAAATCAAAGCGGCAATGCCGGAAATCTATGAGTCTACCGTGGCCATGATTCCTGCGGGCCGTATGGGCACGGCTGAAGAAGTCTGTGTTCAGGTAGCACTACTATTGAGCCCGCTGTCTGCTTATACCAGCGGTACCAATGTGGTTATTGATGGCGGCTTTACGAAACGTATTCAGTTTTAATCGATTGTTGCGTAGTTAAAAAATAAAAATAAAAGGTGATTTCGTGACAGGTAATATTTTTTCTGTGGAGGGTAGGGTTGCACTGGTAAGTGGTGCTTCAAGTGGTTTGGGTGAACATATTGCTGAATTGCTTGCCGACAATGGCGTGGCCGTTGTCTGTGCTGCCCGGCGAATGGATCTGCTAGACGGTCTTGCCGAACGCATAAAAGCCAAGGGTGGAAAAGCACTTGCTGTGTCCATGGATGTCACGGATCGGGCCTCGGTTAAAGCTGGCTTTGATCTGGCGGAAAAAGAATTTGGCACGCCGGATATTATTATTGCCAACGCAGGTGCCACGGGCCGTCAGCCCTTTATAGAAATGGAAGAGTCCAACTGGGACCACATCTTGAATGTCAATGTGAAAGGTGTTTTTAACCTTGGCCAGGAAGGCGCTCAGCGATTAGTCGCTGCAGGCAAGCCGGGTAACATTATTAATATTTCATCGATCTGTGCGGTGTCCTCGTTTATGGGGCTCACCCATTATAGTGCCTCCAAAGGCGCGGTTAATCAGCTTACCCGCGTGATGGGTCATGAGCTTGCAGAGCATGATATTCGCGTTAATGCATTGGCCCCCGGGTTTCTGCATACGGACCTGGTGGCGGATTACTATGCCACACCTCAGGGTAAGGCCGATTTGGCTAACCTGCCTCTCGGTCGCGCCGGTGAACTATCAGAACTCAATGGCACTATCTTGCTGTTAGCCAGTAATGCAGCAAGTTATATGAGTGGTTCCATTGTGACTGCAGATGCTGCCCATTCGGTTAGATTGGGCTAGACAAGCATTTAGGGAGAAGACCATGAGTACTGCAGCATTGCCCAGCCATGTTCCAGAACATCTGGTTAGAGACTTTAATATGTACGGGCCTCCCGGCATTGATAAAGATTTCCATGAAGCCTGGGCCACATTATTACAAGAGGACGATTCCTGCCCTCTGGTTTGGACTCAGGAAAATGAAGGCCATTGGCTGCCGACCAGATCATCCATTATTGAAGAGATATTGACTGACTACAGCAGATTTTCCAGCCGCAGTATTATTCTTCCCAAAAGTCACAGCGCCGACCATGGCTTGCTACCTACAACTATAGATCCCCCGGAACATCATTTTTATCGCAAGACCTTAAATCACAGCATGGCGCCAGCGGCAGTCAATGCCATGGGCGACGATATTCGCGGTATTGTGACTAGCCTGATCGACGGCTTTATCGAAAAAGGCGAATGCAATTTCACCCGTGACTTTGCCGACGTTTTGCCTATTCGTGTCTTCCTGTCGATGATGGATCTGCCGGAAGATGATATTCCCCAGACCAAGTACTGGACTGATCAGCTGATTAGACCGGATGGTACCATTACCTTTGCTGACGCTCTGCAAAACCTGAAGGATTACATTGCCCCCTATGTGGACGAGCGCATGGGTGCTGATGGCACAGATATGCTTAGTCGCATGGTTAATACAGAGACCAATGGCCGACGATTGACCCGCGAAGAAGCAATTAAGTTATCGATTCAGGTATTTATTGCTGGTGTGGATACTGTGGTGAACTTACTGGGTTTTGTATTTCTATTTTTGGCGCAGAATGAAAAACATCGGCTGCAAATTTCTTCGGGAGAAGTCAGTGCCAGTGAAGCGGTGGAAGAAATTTTAAGACGCTTCCCGCTGGTAACTGTCGCGCGTGAAGTAACGGCGGATATTGAGTTTCACGGTGTGCAGTTAAAGGCCGGTGATATGATTGCAGCGCCAACGCCACTGGCTGGTATGGATAATACTTTCACAGCTAATGCCGTGGATGTGGAGTTTGGACGCAAGGAGGGCAACAGCCTGACCTTTGGCCGCGGTGCCCATACCTGTCCGGGTAAAAATTTAGCGCGGGTTGAGTTGCGTATTGCTATTGAAGAATGGCTGCAGCGTATTCCGCATTTTGAGGTTGCTGAGAATAGTCAGGTGAGCTTTAGCAGCGGTATTGTTGGCGTGGTCAATGAGTTAAATTTACGCTGGTAGCTTTGCTCTAATAATCATGTCGCCATGCCAGCGCAGTCTGGCATCTCTTTGGACCCCAGCCTGCGCTGGGGTGACGCCTGTTCTACAGTGTTATTCTGCCGCAGCGCGAGCCTTGGCCATAGCATCTGCAGTTTCCTTATCCATTGGCTCGATGGCCCATTGAATACCCCTTCGCAGCAGCTCATAAAAAACGGGCAGTTCCCAGGAACCGCGGTCCATTGTTGGCCAGTAGTCGAGCATTGGCTGCATATCGTGATGGTGGCGGCAGTGGCCTAGCGTGAGATACAGAACCTCGCCTTCACCAACCTTGTGGGTATAAAACACCGGGTGGCGGGCATGTTCCCATTCATCTTCTTCAAAGCCTTCTGCTTTACCGCCGAACTCTGTATCCAGAATCACATGCAGATCGCCGTAGGTCTTCATCAGATAGAGTTCATCATCAGATTCAAAGGGTTCGATACCCTTAGCCAGACGATGATCAGGATCGGCCACAGACACCGTATAAGGCGCGATAGGTGGATGGGAACGGAACATTGAGCCAAGTGTTTCGACAAATAATGGTGCCCAGTCCGGGGTACCATAGAGGCCGCTCGACATCAGTCGGATAATGGAATTGGTGCCATGCAGTGCATACCAGCGACCGCCTCTCTCGACCCAGGCTTTTAAGGCTTCCTGAGCGCCTAGAGAGGGCACAACGTTGCAGGTATAGCTAACAATAAAATCGGCTTCGTCGAGAGCTTCTAGGTTCTCATAGTCCTCAAAAACGCGCACCCGAAAACGCGCGTCTTCCGACAATAGCTTGAGTAACTCCAGCCGCGCATGATCAATATCATGCCAGGCACCGCCAGCGATTAGTAAGCAATTGATTCGGCCTGCACGGTTTTGGTGAATACTCATAGGGCACCTTTTTTTCTGTCGAGCTCAGGTTTGGGCGCGGAGGGATCTTGCGCTAAATACCATTCCACCCATTTGTGGAATAGCTGATTACCCGCTTCATTGCGTCCGAAGGTGACATTGGCATGAGCATTAGACTCAAGACCTTTCTGAATCTTCAGTCCCACCTGATAGTCTTCGACATCAACCACCTCTTGAAAGAAGTCCATCATGCCCTGCAATTCGGCATCCTCTGCGTCCGGCACGGTGGGATGAATAAAGTTGATATAGGTGGTGTTCTGGTTGGGCAATGGACCGGGGATAATTTGGCTAACAAGGGTAATTTCCGGTGCTACGAATAATGAAATATTGGGGAACAGGGTGCGAATCCAATCGTAGCCATTGTTTTCATGCTTGTGATAATCCTCTGGCGCTACATCGGCGAGGTTTTCTTTAATCGCTAGATGGGGGAAGCAGATCAACGTATGGGGGCCATAGGCATCAAACTGCATGATATTGGAGTAGGTGCGCTCGGCAATGGTGTCTGGATGGGCAGCAGCAAAATGATAGCCTTCCAGATAGCCATCATAGGCCACTTTCCAGTTGGCACCATCAATCTTGCGCTGACCACAGAAATGCCAGTTTTCCATGCCCAGGCGGCCAATATCATCCATTACGCCGCCTAAGAAACCATCGAAATCGACCTCGTCTTCGCCGGGTTCAAGCACGGTGAAGATCATACCGCCGCGCTCATACACTGGCAGCTGGGTTAAGCCGTTGGTCTGCTTGTCGAAGTCACCAAACTTCTCCTGATCCGCAACGCCGCGCAGCACGCCATCATTGCTGTACATCCAGCCATGGTAGGGGCAGGTAAAGCGCGATTTATTGCCGCAGGGTTCTGTGGCTACCGTCATGGCGCGGTGAGAGCAGGCATTGAGCATCACTCGGGCAGTGCCGTCTTTGAGGCGCGTGATGAGTAGAGGCTTGTCCAGAAATTGAAATGTCTTGTAGTCACCGGGGTTCGGCAGCTCTTGAGTCAGGGCTACAAATACCGGCACCTTTTTAAAGATAAGGTCCATTTCCTGCTGCCAGATATCGGCATCGGTATAGTTTTTTGATGGTACAGTTAATGTGCCTTCTGCCTGGTCTGTGGTGCCGTTATCTACGTCATCAATAATGCGGGCGATAATACGGTTGTAGTTCTCTGCAATAGTCATGCTGTGTATTCCTCGACTGTTTCAGGTTTTAGCTTTCGGGCAGGACCAGCGGGCCGGCGGCTGATACATCATATCTAACAACATCCATGCCGGTGATCTCGACGGTGCCACAGAACGCCATAAACTCGACAATATGGGGCATCGCCAGATGGGCCATCAGAGCATCTTCACTTTCCCATTGCTCAGAGATCCAGATCACATTGGCGTCGTTGACATCCACGGCGATCGCATAACGTTGACAGCCCGGTTCGGCGTGCGTTGCGGTGATGATTTTTTGAGCGGCGGCGACATAGGCGGCCGCATCTTTGGGCGCTAGTTCAATTTTTGCGGAGATAGCTAACATGGTTAAATCCCGTATTTTATTATCATTTATGTGGGGTGTTCACTGCTGGCGTGAGTCGCGCAGCCACTTTTTCTTCTTTTCAGATTTATCGTTTTACTTTTATGTTTGCGCCGCTATGCCGTCCATGCCCAGGTACATTAGTTCATAGGCCCCCAGCAAAAACGCCTTGGCTTCTTCTTCGCGGCCTTCTTCGGCCTCAAACTCTGAATCGTAGGTCAACCGACAGCTACCGTCGTCGAGGTCAGTCAGCTGGCCCTTGGCCTGGTAGTGCAGGAGTCCGGCTGGACGATCGCCAACAATGGAGAGTTGCAGAATAAAGTTTTCTAAATCTAATGAGTCGAGGCGTTCGCTAACTGCGCCGTCAAAACCGACATTGAATATATGCCGAGTCATGCCGACGCCACTGCCCTCTAACTCGACACGATCAATCATTATGGGTGCATCCTCTGGCCACCAGGCCTGAATATTGCCAAAGTCCATTAGCAGTCCCCAGATTGTCTCTCGGGGCGCGCTAATATCATGATGAGAATGCAGATGTACCATGGTGATTTACTCGTTATTTATTATTTTTATCATCTTGCGCAGCTATGAGATGTTATCCATTAAGGCCAATATCGCCCGATGCATGCTGTGGTGTCAATGTGCGATGTACAATGCGCCAGCCATTTGCAGTGCGCACTAACTCGTCGCTATATTCGCCCCATACCGTCAGAGTTTCTGCGGCATAATCGCCGAGCCCGACATGCAATGCCGACAGGTAGCAGGTGGCTGTTGCTGTATCACCACTGACAACTATGTTGATATTGCCGAGTAGGTGCTGCGTTACTGAGCACTGTGTCAGCACACTGGCGATCAGGTCGGCAATTGCCTGACGACCTTCGAAGACGCCGATGCCGATAAAATTGGCCACAGCATCATCGGTAAATACGCCTTCAAGAGCCGCCCACTGGTGCTTGTCGATAGCTGAGGCATAAAGATTGATGACCTGCTGAATTTCCAGATGGTCAGCAAAGTTTTGCGGTTCTGTTGTTGCCATGATGGCCTCCAAAATAAAGTGATGCCGACAGAGCTCCAGGACGGGCTAGAGCACTATAACAGCTGGCTAAAGGTCGCTATTTACTGCAACTCATGCGGCTAATAGTACTGTGGCACTTACAGCTCGTCAATAAAAACCATCAGACATGTTTGTTATTTACCTGTGAGCATAGCTGAGGTAGTATGGGCTCAAATAGGGCGGGCGGGTTATCTGTCGCCTCAATAAATAAAAACAACAATGGAAATACGTTATGGCGCAGATGAACACTCGTGTATTGCTCGCCCGCAGACCAGCGGAGCATTTAGTCGCGGCTGATTTTGAGGTGGATACCCAGCCACTTAGCAGTATCGGCGATGGCCAGTTCATGATTAAGAACCTTTACCTATCTCTGGATGCAGGCTTTCGTCAGTGGATGAATGAGGGCTCGGGAGATAACTATCTGGAGTCTATGCCACTGGGCGAGCCGGTTCAGAGCATTGTTATGGGTACAGTGATCGAGTCGCGTAATTCTGAGTACCCTGAAGGCAGTATCGTGATGGGCCGAACCTCATGGGAACAGTACAGCATCGCTGATGGTTCCGATTTGATGAGTATTCTTGAGCCAGACCCCAATGTTGAGCTACATGAGTATCTCTGTAGCCTCGGGCCCTCTGGTATGACCGCCTATTTCGGCATTATGGATATAGGTCAGCCAAAGCCCGGTGACCTGTTTGTGATCAATGCTGCAGCTGGTGGTATCGGTTGTATTGCCGGACAGATTGCCAAGGCCGAAGGTTGCAGCACCGTGGGTATTGCCGGTGGACAGGCCAAGTGTGAATGGTTGCAAAAGACCCTGGGGTACGATCAGGTGATTGACTATAAATCCGCCGAGCCCTTTGAGCAGCAGCTGCAGAAAGTAGCGCCCGAAGGCATGGATATTGTCTATGACAATGTGGGTGGGTCTATGCTTACTACCATGCTCGGCCACCTCGCGGAGAACTCGCGCATTATTCTCTGTGGTGCTGTTTCTCAATACGAGCGAGATGGCGGCCATGAGGCTGTGGGCAATATGTGGGAACTTATTACTAAGCGTGCTAGAGCGGAGGGCTTTATGTTCTCTGATCATGTGGATCGCTACCCGGAAGCCATTGATTATATTACTGCGATGCTTAAGTCTGGCTCATTGGTCAGCCCGGTTAACTGGTCTGAGGGTATCGAGTCTGCCGGTCAGGCGTTTATCGATATGCTGGCTGGCGATAATCTTGGAAAATGTTTGATTAAACTGTAGTAGCTAATGAGGAATTTCCCCTGATTTCTCTGTAACCTTCAAAACCCTCCGCACCTAGTGTGGAGGGTTTTGTTGTTCTAGAGTCCGGGATTTAGCTGCTGAATCATAGAGGGGATAAAAGATGCCATTAGAACCAGTAACCGCCGCTATTTTGGCCCAGCTCGCCGAATCTGATGCTCCGGAATATAACCAGCTGCCAGTGACGGAGAGTCGCGCGCTGTATACCCAGGCCCAGTCAGTACCAGCAACGACTGAGGTTTATAGTGTTGAAGAATTTTTTGTGCCTGGCCCAGCTGGGGACATTGCCGTGCGGCTGTATCGAGCTAGCGACAAGCCAGCGCCCCTGCATGTCCACTTTCATGGTGGTGGCTGGGTGATTGGTAACCTTGTCACCCATGATGCCGACTGCCGTGATATCTGTGCATCATCCGGTTGCATGGTACTGGCTGTGGACTATAGGTTGGCGCCAGAGAATCCGTTCCCCGCGGCAACCGAAGACTGTTATGCGGTGAGCTGTTGGGCCGCGGCAAATAGCGCAGATCTAGATGCCAGACCCGGGCCGATCAGTATTGGCGGTGATTCTGCTGGCGGAAATTTGGCCGCTGTAGTGGCACTGATGGCACGGGATCGCAATGGACCTGAACTCGCCATGCAGCTGCTACTTTATCCCGTTACTGAACCTAGCATGGCGAGCAATTCTTTCTATGAAAATGGCGAGGGCTATCTGCTTACCAAAACAATGATGACTTGGTTCTGGGATCATTATTGTCCGGACGTCGAACAGCGCAACCATCCATTGGTCAGCCCATTATTGGCACCGGACCTATCCGGACTTCCTCCGGCGCTGGTTATAACAGCTGAATTTGATCCCCTGCGAGATGAGGGCGAAGCCTATGCTAGACGCCTGGCTGAGGCGGGCGTGGAGGTTGAGATGCGGCGCTTTGACGGCTTTATTCATGGCTTCTTCTCATTGGCCAGCATAATTGACGCTACCCACGAAGCGGTTGACTTGGTGGGCAGTGCATTGCGCAAAGCCCATGGTCTCAAATGACGTGGGTTTAGGTTTTAGTGCTAGATTCAAGGTGAAGAGTGCAGTGTATGAACTGCACTACCGTTATAAAAACTGCAGCACCAGCACAATGCCACCGACTAGCACGAGGGAGTAGAGCAGAATTTTCCATAGTGAAAAATTCCGCACTGACCAATTAATACGGTCATGTCGCTCAGTTTGCTTTTTAGAGGCTTTAAACCGACCTAGATAAAAGAAAATGGCTAACGACAAGACCGCCATCGAGCCAAAAATGAACGTATTCGCGTCCATTAACGGCTTCTCAGTTTGGCCAGCAGTCGCAGCATCTCAAGGTAGAGCCATATCAGAGTCACCATCAGTGAGAATGCACCGAACCATTCCATATATTTGGGTGCGCCCATCTCAGAGCCCTGCTCAATAAAATCGAAATCCAGCACCAGATTAAGCGCGGCGATCGCCACCACAAACAGGCTAAAGCCAATACCAAAAAGGCCGTTAGAATGAATAAACCCAATGCCACCAGAGCCAAGCATATTCATCAGCATGCTCACCAGATACAGCATCCCGATGCCCATGGTGGCTGAGGTAATCATCAGGCGAAAATTTTCTGTTGGCTTAACAATACCGGTTTTGTAGAGAAACAGAAGCGATGCGAGAGTACCTAGCGTCAGGCCTACCGCTTGAATAACAATGCCTGGATACTGCATCTCAAATATGCCTGAGATGGCGCCCAGGAACAGTCCCTCCGCTATCGCATACAGTGGCGCTGTAGTGCCCGCCCACTGCTTTTTAAATACTGTGACAAGGGCCAAAATAAAGCCCGCGATCGCACCGCCAATGGCAATGGGCATAACAGCAGCTGCACTGCCGCTTTCAAAAAACATGTTCCAAGTCCAGGAGGCTGACAAAACAACCAGCGCAAGCAGGATACCCGTTTTATTGACGGTTCCTTCAAGGGTCATGGTCTGAGACGACATGGCCTGGATACCACTGGTGATTGACGAGGATTGGGCGCTCTTACTAAACGTTTCTGCGTTCAAGGCAGGATTACCTGATCGACCAAACATCTGTAATGCTTTGTGATTTGACATAGTTTTGATCCGTTGATTCTCTCTAAAAGGAACAGTGCCAAGCCCAACCCAGATTCCCTGAAGTCAGCGCTGGCAACAGCAGAATCAAATAATAGCCTAAGAGGGCGATTAACCCAAGATTGCGCAGTCATTATTTTTGTACCTGCCGGCACCTTAGCCAGGCGCAGTGAGTCGGCTATTATTGCTACGCGGTGCTATTTTGCAGGGGTTTATTTCGTAAAGAAGTCAGCGCGAGGGGTGCCGGTTTCATCGTAGACCGGTTCGCAATGATCGATGCTGTACTTGAGAATGTCGGTATCTAGAATCTCATAGTTATAGAGGATGGCCAGCATATCGGTATAGAAATGACTGGCCAGATGGGCGCGCAGATGCTCAACAGACTCCCAATTCTCATGCACATAAATTCTGCCAGGCACCGCCGGATCGAGACTCCAGACATAGTGGCGGCAGCCTTTTTGCAGCCGCGTTTCCGCCATTAGCTGGGCGGTTTCTGGAAGCACCTTTACCGCATCTTCAGGGCTGAAGTTTACGGTGCCATTGATTAGAACAGTCATGCTAATGCCTTGAATTACTCACCATACATAGAGTGGAAGATGCGTTCCTTAAAGAACCACTGACCGTCGATTTTGACGAGCTGATCGTCATACTGGCCTCTGGGTCGAATTTCCTCGCCCTCGAGAGTCGTGCCCACTTCAGTGGTGTAGCATCTGGCTGTTGCGGTATTTCCATCGACCCGAATAAAGCCAACGGAAATCGACATAAAGATAAACGGAAACATGGACATGCCGGTCTTCCAGGCAGTGACAATATTTTCCTTGCCGCTAACGTTTTCCATACCTGGTATGACTGGGAGCTTCCAGCTGGAGTCTTCTATCCAGGTTGAAGCCCAAAGGTCTGTGTCGCGTTGATTAACGCCGTCAGCGTAGACATCCATCAGTTCGCGGATGGCGAGGCGATCTTCGGTTGATCCAGAAAAATGCATGTTGGTCCCCTTATTATTGTTTTCGTTGAGATTTCGACTATACAGGACGGCCACCCAAAAAAACAATCTTAGTTGATTTTTTATTTCCAAAAGAGTACCTTGAAGCGTCAATATTAACGGTCGACTAAGCGTATTATCGGCAGTCATCTAATGAGAATAACAATGGGAAAAACCATGTCAGTCAACTACAAGCAGTATTACCTCCACCAGCGCCCCAATGGGGCTACTACCGACAACGATGTGAAGGTACGCCATGTCGACGTTGATGGCCTTGCCGATGGGCAGATCCTGATTAAAAACGAGTATTTCTCCCTGGATCCGGCGATTCGTGGCTGGATGAGTGATGAACCCAGCTATATGCCGCCGATTGAGCTTGGTGATGTAATTCGCAGCTCCACAGTGGGCACAGTAGTGGAAAGTACTCATGCTGATTTTGCGGTGGGAGATGAGGTATACGGCCTTAATGGCTGGGAAGAGTACAGTCTCTCTGACGGGTACTTTATTACCAAGGTGCCCAAAGATAATCAGTTCCCGCTGCACTATTATTTAAGCGTCTTTGGCGCTGTTGGCCTGACGGCCTACTTTGGTATTAAGGATGCGGCCCAGCTTAAACCAGGCGATACCTTGCTGATGAGTGCTGCTGCCGGTGCCGTGGGTTCACTGGGTGGTCAGCTGGCAAAAAATATGGGGTGCCATGTGGTGGGGCTGGCCGGTAGTGATGACAAATGTCAGTGGCTGACGAATGACCTCGGGTTTGACGCGGCAATCAATTACAAAACTGAGTCAGATAATCTCAATGCTGCCATCGCAGCAGCCTGCCCTCAGGGTGTGGATGTTTACTTTGATAATGTGGGTGGTGAAATTCTTGACGCGGCGTTGCTAAACATTAATAGCAATGCCCGTATCGTGTTCTGTGGGTCTATCTCTACTTACAACGCCTCAGAGCCGGTTCCCGGCCCCTATAACTGGTGGCAGGTGCTGGCCAAGAGTGCGACTGTGCAAGGTTTCTTAATCAGCAATTACCTGGATCAATTTGAAGCTGGTGCAAGTGCCATCGCCGCGTTGCTCAACGAAGATAAAATCCAGTTTAAATATGACATTGTCGAAGGTTTTGACAATACATTATCAGCCTTCCACAAGCTTTTTGATGGCAGTAATACTGGCAAACTCATGTTGAAGGTGTAGCCCTATGGCAGAGCAAAAACTACTGGGTAAACGTGCCATCGTCACTGGGGGTGCGACTGGTATTGGCTATGGAATTGCGCGGCGATTTATTGCTGAAGGCGCGAGGGTGATGATCACCGACATTGATCATCCCGGTGGCACTGCGGCTGCAGATAAGCTGGGACCAAACTGCGCGTTTTTGCATCATGATGTGTCAGTGCCCGCTGACTGGGAGCATGTTTTTGCCATTGCCGAGGAGAGGTTTTCCGGTCTGGATATCATGGTTAATGTGGCCGGTGTTACATTGATGGGCACCATCGAGGATATGGATGTTGAGACCTGGGATAAAACCATGGGTATCAATGTACGCAGCTGTTTTCTCGGCTGTCAGGGCGCCATCACGTTAATGAAAGCTGATGGTGGTGGCTCGATTATCAATATGGCGTCGGTCTCTTCCTTTAAAGCCCAGCCCGAGTTGGTGGCCTACAATGCCTCCAAAGCCGGGGTGGATATGATGACCAAATCTGTGGCGCTGCACTGCGCGCGCAGTGGCTATGGCATTAATGTAAATTCGATTAATCCAGGCGTTATTCAGACCGATATGCTGAAAAAGGTGATCAGCCAGGTCGAGGATGGTGAAGCCCTGATGGATAGCTATAAAGCCATGCACCCGATTGGCCGCATTGGCGAACCGGAGGATGTGGCTGCTATGGCAGTTTATCTGGCCAGCGCAGAGGCGTCATTTATCACTGGCGCTGCATTTACCGTCGATGGTGCTCTCGGTCTTAACTGATAATTATTAAGGGGGTTAGGGCAATGACAGACGCGTTGAGAGAGGGCGGTTGTCTCTGTGGTCAGGTGCGCTATAAGGTGCCACAAACACCGGTGGAAACTGTGGTCTGTCATTGTAAAAACTGTCAGAAGCAGGCTGGTTCTGCCTTTTCGGTAGTGGCTTTTTATCCCCGGGATAGTCTGCAATTAACCGGTGAGTTAAAAACGTTTGAAGATATCGGTACCAGTGGACAAACCGTGTTTCGCCGCTTCTGTGGCAACTGTGGTTCGCCGGTAATTACCGATACTGAAAACGCGCCGGATATGGGTTTAATCTTTATTAAGGCCGGTACGCTGGATCAGGTGGATGATTTAAAACCGTCGGTGCATGTCTGGACCGAGAGAAAGCATTGTTGGTTGACCTTGGCCGAGGATCAGGTGCAGCTGGAGCGGGAGGGGTAGGCTCTGCCCTACAGGTCGATCTTAACCAGCGCCTTACCCACAGTCTTCCCAGACATCAGATCACAAAATGCCTTGGGTGTATTGGCAAACCCTTCGGTAATATTTTCCATCACGGTAATCTTTCCTGCCCGAATCCATTCTTCAAGCTGGGCCATGGCCGCGGGCACCTTAGCCTGATAGGTGGGCAGCAAAAATCCCTGCATGGTCAGCTGTCGCGATACCATTTCCCAGAGATTGGTAATCGGGTTGGGGTTATCGGTGCGATTGTAATCGGCGATCATGCCACAGCCGACGATACGCCCATAGACTTTCATGGCGGGCAGCATGGCATTGAGTACAGGGCCGCCGACATTATCAAAATAGATATCGGCTCCCTCTGGTGCGATAGCTGTTACGGCAGCGGTAATATCATCTGTCTTATAGTTAATCGCGGCATCAAAACCAAACTCATCGACAATCACCTGCGCCTTGTCATCACTGCCGACAATACCTATTACAGTGCAGCCGCAGAGTTTGGCAATCTGTCCGGCCATACTGCCGGTGGCGCCTGCGGCGGCGCTAACCACCACCGTTTGTCCGGCCTGAATCTGCCCCACTTCATGGAGGCCAATATAGGCTGTGGCGCCTGCTCCTCCAAGGGAGCCGACATAGTAGGAGAGAGGGATGCCATCTCCTGGCTGCAGTTTTTCCAGCAAAATAGCGTCGCTGTGGCAGATTGAATAGTCTTCCCATTGATTGAGGGCGAACACATATTCACCTTCG
The DNA here is from genome assembly GCA_965662065.1 of uncultured Porticoccaceae bacterium. Taxonomy (GTDB): domain Bacteria; phylum Pseudomonadota; class Gammaproteobacteria; order Pseudomonadales; family Porticoccaceae; genus HTCC2207. The sequence continues at coordinate 137,739 of CBFIGD010000009.1, read as the reverse complement.
GTAAACTCTGCGTTACGTGATGTTATAACCTGGCCTACGGAAGGGCCGCGAATCACGCCGCCGATGGGAATTGGCGCAAAGTAGTTGGCTTTGCCATCGACCCAGCCGCGAATAGCGGGCTCCATCGAGAAGTACATATTGCGGAGTAAAAACTCCCCTTTACCGGGCTCGGGCATAGGGCCTTCGGACAGGGCAAAGTTTTCTGGTTGCGCGGCATCGCTTACATAGGATGCGAGAACAATCTGGCGATTCTGTGGCATGTTAATCCATCTCTAGTTGCAGGTTGCCGTTATCGGCGACGCTGACATCATAGGTTCGCAGCGGTACTCTGGTCAGTTCCCCCAGGGGCTGGCCGGTGCGCAGGTCAAAGCGCACGCCATGCAATGGGCAGGCGAGATAACAGTTTCTAATTCGACCACCGGTTAGCTCTGCGCGCTGGTGTGTACATTGATTGTCCACGGCATAGAATTCGCCATTAGCCTTACAAATAAGAATATTCTTGCCGTCGAGGGTAACTGGGACTGATTGCTTGTCGCTAATATCGACGGCGGGAATTAATGTATCTGTTGTAGCCATAGAGCTCTCGTGAATCAAATTACAGATTTACATTGCCGGGCTCAGAAAATCTGTAGCCCAGCAATAATAGGGTTTAAGCACTGAGGTACTTATCAATCGTTTGGTGCAGGTGACGAATGCGACTCTCCTGATAACTGGCCAGGCTCACTGCTCCTTTTCTGGAGGCAATCATACCTTTCTGTACTGCGGCCATATTGCTGTCGTCTTGATCAAATACCGGGCCTAGGCCACCAATTTCTGGTGCTTCACTAAAGGACTGATCTGGGCGCAGAATATTTTTCTCGGCCGGATCGGGTTTTTTCGTTCCCTTTTTGTAGCGCAGCAAAATCATGGTCTCGAAAATGCAGCTATTGTGATCGTCGCCGTTGGGCAGGAATCGATAGACAATATTACCATGGTAGCCGGTCCATACCTGCGTGTTGGGGAACAACATGTAGAGGATGGCGTCTTCCAGTTCGGACTGGGTAGCCTCGTCCAGTGATTCGCCAATAATCTCGCTAAACATTTCGCGGTTGGTCTCCGCCACATAGGTGCGTGCGGTCAGTCCCTCAGGCAAGTCATGGCCTTCGGCGCTATCGGTTGCCATACGGCCCGATAGCTCAAGAATATCGCGCATGGTCTCTTCTGCAGTCACATGGGGCATATGTGGGCTGGCCACTCCCATGGGGGTGACAGAGCGACTTACATGATCGCCAAAGGTGTCGTACTGGGAGTTGGCATCACCGGTAAAGGTGAGAATTTCGCTGTGGGTTTCAAGGGTATGGAATGACTCCATAAACGCCTCGGCACCGACTTTCCAATTGCACTGAACCACGCGCTGAACATGGGCACCTTTATAGTAGTCGTGCAGGGGGAAACGGGAAAAATGATCTGGTAGTGGATTGAGATAGTCTTCCAGGGGAACACAGTTCTCGTCGAAATTAATAAATATAAAGCCACCCCAGGTGCCGACTTTAACTTGCGGCAGGTTCATATCCTTTTCGTCTAAATGGCTAAAGTCCCATTTGCAGGGAATGCCTTTGAAGTTGCCATTAATATCCCAGGTTGCGCCGTGGAATGGGCAGACAAATTCTTCTGCATGGCCGTCGTTGTCGCGCAGTATGCGGCCGCGGTGCAAGCAGGAATTAATAAAGGCTTTAAATTCATTTTCGCCGGTGCGGGTAACAATAATTGACTGATCGACGATCTCATAAATATGGTGGTCGCCCACTTCAGGGATATCTTCTTCACGACAGGTCATTTGCCAGACCTTGGGCCAGAGCTTCTCTTTTTCTAGATCGTGAAAATCTCGCGAGATCCAGCGGTCTACCGTTATATCCTCGTCGCCCATGTAGGGGTTGGTATTTTCCCGCAGGTATGCCGGGACTTCGACGGTTTCATCGTTAAGTAGATCCTGATAGCTCAGGCCTTCACAGCGAGCTTCACCCTGCTGCTTTACTTTGATTAATTCAGACATAGCATTTACTCCTGCTTATTCTTTTAATTATTTGGTAATAATATTAACGCCACTGATCCCAGGGGCACCGTAGACATGGGTGTAGCCGACCTTCGGGTTGTTGGGGACCTGCCTTGCGCCTCCTTGACCGCGCAATTGCACACAGATCTCATAGACCTGACGCAAGCCAGAGGCTCCGACCGGTTCGCCATTGGCGAGGCAGCCGCCATCTGTGTTGATGGGCAGGCGACCATTGATGCCAGTGGCACCTTCGCGCAGCAGTTTTTCTTGCTCGCCGTGTTCACAGAAGCCATTTTCCGCCATATGCATAATCTCTGTGCCGCTATCAGTATCCTGAAGCTGCATAACATCCACATCTTCCGGCCCAATTCCCGCCAGGTCAAAGGCGGCTTTTGACGCTGTGACTGTTGGTGCATCGGCAACTTTCAGAGCCTGAGAGGGCGCGAATACTTCGAAGCTGCCGTAGTGGCGTGTACGCACGGCGGCAGCGTTTAAAAATAGTGGGTTGCTACAGTATTGATGGGCCTTGTCGGCATTGCAGATAATCAATGCTGCACCGCCCTCGGCTGGGCTGCAGAACATATATTTGCGCAGCGGGTCGCTGATCATGGGTGAATTGGCAATTTCGTCGTAGCTCAGGGCCTGTTGGCGCCAAGCGGTGGGTGTGAGTGAGCCATTTTTAAAGGCTTTCTCTGAGACACGAATCAATGCATCTTCGCTAATATTGTGGTCATGCATATAGCGTTGGGTTTTTAGGGCAAAAAACTGCGTGGTGAGCATAAGCCCAGTCTCGCCATACCATTCATCCAGGCCCCATTCCTTGGGTTGGGGATTAAAGGCACCGCGGGGGTGTTTATCGAAACCTACCACCACGCCGAGATCGTATTCGCCAGACTTAATCGCACTGTAAGCTGCGTGCAATGAGCTGCCGCCGGTGGCACAGCCATTCCAGATATTGGTAAATTGCAGGCCGGTGAGACCCAGTTCATTGACCAGAGCATCGGCATTGCCCGCGTCCTGACTACCGCCATAGGCAAATTGCATATCAGCCCATGAGAGGCCGGCATCGGCCAGCGCTGCGCGTACGGCGGAGGCGCCCTGTTGCATGCCAGACATGTCGGGGGAGCGGCCAAAGCGATGAAGTCCTATACCTATAATTGCTACGTCCATGGTTATGCTTCCTCCGCTGCACTAAAACTAAAGGTCATTTTTTGTTCACCGTTTTCGTCTGTGCGAAACGGAATAATATCTAATTGCATGGGCATGCCAATTTGCAGCTCATCTGGGCTGTTGGCTTGCAGGCGAGCCTCGACACGCACGCCACCGGGCATTTCTACATAGCCTACGCCGTAGGGGCGAAACGTCTCTGCAGTTTCATCGCTGCGATAGGGCTCTTTGGGCATAAAGGTCTGAATGGTCCAGGTCCACAATATGCCGCGATCGCCCAGTTCGACAATACTGGTATCCCTTGAGCCGCAACTGCGACAGTCGGGCTGTGCGGGAAAGGCGGCTTCTGCACATTGGTTGCATCTGCTGCCCAGTAGCTGGGGTTGGCTTGCGGGCCAGGTAAAAAGGCCTTCCTGTAGTGGAACTTGGTTGTTCATATAGTGGTTCTACACTCTATTGATGAAGCGAAAGCCCAATGCTGTCGAGTACAGACTCGTGCATGCTTTCAGAAACTGTTGGGTGGGCATAGATGGTATGGGCCAGCTCTTGCTCTGTGGCCTCAAGCTGCTGCGCAATACCAAAGCCCTGAATCTGTTCGGTGACTTCCGGGCCAATCATATGGGCGCCTAACAGTTCACCTGTATTGCTATCGAAGACTGTTTTTACCAGCCCTTCGGCCTCATTGATGGCGAGGGCTTTGCCATTGGCACTGAGGTTAAAGCGTCCGATATTAATGCTGTATCCCGCGGCGCTGGCCTGAGCCTCTGTCATGCCAACGCTGGCAATCTGCGGTCGACAGTAGGTGCAGCCGGGCACGCGATTTTTATCCAAGGGTTTAACGCCCTGGATACCGGCAATATTTTCGACACAGATAACCGCTTCATGGCTGGCTTTGTGGGCAAGCCAAGGTGCGCCGGCCACATCGCCAATGGCATAGAGGCCGGCCAGATTGGTTTTGCCAAATTGATCAGCAATTAAGAAACTGTTCTCAGTGTTGACGCCCAGAGCCTCAAGACCCAGGCCTTCAATATTGCCTTGGATGCCGACGGCCAGAATTACCTGATCAAATTTTTGCTGCTGTTCACCATCTGGTCCTTTAATAAAGGCTAATGCTTGCTCGCCCGCGCCTTCCACTGAGTCGACCAACGTGTTAGTCAGCACTTTAATGCCGCGTCGTTTGAAGGATTTTTCTGCCAGCTGGGAAATCTCGGCATCTTCTGCCGGCGTAATTCGCTCTGCGGCTTCGACCAGTGTTACATCTGTGCCCAGATCATTGTAGAGGCTGGCAAATTCAACCCCGATCGCACCGCCGCCAATCACTAGCAGACTGGCAGGCAGACTATTGGGGGTCATGGCTTCACGGGCGCCCCAGATCAGGTCACCATCGATTTCAATGTTGGGCAAACTGCGCGCTCTGGCGCCTGTGGCGAGAATAATATGGTCCGCTCTGTATTGAGTAATGGTGCCCTCATGACTGACATCCAGGCGGCATTTGTCGGCGACTGTGGCAGTGCCATCAATCACCTTAATATTGTTTTTCTGCATCAGATAGGCAACGCCACCACTGAGTTTGCTGGCCACAGTGCGGCTATGTTGTACCAGCTTGTTGATATCAAAACTCAGGTTGTCGATGGAGAAGCCAAAGTGTTCTGCTTCTTTTAAGGTATGGGCAATATCGGCACCGCGCAGCAGTGCCTTAGTGGGGATACAGCCCCAGTTTAAGCAGACACCGCCCAGATGTTGTTTTTCCACTAGGGCGGTTTTAAAGCCTAACTGTGCGGCACGGATCGCTGCGACATAGCCACCGGGACCACCGCCCACTACCATTAGGTCATAGTGTTGCATGCTCACCACTGCGCCCTAGACCAGCATAGTCGCTGGCTGCTCAAGGAAACCCTTGAGCACAGACATAAACTCGGCCGCTACAGCGCCATCAATAATGCGATGGTCACTGGACAGCGTCAGGCTAATAACAGTGGCAACAGCCAGCTCGCCATTTTTAACCACGGCCCGCTGCTCGCCGGCACCCACGGCCAGAATAGCGCCCTGAGGTGGATTGATAATGGCATCAAACTGCGTAATGCCATACATTCCCAAGTTGGAGATACAGAAACTGCCGCCCTGAAATTCTTCTGGCTTTAGTCGATTGAGCTTGGCTCTGGTGGACAGATCGCGCATCTCGCTGGAAATGCCCTCAAGCCCTTTTCGATTGGCAGCCGCAATAATCGGGGTAATGAGGCCATCTTTAATCGCCACCGCTACACTGATATCAGCATCATTAAAGAAGGTAACCTGCTCACCATCAAACTGCACATTGACTGCGGGCACTCTGATCAACGCGCTGGCGCAGGCTTTAATAATAAAGTCATTTACCGAAACCTTGGTCTCTGTATTGGCATTATTGATTTGCTTGCGGGTAGCGAGCAGGTTGTCCAGCTCGGCATCAATCTGCACCCGGTAATGGGGCGCTGTCTGCTTAGATGACTGCAGACGTGCGGCGATAGTCTTGCGCATCCCGCTAATAGCCTGTGACTCAGAACTACTTGGCCCGGCGCTGACAGTCGCTGACTGGGCGGGCAGTTTATTTTTCAGTGCGGCGGCGGCATCAACATCGGCTTTACAGACACGACCGCGATCGCCACTTACACGACATTCATGCAGGTTGATGCCCAGTTGCTCGGCCAGACGGCGGGCAACTGGTGTTGCCTTAACCTGGCTGTCATCGCCGTGCTGAATGGCACCTGGTACTGCATTATTAGTGCCAATAAGCTGACCACCAGCGGCAGTAACAGCCGCTTCGAGGTCGCGTTTGGAGACACGACCATGACGGCCTGTGCCGATAATATTATTGAGATTAACGCCGTATTCTGCGGCCAGTCGACGAGCGACGGGGGAGGCAGAAATATGGCTGTCATCTTCACCCTGTGCAAGGCCACCGGTGCTACTTTGTGGCGCTGGCTGGGAAGCTTCTGCTGCTGTTACCGGTTCTGCTACCTGTTCTGTTACAACAGGTTCAGCGGCGACAGGCGCAGGACTGGCACTTTTGTGATTGGCAATAAAGGCCTGAATCTCTTCGTCACTGGTGTCTGCGGATGCCAGAACGCCCAGCAGGGCACCGACATTATGGGTCTCACCGGGCTGCGCCAGAATCACTCGCAATACACCACTGTGTGCTGCAGTAACTGTATTGACGATCTTGCTGGTTTCAACATCCACCAGATCATCTTCAGCATTTATCTGATCGCCGATTTCAACATGCCAGGCATTGATCTCGCCCTCGGACATTTCCATGCCCCATTTGGGCATATCAATTGGTTTAATATCATTGCTCATGATTAGGCTCCCAAGACTTCCCGAACGGCCGCGAGGACTTTATCGACATTCGGTAAGTAGGCATCTTCTAATTCAGGTGCAAAAGGCACCGGCGTATGCGGTGCGGTAACAGTGCGAATCGGTGCTCTTAAGCTGTGGAAGCCTTTCTCAGCCACAATGCCAGCGATATCAGAGGCCAGTCCGCAGCGCGGGTTACCCTCATCAACCACCACCAGTCGGCCGGTGACCTCAACACTTTCCAAAATGGCTTCATCGTCCAGAGGCGACACGGTGCGTGGATCAATCACATCGCAGGTAATGCCTTCTGCAGCCAGAATATCGGCAGCAGCAATGGCATGGGTGACCATATTGGAGATGGCTACGATGGTGACATCCTTGCCCTGACGTGGGAATGCCGCTTCCCCAAAGGGAATCGCATACTGCTCGTCGGGTACTTCACACTCATTGTCATACATGATTTTGTGCTCTAGGAAGATCACCGGATCATCATCGCGAATCGCCTGCACCATCAAACCTTTGGCGTCGTAGGCATTGCTGGGCATCACCACTTTAAGCCCGGCAATATGGGTGACTACCGAGTGCAGCATGCTGGAGTGCTGGGCACCCGCGCGCCAACCGGCGCCCACAGTACCGCGAATCACCATAGGTGTTTTAGACTTGCCGCCAAACATATAGCGGAACTTAGCCGCCTGATTAAAGATCTGGTCAAAAGACACACCGATAAAGTCAAAGAACATCAGTTCTGCGATAGGGCGCAGACCATTATTTGCAGCGCCAGCGGCGGCACCAATAATGGCTGACTCAGAAATTGGGGTATCGATCACGCGCTCGCGGCCAAACTCGGGCATCAACCCTTTGGTAACACCAAAAACACCGCCGTAGGCATCGTCTTCGCCATCACAGCCTGCACCACCGGAGACTTCTTCTCCCAGTACAATCACTGTGGGGTCGCGACGCATCTCTTCACGGATGGCGTCATTGAGGGCTTCGCGGTAAGTCTTGATAGAAGTCTTGCCGGCGACCTGTGCATTATTAGAATTATTAGTCATTTCGGTCACCTTAGTATGAGCAATAGACATCGGACATCAGGTCCGTGACGGGATCTGGATGCGGTGCCGCAAGGCCGTCCACAACCGCTTGTTCGATTTCAACTTTGATCTCTTTATCAATCGCATTCATGGTCGCCGCTTTGAGCCAGCCTTCTTTAATGACGCGATCGCGGAAGATTTTTAAGCAGTCCTCAGTCTTGCGGGCATTCTTAACTTCGTCTTTGCCGCGGTACAGCTGTGGGTCACCAATAAAGTGGCCATCAAAGCGCACGCACTTGGCTTCAATAGAAGTAGGGCCGCCGCCATCTCGAGCGCGCTGAGTGGCACTCTTGATGGCTTCATAGGTGGCAAAGAAGTCATTGCCATCAACACATTCGGCAGGCATACCAAAGCTGGCATTACGGTCTGTCAGGCTGTCGCAGCCAAGTCCATAGTTGGCCGAGGTGCCTTCTGCATAACCGTTGTTCTCGTAGATAAAGACATGGGGTAACTGCAGGACTACCGCCATATTCATGGCTTCCATAGCGGTGCCCTGGTTGGCACTGCCATCGCCATTAAATGACATGGCGATATTCTTGGTGCCCAGAGTTTTGGACGCCAGAGCTGCGCCATTCACCAGAGGTGGACCACCACCGACAATGGCATTGGCGCCGAGCATGCCTTTATCGATATCGGCAATATGCATGGAGCCGCCTTTACCTTTACACAGTCCAGTGGCGCGACCCATGATCTCTTTCATCATGCCACCCACATCACAGCCCTTGGCAATACAGTGGCCGTGACCGCGGTGGGTACTGCCAATAATGTCGCTGTCGCTAAGGTCGATACAGGCAGCAACCGCAATGGCTTCCTGGCCGTTGGAGGCATGCACAAAACCGGGCACGTTACCGCCCATAAATTCGGCGATGCAGCGTTCTTCGAACTCGCGAATGGTTCTCATGGAGCGGTAGGCTCTGAGTAGAAATTCCTCTTGATATGGCATGGAGATGAACCTTTTGTTTGTTTAGTTATAGGCTGGGTAAACTATACATCGTTTAAAGAAAAAAACAAACATGCTGGTTTTAGGTTTTCGGATTTTTTTTGTTGTCTTGGTGAATAGAAAGTCGAACAGATAAATGGGTACGCTAAATGGCGCACTGAAAGGGTTTTTAATGGCTTCGTCGCTGTGGTTAACGCGGGTCAGTGAGGCAGTTTACCGGCATGATAAACTGAGCTGCATGACCCCGCCACTTGACATGGCGGGATGCAGGTTTAGAGATTGTTTGTACTCGGGACTAGAACTGTGACTCAGGTAAATGTACTACCAAGCCATTGAGTGCATCGGTCATTTTGACCTGGCAGGACAGTCGGCTATTATCTTTTGGTTCAGTAACACAGGACAGTAGGTCGTTTTCCATTTCGCTGGCCGGTTCGATTTTGTCAGCCCAGCTGCTATCGACATAGCAATGACAGGTAGCACAGGCACAGGCACCGCCACATTCTGCGACAATGCCCTCAATCATATTGTCTACAGCACCTTGCATCAGACTGGCGCCAGATTCAACATCGACTTCATGGCTTTGGCCGTTGGCTTCTATATAGGTGACTGTGGGCATATCTCAACTCCGTTGTGGGTGGCGCAGGGCTCTAAAGCGCTGCAATATACATTATTTTATTTAAAAAACAACCTGCACGGTTTTGCCGATTTTGCATTAAAAAAGCCAGTACTTTTTAATAGGCACTGGCCTTTTATTGCGGGCTGTCTCTTTATTTTAGGCCGCTGTAATAAGCAGCCAGATTAGCAATATCTGTGTCGCTCAGGCCCTTGGCCATTGCCGTCATCATAGCGTTACTGCGCTTACCATCTCTAAATTGCTTTAACTGGCTGACCAGGTAGGCTTCTTTCTGCCCCGCCAGGTTTGGCCACATGCCATTGTTGCTGATACCGTTCATGCCGTGACAGCCTGCACAGGTCATAGATTTAGCCTTACCCGCGGCTGGGTCTGCTGCCATGGCGCCAAACGATAATGTTGCTGCGATAAATGTAATAACAAGTTTTTTCATAGTGCTTCTCCAATGATTAATTCGGTTGGCCACGGCGCTTGGTCAGGGAATGACTAATAAAGAGCGAGGCACTTAAAAGGGCGACTGCTCCCACCTGGTGTGCCGCTGCAACAGGGATGGGAACATAAAAAATTAACGTACTGATACCCAGGCTGACCTGCAATATCAACAGGCCAATCAGGCAGAATACGGCTGTTTTTGCGTGCCCCTGAATATCTGCACGCAGAGCTTTGGCTGCAAAGCCGACTACCAGAGCTACGATCACATAGGCAAATATGCGGTGGTTAAACTGGATAGTAGTGATATCTTCAAAGGCAGATAACCAGGCTGGCGTCATACTGTACAACCCTGCCGGTATAAAGCTATCCCCCATCAAAGGCCAGGTTGGATAGGCATAGCCAGCTTTGGTGCCTGCCACCAGACCACCAGATAATATCATCAGAAAAATCAGGCCGCTGAGGCTGTAGGCAAAAGTTTTCAGCTGTGTTGGCTGCTCGGTTCTGCGATTAACTAAATCAAAAGCCGTCCACAGGATGAACGAGTAGATCAGCACTGCCGCACCCAGGTGCGCACTGAGTCTATACTGACTGACATCCGGTTTGTCCACTAGGCCGCTTTTGACCATATACCAGCCGAGCAGACCCTGACAGCCGCCACCAATCAACATAATAAGCAGCTTTGGTGTAAGACCGGCTTTGATGCGTTTGGTGAAGTAAAAGAACAGGAACGGCAGTATAAATATGATACCGATTAAGCGTCCGAGTACTCGGTGCAAGTACTCGTACATAAAGATCGATTTAAAGGCTTCCAGAGACATGCCTGCATTGATTTTTTGATACTCGGGAAACTGCTTGTACTTAGAGAACATGTGCTGCCAATCAGCCTCAGACATTGGCGGGATAACCCCCATCAGCGGCTTCCAGTCAACCATGGACAGACCTGAGTTTGTCAGACGCGTAACGCCACCCAAAAGAATCATACCGAAGATCACCGCGGCACAGAAAAACAGCCAGTAGGCAATCTGACGGTCATTTTGGAATTCGAGGCTTGTAACTGGCTTAGCTTGAGGCATTTAACACTCTATTCGATGGTCTGTTGTTGGGCACTGGGCTGCACCGTATGCAACCACGTCTTTTTACGAAAGCGACGCATATTTAGACTAGATTTTATACCGAAATCCAGCAAAGAAGTTGCATAGAGCCACATTACATCTGCACCCATCTGCACCAAAATAAACGGCGCTAGTATACGGCTTAGCGCAATACTAAATATAGTCACCATCATTGGGTATCTGGTGTCGCCTGCACCGCGCAGTGCACCGGCCATACTGAACTCAATGCCCATCAGCGGCAGACTACAACTAATGATGTAGGTGAAAGGCACCAATAGCGCGATAACCTCAGGATCGTTGATCATAAAGCGCGCAATTTCTTCGGCAAACAGGCTCATCAGTGCGCCGCCGGCAATCATAATATAGACGCAGGTGCGCATAGTTCGCCAGCCTGCATCATAGGCGCCTTTTTTGTCTCCGGCACCCAAATGCTGGCTGACCAATGTGGCGCTGGAGATAGAGAAGCTAAATGCGATGACAATCATTAATCCAAGTATGGACAGACCAATGCCATAAGTAGCAAAGGCAGCGTTGCCATAGCTAGCCAGGAACACCAAAAATATTAATAGCCCTCCTTGAAAAAACATCTGCTCGAAAGCAGCGGGCATGCCGATCTTAATAAGGTCGCGACCATTGGTTAAAAAGCCGGGTATCGGGTTGGCTGGTTTAAATGAAAGCCTGCCAAATACCCATAACAGCAAAAAAAGAATGACGGTAATAATGGCACCAACGCCATTACCTATGGCGAGGCCAGATAGCCCAGCCGCCTCAATTTCGTGCCAACCGTAGGTATACGCTATACCCAGATACACCCCTAGCACTGCACCTATTATCGCGGCCCACAATGGGGTTTTACTGTCGCCAGTGGCGCGAAAAGCCATGCTAAAGACCAGTATGATCAGTAGAGGTGGCGCGTAAAGCACAGTGTAGAAAACAAAGTCGACCGCAAGCCTGTGAGCCTCTGGTGTGAGGCTGAAGATGCTCACCAAGGGTTGAAGAAATGGAATTGCAATCCAGGACAGCAGTAGGCCGTCAATAAAGAATATAATCACTGATAGGGCCGCAATCCGCCCGGCTCGCTCTCTGTCACCGGCACCCCAGTAGCGACCCACTAACGCAGTGGTGCCACTCGATAGCCCCATCATTACGGCAAACAAAATAAAGAACAGGCGCTGACCTGTGGTGACTGCGGCTACTTCGTCGATGCCCATGCCGCCAGCAATTTTTAGGAATATAAGCCCGGTCAGCATAAAGGCAAGATTGCTGAGAATGGTTGGCCAGGTAAGGCGCCAGATACTAAAAGTGGAGGCGGGTTGCATAGTTGGCTATGGTAACATTGAGGAGGCTTCTTAAGTTAGCTTTTCATTGTTGGTATCGAGGGTATTTATATGGTTGATCAGGGCGCTGTAAGGTTAGAGCCAAGTTGGTTAGATGTGCTTGGAGCGGAGTTTGATCGACCCTACATGCAGGCTTTAAAAGCATTTCTAGAGCAGCAGAAAAATAGTGGCAAGGTGATCTATCCACCCGGATCTCAGTGGTTTTCCGCGTTTAATGACACCCCTTTTGATCGAGTGCGTGTGGTTATTTTAGGGCAGGATCCCTACCATGGCCCCGGTCAGGCCCATGGCCTTTGCTTTTCGGTGCTGCCTGGGGTTAAAGTGCCGCCCTCGCTGGCGAATATATACAGAGCGTTAGAGTCTGATGTGGGTTTTGTGGCCCCCAGTCATGGCTGTCTCACCAGTTGGGCCAGGCAGGGAGTGCTTTTACTTAATGCCACTTTGACCGTGGAGCAGGCGAATGCTGGAGCCCATCAGGGCAAGGGTTGGGAGAAATTTACCGATCAGGCAATTCGCTCATTAAACGATCAACGTGAGGGCATTGTGTTTTTGCTCTGGGGTAGCCATGCGCAAAAGAAGGGCGCCTTTATTGATCAGTCGCGGCATTTGGTTTTGAAGTCGGTGCACCCATCACCACTTTCCGCTTACCGTGGCTTTTTAGGCTGTAAGCACTTTTCGAAAACAAACCATTATTTGAAGCACAATGGTGGGCAGCCTATTGACTGGCAGCTGCCGTCGGAAGAGGCTGGGATGTAACATCCTTTGCTGCGCTCAGGATCTCAATAGTGTTCGTCATAATATCGTTAAGATTGGAGATTAACTGGTGGTAACAAAATCTTGGCAGACGCCAAAACATCTACTGATTCTAATGTCAGTAGCCATGACTATTGGCTTTGCTACCTGGATGGCTCTGCTCAATAATTTTGTCATTGAAAAGGCGGCGTTTACTGGCGCAGAGATTGGTATGTTGCAGAGCATTCGCGAGATACCTGGCTTTCTAGCATTTACCGCAGTGTTCGTGCTGCTGATTTTAAAAGAACAAACTTTCGCCTATTTGTCCATCGCGGTAATGGGTGTTGGCATTGCTATAACGGGCTACTTACCCTCTGTTATCGGCTTGTATTTCACTACATTTATTATGTCGGTTGGTTTTCATTACTACGAAACGGTCAAGCAGTCTCTAGCACTGCAGTGGTTGAGTATCGACGAAGCACCGGCGATGTTAGGCAGGCTTATTGCGGCTAGTTCAATCGCGTCATTGGTCGCGTACAGTTTTTTATGGGTGGCTCAGGATTACCTGGGGCTTAGTTACAGGACTATCTATTTAGTTGGTGGCGGTGTCTGCTTGGCGCTTACCCTATTTATGTGGCTGGCGTTTCCACGATTCGAGGCCAAAACCCCCCAGCGTAAGCATCTATTGATGCGCAAGCGCTACTGGTTGTATTACGCGCTGACTTTTATGGGTGGCGCCAGACGTCAGATATTTGTCGTTTTTGCGGGCTTTTTGATGGTGGAAAAGTTTGGTTATAGCGTCAGTGATATCGCTGCGCTCTATATTGTCAACCATCTTTTTAACTGGGCTTTTGCGGGCCGTATCGGTGTTTTGGTTGGCCGCATTGGCGAACGTAGGGCACTGACTTTTGAGTACTGCGGGTTGTTCTGTGTCTTTACTGCCTACGCATTTGTCAATGATGCGACCTGGGCGGCGGGTTTATACATCGCCGATCACCTATTCTTTTCTCTGGCGATTGCAATTAAAACCTACTTCCAAAAAATTGCTGATCCGGCAGATATGGCGTCCACAGCTGGTGTGGCCTTTACCATCAACCATATTGCCGCAGTGGTGATTCCGGTGCTGTTTGGTTTTGTGTGGTTAGTATCGCCGACGGCAGTATTTTTGATGGGTTCTGGTATGGCCCTCATTAGTCTGGTGCTGGCGCGCAATATTCCTCTGGCACCCAGTGCAGGCAACGAGGTTGTACTTGGCAAGGTGTCTTATTCTACCGCGGCCACTAACCCATAGTCAGCGGTGGTTTTTTGGCCTTGGCGCGCAGCCAGTTAAGGCCATTGAGCACTGTTGGTGTTTTAGCAATGCGGCGTTCAATGCGAAACTTTCCCGGATAGTCGATCAGCATTAGCCCTGTGACCATGGTCAGAATTCCCTGGCCGGGCAAAAATAGCATTAATATTCCGGCGAGTATCAGACCGTAGCCAAGGAGATTTTTGCCGACTAATGCCAATAGCCGCAACAATGGTCGCTGCGCTTTCCACCGGGTTGGCTGGCGTTTTTTGGGAACAAAATAATCTTCGGGAATTTTGGCGACTACCCAGGGTAGCGATAACAGGCTAGCGATAAACACGACTGCTGATCCCGCTCCTACCCCAACCAGTATCTGTTGATTATTGCCTAGCCATTCTATTAGGTTGTTCACGGGCTGGCTGGAATCTGGTAGGGCAATGGCAGATGTTTGACGGTGGTTAATGGGCCATCGCCAATCTGTATTTCGGTGGCGTCGGCGGATTTGTCGGCCAATACTGCCAGCACTTCAATCGTTGCATCATCGACTTTTGCCGCACTGGCTATATTACCGATGGCTTTACCGCCACTATCCTGTATCGGGTCACCCGGGGTGGGCAATGCGGCGGCCTCTAGTTGCAGATGGTGCATTCTGCGCTTGACCGCGCCGCGATAATGGGCTCGCGCAACGATTTCCTGTCCGGTGTAGCAGCCTTTTTTAAAGCTGATATAGCCGAGGGCATCAAGATTTAACATCTGTGGGATAAATAGATCGCTGGTTTCTGCCACGACTTCGGCGCTGCCGGTGCGCAGGCGCGCGAGATTATCCAGGCTAGGTGGGGCGGCATATTGATCGCTGATATTACTGATCTCCGTCTTGAAGAAGACGGCGTATTTTTTAAGGCTAGCCAGGGCGATGTCGGCGATTGAGCCATGCACTTGCAAAATAAGGTTGTTCTGCTCGTCGCAAGTGGCGCTGAACAAAAAAATAATGCGCCCTTTGGGTGTGCAATGAGCGCCATTAACTGTTGCGTCGCCGGTTAGCAATTCCATGTCGCAGGTAACCTGGCCCTGCAAGAATTTGCGGCTATCCGGGCCGGTTAATTGGATGTATGCGCGTGGGTCGATAATGGTCATAGGGTATGAGTCTTTAGGTTATTTGAGGATTGTCTCTTATAATGCTGCTTTAACACAATTACTGATTATCTATGAATAAGAACCGTCTGTTGTGGGCTAGTCGTCGTGGCATGTTAGAACTCGATCTGATTCTTCAACCCTTCACACAAAATCACTACGATTCTCTCGAGGAGTCTGATCAACTGCGCTATGAGACGTTGCTTGAGTGCGAAGATCAGAATTTATTTCTCTGGTTGATGAATCGTGAGCAAGCGACTGATCCAGATACTCAAAGGATAGTGCAGATAATTCGTGATAGTCGGAAAAAGCCTGGAAACCTTTAACCTACGCCCCTCGACAGTTATTCTTAGAGCCCAAGTTGTGCTCGCACTCGCTGTATCAATCATTCTGCTGGGCCTGCCTATTTTATGGTGGGCGAGATTGCTGGCGCTCTCCCTAACTGCGGCTGCAGTTCTAGGTTGGTTTAGACGATGGAACAGTCAGCAGCCAGAGGTTTTGCGGTGTTTGGATGCAAAACACTGGCGGCTAGGCAACATTGATTTAATCCTGCAGCCCCGTCAATTTGTTATGCGCAATCTGGTCATTCTATATTTCAAAACCACAGCCGGCGCTGCTTTAACGCGAGTGCTGCCTGCAGACGCAATGTTGCCCGGGCAGCATAGGTTACTGCGCAGACTTTTGATATCAGGCTAGCCTGAAAGGGCGCTAGTCTCGGTTGATAATGACATTTTGACCGGCGTAATTAATGGGCACCATAATGGTGTCGCGAGCGATTGGGGATGATTCTGGGTAGTCGAGGGTGTAATGTAGGCCGCGGCTTTCTTTACGCTCCAATGCACAGCGAATAATTAATTCGGACACGGTGGCCAAGTTGCGTAGCTCCAGAAGATCTCTGCTGACCTTGCAGTTGCTGTAGTACTCGCCAATTTCTTTCTGTAGCAATTTGATTCTGTGTTGGGCGCGTTCAAGGCGCTTATTGGTGCGCACAATACCGACGTAATCCCACATAAACCGGCGCAGTTCATCCCAGTTGTGAGAGATCACGACATCTTCATCGGACGAGCTGACGCGCGATTCATCCCAGTCGGGAATAAAGTCTGGATCACCAATAGCTGGTGTCAGACGATTGATTTCGGCGGCCGCTGACCGGGCATAGACGAGGCACTCAAGAAGCGAGTTGCTGGCCATGCGGTTGGCGCCATGCAGTCCGGTAAATGCACTCTCACCGATGGCATAGAGATTTATCAGGTCGGTTTGACCAAAGTTATTCACCAAAATGCCGCCGCAGGTGTAATGAGCTGCAGGTACCACGGGAATGGGGTCGGTGGTGATATCTATCCCGAACTCAAGACAGTGCTTATGCATAGTCGGAAAGTGCTCAATAATAAACGCTGCCGATTTATGGCTAATATCCAGGTATAGGCAGTCGCTTCCCAGGCGTTTCATCTCATGGTCAATAGCGCGCGCGACAACATCTCTTGGGGCGAGCTCACCATCAGGGTGAAAGCTGTCCATAAAACGACTGCCGTCTGGCAGGCGCAGCACTGCGCCTTCGCCACGCAGGGCCTCGGTAATCAGAAATGACTTGGCTTTGGGGTGATAGAGGCAGGTCGGATGAAACTGATTAAACTCAAGGTTGGCCACGCGGCAGCCTCGACGCCATGCCATGGCTAGGCCATCACCACTGGCACCGTCAGGGTTGCTGGTGTAGAGGTAGGCTTTACTGGCGCCGCCAGACGCTAAAATCACACTTTTGGCCTGAAATAGCGACACGCTATCCTGCGTTATATCCAGTATGTAGGCACCGGTACAGCGAATTCGACGGGAGTCCTTATCCGCCTGAGTCACCAGATCAACCGCGCAGTGCTGTTCGTAAATATCGATATTTTCTGCATTGATAACCTGATCGACCAATGTACCGGTCACCTCTTTGCCTGTGGCATCGGCGGTATGCAATATGCGTCGGTGGCTATGACCTCCCTCTTGAGTTAGATGGTAGTCTTGTTGGTCGCTATTCTTAGTGAAATCAACGCCCTGATCAATTAGCCAATTGACGGCATCTGGCCCATTTTCGACAACAAAGCGCACAGCGTCTTCATGGCATAGACCAGCACCAGCAATCAGTGTATCGGCCACATGGGCGTCGGCGCTGTCGTTTTTATCAAAAACTGCGGCAATACCACCTTGGGCATACCAGGAGGCACCACCCTGCAATGCCGCTTTGCTAATCAGCGCAACTCGGAGGTGTTTTTCTAGCTGCAATGCAGCCGTTAACCCAGCAGCACCGCTGCCGATAACGAGAACATCATAGAGATGGGTTTGTTTCATTGGTTCGCCACACATAATCGGTTTCGCATGATAGTATAAGCGCCGAAATCTAGCTAACGAAATAGGCGAACTAATTGGCTGGCAGTCGGTCTGTCTATGGTGGTTGCGCAAATGGTAATCGCGCAAAGCTGTGATTTCTCAGCGATAAAAAATATAACCCATAGGGTTGGGAAACGGATTGCTCAATGACGGAAACTAAAACAGAACCAACGGACCAGCAGCTGGTGCTCAGAGTGCAAAAAGGTGACAAACGCGCCTTTGACCTTTTGGTTCTTAAATACCAGTATAAGGTGCATGCAATAGTAGGGCGGTTTATTCGCGATAGCCACGAGGTAAGCGACGTCACCCAAGAAGCATTTATTAAAGCCTACCGCGCATTGCCGCGATTTCGTGGCGATAGTCAGTTTTATACCTGGCTCTACAGAATTGCGGTGAACACGGCCAAAAATTATTTGGTGGCGCGCAGCAGACGGCCGCCATTGTCAGACGTAGATCTGGCTGACGCTGAGTACTATTCTGGCAGTGATCGCCTGAAAGATGTCGGCACGCCTGAGAATCAGCTATTTCGCGATGAGCTCGAAGCAGTAATCAACCAGGCTGTCGAAGAATTGCCCGAAGATTTGCGCACAGCGGTGACTTTGCGCGAATATGAGGGTCTGAGTTATGAGGATATTGCTGCGGTTATGGACTGCCCTGTGGGTACGGTAAGATCGCGTATATTTCGTGGTCGAGAGTCAATAGATAGCCGGGTTTTGGAATTAATGGAAGGTGGTTAAAAGATTGGTGAACCTTTTGGAAAAGCACCGGTCATACCCATCACAACTTTTTATCAATATACTTTACTAACAGGTTTGAGGAACATAAATGAGCGATCACGAAGAGCGCCTAGCTGAGTCCCTTTCTGCACTAATGGACGGAGAGAGCACTGAGTTTGAAACCCATCGAATCCTCAAGGAAGTAGGTAGTGCCTCTAGCGCGACGGATAGCGCACGCAGTAAATGGCAACGTTATCATATGGCTTCTTCAGTGATGTCTGGTGATCCCGTAGCCAAAATAGACTTCTCAGCGGCTATCTCCGCCGCTATTGACGCCGAAGATACTCATCGTATTAACCCTCTCCAACGATTCGCAGGTTCTGCGGGTCGTTTTGCCATTGCAGCTTCTGTTGCTATGGTGGCCATTTTGGGGGTGCAGCAGTTTAACGATGTCGCGCCTGCAAACACAGATGCAGTGCAGTTCGCCGAAGTAGATGTTGATGCAGCGCAGCAAAATTCTGGGCCTGCGATTCAGTTCCCCTCTGGGTTCCAGCCCAATATCCAGGCTCGCACAGTAAGTGCTGGTGGTAACAATAGAGTTTCTCAACAGCCTGTGGCGCCATTGATTCAAGTTAGGCCTTCATTAAATAAGCAGTATTCGGAGCAGGAGCTGCGCGCCTATCTAAATGATATTATGCTGAAGCATTCTAGCCACGCCGCGCTAAACAGTAATCAGGGCATGTTGCCATTTGCCCGGGTTAATAAGAGCGGCGAAGGGTCTAGCGATGAGTGAGTTCCGATAACGCAGATTCGAAACAGGATAAACCATCAATATGTTGGTTAAATCGTTAAAAAAACTAAAACTGGCGGCTCTTATAGTCGCCGTTTTTGTGCATGGGCCTTTATTTGGCCAGCAGATGGATTCCGCCTATGACCTGATGGCTCGAATGGCCAAAGCTTCCAAAGAGCTAAGCTATAGGGGTCTATTTACCTATGAATTTCGAGGTAATCTCACCAGTGTTAAGGTGGTGCATATAGTGCGTGATGGCCAGACCTATGAACGCATAGTACATATGGATGGTCCAGAACGTGAAATTGTTCGCCGTGGCGATGATATGGACTGTATGCGCGCCTCTGACATGCTGTTGCGCGGCAGCGTACTGAAGGTTAACGATAACAATTATGCGCATCTGCAAGACTTTTATAACTTTTATATTCGCGGCGATGGCCGGATCGCAGGGCGAGCAGTCTCAGTGGTTAATGTTATCCCCAAGGACAAGTATCGCTATGGCTATATAATTGCCATTGATAAAGAAACAGGCCTGATGTTGCAGTCGATACTAATTAATAGTCAGGGTAAGCCTATGGAGCGCTTCCAGTTCGTCGATATTTCAATTGGTGCAGATCTGAACAATGTTGAATTTTCCTCCGAACTGTCTGCCTCTGATAGCATTGATGTCGACCAATCAGATTGTTTAAAGGCCAACCAGCAGGCAAAAGTATCAAGCTCGCAATGGGTGCCCAAATGGTTGCCACCTGGTTTTGTGTTGTCGTCCTATCAGCCAGTCGGGAATGATGGTCAAGAATCGTTGATGTACACGGATGGTCTGGCAGTATTTTCAGTGTTTATTGATTCTGCCAAGAAAAGCGGCGCCTTACCGGCGGTGGATGCCAACCTGGGTGCTACAGTCGCGGTATTAACCAAGGCCGTGTTCAACAATCAGCGTTATGCTATCTGTGTAGTGGGGGAAATTCCGCGAAGTACCGCCAGCCAGATTGCCAATGCTATCTCCCCGCTAGATTCATCGTCAATGCCGTAAACGCCAGGGTACTCAATGATATTGGAAACCGGAATCGTAGTTGCCGTCGAAGCAGATAGCCTTTGGGTGGAGACTATTCAGCGCTCGACCTGTGAGGCGTGCGCGGCTGAAAAGGGCTGTGGACAGCGGGTGCTATCAAAACTGACCGGTAAAACCAATCGTATCAGGGTGCTGCTCAATAGCCAGTCGCCAAAAAAAGTTACCCCTGGGCAGTCAGTGACCATTGGTATTCCTGAAGATGTGATTGTCAGCGGCTCAATGTTGGTTTATCTGGTACCAATTTCAGCTGCAGTGATCGGTGCATGGATTGCGGGACCGCAAAGTGATGCATTGGGTATTCTCGGTGCTGCATCTGGACTTCTATTAGGTGGTCTAATAGTTGCTCTACAAAGTAAGAAAACAAGGAACGATTTACGTCTTAACCCTGTCTTACTTCAAGACCCTGGCGAAAATCAGGTTTTAGACTTTACCTAAGCCAGTATTCTAGATCCGCTTTCGCTTTTATTATTTTTATCGGAGATGCTTTGTGCTGAATAGATTCTTTTTTGTCGCTGTATTTTTCCTCGTCACCGTTTCATCCGCTCAGGCCCAGTTACCTGATTTTACCAGTCTAGTCGAAGACGTTTCCCCTGCCGTAGTGAAAATAAATACGGTCAGTAAGGGCCGTAAACAGCAGGCTCAGCAAATACCCCAGGGCCAAATTCCTGAAATTTTCCGTGATTTTTTTGAGCAGCGTCAGCGCCAGCAAAAACCCCGTCCTGCTCGCTCAATGGGCTCAGGCTTTGTTATATCGAGCGACGGTTACATTCTTACCAACCATCATGTGGTGGAGGGTGCGGATGAAATCCAGGTTTTATTTGCCGACCGCCAAGAGTACGCTGCCACTGTAGTAGGTTCTGATCGACGTTCAGATTTAGCACTGCTCAAAATCGAAGCGCGCAATCTTCCAACTCTAGGCTTTGCTTCCGCGGATAGCCTTAAAGTCGGGGCCTGGGTGCTGGCTATAGGATCACCTTTTGGTCTGGATTATTCGGTTACCGCCGGTATCGTAAGTGCCATAGGGCGGAGCATTCCCACTGAAAAGGGTGAAAACTATGTGCCCTTTATTCAGACTGATGTTGCTATTAACCCAGGCAACTCCGGGGGGCCACTGTTTAATCTCAAGGGTCAGGTTGTAGGTATTAACTCACAGATATATTCGCGCTCAGGCGGATCTATTGGTCTCTCTTTTGCTATTCCCGCCAGTGTAGCGGTGGGGGTGATCGAACAGTTAAAGGATCATGGCAGCGTGCAGCGCGGATGGCTCGGTGTCGCCATTCAGGATGTTAATAAAAATCTTGCAGAGTCACTGCAGCTTGGAACCCCACAGGGAGCGCTGATTAATGCGGTAGAACCGGATAGTCCGGCTGATAGGGGCGGCATTAAGCCTGGCGATGTTATCGTGCGTTTTGATGGACAGGCTATTGTTGATTCTGGGGACCTGCCTCATGTCGTTGGCATGGTGACGCCGGGAGAGAATGCCAAGGTTGAAATTTACCGTGAAGGTAAGCGTAAAAAATTGACTATAGAAGTTGGTGCTCTCGACACTGATAGAGGAAGTGTCGCCGAGAGTAACGATGGCACTGATCGCCTAGGGCTGATTGTTGAAGAGTTGGATGATCAGGAGCGTCGCGCACTGCGTCTGCGCGGCGGTGTTCTCGTCAGACAAGTATCGCCAGATTCTGCAGCAGCTGAGTCAATGTTGCAGGCAGGGGATATTATTGTGCAGCTCGGCTACAGCCGTATCGATGATCTTGATGAGTACAGTCAGGTAATCGAAGAGTTGCCAAGCAATACGCCGGTGGCTATTCGTTTCTATCGTCAGGGGCGGGCAATCTTCCGCACGATTGAGATTATTGAGTAGCCTTACGGTACTCGGCTGGCAGTTTGTTTTGATGAGGCTAAATAGCCGCTTGAATTTAGAGTTTAATAATCAAGCGGTTATTAGCGTATGGCCTGCAAATAGGCTAGAATCCGCACGCAAATTTTAACGGCAGTACAAACACTTTGTCCGATCTCAGTCACATACGAAATTTTTCAATTATCGCCCACATTGACCACGGGAAATCGACCATTGCGGATCGATTTATCCAGCTCTGTGGTGGCCTGGCCGACCGTGAAATGGCGGCTCAGGTGCTAGATTCTATGGATATCGAGCGAGAGCGCGGTATTACCATTAAGTCCCAGAGCGTCACATTGCCTTTCACTGCGCAAGACGGTAAAACCTATCAGCTAAACTTTATTGATACTCCTGGCCATGTTGACTTCACTTATGAAGTGTCGCGATCACTTGCCGCCTGTGAGGGAGCGCTGCTCATTGTAGATGCTGCACAGGGTGTAGAGGCACAGTCAGTGGCTAACTGCTATACCGCCATTGCCCAAGGCCTGGAAGTCATTCCAGTGTTGAATAAAATGGACTTGCCCCAGGCCGAACCAGAAAAAGTGATTAACGAGATTGAAAATATTATTGGCATTGAGGCGACCGACTCAGTGCGCTGCAGCGCCAAGACCGGTGAGGGTATTGCAGATATCCTGGAAGAGCTGGTGCTCAAGGTGCCGCCACCTGAAGGTGATGTTGACGCCCCATTGCAGGCGCTGATCATTGATTCCTGGTTTGATAACTACCTGGGTGTTGTCTCTTTGGTGCGTGTTATGCAGGGAACGCTCGCGAAAAAAGATAAAATTATTGCCAAATCGATTGGCAAGCCGCACGTGGTCGATAGCGTTGGTGTATTCACGCCCAAACGCAAAGAGACGGGTGTATTGCGTGCTGGTGAAGTGGGCTTTATTGTTGCTGGTATCAAAGATATTCTCGGCGCACCAGTGGGGGATACATTAACCCATCAGAGCACCTCTATTACCGATGCACTACCCGGATTTCAGCGCATCAAGCCCCAGGTTTATGCGGGTATGTTCCCGGTGGATTCTGATGATTTTGAGGAGTTTCGTGAGGCTCTGGCCAAACTGGCAGTCAATGATGCCTCACTGTTCTATGAGCCAGAGAGTTCCGATGCACTTGGCTTTGGTTTCCGCTGTGGCTTCTTGGGCATGCTGCATATGGAGATTATTCAGGAGCGCCTTGAGCGCGAATATGATCTTGATTTAATCACCACCGCACCTACTGTGGTCTATGAGATTATCACCTCTAAGGGCGAGACGTTATATATGTCAAATCCCTCAGATCTGCCGGACCCAGGGCAGATTGAAGAGATGCGGGAACCAATTTGCGAAGCTAATATTCTAGTCCCTAAAGACTATGTCGGTAACGTAATTTCACTCTGTGTTGAAAAGCGCGGTGTACAAAAAGACATGCAGTTTATCGGTGGCCAGGTATCAATTCGCTATGAGTTGCCTATGAGTGAAGTCGTAATGGACTTCTTTGATCGCTTGAAATCGGTCAGTCGCGGCTTTGCTTCCCTAGACTACAGTTTTGTCCGCTTTGAAGCTGCCTCGCTGGTCAAGTTGGATATCTTGATCAATGGCGATCGCGTCGATGCGCTTGCGGCTATTACCCACCGCGACCACTCGATTCAAAAAGGTCGTAATCTCGCCGACAAGATGAAAGAGCTTATTCCTCGCCAAATGTTTGATGTGGCTATTCAGGCAGCAATCGGCGGTAGTGTCGTAGCCCGAACGACAGTGAAGGCGTTGCGCAAAAATGTAACGGCTAAATGTTACGGTGGCGATGTAACCCGTAAAAAGAAATTGTTGGAAAAACAAAAAGCCGGTAAAAAACGCATGAAACAGGTGGGTAGTGTTGAGATACCCCAGGATGCGTTCCTGGCAGTACTTCGAACTTAATGGACAATGCCAAGGGAGGTAGATCCTGATGGATCTCAATTTTGAACTGATTCTTACCATTATATTTTTGTTGGCAGGTATTTTTTGGCTGCTCAATAAGTTTGTTGTTAAGCAGGAAGAAGGGCTGATTGAATTTATAGGCTCGCTAGCACCGGTGTTGGGTTTGGTGTTGATTCTGCGTTCATTTGTTATTGAGCCTTTTCAAATACCGTCGCAATCTATGGTGCCGACCCTACAGGTGGGCGATTTTATTTTGGTTAGCAAATGGACCTATGGCATTCGTCTGCCAGTATTGCGTAATAAAATTATTGAGATCGACTCCCCTGAACGTGGCGATGTGATGGTGTTTTTCCCACCTCATGAAGATCGCTATTTTATTAAGCGGGTAGTGGGTCTTCCCGGCGATAAAATTCATGTCCTCAATGGTGTTGTGTTTATCAATGGCGATAAGATGCGCCAGACGACAGTTGCGGAAGAAGCTAATTCACCACGGTCTGTGGTCATGTCCGAGGATCTTGGTGGCGTTGAGCATATGATGCAAAAACGCACCTCGCCCACTCGCCTCAGTCAGAATTATTCTACTGTTGTACCTCAGGGGCATTATTTCATGATGGGGGACAATCGTGATAACTCAAGCGATAGCCGTGTCTGGGGACCTGTGCCCGAAGAGCGTATTGTTGGTAAGGCCTTTGCGCGATGGATGTTTTGGGATAAATTTTTGAGTCTGCCCAGCTTTGATCGGGCGGGTAAAATCCAGTAATGTAATTAAGAAGGGCGCTTTGCTGGTTTTTTAGGATTAAGAAAATATAACAGGGAGTTTGTTATGACAGCCAATAAGCAGCGTGGTGCAACCTTAACCGCGACCATTATTATTATTTTTATCGCTGGGTTTGTTTTACAAGTGGCATTTAAGTTAGGTCCCCACTACTTGGATAATCGGATTATAGCCAGCGCAATACAGCAGATTGGTGAGTCTGATTTAGGCGATGAATCGATTCCAGACATTCGACGTAAGGTGTCAGATTTCTTCACCATAAATAATATTCGCGATGTGCCTGCGAGTCAGGTCGTTATTAAACGCGATAGAAACGGCATTCGGATAAGCTTGAACTACGAAAAACGAATTGAAATGTTTAGTAATGTTGATGTTGTGCTCAAATTTAACAACCACTACGACACCGCTGAACAAAATAATTAATCAGAGGATTGTTAGTGAGCAATGCCCGGCAGCTCCAAGAGCGTCTTAATTACAGCTTTAGTGATGAACAGCTACTAATGCTCGCCCTCTCTCACCGCAGTTGCGGAAGTAATAATAACGAACGCCTAGAATTTCTTGGCGATTCAATTCTTGGGCTCACCATCACTGACATACTCTACCGTGACTTTCCCAAGGCCCGTGAGGGCGAGTTAAGCCGAATGCGTTCACATATAGTGCGCGCAGAATCGCTGGCTGAGGTTGCTAAATCATTAGCGCTTGGTTCTGATGTCTTACTCGGGCCAGGTGAAATGAAGAGCGGCGGCCATCGTCGCGACTCTATTTTAGGTGATACTGTAGAGGCCCTGATTGGGGCCGTTTATCTGGATGCTGGTTTGGAGGCCGCGCGCAGCTGTATTGAGCTTTGGTTTAAAGATCTCCTGGCTGCCGCGCTGGAAGTACAGCCGATTAAAGATCCCAAGACCAGTTTGCAGGAATGGCTGCAACAGCGCGGTAAATCAGTACCCGAATATAAGCTGATCAATACCGGTGGCGAAGCCCATAGCCGGTTGTTTACCGTTAGCTGCAAGATTGCCGCTGTAGAAAAAGAAATGAGTGCCACGGCCAGCAGCCGTCGCAAGGCTGAGCAAATGGTAGCTGAGCAATTGTTAATTGAATTGGAGTCGTCCTCGTGACTGAACCTCGCTGTGGCTACGTAGCTATTATTGGCCGCCCCAATGTGGGCAAATCCACATTGCTAAATCATATTCTCGGCCAAAAGCTGTGTATCACTTCGCGTAAACCGCAGACCACAAGACACACTTTATTGGGCATTAAGACTGAAGCGGATCTGCAGATGATCTTCGTCGATACTCCGGGTATCCACACCAACCAGGAGCGCGCCATTAACCGCGTGATGAACCGTTCGGCGGCCAGTGTTATATCTGATGTTGATGTGCTGGTATTTGTGGTGGACCGCTTTGAATGGAGTGAGGCCGATGAATATGTGGCTAAGTATCTTTCCAATAGCACAGTGCCAGTGATTGTAGCGGTGAATAAAGTCGACATGATTGAAGACAAAGAAGCCTTACTGCCACATCTTAAATTTTTGGAAACTAAGGTTAATGCCGCGGATCTTATTCCACTTTCAGCATTGCGAAGAACCAATCTGGATGAGCTGGAAGAAAAGATTAAGACTTACATGCCAGAGCGTATGCATATGTTCCCCGAAGATCAGATTACTGATCGCAGCGAACGCTTCCTGGCCGCAGAAATTGTTCGAGAAAAAATCATGCGTCAGCTGGGGGCAGAGGTTCCCTATCAGGTAACGGTAGAAATTGAAGAATTTCGCGCAGAAAAGAAGGTTACTCACATCAGTGCGTTAATTCTGGTCGAACGGGATGGTCAGAAGAAAATCATTATTGGTAGCAATGGCGAGCGTATCAAGAAAATTGGCGAACAGGCGCGTGCCGACATAGAGAGCTTGCTGGATTGCAAAGTAATGCTCAGAACCTGGGTCAAGGTGCGCAGTGGCTGGTCAGATGATGAGCGTGCGCTGCGCAGCCTTGGCTATATGGACGACTAACCAGCGGTGCGGGTCGATGCTGAAGCAGGGTTTTTACTGCACGCCACACCCTATCGGGAAACCAGCCTGCTGGTTGATCTGTTTAGCAAAAATCATGGTCGTGTTCGCTGCGTTGCCAAAGGTTTTCGCAAGCCCAATAAACGTGGCATCAGTCGCGCCATCTTTCCCTACACCGAGCATCAATTTAGTTGGCAGGGGCGCGGTGAACTAAAAACGCTTATCGCTGCCGACTGCAATCAGGCAGCAGTATTTTTACAGCAGGAATGCCTGTTTACCGGCCTCTACGTCAACGAGCTACTCTATCGCTTGCTCCATGAACAGGATCCCCATGAACACCTCTATCAAAAGTACACGGAATTTATGGTGCAGCTAGCCAGCATCGGCCCGGATGAGGTTATGCTGCGGCAGCTGGAAATGACCTTACTCGATGAACTGGGGTACGGTTTGGTGTTGGATTCTGAAGGCCTAAATGGCGCGCCGCTGCTGGCCGACAAGCTCTATCAGTATATTCCCGAGCAGGGTCTTGTCGAATCGGCAAGCCAGCACAGGCAGCCGCTCGGTAGCTATCGTGGTGAGGATATTATGGCGCTTGTGCAGGGTGACTTTCGCCAGCGCGCAGTGATGAAAACAGCAAAGCTGCTGCTGCGTGGCGTGATAGACTTTTATCTTGGCGGTCGACAGCTGCATAGCCGTGAACTTTACCGGCAACATTTGCTGTCGAGCGCACCTAAACAGGAGCAAAACAGATAATGGTCAAAGGGATAGGGACAGATATCGTTGAGGTTGCGCGCATGGTTAAGATACTGCAGCGCCAGGACGATAAATTTATTCAGCGCGTTTTGACCGCCGCAGAACAGCAAGAGTTTACTCGTTTAAACAATAGTGCGGCTTTTCTGGCCAAGCGTTTCGCGGCTAAAGAAGCTGTGGCTAAGGCGCTGGGTACAGGTATTGGTCATGGTGTCAGCTTTCAAGATATGAATATTATTAATAATGATAGAGGGGCGCCCGCTGTTGAGCTTTCTGCTGGGGCTGCCGAGGTAATGCATAGCTCTGGTGCCACCCAAGTTTTGCTCAGCATTGCCGATGAAAGGGATTACGCCCTGGCCTACGCCATTCTCTGTTAACCCTTAGATAAGATAGTTATTTGATATAGCAGATGCAAAGAGGCGTCTCATTAAGGCTTCAGGCACAATGATCCCCTTATTTTGCAGGCTGTAAAAGGCAACAGTATGAATTACCCAACAATTGATCAGTGCATTGGCAACACCCGCATGGTGTGTTTGCAGCGTATGCCTGGTAACACCAGCAATACCATCCTGGCTAAACTTGAGGGTGATAACCCCGCCGGTAGCGTCAAAGATCGTCCGGCACTAAGCATGATTTCCAAAGCCGAGGCGCGGGGTGATATTAAGCCAGGTGATCGCCTTATTGAGGCCACCAGTGGTAATACAGGTATTGCGTTGGCCATGGTTGCTGCAATGAAAGGTTATCGAATGACCTTAATTATGCCAGACAATGCCACAGATGAGCGCAAGTGGGCCATGACCGCCTATGGTGCAGAGCTTATTGAGGTGAGTCAGAGCGACGGTATGGAGGGCGCTCGGGATCTAGCTCAAAAAATGCAGCAGCAGGGTTTGGGGACCGTTCTGGACCAGTTTAATAATTTGGATAACCCACTGTCTCACTATGAGGGAACTGGTCCGGAAATCTGGCGTGATACTCAGGGTTCTGTTACTCACTTTGTGAGCTCTATGGGCACCACTGGCACCATTATGGGAACCTCTGCCTTCCTGAAAACCCAGAATCCGAATATTCAAATTATTGGTCTACAGCCTGAAGATGGTGCCTCTATTCCCGGTATTCGACGCTGGCCTAAAGCCTATATGCCTGCTATTTTTGATGCCGCCAGGGTTGATCAGTTGATGGATATCTCGCAGGCTGATGCCGAGAATGCCATGCGGCGTCTCGCGCGAGAGGAGGGCATCTTTTGTGGTGTTTCCGCTGGCGGCTCAGTTGCTGCTGCGTTAAAGATTAGTCAGCAGGTGGAAAATGCCACGATAGTTGCGGTCATTTGTGATCGTGGTGATCGCTATCTATCCTCAGGTATCTACAGCTGATGAGTAACTACAGTATCAATGATCTACGCTACCTGATGTCACGTCTGCGAGATCCACAGATAGGCTGTCCCTGGGATATAAAACAAAGTTACAAAACCATTGCTCCACATACTGTTGAAGAAGTGTATGAGGTCATTGACGCTATCGAATGCGGTGATCTTGAGCATCTTGGTGAGGAACTGGGTGATCTGCTATTCCAGATTATTTTTTACAGTCAGCTGGGTGCTGAGGATGGTTCATTTGATTGGGACAGTATCGTAACAGGCATTACTGAAAAACTAATCAGACGTCATCCCCATGTGTTTCCCGATGGCACACTGCAGTCGGTGAGACCAGCTGATGCGGTATTTGATACCAAAGCCATTAATAAGAAATGGGATGCACTTAAGCAGCAAGAGCGTATTGAAAAAGGTGAAGGTGGAATCCTGGCTGACGTGCCCATGGCCCTGCCTGCACTGAGTCGCGGCTATAAATTGCAAAAACGTGCATCCTCAGTCGGTTTTGATTGGACTGACCCGAAAGATGTTTTGGCGAAAGTAAAAGAAGAGATCGCCGAACTTGAAGTAGAAATAAGCAGTGGTGATCAGACGGCAATAGAAGATGAAATGGGCGATTTACTGTTTAGCTGCGTCAATCTCGCACGTCATCTATCGGTAGATCCGGAAAAAGCTATGCGTTTATCGAGTAATAAATTTAAACGCCGATTTGAGGCCATGGAAGCCTTGAGTGCCGACAAAAAAATTGATCTTATGAGCAGCGATGAACTGGAGTCGCTCTGGTCTCAAGTGAAGGCCTGCGAATAACGCTGGTCAATGCTAACTATATGTTTAAGCGCCCGCCTGCCGGTCGATGCGAGGCTTGTCTGGTATTCTCAAAACCTGTATGGTTGACGACCGATTTAGGGTTGGCTGATAAAGCTCTATAGCGCGGTTCATCTCAGCTTCACGCAGATTAACCGTAATCTCTCAACTCGTATGATCAATCTATTCAAGGAACGTTATTAATGAGACTGATTTTATTAGGCCCCCCTGGCGCTGGCAAGGGCACGCAAGCGCAATTTATCACTGAGAAATATGGCGTACCGCAAATCTCAACTGGCGATATGTTGCGTGCCGCTGTAAAAGCAGGAAGTGAATTGGGGTTGCAAGTCAAAGGTGTTATGGACTCTGGTGGCTTGGTATCTGATGACCTTATTATTGCGCTGGTCAAAGAGCGTATTCAGGAGTCAGATTGCGATAACGGTTTTTTGTTTGATGGTTTTCCGCGCACAATTCCTCAGGCCGAAGCATTAGTTGATGCCGGTGTTGATATTGAATTTGTTATTGAAATCTCGGTGGCAGATGAAGAAATTGTCGCGCGTCTGAGTGGTCGTCGTGTTCATGAGGGGTCAGGGCGTGTCTATCACGTGCAGCACAACCCACCTGCAGTTGCCGATGTTGATAATGAAACTGGCGAGCCGTTGGTGCAGCGCGTGGATGATCAGGAAGCGACAGTGCGCAATCGTCTCAATGTTTACCACGAACAAACTATGCCCTTAGTTAAGTTTTATACCGACCTTGCGAACGGTAAGAATACTGCCCCTGTGTTTGCCTCTATTGACGGTTTAGGTCAACTTGATGATGTGCAATCACGAATTGTTGCTGTTCTCGGCGAGTAAATTTCACTTTTAAAATTTTGTTAAACCCTGAATAAAAACTTCAAAATCCGCAAATAAACTCATAAAAGAGGCTAATTAGCGCCTTTTTATGAGTTATTGCGCCTTAAAGGTTGCTAAAGTAAATAGCTGGCGATTAAAATTCTGTTCTGTAAATTTTGTTAAATGATATCTATCTTATTTCAGCCTAATAAACAGCCAGCCCACGGAGAGTTAAAGTGAAAAAACCTGCCAAGAAAAAGATTGTAAAAAAAGTAGCTGCTAAGAAAGTCGTTAAGATTACTGCAGCACAAAAAGCAGCTGTGAAAGTGACTGCCGCTCAAACTAAACTTACCTCCCAGGGTAAAAAAGTAGCTGCTACCCGCACTAAAATTGCTGGTGCTAAAGCAAAGCTCGCTGCCAAAGTTTCACCTGCAACACGCAGAGGCCTAGCTGCAGCTCGCAAAGAATTTAAGACTGCCAATACTAAGTTCAAGTCTATGCAAAATGATGTTAAAGCGGCGAAGAGCGCACTGCGTTTAGCTCAGATTGCTGATTCATTGGCGGCTGCAGAGGCAACAGCAAAAGCTGCGCTGGCAGCAACTGAAGCGAGACTTAATGCAAAAGTAGTGTCTGATCGTGCAGCTGCGGTTAAGAAGTTTGAACAGCGCTGGACTAAAGTACGTGCTGCGCAGAATGCCAAGAAAATTAAAGCTGCAGCTAAGAAGCTGGACGCGAAATTAAAAGCTGCTGAGAAGAAAGCTGCCGCTAAAGCCAAGGCTGAAGTTGCCAAAGCCAACGCGCAGCCAAAGGCCAAAAAGCCAGCGGCTAAAAAACCAGTAGCCAAAAAAGTGCCTGCGAAAAAAATAGTTGCTAAAAAGCCAGTGGCTAAAAAATCAGTAGCTAAGAAGCCAGCGGTAAAAAAAGTTGTAGCTAAAAAGGCAGCAGCGGTAAAATCCTGATAGTCTAATTAGCGCTAGACCTGTAAAATCCCTCACCTTCCAGTGGGGGATTTTTTTTTGCCCATCAAATAATTTGGCTTTCTCCCTAACCGAGAATAAAGATGACATCAGTTTTAGCGATAGAGACCTCTACCTTAGCCTGTTCGGTTGCTCTGCGGCTGGGCGATAAGACGATTTCTCGTTACTGTGAAGAGCCTCGGTCCCATACTAAACTGGTGATGTCGATGATTGATGAGGTGCTTACACAGGGGCGCTTAAAAGCCGTCGACCTCAGCGGGTTGGCTGTGACCGTAGGTCCAGGATCATTTACTGGTTTGAGGATTGGTTTTGCTGCGGTTCAAGGGTTGGCATTTGGTCTGGATCTACCCGTGGTGGCAGTTTCTAGCCTGCAGGTTTTGGCCCATACTGCTGTTCGCAAGCAGGGGCTAAAAATGGGCGCGCTAATAATGCCCATTCTCGATGCACGTATGGGTGAGTTTAACTGTGGCTGCTATCGTCTAGAATCTAATGGGCAGTGCAGTGCACTGATGCAGGACCAATTAGTGAGTGGTGAGCAGATGTTACAGTTAATTGAGCAGTATCAGCCCCATGCCCTGGTTGGTGAGGGTGGCCAGATTGAGGCGCCAGGGCTCATTGATCTGTATCCAGATGCTGTGGATTTAGTGAGCGTTGCACAGTCAAAATTTGCTCAGGGATTGGCCCAACCGATCGACTCAATCGAACTTATTTATTTGCGAGGCACTGATGCCTGGCAAAAACGTAAACGCATAAGGGCGCTATAGGTTATGGATGTTTTACAGGCTATTTGGTTAGCGGTCATTCAGGGTTTTACCGAATTTCTTCCTATCTCTAGTTCAGCACATTTAATTTTACCTTCGCAGATTCTCAGTTGGCCAGATCAGGGGTTAGCTTTCGATGTGGCTGTGCATGTGGGTTCCTTCGTTGCAGTGGTGATTTATTTTCGTCGAGAGCTACAACAGCTGATAAGTGCCTGGTATAAAAGCTTAGGTGGCCCGAAAACACGGGAGAGCAATCTGGCCTGGTATATTGTGATTGCCACAGTTCCTGCCGGTATCACTGGGCTTATTTTTGGCGGATTTATTGAAGTGCACCTTCGCTCTTTGGCTGTTATAGCAACGACGACTATGTTGTTTGGGCTGCTGTTGGGTTGGGCTGATCTTCGTTGTCGCGGCGATAAAACCATTTACCAGCTAACCTGGAAATCAGCGCTGCTAGTGGGTGCGGCACAGGCCCTGGCATTAGTCCCTGGAACATCCCGGTCAGGTATTACCATGACCGCAGCACTAATGCTCGGTTTTGACCGTGTCTCGGCCGCTCGCTTTTCGTTTTTATTAGCCATTCCTATTATCGCCCTAAGCGGTGGCTATAAGGGGCTGGAGTTGTTGGGTCAGACATCTGTACCCTGGCTAGAAATTATTATTGGCACAGTGTTGTCGGGTGTTACGGCCTATGTTTGTATTCATAGTTTTCTGCGTTTCGTTGAGCGTGTGGGTATGTTGCCCTTTGTTATTTATCGCTTACTATTGGGCGCTGCATTAATTTTTCTACTGGTAGACTAGGGCTTTTCAACATGGCAAAAAAAGTCGCGTTTTTAGGGCTTGGGGTAATGGGTTATCCCATGGCTGGCTGGTTGAGTCGCAATGATTATCAGATCACTGTCTATAACCGCACCATCGCCGTTGCAGAACGTTGGTGTGAGCAATATTCTGGTTCATTGGCAACCACAGCCAAACATGCAGCTCAGGATGCTGATATTGTTTTTCTCTGCGTCGGCAATGATCAGGATGTACAGCAGGTGGTGCTGGCAGAGGAGGGAATACTCGCCGGTATAAAGCCTGGAGCTATCTTGGTAGATCACACGACGACCTCTGCAGTTCTCTCCCGGCAGTTAGCTGCGGCAGCCGACGCCAAGGGTTGTGGCTTTGTTGATGCGCCGGTTTCTGGTGGTCAGCAGGGTGCAGAGAACGGTCAGCTTACGGTGATGTGTGGAGGCTCTGCCGATGACTTTGAGCAGGTGCAGGCCGCGATGTCTAGTTTTGCTAAAGCAGTCCAGCTGATGGGTCCGGTTGGCAGTGGCCAGCTATGTAAGATGGTAAATCAAGTCTGTATTGCTGGCTTGGTGCAGGGTCTGGCAGAAGGGTTACACTTCGCAGAGAATGCAGGCTTGGATGTCCGGCAGGTGGTTGATGTTATCTCTAAGGGTGCCGCCCAGTCCTGGCAGATGGAGAACCGTCATGCAACCATGTTGGCGGGCGAGTATGAGCATGGATTTGCCGTGCAGTGGATGCGCAAAGACTTGGCCTTTGCGCTGGAGGAAGCTGAGCATAACGGTAGCCTGCTTCCCGTTACCCAGTTGGTAGATAGCTACTATGCCGAGGTGCAAGATTTGGGTGGCAATCGCTGGGATACTTCAAGCCTTTTGGCACGACTAAAATCAAAAAGTGAAACCAAAGGAATATACTGATGACAATGGATACGAGCGAATTCAATCAGGCGTTAGCAGCATTTTTAGATGCCTCTCCAACACCATTTCACGCGGTTTCTAGCATCAGTGAAATCTTAACTAAGGCGGGTTTTTCTGCGCTGAACGAAGCCGATGACTGGCATTTAACCAGCGGCGACAAACATTTTGTTACCCGCAATGGTTCATCCATTATTGCTTTCGTTGTGGGCGCCGACTCTCTGGCCGACAGCGGATTGCGTATGGCCGGCGCACATACAGATAGCCCCTGCTTGATGGTTAAGCCGCAGCCCGAGATTTCTAAGAACGGGTATTTTCAGCTCGGTGTAGAAGTTTATGGGGGGGCTTTATTAAATCCTTGGTTTGATCGTGATCTGTCAATTGCTGGGCGTGTGGTTTATCGCGATAGCAATGAGCAGCTAAAGCAGCAACTTGTGGACTTTAAACGTCCTGTGGCTATGATTCCGAGCCTCGCCATACATTTGGATCGTGAGGCCAATAAAGGTCGCACGGTTAACGCGCAGACGGATATTCCGCCTGTAGTAATGTTGAGCGACGAAGTCGAAGATTTTCGCTCGATGTTGGCGGCGGAGTTTCTACCAGCCGATGCCGAGGTGTTAGATTATGAGCTATGCTTTTACGATACTCAGGGCGCGGCCATGATTGGCATTAATAATGAGTTTTTGGCTTCCGCGCGCCTGGATAATTTACTTAGCTGTTTTGTTGCCACCGAGGCTCTGTTGCAGGCTGATAGCAGTAACACCTGCCTGTTAGTGTGTAATGATCATGAAGAGGTTGGCAGTGTCTCCGCCGTAGGTGCCGATGGCCCTTTTCTTGAAGCGGTAATTACCCGCCTTAATGGTTGCAGTGAGCGCCATGAGCGCAATCGGGTTATTGATAAGTCGCTGATGATCTCCTGTGATAATGCGCATGCTGCTCATCCCAATTATCTGGATAAACATGATAGCTCGCATATGCCAATATTAAATGGTGGTCCGGTAATCAAGGTGAATGTGAAACAGCGCTACGCCACCACCAGCATTACTGCCAGTCAATTTCGTCAGTTCTGCGCCGCGGTTGATGTGCCAGTGCAAACATTTGTCTCACGCAGTGATCTTGGTTGCGGCAGTACCATAGGGCCTATTACAGCAGCGCGCCTTGGTGTGCCGACACTGGATGTGGGTATTCCGCAGCTGGCAATGCATTCTTGCCGTGAAGTAGCCGGTTCGCTTGATTCTTTGCGGTTGACGGCAGTGTTGACAGAATTTTTCAATAAACGCGGTAGCCTCAGTGTCGAGAGCCTTTAGAGAGAGAAACGCTCGAATGAAGAATAGAGGTTGAGTAACCTCTGCGTTTGATTATGATAGCCATCAGCCTTAAACAGTAGATTTTTTTATGAGCAAGCAACGTGTTTTAACCGGTATCACCACCTCCGGAAGCCCCCATTTGGGTAATTATGTTGGCGCTATTCGACCAGCAATTGAAGCTAGTCGTAGCGGCAACTATGATTCATTTTTCTTTTTGGCTGATTACCATGCATTAATTAAGCATCAGGATCCTGGGCTGGTACATCAGTCGACACTGGAGATTGCTGCGGCTTGGCTGGCACTGGGGCTGGACACCGATAAGGTAACTTTCTATCGACAGTCGGATATCCCTGAAATCCCTGAGTTGACCTGGTTGCTGACCTGCATGACTGCCAAGGGCATGATGAATCGCGCCCATGCCTACAAAGGCGCAGTACAGACTAATGTCGAGGCCGGTGAAGATGAAGATGCAGCGATTAGCATGGGGCTGTTTAGTTATCCAATACTGATGGCCGCCGATATTCTGATGTTCAACGCTCATAAAATTCCTGTGGGCCGTGACCAGATTCAGCATGTAGAGATGGCGCGTGATATTGCCCAGCGTTTTAATCATCATTACGGCGAGCACTTTGTGTTGCCTGCGGCGCAAGTCGATGAAGATGCGGCTATATTGCAAGGTCTTGATGGCCGTAAGATGAGTAAAAGCTACGGTAATACCATTCCGCTATTTCTCAGCGAGAAGCAGCTTAAAAAACATATCAACAAGATCAATACAAATTTGCTAGAACCTGGTGAGCCTAAGGATCCTGATACCTCAGCGGTATTTCAGATATGGAAGGCATTTGCCACAGCTGAACAGAGCAGTGCCATGCGCGCTGAATTTGAAAACGGAATTGCCTGGGGTGAGGCCAAAAGACAGCTTTTTGAGCTTATTAATGATCAGATTAAGCAGCCGCGTGAGAAATATTTGCAGCTGCTGGAGAACCCGGGGCAGGTTGAGGCCGTATTACAGCAGGGCGCGGTCAAAGCCCGTGCACAGAGTGCTGCGCTTATGGCGAAGGCGCGCAGCGCTGTAGGTATAAAGCCGCTGGGATAGGGCGCTAATTTAAGTCAGCCTGGTGAGTATTTGCAGTTACCTATGTATAATGCGACCCGACTAATTATCTAACCATTCTATGCTTCGACGGAGCCAACAATGAAACAAACTTTTGGACTGATTACTTTAGCCTGCGCACTTTTGACTGGTTGCGGCGGGCAGGACGGCAGCGTTGAGTTAACTGCCTCTCAGGAACAGCAAGTTGCCGATCGTATTGCGCCGGTAGGACATGTTATTAAAGCCGGTCAGGTTGTAACTGCAGTAGCCAGCGCTGGTGGCGTAGGTCGCTCTGGTAGTGATATCTATGGCACTAACTGTATGGCTTGTCACACCTCAGGCATTGCTGGCGCACCGATGATGGGCGATGCTGTAGCCTGGGCTGAGCGTTTAACGCAGGGCATTGAAACTGTTTACGCCAACGCCATCAACGGTATTCGTGGCATGCCTATGCGCGGTACCTGCATGGACTGTAGTGACGACGAAGTTATAGCTGCCATTGATTATATTCTCGATAACAGCAAATAAGTTGATCTGCGCATAAGGCAGAGACAAAAAAAACCGCGCTAACGAGCGCGGTTTTTTATTATCTCCGAGAAATGCTATGCCCACCTATAGCTGAGGGCCTGCATCAATAACATCCTGTGATGGTGCAAAACTAACAATATTTTCAATAAACAGCTGTGCCAGCTTGGCGGCTTGCTCATCGTACTCGGCGGGATTATTCCAGTTATTACGCGGATTGAGGTAGGACTTATCAACTCCGGCAATTTCTGTGGGAATATCCAGATTTAGCATATCGAGATGCTCAGTAGTGCAGTTTTCCAACGACCCGTTGGTGATTGCAGTGACGACTGCGCGAGTGACCGGAATAGGGAAGCGGCTACCACTCCCTTTAGCGCCACCTGATCCGCCGGTCCAGCCGGTATTAACCAGATAGACATTGGAACCAAACTCTTCAATACGTTTCATCAGTAGCTCCGCGTAGACGGCAGCCGGGCGCGGCATAAATGGCGCACCAAAACAGGTAGAGAAGGTGGGATGTATACCGGCTTCTCCGCCCATTTCAGTGGAGCCAACGCGGGCGGTATAACCACTTAGAAAATGGTAGGCCGCAGCCTCTTTTGATAGCAGCGAAACTGGCGGCAATACACCAGTGACATCACAGGTCAAAAAGATAATATTTTTAGGTTCGCCAGCCTGATTTTCGACGCAGCGTTTTTCAACATGTTCTAGGGGGTAGCTGCAGCGCCCATTTTCAGATAAAGAGGTGTCGCAGTAGTCGGCGACAAGAGACTGTTCGTCAATGACAACATTCTCAATAATGGCGCCAGATTTAATGGCATCCCAAATCACGGGTTCATTCTTTTGGCTAAGGTCGATAGTCTTGGCGTAGCAACCGCCTTCTAAATTGAACACTGTACCCTTACCCCAGCCGTGCTCATCATCGCCAATTAAATAACGATCCGGGTCAGCTGAAAGCGTTGTTTTACCCGTGCCTGAAAGGCCAAAAAATAATGCAGTGTCGCCATCGTCACCAACATTCGCGGCGCAGTGCATCGACATAACATCGCTGGCTGGTAACAGGAAGTTCTGCACCGAGAACATAGCTTTTTTCATTTCGCCGGCGTAGCGCATGCCAGCGAGCAATACTTTGCGTTGAGCAAAGTTAATAATGACGACGCCATCGCTATTGGTGCCATCGCGCTCTGGCTCGCAGACAAAGTTTGCCGCATGAAGAATCTGCCACTCATCTTTACCGCCATGATTATAGCTGTCGGTGCGGATAAACATGTTACGCGCGAACAGGCCGTGCCAGGCCGTTTCTGTGGTAACGTTGACAGGGATATAATGTGTCGCATCCTGGCCCACATGAAGCCGTGAGACAAAACGTTCCCTGTCGGCAAGGTAGCTATCAACGCGACGCCAAAGGGCGTTGAACGTCTCTTCCCCAATAGGACGGTTTACAGCGCCCCAGTCGATAACCGTTGATGAACTGGGTTCATCAACAATAAATCTATCGCCTGGAGAGCGGCCGCTACGGCGACCAGTGACAGCTAGAAAGGCGCCGGTACTACTTAGGCGGCCCTCGCCTCGTTGTATTGCAATATCCGTAAGCTCACTAGAGCTCAAATCAGTGTGAACTGGTGCCTCGGCCATTCTCTTCCTCTCTTCCCAAAGTGATAGAAAATTATTAATCGGAACCGTCTGATCCCGGGGCGGAGATTATGCCAGATTCTAAGTCGTTTGACCTTATCTTAGTGCACTTTGCGAGGCCAATTAGTGCAAGCCGAGATTAGTGCACTGTTACCCGTGGACCATTAAAAAGGGCCTCGATATGGCTTTCATCGAAGCGATATTCTTCATCGCAGAACTGGCACGTAATGATAACCAGGCCTTGTTCAGCGATGATTTCCTGCATCTCGGTTATTCCTAGATTGGTCAAGGCGCTCTCTGTTCGCTGCCTTGAACAGCTGCAAAAAAACTGCAGATCTCGCGCTTCAAATAGTCGCACTTCTTCCTTATGAAATAGTAAATATAACTGATCATTATGAGAGAGACCAAGCTGTTCTTCGGCCTTAACCGTGTCGAGAAGCGCCGCGACATGTTCCCAGTCGGAAGCGTTTTTTTCTATGTCGCCGGTATTGGGCATCTGCTGGACTAAAATACCTGCGGCCAGCTCGGAATTGGCACTTAGTTTAATCTTAGTGGGAAGCTGTTCTGATTGCTGGAAATAAAACTCCAAACATTGGCTCAGGGAGCCGGAATCCATCGGCACTATGCCTTGATAGCGCTCACCGCCCTCTGGTTCAATAGTAATGGCAAGGGTTCCGTTACCCAGAAGGTCCTGCAAGCTGGCATGATTCTCTGCAGCCTGTAAATCACCACGCACAATCCCGCGTAACTTGGTGCCTGCAGTGCATTCGGCCATAACAGTAGACAGAGGGCCATCGCCGCGCGCTTGAATAGAAATAATGCCGGGGAATTTTAAGGTGGCGCTGAGTAAGCTCGCCGCGGCAATAAACTCACCAAATAATCGGGCGACAGATGGCGGGTAGTCCTGTCTACTGACAATATTTTGATAACTTGATTCAAGGGTGGTGATTTCACCGCGGATATCAGTGCCATCGAAGAGGAAGCGTTGCAATATATCGTGATTTTTCATAGCCGCATTGTACTGTTTTCAGGCGGCTAAAGCTTCACAAAGCGATCAATTTTCATCCCTGTCTATATGTATAAACCGGTGAATTTGCCGGCGCTGTTTTTTGTTCGGTCGCACAGAGGCTGGCGTGGAACCATGGAAGGCACTGCGCTCGGCCGATTGTTTTTCGCGGAGGTCGATACTTTGCTGTGTTTCCTGATATAGCAGCTGTGCTTCAGGTGCCCCGCGGCGATGCTCTGAAAGTGCAATCACTTCTATCGTTTTATTGGTTTCACCCTGGCGGATATTTACTATCAGACCCAGTTCGAGCATGCGGCTGGGTTTCGATTTTTGCCCATCAATTTGGACCTTGCCGCCTTCGATAGCCGATTTAGCGAGAGACCTCGTCTTATAGAATCGCGCCGCCCACAGCCATTTATCAATGCGTACTTTCTCCATAATCTAAGAGGTGCTACCTAGATTGAGAATCTGCTCAAAATCTGTAATAGAGGGAAAGTCAGATGACTCCCTGGCCTGTTGCTGGCTATCTGGTTTATCTATGCACAGTAGATGGCCAATGCCATATTTTTTGGCTGAGCGTAGTACTGGCTCAGAATCATCAATAAACAATGTTCTGGCTGGATCAAAGGGCATGTTTTCCTGAAGCTGCTGCCAAAATAGCTGGTCCTCTTTGGGATAGCCGTAGTCATGAGATGAAATAACCAAATCCAGGAGCGGCTCTATGGCGGTGACTGAAAATTTGATGTCGACACTATCACGGTGAGCATTGGTAATTAGGATACGCTGCTTACCCTGGTTACCCAGGGCGCTGAGAAAATCCAATACTTGCGGACGTTCGCTGACCAGGTGCAAGACTTCGCGTTTTAAATCAACCACATCAACATTGAATTGCTCCGACCAAAAGTCAGTGCAATACCAGTCAAGCGTACCCTGTCTGGAAGCCATACGCTGCTGTAAATCAAACCTGGCCTCGACTGGATCCAGCCCATGCTTTTCACTGTAGCGCTTGGGCAGATGATGGAGCCAGAAAAAATTATCGAAATGCAGATCCAATAATGTCCCGTCCATATCCAGCAGCACTGTATCTATATTATGCCAATCAGTTGTCAGCGGATTCATGTTAAAAAAGATCCTCAGGCAACGGACTTTGATTATCTGCTGGTATAGCGCTACCTGTGTCTATTAACTCAGGTACATTCTCTGTCTTAAAGAATTCAAAGATACCGGTTTGATTGGGTGCCACACGCTTGCCTGTTTTGGCATCGATTTTTACCATGACGATACCATTTGGCTGGGGATGTTCAACCTCTGGCTTACCGGCCAGTGCTGCACCCATAAATTCGATCCAGATGGGTAGCGCGGCAGAGCCACCATATTCGTTGCGGCCGATCGTTGCATTGTTATCAAAGCCAACCCAAGCCGTAGTGACAAGATCGGGGGAGTATCCCGAAAACCAAGCATCCCTTGGGCCATTGGTGGTACCTGTTTTACCCGCCAGATCACCGCGATTGAGCTTTTTGGCCTTTACGCCAGTACCCCGCAAGATAACATCCTTAAGCATTGAATCAATTAAAAAGGCAGTTTGCTCATCGATTACTCGCTTCGCCGATACAGTGCTTACATTATTTGTATTCTGCAATGCCTGTTTGATGACTTCCCAGCTTTCCTTTTCATTTTCCGGTAGTGATTCTTGCGCGAGATTATTTAGCAGTTCTTCCAGCTGAAAATCAATTGCTTGCGAGGAATCATCTGCCGCTGTCTCTGCGCAGGGATTACAAACAGTGGGTGGATTTGCCTGAAAAATAATAGTGCCGTTGCGGTCAATTACTTTGTCGAGAAGATACGGTTTGACTTGGAATCCACCATTGGCAAATACAGCGTAACCCGCGGCGATTTCAAGCGGGGTGAGTGCATGACTGCCAAGTGCCAGCGATAAATCAAGCGGCATCTCGCTAGTGTTAAAGCCAAAGGATTGCAGTCCCTCTAATGTCCGGTCTATACCCATGCGCCGTAACAGTCTAATAGACACCAGGTTGCGCGAACGGTAGAGCGCTTCTCGCAGACGAGTTGGGCCATAAAATTTACCACCATCATTTTCGGGTCGCCAGGTGTCTTCCAGCTTACTGTCATCAAATACTACCGGCGCGTCATTGATAATAGAGGCGGCAGTAAACCCACTTGTAAGGGCCGTGGTGTAAATGAAGGGCTTAAAGTTAGACCCCGGCTGACGAGTGGCCTGGGTGACTCGGTTAAAGCGGCTCTGGCGGTAATCAAACCCACCGACCAGCGCTCTTATGCCGCCATTATTCGGCGCCAGAGTAACCATTGCCGCCTGCGCTTCTGGCAGCTGCGCAAGGCTGACTCGGTCGTCTGAATGTCGACGAATACGTATCAAGTCGCCAACCACAAATAAGTCTGTCGCAGATGTAATAGGTGCGCTGCGAGCATTTACCGTTAGGTAGGTTCTTAAATCTTCCAGGCCATCTGCCCAATTTAGGGATAGCGCCAGACTATCTTTAGTGACCAGCTGTAAACGGTCATCGGCAACTGCAGTGATTATGGCTGGTTCCAGACCACCATAAGTCGGTGTTTTGCGCAGGACTTCTGCCCAGCTGTCCTGTTCAAGACCTTTCTGCTCAACACCGCGATAACCATGACGCTTATCATAGGCCATGATGCCAGCCTGCAATGCGGTAACCGCATGGGACTGGAGTGAGGAATCCAAGGTGGTGATAGCGGTGTAACCTTCGGTGTAGGCCTTGAGGCCAAATTTGTTGACCACTTCTTGACGTACCATTTCAGCAGCATAGGCAGCATTCATCTCAGAGATAGAGCCATGGTAGGAGGCGTTGTCTATTTCGGCTTTAGCTGTTTGATACTCAAGCTGACTAATATTACCCAGCGATAGCATGCGTCCAAGAATCCAGTCTCGGCGCTGCATAGCGCGCTCGGAATTAGCCAAAGGATTGTAGCGTGATGGCGCCTTGGGTAATCCTGCGATAGTGGCAATTTCGGCGAGGCTAAGCTGGTCCAAGGTTTTGCCGTAGTAGACCTGCGCGGCGGCCCCCACCCCATAGGCTCGATTACCCATGTAAATTTTATTGGTATAGAGCGACAGGATTTCCTGCTTAGACAGCTCTTCTTCGATTCTAAAGGCCAGCAGTATCTCGTTAAACTTGCGGGTAAACTCTTGGCGTTTGCTTAAAAAGAAGTTGCGAGCGACCTGCATAGTAATGGTGCTGCCGCCACTGCGGATAGATCCGGTGGTGACCAGTTCGACCGCGGCGCGCGCCAAACCTGATATAACAATGCCCCTGTGCTCGAAGAAACTGTCGTCCTCAGCCGCCAAAAACGCATCAATCATGGCTGGGGGTATTTCATCAAAACTGACTGGCGAACGCTTCTTTTCACCGAATTCCGCTATAACTTTCAAATCTTGTGAATGAATTCGCAGTGGAATTTGTAACTCGATCTCCTTTAACTCCTCGACTGATGGGAGTTTTGGGCTAAGGTAGAGGTACAAACATGAGGCGACCACAAGAAACCCGCCGCTTCCAAGCACGGCCATGATAGACAGGAATTTCAGTAGTTTACGTATTGTTAAGGACCGCATTTTTCAGTCACCAGTAAAATGAAGGTCTATTATAAGGTGTAGGTAATGTGAAGTGCATCATTTGCGCGCTTGGGAAACACTGTTAGTGTCGTTTCTCGCCAGGGTTGGCCCAACTATAAAGGATGATAGCTAAGAAATGAGATTTTTAGAGTTTTTATCAAAGCCCACTAAACCCATGTTAGGTCTTGATATTTCATCTTCCGCGATCAAGTTAATTGAGCTGAGCCAGTCCGCAGATGGGTACAAGGTTGAGGCATATCGTGTTATGCCATTGCCCGCCAATACCGTCGTCGAGAAGAATATTGCCGATATCGAGGCTCTCGCGGACACCATTGAAAAGGTTGTCACTCGCTCCGGTAGTAAACTTCAGGATACTGCGGTCGCCGTATCTGGTTCGTCGGTCATCACCAAGGAAATAGAATTACCCGCTGGTTTGACTGATCTGCAGATGGAGATGCAGATTGAAGTTGAGGCCGATCAGTATATTCCTTATCCGATGGAAGAGGTGGCCTTTGATTTTGATGTCTTGGGGTCAGTTGAAACCAATCCTGATTTGGTGCGTGTGTTACTGGCTGCCTGCCGTCAAGAGAATGTCGAGCACCGGCGCAAGGCTTTAGAGCTGGCGGGACTTATCCCAAAAGTGGTCGATGTTGAGGGTTTTGCGATAGAGCGTGCATACCGATTGATGGAGGATCAGCTTGACCAGGTTGGAGATCAGGTAGTTGCCATTGCCGATATTGGTGCCACCATGTTTACCTTCACCGTTCTGGTGGACGGTAAAACTATCTATAGCAGGGAACAGCTATTCGGAGGCAAGCAGCTTACCGAGGAAATCCAGCGTCGATATGGTCTGTCCTATGAGGAAGCCGGAGAGGCCAAGCGTAATGGTGGCCTTCCCGAAGACTATGAAACCGAAGTACTTGGCCCCTTTAAAGATTCATTGATTCAGCATATCTCAAGATCACTGCAGTTCTTCTATTCCTCCAGTCAATATAACTATGTCGATCAACTTTTTTTAGCTGGGGGCGTCTCGGCTCTGGCCGGGCTGGTTGACGAAGTAGAGCAGTCATTGGGTTTACCTGTTGCCGTTGCTAATCTTCTCGCAAATATGCAGATTAATAAATCCATCAATGCGTCCTCGCTGGCTAATGACGGTCCAGCCATGATGCTGGCGGTGGGGCTTGCTCTAAGGAGTTTTGATTAATGTCGCAGATTAATTTACTCCCCTGGAGAGAAGAGTCACGGGAGCAGCAGAAAAAAGACTATTTAACCAAGCTCAGTTTTGTTGGCCTATTAGCGATATTCTTGGTCTTTGTCTGGATCACTGTTGCGAGTGCTCAGTTAGACT
The DNA here is from genome assembly GCA_965662065.1 of uncultured Porticoccaceae bacterium. GTDB lineage: Bacteria > Pseudomonadota > Gammaproteobacteria > Pseudomonadales > Porticoccaceae > HTCC2207. The sequence continues at coordinate 93,272 of CBFIGD010000009.1, read as the reverse complement.
ATCAAAACGCGCGCAATAGATACTTGAAAACCAATATCGCTGAGCTCGATAAAAAAGTGGCAGAGATTCGCGAATTGAAAAGTAAGAAACAGGAAATGATTCTGCGCATGAAAGTTATTCAGGACCTGCAGGGAACTCGTTCTGAAATTGTTAAGCTCTACGATGAATTAGTGCGTGCATTGCCGGATGGTGTTTTCCTTGCTGAGTTAGATAAAACCAATACTGAGATAAAAATGTCAGGGTTTGCCGAGTCAAATAATCGTATTTCTGCACTGATGAGAAACCTGGACAAGTCATATAAATATCAAGATTCCAATTTGGCCAAGGTTGAGCAAGACGATAGTCTGGGTGCTCAGGGAAGCAAGTTTGATCTGCAGATACAGGTGGAACCCCCGATAGCAGATAGTGCTGCCAGCCAATAGGCTTAGTGATCAGAATTTATGGATAAAAGCGCAGGGAAGATATGTCATTTAAAGACAGCTTAAACGAGTTGAAAGAAATTGATTTCGCCGATCTAGATATTCAGCAGATCGGTGTTTGGCCCAATTCTGTTAAGACCCTATTACTGGGCTTAATGCTTATTTTAATACTGGCCACTGGTTACTTTTTTCAAATAAAAGAGTTGCGCCAGCAAGATTTTTCCGCGGCACAGCAAGAAATTAAGCTGCTTGAACAGTATCAAAATAAGGCATTTCAAGCCGCCAATTTAGATGCCTACCGACAGCAGATGGTCGAGCTAGATGAAACCTTTGGTGCTCTTCTCAAACAGCTACCTAAGGATACAGAGGTGCCTGGATTACTTGAAGATATTACCGAAGTTGCCTACGGCAGTGGCTTGAGTATGAGAGCAATTTCACTGCAACCTGAGAAAGCCTCAGAGTTTTATATAGAGTTGCCAATCAAAATCGATGTGACAGGTGATTACCATGATTTTGGTTCCTTTGTCAGTGGTGTGGCCGCCTTACCAAGAATTGTTACCCTGCATGATTACGCCATTAAACAGTCCAATGGTGCATTACTTAATTTAGTCATCGAAGCCAAAACCTACAGATACAAGGCGGAGGAGTTTCAATGAAAAATTTATGCCTACTGATGGTTGGTTTATCGCTGTTAACTGCCTGTTCAGACAGTGGCCAGTTTGATGACCTAAACGTAAAAATGGCTGATGCTCGAAATCAACCCCAGGGCAAGATCGAGCCACTACCCACTTATCCAGCAGCCGAAAGATTTAGCTACAGTGCCCTGGCAATGCGCAGCCCTTTTGAGCCTCCGGCAGTATTAACTGGCGATGAGAGGGTCTCTGGAAATGCTGTGCCAGAGCCCAACCAGGCCCGCCAAAAAGAACCGCTGGAATCGGTAAACTACAGTGCCCTTTCAATGGTTGGGACACTGAGTCGAGATGCGCAGATCTGGGCACTCATAGATGATGGTGCGGGCAGGGTGCACAGAGTGACGAAGGGTAATTATTTAGGAAGAAATTTTGGCAAAATTACTGCTGTTAACAATATTGAGTTAGAGGTATTAGAAACCGTCCCAGACGGGAAAGGTGGATGGATTAACCGACCCAGAACATTGGGTATGAATGAAGAGTGATCAACTTGTTAGGGAAAATAAAATGATTAGTCGACTTAAGCGCTGTTTGTATTTGTCACTATTGGCTGTCTTCGGATTACTGACTGGCGCCAATATCTGGGCTGTTGAAGTAACAGATATCGATTTCGCATCACTGCAGGGAGATCAGTTTGAAATTACATTGGGGTTCTCGCAAAGGCCGCCAGAGCCAGCGTCCTATGAAATAGCGAACCCAGCTAGACTGGTATTGGATTTCCCCAATGTGCAGAGCGCGCTCGATAAGAAAAAGTATACGCTGGCGTTTGAAAATGCGCGTAGTGCGATGGTAGTTGCTGATGGCAACCGCACTCGACTTATTCTAAATCTTATGGAGCCTATGAGCTTTGATACGCGCATTGAGGGGAATAATTTAGTGTTGCGGGTCGGCGTGGATTCGGAGCCCAACCCTCTGCTAGCCGCACTTTCCTCGCGGGCCTTGGCGGGAGCGAGTAACACAGAGTTCGCGCTCACCGACATAGATTTTAGGCGCGACCCGCAAGGTGCGGGAATAGTTAAAATTGATCTTAGTGACCCCGCAGTCAATGTTGATGTCAATAAAGTCGGTAGAAAAATCCGTTTGGAGTTCTATCAGACAGAACTGCCTGAGCCTTTGGATCGCAGGCTAGATGTTGTCGATTTTGCGACCCCAGTGCAGGCTATTGATAGTGCTCAGGACGGTTCAACGACAGTTGTTATTATTGAGGCCGGAGGACAGTTTGACTATCTGGCCTATCAGGCGGACAGTCAATATATTGTCAGTGTAAAGCCACTGTCTGCTGCTGAAGTTGAAGCGCAAAATAAAAAGTTTAATTTTACAGGCGATCGCTTGTCATTGAATTTTCAGGATATCGATGTGCGCTCAGTGCTGCAGATAATTGCAGATTTTACTTCACTTAATCTGGTCGCCAGCGATACCGTGACTGGCAGTATTACGCTCCGTTTGGACAAGGTACCCTGGGATCAAGCCCTAGAAATTGTACTCAAGGCAAAGGGGCTAGACAAGCGTCAGGAGGGCAATGTATTAATGGTTGCTCCAGCGGCAGAGATTGCAGAGCAGGAGCGCCTGCAGGTTGAAGCCAACAAGCAGCTACAGGAACTGGCACCGTTAGAGACCGCCTTTGTGCGTATTAAATATGCCGATGCAGCTGAGATATTTGAGTTATTTACCGTCAAGAATGATCAGGGAGGACAGGGTGCAGGTGGCCAGAGCGAGGGAAACGCCACCAATAGTATTCTCTCAGAGCGCGGCAGTGCCATTGTCGATGAGCGCACCAACACTATTATCTTGACTGACACGGAAGATAAAATTAATGAGTTTAAGCGCCTGATTGACGAAATTGACGTTCCGATTAAGCAAGTATTGATCGAAGCACGCATCGTCATTGCCAATACCGACTTTAAAAAAGAATTAGGTGTTACCTGGGGCCTGGCTGGGCTGGATAAGTTAGCTGGTGGTCAAATTGCCAGTGCCAGTGGTGATCGCAGTCTGGGCTTTTCTGGTCGCAGATCAGGGTTGACGCCCGGTGCGGGCGTGATTGATACATTTACCTATTCAGCCGATGAGATTGAGCGAGATGATGGGGCGGATGGGATCGCTGGCACTGCTGATGATGGGCCGACCCTGTTCACGCAGAATTTTGATTTTGGTCTGGGGGATAGTTTGGCGGTCGATTTGGGCGTTGCCAATCCGACTGGGTCATTTAGTCTTGGTTATCTAACGGATAATTTTTTGATTGATCTCGAGCTCAGTGCATTGGAATCTGACGGTTATGGTGAAATAGTATCGCAGCCGAAAGTGTTGACGGGTGACAAACAGCAGGCGACGATTAAGTCCGGCACTGAAATCGCCTATGAGAAGGAAACCTCCAGCGGTGCAACCAGCGTCGAATTTAAAGAGGCGGTGCTGCAGCTCGAGGTGACTCCCCAAATTACCCCCGATAACCGCATTATTATGGATCTATTGGTATCTCAGGATTCTGTAGGGTCGATTATTTCAGGTGGCGAACCATCAATTGACGTTACTCGCGTGGAGACTCAGGCCCTGGTTGGCGACGGTCAGACATTGGTATTAGGGGGTATTTTCCAGACTGAAGAAGTAAACGGCACCGAAAAGGTGCCTTTGCTGGGAGATATACCTTATTTGGGCAAGCTTTTCAGAAATGACCTGCGAAATATTGAAAAACGTGAAATACTCATCTTCATAACGCCTAAAATAATTGATGATAACCTTTTGGATCGATGAGCGAACAACATATTTTTCTAGTCGGCCCCATGGGGGCCGGCAAAACGACTATTGGTAGACAGTTGGCTGACTTTTTATGTCGGCCCTTCGTCGACGTGGATAATGAAATTGAGGCGCGCACTGGCGCTGATATCCAGTGGATATTTGATATGGAAGGTGAGCAGGGCTTCCGCGATCGAGAGTCAAAGGTTCTTAAAGCCATTATAGAAACATCGCCATCAAGCATTATTGCCACTGGAGGCGGTATTGTCCTGCGCAGTGAAAATCGTACAACATTGCAGGAAAATGGTCAGGTGGTCTATTTATCTGCCACCAAAGAACAGCTTTACGAACGCACGCGCCGTGATAAGAGCCGACCATTGCTGCAGGTTGATGATCGCCGCGCGGTGATTGATCAGCTCGTTGAAAAGCGCGATCCGCTATACCGCGAGGTAGCAGACCTGACATTCCCCTCCGGCTCAACTCAGCCCGCCAGAATTGCAAAAAAACTCGCCGAAGCATTATCAGAGCTTTGATAATTCGCTGCGTCTAAGCATAATGTGGCTCAATTAACCCGTTAATGAGAGTTGCAGTCTCCATGAGCGTCACCGAAAGCACTATTTCTAGCCCTGCCAAGTCCATAAATGTTGATCTGGGAGCGCGCAGCTATCCCATTCATATTGGTTCACAGCAGATTTTACAGGCTGATATTGCCCGGTATGTGCAGGGGAAGAAGGCGTTGATTGTCAGCAATGAAACTATTGCGCCGCTGTATTTGCAGGCTATTTTAGACGCGCTTCAGGACAAGCAGGTTGATCAGGTTATTCTGCGCGATGGTGAGCAGTTCAAAACGCTGGATAACCTCAACCTCATCTTCACTCAGCTAATTGAAAAGCAGCATGACCGTAAAACCACGCTAATTGCCCTTGGCGGCGGTGTGGTGGGCGACATGACAGGCTTTGCTGCAGCAAGTTACCAGCGCGGCGTACCATTTATTCAAATTCCGACTACTTTGCTGGCACAGGTGGATTCCTCCGTGGGTGGGAAAACAGCGGTTAACCACGCAATGGGTAAAAATATGATTGGGGCTTTCTATCAGCCTCAGGCAGTGATTATTGATACAGATACCTTGGCGACCCTTCCTGATCGTGAGTTTTTTGCGGGTATGGCTGAAATTATAAAGTACGGCTTAATCGCTGATAGAGCGTTTTTCTGTTGGCTGGAAGATAATATCGATGCGCTGTTAAAGCGCGATCCGGGGGCGCTAGCCTATGCCATCGAGCTTTCCTGCCTAAATAAAGCCAAGATTGTCAGTGCCGACGAAACTGAGCAGGGTGTTAGAGCCATTCTTAATTTGGGTCATACCTTCGGTCATGCAATAGAAACATTTCAGCACTACACAGGTTTTTTGCATGGTGAAGCGGTAGCTGTGGGTATGGTCATGGCAGCTGAGTTATCTATGCTTTCTGGCGCGCTGACTCAACAGGATGTCGATCGGGTCATCGCTATTTTTACAGCATTCTCGCTACCTGTTGCCCCGCCAAGCGATATGCAGTCCGACGATTTTATGGCGCTGATGGTGCGTGATAAGAAGGTACTTGATGGCCAGCTGCGTTTGGTTTTACTCGAAGATATTGGCAGGGCTGTGGTCTCAGCCGATTTTCGCCTGCATTGGCTTGAGGAAATGTTGGACAAGACCTGCAATAGGTAAACCAGTCATTAGTAGTCGTACGTATCATCCGAGGCAGCTAATGGTCGTAGTCCAACTTTATATTTGCGTCGAAGCGCATGTCGATTGGGCTAGACACTCCATCTGACGGATATAACTGATTGTCGTATGCGTTGTCGCTGTGTAAAATATCGCGCTTTGCGCCTATCAAAGACAGTGACTCTGTCTTTGCGTATCCACCACTTTAACTTTTAGAGTTTAATTATGACTCAAAGCTTGTGTCGGCTTGACGATTTTAAAGATAACTGCGGTTTTGGCTTAATTGCCCATGTAAAGGGTAAAACCAGCCATAAACTGCTGCAAAATGCTATTCAGGCACTGACCTGTATGACTCACCGTGGTGGCATTGCTGCCGACGGTAAGACCGGCGATGGCTGTGGCTTGCTAATGCAAAAGCCAGATAGCTTTTTGCGCACCGTGGTTAAAGAATCCCTCGATATTGACTTGCCTGAGGCCTACGCCGTCGGCGCGGTAATGTTAAACGCCGACGCTGAGCAGCGCAGCGCGGCAAAAGCTATTATTGAACAGGAACTGAATAACCAGGGCCTGGAAACAATAGGCTGGCGAGAAGTTCCTACAGATACAGACTGCCTCGGGCCTATCGCCATAGAGTCTCTGCCTGCTTTTGAGCAGGTATTTGTTGGCCCGAGTGACATCACTGATGATAAAAAATTTAGCGCTCGCCTCTACATGGCCCGGCGTAAAGCCGAGATCAGGCTTGAGAGCGATGACAGCTTTCATATAGCGAGTCTGGGCACCAATGTTTTAAGCTATAAAGGCTTAATGATGCCGGTAGATTTACCTGGTTTCTATTTGGATCTAGCTGACGAGCGTCTTGAGACGGCAATCTGCGTGTTTCACCAGCGTTTCTCTACCAACACCATGCCGCGCTGGCCATTAGCTCAGCCCTTTAGAATGCTGGCCCATAATGGTGAGATCAACACGATCGTTGGCAATCGCAACTGGTCTGTGGCGCGCACACCCAAATACAAGACTGACTTGCTGCCAGATTTGCTCGAAGCTGCGCCCCTGGTTAATCGCACCGGTTCAGACTCTTCAAGTCTGGATAATATGCTGGAGATGTTGGTTACTGGCGGTATGGATCTGCATCTGGCAGTGCGCACACTGATCCCGCCGGCCTGGCAAAATGTTGAAGATCGAAATCCCGATCATCGCGCGCTGTATGACTATCTTTCTATGCACCAGGAGCCCTGGGATGGCCCAGCCGGGTTGGTGATTACGGACGGTCGATTTGCAGTGTGTACGCTGGATAGAAATGGACTGCGCCCCTCGCGCTGGGTCATGACCAGCGACGATATGATGACTGTAGCATCAGAGGTTGGTGTCTATGATTATGAGCCGGAAAACGTAGTCGCCAAAGGCCGTCTTGGACCCGGAGATATCCTCTCTATTGATACCGAGCAAGGCCGTATTATGTTCCGCGATGAGGTAGAAGATGAGCTCGCGGCTCGCCACCCTTATAAGAAATGGTTGAGAGAGGGGCGCTATGCGGTTGAATCAACCTTCGACATGGACAGTATTGAGTTGGAAGGCACCCTGAGTCGTGAACAGATAAAGACCTACATGAAAATGTTTCAGGTGTCTTTTGAAGAGCGCGATCAGGTGTTGCGTCCTTTAGCGGAAGGTGGTCAGGAAGCCGTTGCCTCCATGGGCGATGATACGCCGATGGCTGTGTTGTCGACCAAGCATCGCAACCCGTTTGATTATTTCCGTCAGCAGTTTGCCCAGGTAACCAACCCACCGATAGATCCATTGCGTGAAGCAGTCGTAATGTCTCTCGGTGTTGAGCTCGGTCGCGAACAGAGTATGTTCCAGGAGAACCCCTATGTGGGGCAGCGTATTGGCCTGTCTAGCCCAGTACTGTCGCCACGCAAATACTATGCCCTCAAAGGCAATGCATTTGATGATTTTCCCGTTAAGAAATTTGCTCTTAACTATGACGTCTCAGAGGAGAATCTTAAGCAGGCTATCCAGCGTGTCTGTGAAGAAGTCGCCAGTGCCGTTCGTGATGGCACGGTGATCTGTATTCTCTCTGACCACAATATTGCCGAGGGCAAGCAGCCAATTCACTCGCTGTTAGCCTGTGGTGCGGTGCACAACTACCTGATCGAACAGGGCTTGCGCTGTGATGCCAATATTGTTGTCAGCACCGGCTATGCCCGCGATTCGCATCAGATAGCCGCATTGATCGGCTGCGGTGCCTCACTGGTTTATCCTTATCTTAGCTATCATGTGCTCTGCGACTTGATTGGCAGTGGTGAGTTACTGGTAGACGTGGACACGGCATTTAAGCAGTACCGCAAAGGTATCAATAAAGGCCTGCTGAAAATTCTCTCCAAGATGGGTATTTCCACTGTAGCCTCCTATCGCGGCGCCCTGTTATTTGAAGCAATAGGCTTACATTCTGACGTTATTGACCTTTGTTTTCCGGGTCTGACCAGTCGACTTGAAGGCACCACGTTTGCCAACTTGGAGCAGGATCAAACGGAGCTCGCCGCCATAGCTTGGAAAGTGCGCAAGCCCATCAGCCCAGGAGGACTGTTAAAATATGTTCATGGGCAGGAATATCATGCCTATAACCCGGATGTTGTGCAGACCATGCATGAGGCCGTGCAGACTAATAATTACAAAATATGGAAAGATTACGCGCATCTAGTAAATACTCGACCTGCAGCTACCTTGCGCGATTTATTGGCTATCAGCAGGAGAGCTAATGCGATTGACCTAGATAAAGTAGAACCCATTGAGGCGATCGTTAAGCGCTTCGATTCTGCAGGTATGTCTTTGGGAGCGCTGTCTCCAGAAGCCCACGAATCTTTGGCCGAAGCCATGAATATGCTGGGCGGACGATCAAATTCTGGTGAGGGCGGCGAAGATCCTGCCCGTTATGGCACCATTAGATCGTCAAAAATTAAACAGGTAGCTTCGGGCCGATTTGGGGTGACACCAGCTTATCTTTCTAGTGCTGAAGTGATCCAGATTAAAGTCGCTCAGGGTGCCAAGCCAGGAGAGGGCGGCCAGCTACCGGGTGGCAAGGTCAATGCGCTTATCGCCAGGCTGCGCTACTCAGTTCCCGGGGTGACATTGATTTCACCACCACCGCACCATGATATTTACTCAATCGAAGATTTGGCACAGCTGATTTTTGATCTTAAGCAGGTTAATCCCTCTGCGCTGATTTCCGTGAAACTGGTATCGCGCCCCGGTGTGGGAACAATCGCTGCTGGTGTGGCCAAAGCCTATGCTGATTTGATTACTATTTCTGGTTATGACGGTGGTACTGCGGCAAGCCCAATAAGTTCGATTCGCCATGCCGGATCGCCCTGGGAACTTGGCCTGACCGAAACTCATCAGACATTGCGCGCCAATGATCTGCGCGAGAAAGTGCGCGTGCAGACAGATGGCGGTCTTAAAACGGGACTGGATGTAGTTAAAGCGGCTATCTTAGGTGCTGAGAGCTTTGGCTTTGGTACCGGTCCCATGGTGGCACTGGGTTGTAAGTACCTGCGAATTTGTCACCTCAACAACTGTGCTACAGGGGTAGCGACTCAGGATGATCGACTGCGCAACGATCATTATCGCGGCACCGTGGCCATGGCGACTAACTTCTTTAAGTTTGTGGCGATGGAAACTCGGGAATGGTTGGCTGTCTTGGGGGTGAGCTCACTGGAGGAGTTGATCGGTCGTGTTGATCTGCTAGAAACGCTTCCCGGAGCAACTAGCAAGCAACAGAATCTGGATATGAGCCCATTGCTTGAAGATCGTGTTGAGATTGCTGGCAAACCACAGTTCTGCACTCAACCAAAGAATGAGCCGTTGGATAAAGGTTTGCTCGCTGAGCGCATGGTTGTGGATGCACTGGCTGCCATTGAGTCGCAGTCAGGCATTAGTCTGGACTATGCCGTGAATAACTGTGATCGCTCGATTGGTGCACGACTCTCTGGTGAAATTGCCAAGCGTTATGGCAACCTGGGTATGTCTGAATCGCCAGTAAAAATTAATCTTAAAGGTGTTGCCGGCCAGTCACTGGGTGTTTGGAATGCCGGTGGTCTGGAGATTTATTTAGAGGGTGATGCCAACGATTATGTGGGCAAAGGCATGGCTGGCGGCAAGCTGGTACTGCGTCCGCCAAGCGAGAGTCGCTTTAAGTCAAATGATTCCCCAATTATGGGTAACACCTGTCTCTACGGTGCAACTGGTGGCAGGCTCTATGCGGCAGGTACCGCCGGCGAGCGCTTCGCTGTGCGCAACTCAGGCGTAGTTGCTGTGGTAGAGGGTGCTGGCGATCACTGCTGCGAATATATGACTGGCGGCATTGTCACTGTACTGGGCCCAACAGGCTATAATTTTGGCGCGGGCATGACCGGTGGTTTTGCCTATGTACTTGATTTAGAAAGAAATTTTGTTGATCGTTACAATATGGAACTTGTTGATATACAGCGGGTAACCTCTGAATCCGTGGAGTCCCATCGCGCATTCCTCAAAACCATGATCACAAATCATGTCAATGAGACGGGCAGCGAATGGGCGCATGAAATAATCAGTAACTTCTCCGATTATGCGTCACGGTTTTGGTTGGTAAAACCAAAAGCGGCCAGCCTGAGTAGCCTTTTGGCGCAGGCACATGCCAACCCGCAGTAACGCTAACAGCAATAGAGACTATGAATATGGCAAGACCCAGTAATCACTTTCAATTTCTCGATGTAGAGAGAGTCGACCCACCCAAGCGTGATATGCAACGTCGTGTGGGTGAGTTTGTTGAGATTTATGATCCCTTCACCGAGCAAAAGGCAGCCACCCAGTCACATCGTTGTCTGTCCTGTGGTAATCCCTACTGTGAGTGGAAATGTCCAGTCCATAACTATATTCCCAATTGGTTGCAGCTGGTTGCAGAAGGTAATTTGATAGAGGCTGCGGAGCTGAGTCATCAAACCAACTCGCTTCCTGAAGTCTGTGGTCGTGTGTGTCCGCAGGATCGTCTATGCGAGGGTGCCTGTACACTCAATGACGGCTTTGGTGCGGTTACCATTGGTTCGGTCGAGAAATATATCACCGACACTGCATTGGCCCTGGGCTGGCGCCCCGATATGTCGAAAGTGGTTTGGACGGATAAAAAGGTCGCTATTATCGGTGCTGGCCCAGCCGGCATTGGTTGTGCGGATATTTTAGTGCGCAGTGGTGTTAAGCCAGTGGTTTTTGACCGCTACCCAGAAATAGGTGGGTTGCTAACGTTTGGTATTCCTGAATTTAAATTGGAAAAAGAAGTGATTCGCACGCGTCGCGATGTACTTGAAGGTATGGGTGTTGAGTTCCGCTTAAATACCGAAGTTGGCAAAGATGTGATGATCGATGAGCTACTCAGTGAATACGATGCAGTCTTTCTTGGCATGGGCACTTACACCACGATGAAGGGCGGTTTTCCCGGCGAAGACCTGGGTGGCGTTCACGAAGCATTGAAGTTTTTGGTTTCCAATGTAAATCGTAACCTGGGTTTTGAAAAATCCGCAGATGACTTTATTGGCCTTAAAGGCAAGCGAGTTGTTGTGCTGGGCGGTGGCGATACTGCTATGGATTGCAATCGTACCTCTATCCGTCAGGGGGCGACCAGTGTGACATGCGCCTATCGCCGCGATGAAGAGAATATGCCCGGCTCGCGCCGAGAAGTAAAAAATGCCCGTGAAGAGGGCGTCGTCTTTAAATTTAATATGCAGCCAGTTGAGTTGGTTGCTGATGCTGATGGCAATGTTGAAGGCGTCAAAGTCGTGAGTACAACCATGGGTGAGGCCGATGCAAATGGTCGCCGTCGCCCCGAGGTAATACCTGGTAGTGAAGAAATACTGCCCGCCGATGCTGTGCTGGTTGCGTTTGGTTTTAAGCCCAGCCCACCGGAATGGTTGACCGGTATAAAGGTGGATACCGCAGACTGGGGTGCAGTGCTAGCTGCGGAGGAACAGACCTACCCATTTCAGACTACCAATCCAAAGATATTTGCCGGTGGTGACATGGTGCGTGGTTCGGATCTGGTGGTGACAGCAGTTTGGGAAGGCCGTCAGGCAGCCGAGGGCATCCTCGATTATCTAGATATCTAAAATCGCATCTGTGCAATTATTAAGAGATAGAGCAATTAATGTCTGAGTTAAAGAATGATCGTTTTATAAAAGCTCTGCTACGGCAGCCAGTAGACCGCACTCCAGTCTGGATGATGCGACAGGCAGGCCGCTATCTTCCAGAGTACCGTGCCACGCGAGCACTGGCCGGTGACTTTATGAGTCTATGTAAAAACACCGAGCTGGCCTGTGAAGTTACCCTTCAGCCGCTTGAGCGCTATGACATGGATGCTGCGATTTTGTTCTCAGATATTTTGACTATCCCGGATGCTATGGGGTTGGGACTTTATTTCGAAGAGGGCGAAGGCCCTAAATTTCGCAAACCGGTTAGAACCGAAGCCGATATTGAAAAGCTGGACGTGATTGATACCGCGTCTGATCTCAGTTACGTCACTGATGCTGTTAGCATGATTCGTCGCGAGCTAAATGGCCGCGTTCCGCTAATTGGTTTTTCGGGGAGCCCATGGACATTGGCAACCTACATGATCGAAGGCCAGAGTAGCCGCGATTTTGCTCGTGCGAAAACGATGCTTTACACACAGCCCGAGCTGATGCATCAATTGTTAGATAAATTAGCCCTGTCCGTTATTGATTACTTAAACGCACAGATTCGTGCTGGCGCGCAGGTCGTACAGATTTTTGATACCTGGGGAGGTGCGCTGAGTCATGGCGCTTATCAGGAATTCTCACTGGCTTATATGGAAAAAATTGTCCGTGGATTAACGACTCATGCCGATGGCCGTGAAGTGCCTGTTATTTTATTTACCAAAGGTGGTGGCCACTGGTTGGAGGCGATGGCTGCTACAGGCTGTCATTGTCTAGGGTTGGACTGGACCGTCGATATTGGCTCAGCACGAGGCCGAGTAGGCGGTCAGGTCGCTCTCCAGGGTAATATGGATCCGGCTGTGCTGCGAGCGGATCCTGCGACGATTGAAAATGAAGTCGCCAGTATCCTTAAGTCGTTTGGTAATAATTCTGGGCATATTTTTAACCTCGGACATGGTATTACCCCCGATATTGATCCAGCTATGGTAAAAGTCTTTATCGACGCAGTTGGCAAATTTTCTGCAAACTAGTAATCAGCTAGATTCATTCTTGGTCTATATTTATCAGAAGTGTTAGCTAGTGCGCAGTATGGCATTGTGAAGTCTTTACATTCCTTCCCTACAGTTATCGGTAAGCCTGTGCCGTAAGTCACTGTAGCGAAATCTAATGGATTAGAGTGATGTGGATTGTATGTCGTTAAAGCAATTAAAGGTCTTTATACATGAGCTTGATGTGGGGATGTTTGTCTCTGCACTCGATAAGCCGTGGGCAGAAACGCCTTTTCCCATTCAGGGTTTTGTTATTAAAACTGGCGCTGACATCTCCAGAGTTAAAGCCTACTGTGATTATGTGTTTGTCGATACTGAAAAGGGCAGTTCCCCCCTTGATATCACGCCTGCTTCAGCCCCGTCATCAAATTTCAGTATTAAACTTGATGACCAAAGTAGGCGGGCACCAGATCAATCGCAAACGCTTATCAAAGCGAATAATCGCAATCCTGCAAGTTTCATAGTTAAGCCCAACACCTATAAGAAAACCGTCGAACTGGCCAAAGAGATACCTGCGGCGCGGCGCGTAATGAATAATTTGCTCGGTTGTTTAGTCTTGGCGACCAGGCAGTTGGTTCGTGGTGGCGCCTTTAACCAGGAACAGTTGCAAGAATCTGTTGATGATATGGTCGACAGTGTTATTCGCTGTCCCGATGCATTTACCTGGTTACTGAGGCTGCGTGCGAAAGATGCTCATTCCCATGACCACAGTGTTCGCTCATCGCTTTGGGCCACACAGTTTGGTCGTCATATTGGCTTGGAAGTGGCAGAGTTAAAAGATCTCTGCTTAGCCACCATGTTAAAAGATATCGGTAAAGTGAAACTTGATCGCGCCCTGCTCCTTAATGCTAATCGCAGCGTTGATGAAGAGGCCGAATACCGAAGTTTTGTCAGCCAAAGTGTAGAGCAGTTGCATCAGGCCGGATTTGAAAATCGCAGAGTTTTACAGATTATTAAATTTCACTGCGAACGTTTTAATGGCAGTGGATTCCCTAAAGGTGTGTCTGGTAGCCGTGTCCCATTTCTTGCTTATGTCGCGGGAATAGCCTCTGATTTTGATGTGCTGTGTAATCCTCGCGAGGTTGGTGAGACATTATCACCTTCAAAGGCAACAGGCAGACTCTATGAATTGCGTGGTTCAGCATTTCCTGAGAACTTGGTGCTGGAATTTATTCAATCCGTCGGGCTATACCCAGCTGGTACTATTGTGGAATTAACCACAGGTGACTGTGGCATGGTGGTTGAGCAAAACGCCAAGTCACGGTTAGCGCCGCGTATTGCGGTTTTTGATCAAATTACTCAGCCAGATGCGCAATGTATTTTTGTCGATTTAAAAAATGAACAGCAGGCGCGCACACGCTTAAAAAACTTCGGCAAGCGCCGCTCCCTCGATGTGAAAAAGTTAGCGATTGTCAGAGATATTGAGCCAGATAGCTTTGGTATCGAATATAGCTTGCTCGAGAATTTGATTGCCAGACCCTTTAGCGCGGCCAATGCCGACGCAGTGATGGATATAACCACCGCGCCATCGCCACGCAACAAAGGCTTCTTTTCGGCGCTTAAAGAGCGCTTTGTAAGTTAACCTTTGTTCAGTAAATAGTACCGATTTTTTCTCCCATGCACACAGTTGCATGAGCTTCTATGTTGTCTGCCCAGCCAGTTTTCTGATGTTGAAATAACATAATCACTGTAGAACCAAACTTAAAACGTCCGATTTCATCGCCTTTCATATAGTTTAGTGATTGGTCTGAGAAATCAGTTTCACGCACTGTGCCGGGCCCAGGCGCTTCAAAGCCACCCCAGACAGTTTCAATGCCAGCGACGAGCATGGCACCGACAAAAATTACCGCAAAGGTTCCGACCTCATCAGATTCGAATTCACACACCAGTCTCTCGTTGCGGGCAAATAGACCAGGTAGTGCCTGAGCGGTTTGGTCATTTACCGAAAATAGTTCCCCTGGAATATAGCGCGTACTTATGAGCTTGCCAGCTAACGGAATATGCACACGATGGTAGTCGCGCGGTGACAGATAGATAGTGGCAAAGCTGCCATCTTCATAGAGTTTTGCTTCCGCAGTGTTGCCGAGTAAACGTCCTGTCGAATAGTCTATTCCTTTGGCCTGCAAAATTTTATTTTTACTGATGGGACCAGCCTGGCTAATTGCGCCGTCAGCGGGACAAGCGATGCTATCAGGTTCATTACTAACTGGTCTGACACCCTCTTTTAGGGCGCGGGTAAAAAAGGCATTAAAATTGTTGTAGTCATTGAGGTCATCACTCAATGCTTCATCCATATTGATAGTAAACACACTTATTGCTCGACGAATCAGAATGTTTTTTAACCAGGGTCTTTTTGATTCAGCGGCCCTGGCAATTAAACGAGACAAAGCATGCTTAGGGAGTAGGCGTTGCAGGGCTACAAATAGGTCGGCGCGATGGGCCATAGTTGAGAGTCTCTTTTCTTAATTAAACGTTATTAGTGACCGAGTTCAATCGGCGTATCTTCGCTGTTGCCCCATTCGGCCCAGGAACCATCATAGCCAGAAATGTTTTTATAGCCAAGAATACGCGCAAGCATGTAGGTGAAACTTGAGCGATGATGACTCTGGCAGTGAGTGGCAATAGTTTTATCTTTGCCAAGGCCCGAGGAGTCGAGTATCTGTTGAGCATTATCGCGGATCCTAAGGTTCTGCTCTTGGTTCATAAGTGCAGTCCACTCGAGATTAATGGCGCCGGGTATATGGCCACCACGCGCTGCTCTGACCATAGTCCCGCTGTATTCGCCAGGACTTCTGGCATCCCAAACAGCAAAGTCATCATTACCTAGCGAAGCTATTATCTGGTGCTTGCTAATAATTGCGTCTGTATTGATAAATCCGCTGGCTGTATTGGTGTCGATGCTCTGTGGTTGGTTCGCTTCGGTCTCGGTAGCAAAACCTTCTTTAATCCAGGACACTATGCCACCGTTTAAATAGGACCAGTTGCTGAGGCCCAACAAGTCGAGAGACCAGGCCAGTCGACCAGCCCAGCCGCCGCCCTCATCATCATAGAGAATCACATGTTTACTGCCGTCAATACCGAGATAGTTAGCGACCTTATTAAGTTGCTCGACCCCTGGATGCACTCCTGGCACCGGCGGAGTTCCTGCTACTAAGGCATTGCCAGGCAAGTGTACTGCGCCAGGCACATGCTTTTGGTTGTAAAGCGCCTGGTTACACAGATCGACAATAACGAGCTGCTTAGTCGTTGTGTCTGCAATCAGCGATTGCAGATCCTGGGGTTCTAACAGGCGGGGTATGGTTGTCATTTTTGTTCCTTGTTGAGGCCGAGATTTTACCACTTTTAAGCTAGGTGCGATCTGATTCTTGAGAAAGGATGATCTGCCGATAGTTGTGCAGCCTGACTGCAAGAATCTTACCTGCCTCAACAGCGGCTAACAGTGCGCAGCCAATCTCTTTGTCGTGTTTACAGTCACGGAACTTGCAGCGGCCAAGGTAGGGGTGAAAATCAATAAAGCCATCAATTACCTTGTCGGCACTTAGGTGAGTCAGGGAAAATTCTCTAATGCCTGGCGAATCAATTAATACGCCGCCGCCCTCGAGGTGGAAGAGTCGCGATGCCGTGGTGGTATGAGTGCCTTTCTCTTTGCCAATAGACAGCGGGCCGATCTGCATATTAGCTTCGGGCTGCAAATGATTGAGTAAGGATGATTTGCCAACACCGGATTGGCCGACAAATATTGAGGTTTGATTGGCCAGATAGCGTTGCAGTTCGGTCACGCCTTCTTGGGTTTTTGCCGATACCAGGAGTACCTCATAACCGATAAATCGATAGTCTGCGATGAGCTGGTGCACATCGGTATAGTCTTCGTCACTGAGCATGTCGGTCTTATTCAGTATCAGTACCGGTTTAATGCCTTGAAATTCAGCGGCCACGAGATAGCGATCAAGGAGATTACTAAATGGTGTGGGCTTAGGGGCAAAGACGATCGCAATGCGATCAATATTAGCAGCTACGGGGCGCAATTTTCCGTAGATATCTGGGCGAATAAGCTCGGATCTGCGCTCTAGTCGAGCCACTACCACGCCATGGGGTTGCGCATGACGCCAGATCACCCTGTCGCCAGTTACCAAACTTTCCAGGTTAGCGCGCATATGGCACCGAACTATGCTGCCTTTATAGGGAGGCTCTGTGCCCTCAATATCTACCTGAGCACCAAAGTTAGTAATAACGGTGCCGGTAATCTCAGGCCCCAGCGCGTCGAGATTTTGTAAGTCCTCGTCACTAACCGACTTTTTAGTTGTGGCGCGTTCTCGTCGTCGTTCCTGTATCGACTGGATACGATCTTTCTGGCGATCACTAAGTCTGCGTTTGCTCATGTACTTCTTTTACTCATTGTAAACAACGACCATCACTGGTCTTATTGCCTGCAAGGATATAGCATAAACGCCCTCAGTAACATTTTGTAGGCAACCTTCCTAAGCAGGCACATCTATGGCAAATATCAATGCACTTAATCTGATCTGGATTGATCTTGAAATGACCGGATTAGACCCACTGGTGGAACGCATTATTGAAATAGCAACAGTAGTGACAGATGCCGATTTAAATGTTCTGGCCGAGGGGCCGTCCCTGGTCATTCACCAGGATGACAAGTTGCTCGACGGTATGGACGAATGGAATACCACACAGCATGGTGGTTCAGGTCTTACCGACCGTGTACGCAACAGTCAGATTAGCGAAGATCAGGCGATGGCGCAGACCATTGATTTTCTAGGCAAGTGGGTCCCGGCAGGGCAGTCGCCTATGTGTGGCAATACCATTGGCCAAGATCGTCGTTTCCTAGTTCGCTATATGCCGGAATTAGCGGCGTTTTTCCACTACCGCAACCTGGACGTGAGTACGGTTAAAGAGCTGGTTAGACGTTGGAAACCTGAGTTATTAAATGGTTTTACGAAAAAGGGCAGTCATCTCGCGATGGACGATGTCTATGATTCGATTGCTGAGCTGGCTTATTACCGCGAAGTTTTCATTCGGCCTTGAGCGGGTTTTATTTAAGCGCGTCTAATTTGCACTTCTGTTGTTCGATAGCCCATCGAACATGTTCTCTAACCAGCGCGGAAGGGTGCTCTGCTTTAGCCTCAAGTTGATGCAGAATATCTTCCGAAGCACTGGCATTTCCCAGCCCCACTGCGAGGTTGCGCAGCCAGCGGTCATAGCCAATACGACGTATGGGGGAGCCTGCCGTTTTATCTAAAAACTCCTGAGGGTGCCAATTGAACAGGCTGACCAGATCGGGATCATCAAGGTTATGCCTAGGTTTAAAATCATCCTCTTTTGTCTCTGAGGCAAAGCGATTCCACGGACAAATAATCTGACAATCGTCGCAACCAAACACACGATTTCCCATTAGTGGGCGCAGCTCTTCGGGTATAGCTTCTTTACTTTCAATGGTCAGATAGGAGATACATTTTCTCGCATCCAGCACATAGGGCTCGGGGAATGCATCAGTGGGGCAAACCTTTAAGCAGGCACGACAGTTGCCACAGCGGTTGTCTTGTTCGCTCTGGTCCGTGGGTAACCTCAAGGAGGTGTAGATCTCGCCGAGAAAAAACCAGGACCCAGCCTTGTCATTTAGCAGCAATGTGTTTTTACCAATCCAGCCCAGCCCAGCCTGTTCCGCCAGAGGTTTCTCCATCACTGGCGCACTGTCTACAAATGGCCGCTGGGACAGCTGTAGTTCGGGCAGCTCTGCTTCAATCTTACTGACCAGCGCGGCTAGGCGTTTGCGAATTAACTTATGATAATCGCGACCCAGTGCATATCGAGAGATATAGGCTTTATTGTCATTCTTAAGTACAGCGACCATATTGCTGTCGGCTAGATAATCCATGCGTACAGAAATCACTCGCACCGTATGGTCGACAAGTTTATCGACGATATAGCGTTTTTCACCATGTTCGCCCATCCACTGCATGGAGCCTTGAAACCCATCCGCTAGCCATTTATTCAGGCGCTGCGATGCCTGGCTTAAATCTGGCTCGGCAATAGCCACCTGCTGAAAACCCAGTTCAGAACCCCAGACTTTTATTTTTTCGGCAAGGTTGGCGAGCTGTTCCTGTTCAGATGACTTCTTATACATGTGTTGGCGGCTGATCTGGATTATAATCCGCCAATTTTACGGGGATATTCGCTTCATGTCGCACACTCTTATTCAAGATGCTTTATTTACGGCCAAATCTGTTCGTGAACTCGATCGTTTGGCGATCGAACAGCAGGGTATTCCGGGTATTGTTTTAATGAAACGTGCGGGCCGCGCGATACTGTCTGAGCTGCTCGATGCCCTGGGCACGCCCAGTTTACTCAGTGTGTTTTGTGGTTCTGGCAACAATGGCGGCGATGGCTACATTGTGGCGGCTCTGGCAGCGGAAAAAAATATTGCTGTGCGGTGCTTTGAAATGGGTGGCAGTCTCAGCGCAGATGCGGCACTGGCAAAACAGTTTGCCGAGCAGGCCAATGTCAGTTTCTACACAGCGGATAGCAATGTCGAGCTGATTCAAGGTGTGGTTGTTGATAGTTTGCTGGGTACCGGGTTAAGCGGTGAGCTGCGTCAGCCCTATGCCGATGTGATTGCACTAATTAATGGATCTGGATTGCCTGTCGTCGCGGTGGATATACCGTCGGGGCTCAATAGCGATACAGGTGCCGTGGACAGTATTGCGGTGCAGGCCGATATGACCCTAACGTTTATCGGCGCTAAGCAGGGGCTTTTCAGTGGTCGTGGTCCAGCCTTATGTGGTGAGGTGATTTATGACTCACTGGATGTCGAGGAAGACATTTTTCAGCAGGTCGATGCCAGTGCCGAGCTGATGGATCTCTATGGTCTTTTGGAGCAGCTGCCAGAACCTGACCCAGATGCCTATAAAACGCAGCGCGGTCACGGCATGGTGGTTGGCGGTGATCATGGATTTGGTGGTGCGGCGATAATGGCTGCTGAGGCCTGCTTAAAAGTGGGCGCTGGCATGGTTAGCGCCGCTACAAGACCAGAGCATGTTGCCGCGATGTTGGCGCGTCAGCCGGAAGTAATGGCTTGTGGTGTTACCTCGGGGCAGCAATTAGAGCCATTGTTAAGTCGTCCCAGTGTTTTAGTCACTGGTCCTGGTCTGGGCCGTTCCTCATGGTCAGAGCAGTTAATGCAAAAGGCGGTAGCTGCGAACCTTCCTATGGTAATAGACGCTGATGGTTTAACTATTCTTGCCGAAGGTCGTGTGGTACCCAAACCAGAGGGTTCGCAATGGGTGCTTACGCCTCATGTTGGCGAGGCCGCTCGACTCTTAGGGGTTTCAATTGCCGAGATTCAGGCCGATCGTTTTAGAGCAGTGATGCAGTTGCAGCAAAAATATAATGCGGTGGTACTGCTTAAAGGACCAGGCACATTGATTTCTAGTGAGCAGGGTGGACCGATTAAAGTTTGTCCCTATGGCAACCCCGCTATGGCAACTGCAGGTATGGGTGATATCTTAAGTGGCATTATTGGGGGGCTAATGGCTCAGGGTCTGAGTCCCCAGGCAGCGACTGAGTTGGGTTGTTGCCTGCATTCTTCTGCGGCAGACTTGGCGGCCGCGCAAAAGGGTGCGAGAGGATTGGTTGCCTCTGACCTGCTACCTTATATTCGTAACCTGCTGAATAATACAGATCAGGAGTCGGTGTGACCGCAGCCGCGACAAAGGTTCTCGCGACAGCGAGCTTTGAGCTTGTCAGCGAAGCCGCGATGGTTGAGTTTGGCACTCGCATAGCTGCGTCGCTAGCGGCGCTCACAGCGACTGACAATCCGATAATTATGACTATGCAGGGTGATTTAGGCGCAGGTAAAACCACGCTTAGTCGCGGGATTTTGCAGGGGCTTGGTTATATTGGTAATGTTAAAAGCCCAACCTACACCTTGGTTGAGCCCTATCAGCTTGACTTGGGGGCGGTGTATCATTTTGATCTGTACCGTATGGTCGATGGGGAAGAACTTGAATACATGGGTTTTACTGATTATTTGCTAGATGCGTTTCTTTGCTTGATAGAATGGCCAGAGCGGGGTGAAGGCTTTTTACCTGCCACTGATGTTGGCGTTAGCATAGGGGATCCTGGAGCAGGGCGCTGTGTTACTCTGCAAGCGCAATCGCAGATTGGTCAGCAATTGGTTCATCAACTAGCAGGGTCTGGAGTATAAATTGAGCTTTGATTCGACGTTACAGATAGGCACAAAAGTACGGCATGTTTATTGTTCGGCCTTTTACTCTAGCTTTTGCGGAATCTTGGCGACGCTGCTGGTGACGTCGACATTCATGTATTCGACCCCGTCTGTTGCGGCAGATGTCGAGTCCGTTCGTCTTTGGCGTGCGCCGGACAAAACCAGACTTGTATTTGATCTGAGTAGCGCTGTCGAGCATCAGTTAATCACGTTGAAAAATCCCGATCGTTTGGTGATCGATATGGCCGATGTATCGTTAAAAACTGCCCTGGATGACATTGATCTCAGCACCACCTCTATTGCTAATATTCGCCATGCAGTGCGCAATAAAAATGGACTGCGAGTGGTCCTTGATCTCAATACCAAGATTAGCCCGCAAAGCTTTAGCCTCAAAGCCAACGAGCAGTATGGCAACCGACTGGTGATTGATTTATACGACAAAAAACGTTCGGTTAGTCGCTCGGTAGAGCAGGTTATCGAGCAGAAAAACCGTAAAATCATTATTGCTATTGATGCAGGTCACGGCGGTGAAGACCCGGGTGCACTGGGACCAAGGCGAGTGCGTGAAAAAGTGGTAGCCTTGCAAATTGCGCAAAAGCTGGAAGCGCTTTTTGATAGCAACCCCTACTTTCAAGGTGAGTTAGTGCGCACTGGTGACTATTATATTGCGCTGCCAAAACGTACCAAAATTGCTCGTGACAAGCGCGCTGATTTCTTTATTTCCATTCATGCAGATGCCTTTACCAATCCCAAAGCCTATGGTGCTTCGGTCTATGCACTGTCCACTAAAGGCGCAACCAGTGAGGCGGCAACTATATTGGCGGCCAAGGAAAACCGTGCAGATTTAATTGGTGGTGCCAGCTCATTGAGCCTCAATGATTACTCTGATGACGTGCTCAAAGGTGTGCTGTTAGATCTATCTCAGACCGCGACTGTAAGCAGCAGCCTAGAAGCGGGTAAATATGTGCTTAAAAATATGGGCGGTGTCGCCAGACTGCATAAAAAGAAAGTTGAGCAGGCTGGCTTTATGGTCCTTAAGTCGCCCGATGTGCCGTCCCTGTTGATTGAAACTGGCTTTATATCCAACCCCAAAGAAGCGCGCGATCTGAGCACCCGCGGTTACCAGAGAAAAATGGCCAATGCTATTTATCAGGGGCTAGTGCAATATTATTTAGACAGTCCGCCAGTGGGTACTCTTCTGGCACAAAATGACGGTAGTATAGAGCAGAGCTACGTTATTGCTCGCGGTGATACATTGTCAGAAATTGCAGCTCGCTATAACACCTCAGTTAGAAAAATCGTGCGCTACAATAAAATGAAATCGAGCGCCATTCGCGTTGGGCAGAAAATTTTAATTCCCTCTAGTTAAAGGTCGTAAAGCATGTCTGGTATTAAGATACTCAGCCCGCAATTAGCCAATCAGATTGCTGCTGGTGAGGTGGTTGAACGTCCTGCCTCTGTGCTTAAAGAGCTGGTAGAAAATAGTCTTGATGCTGGTGCCAAACGCATTGATATTGATGTAGAACAGGGTGGCGTCAAGCTGATTAAAATTCGCGATGATGGTCATGGTATTCCAGAGCACGAGCTTGCGTTGGCACTCAGTCGGCATGCGACCAGCAAAATTGATAATCTCGAAGATCTTGAGGCAGTTGCAACTCTTGGGTTTCGAGGAGAAGCACTGGCCAGCATCGCTTCTGTATCGCGCTTGGCGCTAACCTCTAATTCCGGTGATAGCAGCGGCTGGAAGGCTGTGTCTGAAGGGCGCGACATGGAAGTGGAGCTGCAGCCTGCCGCACACCCGAAGGGTACCAGTGTCGAGGTTCGCGATCTGTTTTTTAATACGCCAGCGCGGCGCAAATTTTTGCGCACCGAAGGCACTGAATATAATCGCATTGATGACAGTATTAAAAAGTTGGCACTTAGCCGCATGGATATTGCCTTTAGTCTGCGTCACAACCAGCGTGCCCAGCTAAGTTTGCGACCCGCTAATAGTCAGGCCGAGCAGGAAAAACGCGTGGCGGATATTTGCGGGCCGGCGTTTATGAAAGAAGCGCTATATGTGGATAATGATCGCACCGGTATTCGCCTCTGGGGTTGGATGGGGTTGCCCACCTTTTCCCGCAGTCAGGCCGACTTGCAGCACTTTTTCGTCAATGGTCGCGCCATTCGTGACAAGGTGGTTTCCCATGCGGTGCGCCAGGCCTATCAAGATGTTTTGTATCATGGGCGTCATCCCGCCTTTGTTTTATTTCTTGAAATTGAGCCTGCCGATGTTGATGTGAATGTGCATCCCACTAAACATGAGGTTCGTTTTCGCGATAGTCGGTCTATTCATGGCTTTGTCTACAGCACATTGAATCGGGCCCTGTCGCAGGACAGGCCTCAGGATCATCTGCAGTCCTCGGGTTTGGCCGTCGATAGTAACCAGGATGCTGAGCAACAGGCGGGTCAGTCAACAATCCAGTTTTCTTCGGGAACCCTAGCGGCTGCGCCAGGTTCTCTGTCTGGAGCCCCCTCTGCAGAGGGCTATGGCCTGCAGTCGCGACCACAGAATTTTGGTGTGAATACACCAATGGCAGCTTATCAGGATCTCTATGCGACACAGATGCCGAGTGAAGAGGGTGATATTCCGCCAATGGGATTTGCTATAGCGCAGCTCAAGGGTATTTATATTTTGGCTGAAAACGCACAGGGTCTTATTATTGTCGATATGCATGCGGCTCATGAGCGAATTACCTACGAGCGAATGAAATCTGCTTTTGATAATCAGGGGCTGGTCTCGCAACCGCTGTTGGTGCCAGAGAGCCTATCGGTCAGTCAGCGTGAAGCAGATATGGCTGAGCGCAGCGCAGAGGTCTTTACTCAGCTTGGGTTTGTGGTTGAGCGTGCGGCGAATGAAAGTATTATTGTGCGGGAAATTCCGGCTATTTTACGGGGCTCTGAAGTCGAAGCGCTGTTGCGGGATGTCATCTCTGACCTTATTGAGCATGGTACCTCGGAGCGTATTCGTCACCATATTAATGAAATTCTTTCTACCATGGCCTGCCATGGCTCAGTGCGCGCCAATCGCAAGCTTACTGTGCCTGAAATGAATGCATTGCTGCGGGATATGGAGGCCACTGAGCGTAGTGGTCAGTGTAATCATGGTCGTCCCACCTGGTCGCAAATGACCGTTGATGAGTTAGACAAGCTCTTTTTGCGGGGCCGTTAGCAACGTGAATAACCCAGCACTGCCAGCGGCTATCTTTGTGATGGGCCCAACTGCCAGCGGCAAGACAGACTTGGCTATTGCGCTTTGCGAGCATTTGCCGGTTGAGTTGATCAATGTGGATTCGGCGCAGGTCTACCGCCAGCTGAACATTGGCAGTGCCAAACCCAGTGCCGAAACGCTTGCTGCGGCGCCTCATCGACTGATTGATATTCGCGACCCTGCGGATATCTATAGCGCGGCAGATTTTCTCGCCGATGCGCGTCGTGAAATGGCAGCGATTACCGCGGCCGGACGCATTCCACTGTTGGTGGGTGGCAGTATGATGTATTTCAAGCTGCTACTTGATGGCCTATCTGACATGCCAGAGGCAAATCAGGAGATTCGCCAGCAAATCGAGGACCGCGCGGCTGAGCATGGCTGGCCGAGCCTCTATCGAGAGCTGGAGCAGGTCGACCCACTAACGGCCAGCCGACTGCATCCAAATCATTCCCAGAGAATCCAGCGCGCACTCGAGGTCTACCAGCTAACAGGCACGCCCATGTCGACATTGCAAGCTGAAGCTGCGGTGGGCGGGTTGCAGAATGAGTATCAAATTCAACAGTTTGCGCTGATGCCGAAAAATCGCGCCTTGCTGCATCAGCGTATCGAACAGCGATTTCACAGCATGATGGATCAAGGTTTTGCCGATGAGGTTCAGCGCCTTTTCCGACGTGGTGATTTGCATGTAAACCTGCCAGCTATCCGATGCGTAGGCTATAGACAGCTGTGGGACTACTGTGCTGGTGAATGCAGTCTCGAGGAGGCCGTAGAAAAGGGCATTATCGCCACCCGACAACTGGCCAAACGGCAAATAACCTGGCTTAGAAACTGGCCGCATGCCGAGGTAGTTGCAGTGGATGATGGCGAGCGCTATTTCAGTGGGGAATATATTCTCGATCAGTGCTTGAAAAAGCTGATGTTAGCGCCCATATACTATAATGTAGGTCAAGAGTAGACTTATCTCTACGGTGAGACGCAATCCCACCGGACATTTTTGCTGCGATAATTGTAGCGACCGTTGAATTTTCAATAACAAGGAGTAGTAACATGTCAAAAGGGCATAATCTACAAGACCCTTTTCTGAATGTCCTAAGAAAAGAAAGAATCCCAGTGTCTATATTTCTGGTAAATGGTATTAAGCTGCAGGGACAGGTTGAATCTTTCGATCAGTTCGTTGTACTGCTAAAAAATACTGTCAGCCAAATGGTTTATAAGCACGCAATATCGACTGTAGTGCCATCACGCGCTGTGCGCTTGCCTGCCAGTAATGCTGGTGAGGGCGGATCATCGGATCAGGGATTTGACGATGATGCTGGCAATTATGGCGATGACAACTACTAAGCGGTGTCATTGTTTTTTGAGCGACCTGATTCTGGCGAGCGCGCGGTTCTTGTTCATATAAAATTGAATAGTGAGTCCGAACCCGAAGATCCCAGGGAGTTTGAGGAGCTAGTGATTTCTGCGGGTGGTGATCCGGTCGAGTTTCTGACCGGATCACGCCCATCCCCAAGTGCCAAATTTTTTGTCGGCACCGGCAAACTTGATGAAATTGGTGCAGCAGTTAAAAGTGCCGATGCCGAACTTGTTATCTTCAATCACAATTTATCCCCCAGCCAGGAACGTAATATCGAGGCCGAGCTGAAATGCCGGGTGCTTGATAGAACAGGCTTGATTCTGGATATCTTTGCTCAGCGCGCTAGAACCCATGAAGGTAAACTTCAGGTAGAGCTAGCGCAGCTACAGCATCTGTCATCGCGGTTGGTGCGCGGCTGGACTCACCTTGATAGAGAGAAAGGTGGTATTGGTATGCGCGGGCCCGGAGAGACTCAGCTGGAATCTGATCGGCGTATGGTTAGAGACCGTATAAAAGCCATAAAGCAGCGACTCGAGAAAGTGAGAAAGCAGCGTGATCAGAGTCGTCGATCACGCACCAAGTCAGAGATACCAACAGTATCATTGGTAGGCTACACCAATGCTGGAAAATCAACTTTATTTAACAAGCTGACCAGTGCCGAAGTCTATGTAGCTGACCAGCTGTTTGCGACACTTGACCCGACCATGCGTCGGCTTAATGTCGCTGAGTTAGGGCCAGTGGTATTTGCTGACACCGTGGGTTTCATTAGTCATCTTCCGCATCGGTTGGTGGATGCATTTAGAGCGACGCTGGAGGAGGCTGCATCTTCAAACCTCCTGTTACATGTTGTTGATGCCTCGGCAGAGGATCGAAGCATTAATATAGAGCGGGTCAATGAGGTATTAAAAGAGATTAAGGCCCACGAGTTGCCATCACTGATGATTTACAACAAGATTGATTTGCTCGATGATGTGCAGCCACATATAGAACGCAATGAAGAGGGACGGCCAGTCGCGGTCTGGGTCTCAGCACTGGCGGGAGAGGGCATGGCGCTGCTGCTTAAAGCTGTTATTGAATGCCTACCCAATAAGATTGTGCATCAGCATATACAGCTTGAGCCCAATCAGGGGGCATTGCGTGCCGCTCTCTATAGTCAAAAAGCGGTATTATCCGAGCAGTCAGTGGAGACAGGTGCTATTAATTTGGAAATCAAACTGGCAGAGAGTGACTTTTTGCGACTGCTCAAGAATTCGGGGTTGAAATTGCAGGATTTGGTCACATTGTAAATAAGTGTGCCAAGACTGTAGAAACACCCACAATAGATTAACAATTAAAACTGGAGAACATTATGGCCTGGAATGAACCGGGTGGCGGCAAAGATCCTTGGGGTGGTAATCGAGGAAACGATGGCCCACCAGATATCGATGAAGCACTGAATAAACTCAAGGAAAAATTTGCCGCATTTGGCGGTGGATCCGGGGGTGGTTCAGGTAGCAGTAAAGGCATTTTGCCTGTGGCATTGATTGCACTGGCTATTATTTGGGGCCTGCTGGGCTTCTATCAGGTAGATGAGAAAGAGCAGGCAGTTGTTTTGCGTCTCGGTAAGTACAGCGACACAGTAGGTTCTGGTCTGCACTGGAATCCGCCGGTGATTGACTCAGTGCAAACCGTGCGTGTGACTGAAGAACGCCAGTATTCGGCGCGGGGTCTAATGTTGACTCAGGACGAAAATATTGTCGAGATTTCATTGACGGTGCAGTACAACATCGACAATGCCAAAGACTTTGTGCTCAGTATTAAAGATCCAGAGACTAGTCTCAAGCATGCTACTGACAGTGCACTTCGCCATGTTGTAGGCAGTACTGGCTTGGACGGCGTGATTTCTACCGGTCGTGAAGAGGTTGCAGTGAGTACCGCAGAGAAGCTTCAGGATCTGCTTAATGTGTATAACAGCGGTATCAATGTGGTCAAGATTAATATCGAAGAGGCGCGCCCGCCGACTGAGGTCAAGGCAGCTTATGATGATGTGATCAAGGCGCGAGAAGACTTAGAGCGGTTGGTTAATGAAGCTCAGGCCTACTCCAACGGCGTTATTCCAGAAGCGCGCGGTGAAGCGCAGCGACTGCGTGAAGAAGCCGAAGGCTACTTATCTCAGGTTGTGTCCAAGTCACAGGGTGAGGCCAAGCGCTTTACAACGCTGCTAGCTGAGTACAAAAAGGCTCCGGAAGTTACTCGCGAGCGGCTTTATATCGATGCTATTGAGCAGGTAATGAGCAACAGTACCAAGATATTGATGGACACTGAAGGTGGCAATAATATGCTTTATCTGCCATTAGATAAGCTGGTTCAGCAGGGTAATATCAGCCCCTCTAGAGGCGCATCAGGTGATTCACAAATGGTTGATCGCATCACCAATGAAGTGATTGAGAGGCTGCAGCGCAACAGCAATCAAATTCAACAGGAGAGACGACGATGAATAACGTAGTGAAGTCAGTCATCATACTGCTGCTGTTATTAATTGGCGCTAACAGTACGCTCTATGTGGTCAGCGAGTTCGAGCGCGGTGTAAAACTGCAGTTTGGTAAGCTGGTCGAAGCCGATATTCAGCCAGGTCTGCATGTCAAAATTCCATTTGTGGATAATGTACGTATCTTTGATGCGCGGATTCTGACGGTAGATGCACAGCCTGCAAGTTTCTTTACCGTTGAAAAGAAACGTCTGATTGTCGATTCCTACGCCAAATGGCGCATCGCCAACGTAGAAACCTACTACAAGGCAACTGGTGGTGTTGAGTCTGTCGCGCACAACCGTTTGGCTAACCGGGTTAATAATGGTCTCAGAAACCAATTTGGTACCCGTACCCTTCATGAGGTGGTGTCTGGTGAGCGTGACTTGCTAATGAAAAATATCACTGACGAACTTAATGCATCAGTGCTGGATAGTCTCGGGATCGAAGTGGTTGATGTCAGGGTTAAGCGTATTGACCTGCCTCAGGAAGTCAGTAGCCAGGTATTCCGTCGAATGACTGCTGAGCGAGATAAAGAAGCCCGTGAATTGCGTTCAACCGGTAAGGAGAGAGCTGAGAAAATTCGCGCCTCTGCCGACCGTGAGCGGACTATTGAAGTGGCCAATGCCTATCGTGATTCTGAGGAACTGCGTGGTGAAGGTGATGCAAAAGCAGCGGCTATCTATGCTGCAGCCTATCAGCAGGATCCTGAGTTTTACGCCTTTATGCGTAGTCTCAATGCCTATAAATCTGCCTTTTCTAATAAGGGCGATATTATGTTGGTGGAGCCAGATAGTGACTTCTTCAAGTATTTGAACCAACAGCGCGGTCAGTAACGTCGGCCCAAAGGATTTTGAGCCAATTAATGCTGTTAATTGGCTCAAAAACTCCTGCCACATTGATGGCGATTTTGTTAGAATTCGAAAACCGGGGCGACTCGGTTTTTTTATGCCGGTTTTGAGGTGATTTTTGATGCTTGAAGATATAGCTAGAGCAGTCGGCCTAATGCTGGTATTTGAAGGAATTATGCCGTTTTTGGCACCGAGTAGATGGCGCAATATGGCTAAGACCCTGGCCAATGTGGATGATCGCTCAATGAGAATAATTGGTCTGCTGAGTATGCTCGGTGGGTTGGCGCTGCTGATTTTTTGGCGTTAGACTTTTAATATGGGATTCCTGTGAAAAATGTAGATCGCTGGTTACTGCCGGATGGCGTCGATGAAGTGCTTCCAGAACAGGCACAGGTAGTCGAGCACCTGCGTCGCCAGCTACTTGATCTCTATCACACCTGGGGCTACGACCTAGTCATCCCACCAATGGTAGAATTTACTGAATCACTGCTAAGTGGCTCTGGTAGCGATCTCGACCTGATGACCTTTCGTGTCACGGATCAAATCAGTGGTCGCATGATGGGCATTCGTGCAGACATTACCCCTCAGACCGCTAGAATGGATGCTCATAGCCTGCGTCGAGAAGGGCCCAATCGACTCTGTTATGCCGGCACTGTTTTGCACACGCGCCCACGTGGGCCTCTGGAGTCACGCACCCCAATATCCCTTGGCGTCGAGCTGTTTGGCGAAGCAACTTTGAGCGCCGATATCGAAGTGATTGAGCTGTTTTTACAGACCCTCAAGACCAGTGGCGTTAGTAATGTGCATCTGGATCTCGGCCATGTCGATATCTTCCGTGGCCTATTGGCCTTGACCAATCTCGACAGTGATCAGGAAAATCAATTATTCGAGTTGCTACAGCGCAAAGCGGTTGATGAATTAAGCGCATGGATTGCTGGCAATGTCAGTGACAGTAAACTGGCCGGTTGGCTCAATGTGCTGCCGACCCTCGCAGGTAATGCGCAGGTGCTAGCATCTGCCAGACAGGCTCTAGCCGGCGCGCCTGAGCCTGTATTGGCTGCTATTTCCCAGCTTGAGCAGGTGGTTGCGGCTATTCCGTCCGACCAGGTGACAATATACCTGGATCTGGGTGAATTACCTGGATACCACTATCACACCGGCATTGTATTTTCCGGTTACGTGCAGGGTTATGGCAAAGCATTAGGCAATGGCGGTCGTTACGATCATGTTGGCGAAGCCTTTGGTCGTTCGCGCCCTGCAACAGGGTTTGCATTCGATCTGAAATCGTTAGTGTCTCAAGGAAACAGCCACTTTGGCTCAGTGTCGGGCATCTATGTGCCCTACACCGCGGATGCGAACTGCTATCAGCAGGTGGCGTTGTTACGTAGCCAGGGTAACCGTGTTGTGCAGGGTTTTGCTGGCCAGAAAGTCAATTATGAAGAAATAAAATGTGATCGTCAGCTGGTGCAAAAAGACGGTCAGTATGTGATTCAAAAGTTGTCCTGATTTAACCGTCAGGTGGTGTAATTATTTTCGAGTAAGAAATCTTATGGGTAAAAATGTCGTTATTCTTGGTTCTCAGTGGGGGGACGAAGGCAAGGGAAAGATCGTCGATTTATTAACCGACAAGGCATCGTTGGTAGCGCGCTTTCAGGGTGGTCATAATGCTGGCCACACCTTGGTAATTGACGGCCAAAAGACTGCGTTGCACCTTATCCCATCAGGTATCTTGCGCGAGCATGTGACCTGTGTGATTGGCAATGGTGTGGTCGTGGCGCCAGATGCACTGCTCAAAGAAATTCATATGCTTGAAGAGCGCGGCGTGCAGGTTCGTGACCGACTTAAGGTCTCAGGCTCATGCCCGCTGATTCTCAGCTATCACATTGCTTTGGATCAGGCTCGTGAAACGGCCAGAGGTAATGCCAAAATTGGTACCACAGGTAGAGGCATTGGCCCGGCCTATGAAGACAAGGTGGCTCGGCGTGCACTGCGTCTAGGTGATATGGCCAATATGGAGCGCTTTGCCGAGAAATTAAAAGAGGTGCTTGAATACCATAACTTCGCGCTGACTCAATACTACAAGACCGACCCTGTCGATTTTGATAAAACATTGGCAGAAGCCAAAGAATGGGCGGCTGTGTTACTGCCCATGAAAGCGGATGTGACTAAAATTCTTCATGACGCCCGTGAGGCTGGCGAGCATATTCTGTTCGAGGGCGCGCAGGGCTCACTGCTTGATATTGATCATGGCACCTACCCCTATGTAACCTCGTCTAATACCACTGCTGGCGGTACCGCCACAGGCACCGGTTTCGGGCCACTGTATCTCGATTATGTACTGGGCATTACTAAAGCCTACACCACCCGTGTTGGCTCCGGTCCCTTTCCGACTGAGCTCAGTTGCGAGATTGGTCAGTATCTGGGTGAAAAAGGCCATGAGTTTGGTACTACCACTGGCCGGTCGCGACGCTGTGGCTGGTTTGATGCCGTCGCGCTGCGACAGGCCGTACGCATCAATAGCATTTCTGGGATCTGTCTAACCAAGCTAGATGTGCTGGATGGTTTGGATGAAGTAAAAATCTGTATTGGCTACCAGCATCAGGATGGCACCGATGCAGGTATTCCCATGCATGCAGATGATTTTGAAAATATCGTTCCAGTGTACGAGTCGATGCCTGGTTGGACCCAGGTCACAGTGGGGGCACAGAATTTGTCGGACTTGCCGCAAGAGGCACGAGATTACATTTTGCGCATTGAAGCGTTGACCGGTGCGCCGGTAGATATAGTTTCGACTGGCCCTGACCGTGTTGAAACCATTGTGTTGCGCCACGCATTCTCTGAATAAAGGTGTATTTTAAAGGCCGGTGCCCGGGTAACCGAGCGCCGTTTTTTTTGCCCGGTGTTTAGGTATGTTTATGTTATTCATCGCGCTATACCCGTTTAATAATTTGGCGATTACTGTCTAATTCAAATAGATAGTCGGCGCGGCTGGGCATGTCCTGCAAACAGTGTTCGGTAATACGTTGGTAATGCTGGATAAAGCGAAGTATTTCAATTTCATTCATTAATGGTCTGGCCATCTTTTTTTCCTGTTCAAGACGCCATTGAAAGATAGTATCGAACGACGGTGCGCGCAGCATACACAGGGTATCGGCCATGCTAAAAAGCCTCTGATAGTCACCGGCCAATGCGGCATTAACATAGCTGCGCCAAATAGCCTCAGCATCTTCGCCAGCTTCAAGCGCATTCACGGGGTTGATCAACGCCGATGGTGGCTGTGCTGTCGCGCCCATACACCAGCCTTCCATAATAATTAAGCCGACGGGTCCGCGAATAGTTTCACAGTCATGGGCTGGTACTCTGTCGTCGGTACTCTTGTCGAACCTGGTTATTAATGTCGGTGACTCCGCGACGACCAAACTATTGATGGTGGCGATAGCAAGGCCGACATCATGGGTTCCCGGCACACCTCGCGTTGCCAACAGCGGATGTATGTCCTCAGCCAGCTTGAGGCGTTCGGCTTTAGTACGATAAAAGTCGTCCAGC
The DNA here is from genome assembly GCA_965662065.1 of uncultured Porticoccaceae bacterium. Lineage (GTDB taxonomy): Bacteria > Pseudomonadota > Gammaproteobacteria > Pseudomonadales > Porticoccaceae > HTCC2207. The sequence goes on along the minus strand of CBFIGD010000009.1, from coordinate 60,740 downwards.
GACAGAGCCAGGGTCTGTATGCTGTGTTGCTCTGCAATTACCGTACATAGATAGTCGGCCAGGGTTGATTTACCCGAGCCCTGGGAGCCGTTGATCGAGATAATCCGAGCTTTTGACTGCCGCCAGTCAAAATGGTCCAAGACAGATTGAAAATTGGTTTTTGCGTGCTCAAGATAGCTCTCTGGCAGCTGGTTGCGCTGCAAAAAATCGGACTGTGCGGCGGTCATAGGCGGGATGGTCGGTTACCAGTGGTTAGAAATACTTCTACATTAGCATAGCAGCACAGAGGTAAAAAACCATGCATTGTGTGAAATACAGGCCGATGAGTAATATTTTTACAACAATAACTATGCCACAATCAGCGCAAAATAACGCTTATCAGGAAAACTATAAGGCCTATGAAAAACCTAACGCTTAACATCATAGTTATGTTGTCAGTATTAATATCCGCATCGATGCCAGTCTTTGCTGGTAATGTTATTTTGATTATTGGCGACGGTATGGATGATCAGCAGATCAGTATCGCACGCAATTATCTGGTCGGTACAACAGGTAAGCTTAGCCTAGATAACCTTCCTGTCAGAAGTAATGTTCAGGTACTTACCGTCTCGGATCAGGATCCTGCACAATCTGTTTATGTGGCCGATTCGGCCAACAGTGCAACATCAATGGCTTCAGGGGTCGTGACCAGCCAGGGGCGTATTGGCACCACAGCGGGCACTGATAGGGATGTGACCAATATTATTGAATTAGCACAGCAGCGGGGCATCAGGACAGGGCTTGTCACCACGGCGAGTATCACTGATGCTACACCAGCCGCATTCTATGCTCACACCAATAAGCGCGGCTGTGAAAACCCCGCGATGATGGTTAATGCAGAAGTTTATGCCGGGGTCTTTGTCGACTGCTCGGACGATCTAAAAAGTAATGGCGGCAAGGGTTCAATTTCAGAGCAGCTGGTAAATTCCGGTGTCGACCTGATGCTGGGCGGTGGCCTAAAGCATTTCACCCTGCCCTCTGAGGGTGGTGGTGATGACGTTATTTCTCTGGCTCAGCAGGCCGGCTATCAGTTGGCATTCAATCCTAAACAGCTTGATGCTATTGAACAGGGAAAGCTGCTGGGCCTCTTTTCACCCAGTACCATGCCGGTAATCTGGCGCGGAGAAAATGATCGTTCAGCTGAGCAAGCGGAGCTTTCATGGCCGAGCATGATTCACTGGACATTGGGTGAAGTAACTTACCCAGAGCCTATGCGCTGCGAAGAAAATCCACAGTTTACTGATCTGCCCACACTGGTGCAGATGACGGACAAGGCACTGTCGATCCTGGATTCTGATGATGGCGATTTCTTTCTTATGATCGAGTCTGCGTCCATTGATAAGCAGGCCCATCGCCGTAAAACCTGTGGCACTATTGGTGAGTTACAGCAGTTAAATGATGCTCTAGATAGTGCTATGAATTATGCCCAGTCTAATCCAGACACTTTGATTTTGGTGACAGCCGATCATGGTCATGCTGCGCAGATAGTCCCAGATAGCGCCTTATTTTCTGCAAGCTCGTACCCTAGTTATGGCCCTGGCCGCATAGCCCGCATAATAACGCCGCAGGGTCCTATTATGGCGGTTAACTATGCAACCTCTGATTTTGTCAGCGAAAAGCACACCGGTGTGACTGTACCATTAATGGCTAACAAAGTAGGTCTTGGGCTAATGCCCTCAATGATTTCCCAACCGCAAATTTTTACTATCATAAAAAACTATTTGATGCCGGAAGATTAATTTTGATGGGATAATTCGGATTTATCAATAGCCAGATTAAGATAACAATAACAGGATATTATTCCTATGCTAACGGTTCATCATTTAAATAATTCTCGCTCGCAACGTGTTCTTTGGCTGTTGGAGGAACTCAATGTGGCGTACCAGATAAAATGTTATCAGCGCGATACGCAGACTAATCTGGCACCACCAGAACTCCAGGCAGTTCATGTTTTGGGCAAGTCGCCGGTCATTGTCGATGGCAGCCACACCATTATCGAGTCAGGTGCCATTATCGACTATATTTTGCGGCACCATGATAGCCAGCGTAATTTTATACCAGCGCCAGATACAGCCCATCATGAAGAATATTTGCAGTGGCTACATTACGCAGAGGGCAGTGCAGCTCTGCCATTGATGCTTAAACTCTATACGTCAAGATTGGCTGATGGCGGCGCTGAATTGCAGCCGCGGATTAGCGATGAAATGCAAAGGCATCTGGGTTTTTTGGACCAGGCTCTAGAGGGCGTAGACTGGTTTGTGGGTAATAAAATTTCCGGCGCTGATATTCAACTTTCCTTTATTGCCGAAGTTGCCCCTTTGCTCTATTCATTGGAATCCTTGCCGAACTTGGCGGCATTTCGTGATCGCTGCCACGCTCGGCCAGCCTATAAGAAAGCGCTGGATAAAGGGGGTGTCTACGCCTATGGCCCTGCTAGCCAATAGTTATCAGTTGGCGCAAAGGGAAACATGGCACTGCTTCTCAGTCTAATTAAAAACGAAGCTGAACTTGGTTAACTAATAACTTCAACTTCGCTAGATTAAAAACCACAATTACATCGGATGCCATTTTTCTCTTTGAGGGATGTTGTATGGCTAATTTAAAGCGGCAATTTGGCGCTCGGCTAAGATCGCTTAGAATACAGAAGGGTATTACACAGGAAGTGCTGGCGGCAAAAACCGACCTTACTATTGAGTCTATTAGCAATATTGAGCGTGGCATATTTGGACCTAGATTTAGTAATCTTGAGAAGATTGCAGCAGTGCTTGATGTCGAGGTAAAACAGCTCTTTGATTTTTAGTACCCTTAAAAAATCAACCATTTAATCAGTCAATTAACGATTGATCGTCTATATTTTATAGGTGGTCACAATCTGGCATGCTCAGTTTCTGCCATTAAAGGATGCGTTAACTAACAGGATTTTTTTGTTTCCCCTGCAGGGGAAGTAGTCAAAAGGAGGTTAGATGCCATTGAGAGGCATAGAGCGGGAACGGGCTGCCAGAATAGTTGCCGAGCGGCAGCTCGAGGAGACACGCCTTGAATTACAAGAGGTCACCCAAACGCTTAATCGGCGCATCGAACTAGTCACAGAGCAGAATGAAAAGCTGCGTAAAAATACACTGGAAATTGAGCAGATTCGACTGCGTCTAGTTAACTCTGACCGTATGGCAACTATCGGAAGGCTAGTGTCCGGGCTATCCGAAGAAATTGCAGAGCCGGTCAATTTTCTGTCGACTAATCTCTCCTCATTACTGGGTTATATTGATGATCTGACGCTGGTCATCAGATCGCAAAATGACTATATCAATAAAGGCAAGTCAGTAATGTTGAATGCCAAGCGTCGTCAATTAGAAAAAATAAAAAAGAAAACTAATCTCGATTTTGTACTCGAGGATGGGCGCAAAGTCGTGGTCGATTCTGTTGACGGCATTCATCGTATAGAACGATTGCTGGTCGAGCTGAAAGATTTTTCAACGCTTGAAAATGCTGAATTATTAGAAGAGGACATTAATCAGATATTGGATAAGGCGTTATTTTTGGTCGCCAGTGAGCTGGGCTACAAGATTGAGGTGATCAAACAATATGGACAGTTACCCAGAGTGGTATGTGATCGCAACGGGTTGGTTCAGGTGTTTCTTAATTTGCTGATTAATGCGGCTCAGGCTGTGGACTCCAAAGGTATTATTACTCTGAGAACTGGAATGCACAGCTCAATGATCTGGGTTGATGTTGCGGATACAGGGCCTGGAGTATCGCAGCAGGATTTAGCGAGAATATTTGATCCTTTCTTTACCACTAAATCATTGGGAAAAGGATCAGGGCTTGGGCTGCATCTGGTAAGGGTGGTCGTTGAGGCTCACGATGGCCGCACAACGGTGATGTCTAGAAAGGGGCAGGGCACCACGTTTAGAGTCATGCTCCCGGTCAATAACCTAGCGGAATCTGAGAATACTATTTGAGCTGATAGGTTTTAATTCTGAACTGAATGTCTGTTCGCAACGTTTTTAAATTTGCCAGCTGCTGCTGTTGCTCTTCTCTAGCATGCCAATAATAGGGTGTCATTTTCAGTAGATCGAGAATAGCACCGTTCTCAATATTAATTGTATCCTTTATTTCGGTCTCATCTATTAAGCTAAACTGTTCAAGCTCGGTAGCGAGATTATTTCCTCGGTGGGGTACTCTGTTTGTATAGATATAGGCGGTTAGTCCAGAGAGGTGTTGCTCACCGGGACCGATCATAATAAATCGTCCAGCCGGGGTTAAAACTCGCGCAGTTTCAGTGGCACTGATCGGTGAAAAAACTGAGATGGCTGTGTTGATGCTGCTGTCGTGAAGCGGCAGATTAAATGCACTGTCGACAGCCAGCTGGGCATTCATTTTTCGCTTTGCCGCCAGACGCACGGCTGTTTTTGAAATATCAATCCCACAGAGTTGCAGTTCGCCAGATGCCTGACGCAGTTGCTGCATGTAGTAACCCTCACCACAGCCCATATCCAGGATTCGCTGGTCAGTTCCAGCTTGCTGAACAGCTTTGACAATGATATCTGCCAGTGGCTGGTAATAGCCTGCATTTAAAAAGCGTTGGCGACTACGAATCATCTCGTCACTATCGCCGGGATTGCGGCTGCGTCTGTGTTGTGCGAGGAGGAGATTTAGGTAGCCTTCTTTCGCCATATCGAAACTGTGGTTATTACTACAGCGAAATGCTTTACCGGCGTCTTGCGTGATGCGGTTCAGGCTGTGGTTACAGCTTGGGCATTTAAAGGCAGAGATGCACCGGTCGTTGGCAGCATCGGTTTGATCCGATTGACTGCTATTGACATCGCTGCTAGGTGGCGGGTGACTAAACGGTTCTGACACAGTGAACTCACAAAATCTGTAAGCGCGAAGCTTACAGATTTTGACTGATAGTTGAAACCATGAAGTCGGAGTCTTGAGTTAGAACAACCCTACAACATCTCCCTTATCATCCATGTCAATATGGTTGGCGGCAGGCACCCTAGGTAGCCCAGGCATGGTCATTATGTCGCCGCAAACCACGACAATAAAACCTGCACCGGCAGATAACCTGACCTCACGGATGGCGACAACATGATCGGTGGGGGCCCCTTTAAGATTTGGGTCAGTTGAAAAACTGTATTGAGTCTTGGCAATACACACAGGGAAATGGCCGTAGCCACTATCTTGCAGATTGCGGATCTGATCGCGAATTTTCTGGTCGGCAATAATATCGTCAGCGCGATAGAGTCTTGTGGCAACGGTTTTGATCTTGTCCCAAATAGGCATGCTATCGGGATATAGCGGCGCAAAGTTAGCATGCCCCGTATCTGCCAATGCGACAACTTCATGGGCAAGTTCTTCAGCACCAGCGCCACCATCGGCCCAATGTGTGCAGTCGATTGCTTTGACCCCATTGGCTAGTGCAATCTCTTTGATCAGTGCAATTTCAGCCTCCGTATCCGAGGTAAAGCGGTTGATGCCAACAACGACAGGCACACCAAAGGCTTTCACATTTTCAATATGTCTCACCAGATTACAGCAGCCATCTTCAAGCGCTCTGAGATCTTCTTTATCCAGATCATCTTTGCTTACGCCGCCATGCATTTTTAAGGCGCGGGTAGTGGCAACAATGACGGCGGCATCTGGATTTAGGCCGGCGGCGCGACATTTTATATCAAAGAATTTTTCCGCCCCTAGGTCGGCGCCGAAGCCGGCTTCGGTAACCACATAGTCAGCCATTTTCAAGCCAGCTTTGGTGGCGATCACCGAGTTGCAGCCATGGGCAATATTTGCGAATGGGCCGCCGTGGATGATGGCTGGGTTGTTCTCCAATGTCTGCACCAGATTTGGTGCAAGGGCATCCTTAAGCAGTACTGTCATAGCACCAGTGCCAAGAATGTCACTGGCATGAATCGCTTTATGGTCGCGGGTGTAGCCTATAACAATTTTATTGAGCCGTGCCCTGAGGTCATCTAGGTCAGTGGCCAGGCAGAAAATTGCCATAACCTCAGATGCCACAGTAATATCATAGCCTTCCTGGCGCGGGAAACCATTTCCCGGGCCACCCAGTCCACAGTTGATGCTGCGCAGGGCCCGATCATTCATATCGGCAACGCGCTTCCATGCAATACGGCGCGCATCAATTTCCAGGCTGTTGCCCCAGTGAATATGGTTATCGATCAGTGCCGATAGCAAATTGTGGGCGGCCCCGATTGCATGAAAGTCACCGGTAAAGTGCAGGTTAATATCTTCCATGGGCACCACCTGGGCATAACCACCTCCGGCAGCGCCACCTTTCATGCCAAAGCAGGGCCCCAGACTGGGTTCACGCAGGCATACCAGTGCATTTTTGCCAATGCGGTTAAGGCCATCGGTAAGACCCACCGAGGTGGTTGTTTTCCCTTCACCCGCCGGAGTGGGTGTTATCGCGGTTACCAGAATCAACTTACCCTCTGGTTTATCGTTGAGTGAGGCAATATGATCCGGACATATTTTGGCTTTAGTTCTGCCGTAGGGAATTAGCGCCGCGTCTGGAATATTAAGTTTTGCAGCAATGTTGGCGATGGGATGTATGTTGGCGCTGCGCGCTATTTCAATATCGCTCATGGGGGTCTTGCTCCGTTAAATGTTCAAAAAATGCTGCCGAGTAAGACTCATTCCTCCCGGCCGCATCAACTAGTGTCATCTTCCGTAAACAGCCCTGAGGCTGGCTTTCTGAGACCGGCTCAGGGTGTTCTAAAAACGACTCTAGGTCAAGCGGGGCAGGCATTTGCGGCTATGGCGCTGGATGATATATGGCGGTCGTAATTGCGTCGTGTCTGCCCAGGCTTGACAGTTAAACTCTCGAAATAATCCTAAATTAAAGCTTTGAGAGACGGTATGAAAACACGTGCAAAAGTAGTGGTCGTTGGCGGTGGCGTTGTCGGCGTAAGTACCCTTTACCATCTCGCCAAAAAAGGCTGGACTGATGTCGTACTTGTTGAGCGTAAAGAGCTGACCTCGGGATCGACCTGGCATGCTGCAGGCCTGTTGCCACTATTTAATATGAGCTATTCGGTGGGCAAGCTGCATCAATACTCCGTTGACTTTTACCATGAGCTAGAAGCAGAAACTGAGCAAAACGTTGGCTTTAGTGTTGTATCCAATATCCGCCTTGCTGCTAACCAAGATCGAATGGATGAATATAAGTATTATTCCGGTGTGGCTCAGACTGTGGGTGTTGAGGTTAATTTCTTAACGCCAGAGCAGGTCAAAGAAGCTTGGCCCATGGCCAATATCGATGGAATTATTGGTGCAATTCAACATCCTGACGATGGCTACATTCAGCCCGCAGATCTCACCCAGGCGCTGGCCAAGGGCGCCCGCGCCCGCGGTGCAGAGATCTACCGTAACACCGCGGTACTGGATCTTGAGCAGCAGCCAGATGATAGCTGGATCGTTAAGACTGATAAGGGCGATATCCACTGTGAGCATGTCGTCTCCTGTACAGGAAATTTCGCGCGTAAAACCGGCGAAATGGTTGGTCTGGATATTCCGGTTATCCCTGTAGAACACCAATATATTGTGACCGACCCGCACCCGGATGTGCTGGCGCGCAAGGCTGCTGGTCTGCCGGAGCAGGCTGTGCTGCGTGAGTCTGATTCAGGCTATTATCTGCGCGAAGAGGCGGGCGGGTTTATTCTTGGGCCATACGAAGAGAATGCTCCCTGCTGTTATATGGACGGCCCTAGCGATCAGTCTGAGTACGAATTATTTAATGGCGATCTCGACCGTCTAATGCCGCATATCGAAGCCTGTATGGCGCGGGTTCCGGCCTTTGCGGAGGTGGGTGTCAAGACTGTCTACAACGGTGCTATCGCCTATACACCGGATGGCAACCCAATTGTTGGCCCAGCCTGGGGGTTAAAAAACTTTTGGCTTAATGAAGGTCATAGCTTTGGTATTACTGCCGCTGGTGGTGCCGGTTGGCAGTTGGCAGAGTGGATTGTCGATGGTGAGCCCACAGTCGATATGATGGGTGTGGATCCGCGGCGCTTTGGCCCCTATGCCAGCCGCGGCTATTTGCGCACCAAGAACGAAGAAGCCTACGATCATGTATTTAAAAACCATTATCCGGATGAAGAGCGCGGAGCAGCGCGTCCATTAAAAACTAGCCCCTGCTATGACCGCATGAAAAATCTGGGTGCGGTATTTGGCTCTATGTATGGTTGGGAGCGCCCCAACTGGTTTGCTCCTCCTGGATATTCTCTCTCTGAAGATGCGCTTAATAAGTCAGATACATTGTGGAATAAGAATCATTCCACGGCGCTGGACGATGGTCGCATTGTTGAGAAGAATTCTTTCCGCCGCTCTAACTACTTTGAATTTATCGGTCAGGAATGCCGTCATGTGAATGAAAAAGTTGGTGTGCTGGATATGTCAGCCTTCTCTAAATGCACTGTGACTGGCCATGGCTCTGAAGCCTGGTTAAACAGTATTGTGGCCAATAATGTCCCCAAAGCAGTGGGCCGGATTGGCCTCTGTCATATGCTGTCAAAAAACGGCGGCGTGCGTGCAGAATTCACGATCTATAAGCGCGCTAACAACAGCTATTACTTGGTGTTTGCCGGTGCGCAAGAGCGCCATGACTGGGATTATCTGACCAAGCTAGCGCCTCGCGATGGTTCGGTGAATCTGCAGAAAATCACTACCCAGATGGGTGTGCTGGTGCTGGCGGGCCCCAAATCCCGCGATGTGCTGCAAAAACTCACTGACACAGATCTGTCCAACGATAATTTCAAATGGTTAACCGGCAAGTCTATCAATGTTGGCTATGCCCAGGCTGAGGCGCTGCGCGTTAACTTTGTCGGTGAACTAGGCTGGGAATTGCATCACCCAATTGAGATGCAAAACTATATTTTTGACCAGCTGATGAAGGCGGGTGCCGAGTTTGATATTAAGCCCTTTGGTATGCGTGCCATGGACAGCATGCGCCTAGAGAAGTCTTATCGATTGATTCCCCGCGAGATGTCGATTGAGTACTCCGCGCTGGAGTCGGGTCTGGATCGTTTTGTAAAGCTGGATAAAGCGTGCGATTTTGTTGGCAAAGAGGCGCTGATGGCGTGGCGGGAGCGAGGCTTTGACAACTGCTTTGTCACGTTGGAAGTGCATGGCGTAACCGATGCCGATGCTCGCGGTTCTGAGGGTCTGTACCAAAACGGGCAGCTGGTAGGTCGGGCGACCTCTGGTGGGTTTGGGTTTCGCACTAATAAGTCTCTAGCACTGGGGCTGGTTAAAGTCGCTTATGGCGCCATAGGGACAGCATTAGAGATTGAAATACTGGGTGAGCGTTACAGGGCGACTGTGATCGAAGAGTCGCCTTTTGATGCCGACAATAGTTGTTTGAGAGCCTAGTTTTTAGGGGCGTCGTAGACTGGCACTCCCACGTCGCAACATTACATGCGGAGCGGGCTAAACAGGCACAGACTGCGGCGATAGCAAGAGCCGATGGCTCACCACTGGAAAAAATATTATGACTGAATCAACTGGGCGAAGAAGAGCGGGACGAGAGGCAGGTGGTCGTGAAGGACGCCGTGCAGCGCGGGAAAGTACAGTAGTAAAATCATCGCCATTTATCGAACGAAAAATCCCCTATTTCGAGTATCTGACCGAAGAAAATCTACAGTTAATTGAAGCTAACGCGGATATCCTGTTAGAAGAGATTGGTATCGACTTTCTCGATGACCCAGAGGCGCTGGAAATGTGGAAAGAAGCTGGCGCCGATGTGCAGGGTACCAGAGTCCATTTCCCCAAAGGGCTGTGTCGTTCCATTATTCAGGCGACTGCTCCCAAAGAATATATTCAGCATGCGCGCAATCCTGAGCGCAATGTCGTTATTGGTGGTAAGCGCACGGTACTAGTGCCAGCCTATGGTTCACCCTTTGTCCATGATATTGATAAGGGTCGGCGTTACGCCACCATTGAAGACTTCCAGAATTTTGTAAAACTGGCCTATATGGCCCCCGGGATGCACCATTCCGGCGGCACCATCTGTGAGCCGGTAGACCTGCCCGTTAACAAGCGTCACTTTGATATGGTCTACAGCCATTTCAAATACAGCGACAAGCCTCTGATGGGATCGGTTACCCATCTTGAGCGCGCTCAGGACAGCGTAGATATGGCCAAACTGGTGTTTGGCGATGAATTTGTCGATCAAAATTGTGTGCTGACCAGCCTGATCAATGTGAATTCACCCATGACCTACGACGCTACTATGCTGGGCTCGCTCAAGGTCTATGCGCGCAATAATCAGGCCACAGTGATTTCACCCTTCATTCTTGCTGGCGCCATGTCGCCGGTTACTACCGCCGGAACTGTGACCCAGATTCTCGCCGAAGCATTGGCTGGTATTGCTTTTACTCAGCTCTGTCGTCCTGGTGCCCCAGTTATTTTTGGTACCTTCGCGGCGGCGGTCTCGATGGCCACGGGAGCACCGACCTTTGGTACCCCGGAGCCCAGTCAGGTTATTTATGCGGCAGCCGCACTGGCCCGTCGCTTAGGCGTGCCCTTTAGAAGTGGCGGTGGCCTCACCGGTTCTAAGTTGCCAGATGCCCAGGCAGCCTACGAAGCGGCCAATACATTGCAAACCAGCGCGCTGGCAGGGGTTAATTTTATGCTCCACACCGCCGGTTGGCTGGAAGGTGGCCTGGCAATGGGTTATGAGAAATTTATTATGGATTGCGATCAGGCCAGCATGCTTGAAGTGCTGCTGTCGGGCATGGATATGTCCGAAAACGGTCAGGCACTGGATGCCGTTCGTGAAGTGGGTCCCGGCAAACATTACCTGGGTTCTGCCCACACATTGAAAAACTTCGAAACGGCGTTTTATCGCTCCACTGTAGCCGATAACAACAGCTATGAGCAGTGGCAGGTCGATGGTTCTCTGGATACCGCCCAGCGCGCCAATGTACTGTGGAAAAAGATGCTCAATGAATATCAGGCACCGGCACTTGACCCGGCTGTTGATGAAGCATTGTTGGATTTTATGGCGCGCCGTAAAGGCTCGTTTGACGATAGAGACTATTAAGTTACACCTAATTGAGGGTTACATCACATGTCTGATCAAGACGATATTGTACTGGCTGAACTGTCCGATGAAGAGCTGGTTTTGCAGATGCATGACGATTTGTACGACGGTTTAAAAGAAGAGATCGAAGAGGGCACACAGATTCTGCTGGATCGTGGCTGGTCCGCCGAGCGAGTGCTTTCCGAAGCGCTGGTGGATGGCATGACTATTGTTGGCATTGACTTCCGTGATGGCATTTTGTTTGTTCCGGAAGTGCTGCTGTCGGCCAACTCGATGAAAGGCGGAATGGCCATCTTAAAGCCGCTGCTGGCTGAGACCGGTGCCAAGCCTGTCGGCACCATGGTAATTGGCACAGTGAAAGGCGACATCCATGACATTGGTAAAAACCTGGTAGCCATGATGATGGAGGGTGCTGGTTTTGAAGTTCATGACATGGGTATTAATAACTCTGTTGAAGACTATATCGCGACATTGGAACGCCACAAGCCCGACATTCTCGGTATGTCTGCGCTGCTCACCACAACCATGCCCTATATGAAAGTGGTGATCGATGCGCTCAAAGATCAGGGTCTACGAGACAAGTATATTGTGATGGTCGGTGGCGCGCCACTCAACCAAGAGTTTGGTGATGCTGTGGGTGCCGATGCTTACTGTCGCGATGCAGCAGATGCAGCCACCACGGCCATTCGCTTAGTGACTGAGCGCCGAGCACTAGAGTCAGCCTAATGACGGGCGCATCGCCCCAGGCAACATTATTAGTGATTGCCTGCGGTGCGCTGGCTCATGAGATTGTCTGGCTGCAAAAGCACAATGGCTGGGGTGCGATTGATCTGCAATGTTTGGATGCTGAGTTACACAATAAACCCAAACTGATTCCGCAAAAGCTGCGCGCAGCGATTGAGAAAAACCGCAGCCAGTATGAACACATTTTTATTGGCTACGGGGACTGCGGTACCGGTGGTGAGATTGACCGAATAATTGCACAGGAGCATGAGGCTGGCCATAAGAAAATTGAACGCTTGCCGGGCGCTCATTGCTACTCATTTTATGTCGGTGAAGAACGTTTTAATAAGTTGGCCGAGCAGCAATTGGGTACGTTTTACCTGACCGACTTTTTGGTTGAACACTTTGAGCGCTTGATGGTTAAAGGCTTAAAGCTCGACAAACACCCCGAGTTGCGAGAGCAATATTTCGCCAACTATAAGCTTGTGGTGTATTTGTCTCAGAGAATGGATGCGGAACTCGTCACTAAGGCCAGGGCCGCAGCAGCATTTCTGGGCCTGGAGTTTCGCCATGAACACAGTGGGTATGGCGACCTGGAAACCAGTCTGCAAGAGCAGGTTTTAATCGTTAAATAAGTGAGTGACCCCATGCAAAAGATTGAAGTATTTTGGCGCGATATTCCTGCACAGGTGCTGGTTAAAAGTGGCCGAGTGCGCGGTAAAGCCATGCTCAGTCATCGCTTTCAAGCGGCTATTGACCGCGCTGCTATGCGCGCGGGCAAAGGTGGCAGTGATGAATACCTTGAGGATTGGCGTCGTGTGACGACCAGTATTGAAGCTGAGGGTACTGTCGAAGAGCTGGCTCAGGGTTTTGCCGATGCCATTGAAACAGCCTATTCCAATGCAGATATTGCTGCACTGGTTGCTGCCAAAGGCCTTGCGGTTCAGTCTGCATGAAGATGGTGCGCTACTGGTCGGTTAATAATGCCCGCTGGTTACGCTGGCTGTATAAAGGCCTGGAAAGCTGTTTGACTGCCATGCACCCAATGCTTAAACGGCTGGGTTATCAGCGCCTGGATCGAGGTTTCGCGGCGATTGAAAAGCTGGTGAAAGGCTTTCTGTTTGACTCAAAATCCTGCGGCCAATGCACTCTGGGTGAAACCGGAATGGCTTGTCCGATGAACTGCCCCAAAACCCTGCGCAACGGCCCCTGTGGCGGTGTGCGAGCCAATGGCCACTGCGAAGTAGAGCCAGATATGGTCTGTGTATGGGTAACCTCCTGGGAGGGCAGCAAGCGGGTTGGCAGTCCTGAAACCACCATTCAGGTTATTCAGGCGCCGATTGATGTGCGTCTAAAAGGCACCAGCGCCTGGTTGCGCGCGGTCAGAAAAAGGTTGGGAGTCGAGGCATGATCTTCGATGATGAGCCAATGGCAGGGGAGAACCTGCCAATACTGCCGGGCCACTGTTCTCCAGGCCGCTTTGAGCGTGTGCTGCGTGCTGGGCAGTTTGCCGTTACCGCCGAAATAGCGCCGCCGGATTCTGCCGACCCTCAGGAAGTCTATGCGCGAGCCGCTCACTTTGATGGCTACGTGGATGCGATTAATGCCACAGACGGTTCTGGCGCTAACTGCCATATGTCTAGCGTCGGCATGTGTGCACTGCTGACTCGTCGTGGCTACTCAATGATTATGCAAATCTCCTGTCGCGATAAAAACCGTATTGCAATACAGGGCGATGTGCTGGGTGCCTCTGCTATGGGTGTATCCAATATTCTCTGTTTAACGGGCGATGGCGTGCAGTCCGGTGACCACCCTGAAGCCAAGCCAGTTTTTGATATGGACTGCATGACCAGTTTGCAAATGTTGCGCGGCATGCGCGATGAGGGTCAGTTTCTCAGTGGCCGTAAAATCACGTCGCCACCCCAGGTGTTTTTAGGTGCGGCAGCCAATCCATTCGCACCTCCGTTTGATTATAGGCCGCTCCGATTGGCGAAGAAAGTCGCAGCCGGCGCACAGTTTGTACAGACACAATACTGCTTTGATATTGAAATGCTCAGGGACTATATGTGCAAAGTGCGGGATATGGGGCTGGATAAAAAAGTGTTTATTTTACCTGGTGTTGGTCCATTGGCCTCGGCTAAATCAGCGGAGTGGATTCGCAGCAATGTCGCGGGAGTGCATATTCCCGATGCCGTGATTAAACGTCTGGCGGGGGCAGAAGATCAGACGCAGGAAGGTGTCAATATCTGCATTGATATGATCAATGAAATTCGTGAGATAGAAGGCGCGAGTGGGGTCCATATTATGGCCTATCGCCAGGAAGAGCGGATCGCCGAGATAGTGGAAAAAACCAAGGTGCTGGGAGATCGAACGCCCTGGCACCCGAATCGTTAATATTTGGAGAACAGCATGACCATCACGACTATTAGTTCAGCCACCAAAGAAGTCAAAATTGGCTTTGACCAGCCCTTTGTGATTATTGGCGAACGCATCAACCCCACGGGCCGCAAAATTTTAGCCGAAGAAATGAAAGTGGGAGACTACAGTCGCGTCGAAGCTGATGCCCTGGCACAGGTGGCGGCTGGTGCCCAGATGTTGGATGTCAATGCAGGTATCCCGCTAGCAGATGAGCCACGTATTCTGGCTGAAGCGATTCAGCTGGTGCAGTCGATTACTGATGCTCCGCTCAGTATCGACTCCTCCATTATTGAAGCACTGGAAGCGGGTCTGGCCGTCTATCAGGGCAAGGCACTGGTAAACTCGGTGACCGGTGAAGATGAGGTATTAGAGCGAGTGCTGCCCCTGGTCGCCAAATATGGGGCCTCTGTCGTTGCTATTTCCAATGATGAAACGGGTATTTCCGAAGACCCGGATGAGCGCTTTAAAGTGGCCAAAAAAATTGTCGAGCGCGCTGCCGACTACGGTATTCACTACAGCGATGTCATTGTAGATCCGCTGGTTATGCCCATAGGCGCCATTAACACCGCCGGTCTACAGGTGATGCATGTGGTGCGTCGCCTGCGTGAAGAATTAAAAGTTAATACCACCTGTGGCGCGTCGAATGTGAGCTTTGGTCTGCCCAATCGCAATGGTATTAACAGTGCGTTTTTAACGATGGCGATGGGTGCAGGTATGACATCTGCGATTACCAGCCCATTGCATCCGGAAGTTATGGCCGCAGTGCGTGGTGGCGATGTGATGATGGGTCATGACCCCAATTGCAGCAACTGGATTAAGGCCTACCGTGAGCCCGTCGCTGAAGGCGAAGGTCGCGCGCGAGGCGGTCGCAGAAGAAGAGGCTAGCGGGATTTTGCAAGACATGGTCAAGGTTGTCTTTACCCCCTCCGGGCGGCGTGGCAGTTTCCCGGTCAATACACCGCTGCTGCATGCGGCGCGGGTTTTAGGTGTGGATATCGACTCTGTCTGTGGCGGCCGTGGTCTCTGCGGTCGCTGCCAGATACTCTGTGCTGAAGGTTCGTTTTCTAAACACCAGATTGACTCCGACAGCAGTCATCTCTCTCCTGTGTGTGCTACCGAAATCAAGTATGGCGAGCGCAAAACCCCACTGGCCAATGGCCGTCGCCTAAGCTGCCACACCCTATTGTTGGATGACGTGGTAATTGATGTACCACCCGAGAGTCAGGTGCATCGACAAATTGTGCGCAAAGATGCCGAGTACCGGGATATCAGTCTCGATCCTGCCACGCGACTTTACTATGTGCAGGTCGAAGAGGCAGACATGCATGTGCCCAAAGGTGATTTACAGCGGCTGATAGAAATACTGCAACAGGAATGGACACTGGGCGACCTAACCTTTGACAGCAGATTATTAAAAAGCCTGCAGCCGGTTCTGGCGGAAGGCAAGCGCGGCATTACCGTTGCTGTGCATAGAAACCAACACATTATTGCCCTGTGGCCCGGTTTTAGAGACAGAGCCTTCGGGGTCGCGGTGGACGTGGGTTCAACCACTATTGCCGCTCATCTCTGTAATCTCTCCACTGGCGAGGTGCTGGCGAGCGCCAGCCTGATGAATCCCCAGATTCGTTTTGGTGAAGATCTAATGAGTCGAGTCTCCTACGTCATGATGCACCCAGAGGGGGCAGAGGAGATGACGTTGGTAATCCGTCAGGCTCTCAACAGCCTGTTTGCGGAAGTTGCTACAGAGATAGACGCCAGTGTGGAAGATATCCTTGAGGTCTCGCTGGTGGCCAACCCGATCATGCACCATATTCTGCTCGGTATTAGCCCGGTAGAATTAGGCGGAGCGCCCTTTGCATTGACCACGGATGCGGCAGTGGAAATGCCAGCCGCCGAGCTGGATTTAAACATTAATGGCGGTGGCCGAATTTATGTGTTGCCCTGTATTGCTGGCCATGTGGGTGCAGATACTGCAGGTATGATTCTATCGGAGGAGCCTCAGAATCAGGATCAGATGACATTGCTGGTGGATGTGGGTACCAATGCAGAAATTGTCTTGGGTAATCGTCAGCGTTTACTGGCTTGCTCCAGTCCCACCGGCCCGGCTTTTGAGGGCGCGCAAATTAGTTGCGGCCAGCGCGCCGCCGCCGGCGCTATCGAGCGGGTGCGTATTGATCCTGTAACTCTGGAGCCGCGCTTTAAGGTCATTGGCGCTGATCTGTGGTCCGATGAAGAGGGTTTTGCTTCAGCTATCGAAAATCACGGTGTCACTGGTATCTGTGGTTCTGGCATCATAGAAGTGGTGGCCGAGATGTATCTGGCGGGCATAGTGACGGTGGATGGTATTGTCGACGGCGACCTTGCCAGTCGCAGCGCAAGAATTATTCAAAATGACCGCACCTGGTCATATCTGTTGCACAGCCCTGCCAATGACGAGGCACAGACTGTGATAACGCAAAATGATATCCGCCAAATTCAGTTAGCCAAAGCTGCGCTCTATGCGGGGGTGAAGTTATTGATGGATCATATAGGCACCAAAAAGATTGAGCGCATACGTCTGGCTGGCGCATTTGGCAGTCATATCAATGTGCAGCATGCCATGGTCTTGGGCTTAATTCCCGACTGCGTTTTGGGAGAGGTTTCCTCTGCGGGTAATGCCGCTGGCACGGGTGCGCGAATTGCGCTGTTAAACAGTCAGTCACGAGATGTGATTGAAACCCTCGTTAAGAATATTGAGAAAATTGAGACTGCTATGGAGCCGAAATTTCAGGACTATTTTGTTGATGCTATGGCGTTTCCCAATAAGACCGATCCCTTTCCTAATTTGTTTTCCGTGGTCACCAAGCCAGCATTAAAAGAAATGCCAGATGTAGGAGGTGGCAGAAAGCGCCGACGACGCTAATCTTTTTAGGGTGAGCGGTTAAAAAAACGCTTCTGAAAAATGCGTTTATTAGCCTATACTCATCCGAAAAGACTTCCAGCAAGAGTGCTGCACATAAGAAGGCGTTAGAAAATGTCCGATGATATCGCTCTAGATCCTGTTGAACCCGCAGTGACCATGCATGTCGGGTTTTTACTTATGCCCGAATATACGTTGAGTACGTTCTCTAATGCCGTTGGCATGTTGCGCATGGCGAACCGCCTCAGCGGTAATGAACTCTATCGCTGGTCGATCTATAGCCTAGCTGGTGAGCCAGTGGTGTCAAGTGCTGGCCTTGAAATACAGGTTAATAGTGGCTTGCAAAATGCCTCTGCACTGAATTTATTGCTGGTCTGTGGTGGCTACAATATCAAAGATTATTGCAGCAAGGTTTTGCTTGATAGTTTGCGCGGGTTTGCCAAAAACAAGATTCCACTGGGTGGTATTTGCACAGGTAGCTATGCGCTTGCTAGCGCTGGTTTACTGGATGGCTACCGCTGTACCATTCACTGGGAAAACCTTGCCAGCATGCGTGAGGAATTTCCTAAGCTGCAGATATCATCTAATCTTTTTGCTATCGACCGTGACCGCTATACCTCCTCAGGTGGCATAAGCTCAATTGACCTGATGCTCAATCTTATCGCCAGTATTCATGGTCATCAGTTGGTACAGCAGATATCAGAACAGTTCACCTGTGACCGTGTACGCACTGAAAAAGACGCCCAGCGCGCGCCGCTGCAGTATCTGATTGGAGCCAGTCAACCACGTTTGGTAGATGCGGTGACTCTTATGGAGAGCAATATTGAAGAGCCTTTGACCCTGGATGAGGTGGCGAGCTATGTGGGTATATCAAGACGACAGTTAGAGCGTTTGTTTAACCGCTATTTACACTGTGCACCGTCGCGATATTATTTGGAGCTGCGCCTGTCGAGAGCGCGCTTACTACTGTTGCAGACTTCTATTCCAGTGATTGATGTCGCGATAAGCTGTGGCTTCTCGACCGCCCCTCATTTTAGTAAATGCTACAGCGATCTGTATGGCAAACCACCAAGTAATGAGCGTCGAGTGTTGGACTAAAGGCCGCAATTGCTGGTTTATTTAGCCGCGATATTCGGTGGGTTTTTTATCAAAGGCGGCACGAAAAGCACGTGAAAAATGTGCTGTATCGGCAAAGCCTGTCTCCTGGGCAATGTCAGTAATTAGGCGCTGAGTATTCTGTAGTAACCAAAGTCCATAATTTAAGCGAATCTTGCGATAAAACTTTTGCAGGCTGTCACCTGTCTCGCTTATGAATAAGCGCTCGAGCTGACGTTTGGAGATATTAAGCCGGTTGGCAATCTCATCGGTAGATAGCGGGCGGCTCAGGTTTTGTTCCAGTAATAGCAGCGCGCGCACAACCCATTTATTGGTTACCTGATAGTCTGATGCCGGTTGAGGCTGCGGTGCATTGGCTGGGCGCGGACTATCCATCACCAGGATTCTCAGGCTCTTGCGCGCCCAGCTCTGACCCAGATGGCGTTCAATAATGTAGGCGGCAAGGTCTGCTGCCACCGCACCGCCAGCGCAGGTAATGCGATCGCCATCATCGACAAACAGCTGCTCGGCTACCGGTATAACATCTGCAGGCTGGTCAGTCAGATCCTTATAGTGGAACCAGCTCACACAGCAGCGTCGCTGATGCATAAGACCGGCGCGAATCATCGCAAAGGAACCTGTGCACAGGCCAACAATAGGTACATGAGCACGTGCCGCCTGCTGCAAGTAATCGATCACATGCTGACCGCCGTTCAATGTTTCCTGGAGCAGGCCACCGACAACGACAATATAGTCAAAGTCTGCTGGGTTTCGATAGGTTTCCCAGGGTTTTATCTGCACGCCAGAGCTTGATGAAATTGGCGTTAGGTTCGGGCCCATGACGGTCCAGCGACAATTTATTTGCTGGCTCTGATCACCTTCATCTGCGGCGAGACGCAGAGCATCAACGAAGGCTGAAAAGGGCAGCAGGGTAAAGCTCGGCATCAGCACAAAACCGACCGAGAGACTGGGTGATATTTTATTGTGAAGGGCTTTTTTAGGCATACCAGTGGCTCTGACGTAAGCTAAATCTAACGGCCGTAAGTGTAAGATTGACGACATTTATATACAACAAAATCACCTATTACCTTGAATCTAACTGCCATTTTGCTCAAATTTTCACCATTTGTCGCTTTTTAACGCGCAGATTGTCGGTTTTCTTCTATCTGCCAGTGCTGGCAAGCTGATCAAATACGCAGTATCCACCGCGATTGCGTAGAGAACTGACGATGAAAAAATATTCCGCCTTCAGCCTGTTTAAAAATGCACTGAGCTACCATGAAAACTGGCAGAAAGTGTGGCGCAGCCCAACCCCTAAAAAAGAGTACGATGTGATCGTTGTTGGTGGCGGCGGCCACGGCTTGGCCACCGCCTATTACCTGGCTAAGGTGCATGGTATTACTAACATCGCAGTGATCGAAAAAGGCTACTTGGGTGGCGGTAATACTGCGCGTAACACCACGATTATTCGCTCTAACTATCTGTGGGACGAGGCGGCGCAACTCTATGACCTGTCACTAAAGCTGTGGGAGGGTCTCAGCCAGGAGCTAAACTACAATGTCATGTTTAGTCAGCGCGGTGTGCTTAACCTGGGCCATAACTTGCAAGATATGCGTGATATTGAACGGCGAGTGAATGCCAATCGCCTCAATGGCATTGATGGTGAAGTTGTCAGTCCCGAGCGTATTAAAGAAATTGCGCCTCTAATCAATATTTCTCGCGCGAGTCGCTATCCGATACTGGGAGCCTCATGGCAGCCCCGTGGCGGCACTGCCCGTCATGATGCTGTGGCCTGGGGTTATGCACGCGGTGCTGACGCACTGGGTGTAGATTTAATTCAGCAGACCGAAGTTACAGGTATTCGCCGTCAAGATGGCGCCGTGGTAGGTGTTGAAACCACTGGAGGATTTATTGGTGCGCGTAAAGTGGCCTGTGTCACTGCAGGTAACTCAGGTGTGCTGGCGGCCATGGCCGGGTTGAGGTTACCGGTTGAGTCCCGGCCTTTGCAGGCGCTGGTTTCCGAGCCGGTTAAACCCTGTCTGGACACCGTTGTTATGTCCAATGCAGTCCATGGCTACATAAGCCAGTCCGATAAAGGCGATCTGGTCATTGGTGCTGGTGTCGACAGTTACAATGGCTATGGTCAGCGTGGTTCGTTCCACGTTGTTGAACATACCATTCAGGCAATTTGCGAACTATTCCCGGCCTTTAGTCGGGTGCGCATGAATCGCCAGTGGGGCGGTGTTGTTGATACCTGTCCGGACGCCTGCCCAATAATTAGCAAGACCTCGGTGCAGGGCCTCTACTTCAACTGTGGCTGGGGCACAGGCGGCTTTAAGGCGACGCCAGGCTCTGGTTATGTATTTGCCGACACCGTAGCCAATGACTGTCCACATCCGCTGGCAGCAGCCTTTAATGTTGACCGCTTCAATACTGGTGCTCTGATTGATGAACATGGCGCTGCTGGTGTAGCGCACTAATGACGAGAACTTATTCCGAGAACTAATTTCGAGAACTACCATGCTATTAATCCATTGCCCCCACTGTCGGGAAGATCGCGAAGAAGAAGAGTTTAGCTACGGCGGTGAAGCCCATATTGTGCGACCCCTGGAGCCCGAGGCGCTAAATGATGTCGAATGGGGTGACTACGTGTTTTTCCGTACCAATCCACGCGGTATCCATCATGAGATGTGGTACCACGCAGTGGGTTGTCGGCGCTATTTTAATGCCACGCGCAACACCCTGACCTATGAAATTTTGGAGACCTATAAAACCGGTACCCAGCCGTCAATAACGGGAGCAACCACATGAGCCAGAATCGTTTGGACTCTCATACCGGCGCAGCGATTGATTTCACTTTTAATGGCAGAGCCTATCAGGGCATTGCCGGTGATACTCTGGCATCTGCACTGTTGGCCAATGGCGTCAATGTAGTCGGCCGCAGCTTCAAGTACGCGCGTCCGCGGGGCATATTTGGGCATGGTGCCGAAGAGCCTAATGCGATTATTCAGCTCGGCTCTGGTGCGGCGACAGTGCCTAACCTTAAAGCAACTCAGGTAGAGCTCTATCAGGGCTTAGAAGCCTTTAGTGTCAATGGTTGGCCGTCGGTCAATGTTGACGTTATGGGCATAGTGGGGGCCTTCGGCCGCCTGATGCCGCCGGGGTTTTACTATAAAACCTTTATGTACCCGAAAAAACTGTGGATGACGTACGAACATTTTATTCGTAAAGCGGCAGGCTTGGGTGCAGCGCCCGTCGAGGCTGACCCCGATAGCTATGACAAACTTAACCAACATTGCGACGTGCTGGTAGTAGGCGCAGGTCCGGCCGGACTGCTTGCTGCTCGTGAAGCAGCGCGGACGGGCGCACGAGTGATTATTGCCGACGAACAGTCACAGTTTGGCGGTAGCCTGTTGGCATCAAAGCAACTTTTGGACGCTGTCCCTGCGCCGCAATGGGTGGCCAGTCTAGTCGCAGAACTTAAGGCCTATAAAAACCTTCAGTTGCTGCCCCGCAGTACAGTCTTTGGGTACTATGACCATAACTTTCTGACCATTTTAGAACGTCGTACAGACCATCTAGGGCTATCACCGACTAGCGGTGTCCGTCAGCGTCTACATAGAGTGCGAGCGGCGCAGGTAGTTTTGGCAACTGGCGCCTTCGAGAGACCTCTGGTCTTTGCGCATAATGATATTCCCGGAGTGATGCTGGCCTCTTCGGTCTCCACTTACGTCAATCGATATGGTGTTGCCCCCGGAAATAAACTGGTGGTCTTTACCACTAATGACAACGCCTACCAAACAGCCCTCGACTGGCAACAGGCAGGACGCGAAGTGATTGCCGTAGTGGACAGTCGCAGTAATCCCTGTGGCGATATTGTGGCGGCAGTAAAAGCTGCAGGCATAGAGGTAATCAATGGTCATGGGCTGATCGAAGCTCAGGGTAACAAACGTGTTAAACGTGCCCTGATTGCGCCTATTAATGCGTCAGGTACTGAGGTAACTGGTGCCGTACGACGCCTAACCTGCGATCTAATTGCTAGCTCAGGTGGCTGGAGTCCAGCCATTCATCTGAGTTCGCATACAGGGGCCAAGCCAGTATGGGATGAGCGAATTGTTGGTTTTAGGCCCGGTGAATCAAAACAGCAAGAGCGCTCGGCAGGCGCTTGCCGAGGTACTTTTGATCTGGCCGGATGCCTGGCTGAAGGTGCCAGTGCTGGCGCTGAAGCGGCCAAACTTTGTGGTCATGGTGACGGCAGCCTGCAGTTCCCTGGCTCGATCGTTGAAGAATACACAGAGCAGCCGCAGCAAGCGCTATTTTTGGTGCCACACATCAAAACCACCAGTCGAGCGCCAAGTCAGTTTGTTGATTTTCAGTTAGATGTAAGTGCCAGCGGCATTGAGTTGGCAGTGCGAGAAGGCTTTGAGTCTGTTGAGCATGTTAAGCGTTACACCGCGCTGGGTTTTGGTACCGATCAGGGCAAGCTGGGCAATATCAATGGCATGGCAATTTTGGCCAATGCCTTAGATCAGAGCATTGCTGAGACCGGTACTACCATCTTTCGACCGTCCTACACGCCCACTACCTTTGGCGCCATTGCTGGACGTGATGTGAATAATCTGTTTGATCCTGAACGCTATACCGCGATACATCGCTGGCATGTTGAACAGGGTGCAGCGTTTGAAGACGTGGGTCAGTGGAAACGGCCCTGGTTCTTTCCACGGCAGAGCGAGAACATGCAAGAGGCCGTGAATCGCGAATGCTTAGCGGTGCGCAATAGCGTCGGTATTTTAGACGCTAGCACACTGGGTAAGATTGATATTCAGGGCCCGGATGCCGCAGAGTTCATTACTCGGATGTACACCAATTCTTATTTGAAGTTGGCCCCGGGAAAATGCCGTTATGGTGTTATGTTAAAAGAAGACGGCATGATTTTTGATGATGGTGTCTGCGCCTGTTTGGCTGATAACCACTACCTGATGTTTACCACTACCGGCGGCGCCGCCGGTGTATTGGCCTGGTTGGAACTGTGGCAGCAAACGGAGTGGCCTGAACTGCAGGTGTACTTCACCTCGGTCACCGATCACTGGACTACAGCCACGGTCACAGGCCCGAATGCTCGCAAGGTTATTGCCAAGGTATGCAGCGATATTGATCTGTCCAATGAAACATTCGCTTTTATGGATTGGCGTGACGGAACCGTGGCTGGCGTCAAGGCTCGAGTCTTCCGCATAAGTTTTACTGGCGAGCTGTCCTACGAGGTCAATGTGCCCGCGAATTATGGCCGTCATGTATGGGAGGCCTTAATTGCCGCGGGTGAAGAATTTAATATCACGCCCTATGGTACTGAAGCTATGCATGTTCTGCGTGCCGAAAAGGGCTTTATTATTGTTGGCCAGGACACTGATGGGTCAATGACGCCCGCCGATATGAATATGGACTGGGTGGTGGGTAAGAATAAAACCTTTAGTTTCATTGGTAAGCGCTCTTTAACGCGCAGTGACACAGTGCGCACTAATCGCAAGGCGCTGGTCGGACTCAAAACCTTAAACCCTAATGACGTGTTGCCAGAGGGCGCGCAGGTTGTGTTTGATGCCAAACAAAAAATACCTATGTCCATGCAGGGACATGTTACTTCCAGCTATTACAGCGCCAATCTGGAGCGCTCAATAGCCCTTGCGGTAGTAAAAGGTGGGCATGATAGATTGGGACAGGTGGTTTATTGCCCATTGGCAGACGGGCGCACAGTGGCATCAAAAATTGTCAGTTCTGTTTTTTATGACCCGAAAGGAGAGCGTCATCATGCCTAATGTTTCTAACCAGGAATCGCCATTATTTTATAGGCTGTCTTCGTTTAGCAAAAATACCGGCACTGATGAGTTATTTAATGCCGAGGCTGAATGTGGTCTTGTGGTGAAAGAAGTCCCGTTAAGTGCTCATTTGATATTGCGCGGCGATGGGGATGATACCGCCTTTTGTACAGGCGTTGCTGCCACCTTGGGGGTTATGCTGCCACTGGAGCCTGGTACTTACAACCGCAACGGTCATACCAGCATCTATTGGCTCGGACCCAACGAATGGCTAGTGATTGAGGTTGGTGGTCAGGCAGAAGCCATTGAGATGGCACTGCGAAAATCACTGAACGGCCATATTGCGATCATTGATGTCAGTGGTGGGCAAACCTGTATTAATCTGCGTGGTCAGGGTGTTGTAACTGTGCTAAAAAAATCCAGTGTCTATGATTTTGAAGCTTGGAATTCCGCTAGCTCAGTGTCTGGACGTGCAGTGCAAACCACTTTTGCTAAGGCATCAGCAGTCATCAGTAATAGGTCTGACGGTTCGTATGATCTCGTGATAAGACGCAGTTTTGCTGACTATATAGCCATGTGGTTATTGGATGCAGGTGAAGAGTTTGGTTGCCGAATAGAGGCTGGCTGAGGATAAAAAACGATCCTAAGGCGACTGCAGCTGACAATACAAGAGTCGCACGCCCTAGAATCAGAGTACCACAGGTTATGGTTCGGTATTGCTAAGGTATTAGCTCAATTACTCATAGCACCTCACTCAGGGTGCTGCTACTTGGGTTTGAATCCAGGCATTTTGTCGCCGTGGATTCGCAGATTCTGCAGGCATTACTGCGCAGGTCACAGGTTTTAATGCAGCGGTGGAATGTAACGACGCATTGGCTGGGCACAAAACGCGCTCTGTTATTTTTAGCGTCAGAGCATGTGCTGGACTGCGCTGCAGTATAAATGGCTTTCCTGTCAATAAGGTCGCAATAGCTTCTCATTAATAGCTGGTGACGCGGTGCGTTTACTGTCGCTGTATTCTCTAATTCCAAGGCTAATAATTCGCGTTGAGTATACGCCGCGCTGCGTATCAGGCTATAGCGGTCAATGCGATAGTTTTGGCCTTTATCGACTGATGTGTTGGTGCAGGCAGATAACCCGACTACTGAAATGGATGCCGTCAGAATAGCGTTTATCAAATAGCGTCTTGAAATAATTGATTTTATGATCACCTTAACCTGCTCCTTGGTAGAATTTTTTGCACGCCAAGCTAGGCGTCCTTTAGCAAAATTAATATGCCAAGCTTGTCAGGCAACGTCAAGACGAAAACGCTAATTACGCCATGCAGCGCTCAAAATAACATTCCATGTATTATCAAGCAGTGAGCAAACTACCAAAAACTCTGCGTGAGAAATTTCTCATACTGCCTAAAAATTGACATCTTGTTGAAGCTGATATGGCCTTCTATAAATTGTCTGTATGCCAGTGTTAGCCGGTGGAGTAGGATCCAATGGCCATTTATGTGCTCTGGTAATTATTGCAAATTGCCAGCGCTTACAATTTGGAGATTAATGAATGTGCTGATGAAGATTGACTGAGAGAAATTACTATAAAATACTTTAAATATATTTTTATTATCCGATTGATAGTCTTCGCGCTCTAGAGATGGTGATGAGGAAAAACCAATTTATTTCTTAATAGAGATCAAATCAACGAGTTCCTAGATGGCCTGAGTTGACTTTATTGGGCTGCAGGAACGCAGGGCTGTGCTCATCCCTTATCAAAGTTTGATGTTACGTAAATCATATACTATTCTTTTTAAAATATATTTGTTGAATATACGTTATCTGCAGAATGCCGCGGACATTCTTTGTATGCAAATTGCTTTTACCTTGCTTGCTTGCTTTAAACGCCAAGCCAGACGTGTTGAGTGAAAAGCGAATATGACAATCTTCTCGCACAACTTTGACAGGGTAGTCATCAATATTATGCAACGTCCAGATCCAGACTCAATGTACTACGAAGAGTTTATCGAACTACAAAAAAAGCTGCGTGACAAGATTGTATCACTGCGTAAAAGCCGTGAGTTAGTACAGGAAGATATGGCCAACTACGAGTTATCCGTTCGTCAGTACCAACGCATGGAGCAGGATCCTACCGCGATCAGCTCACTCTGGCAGTTATTTAAAATTGCCAAGGCTCATAGCTTAGATATCAATCAGCTCCTTGAAATAAAATGAATATCGACTTTAGCGAGTAATTAGTAGCCCTTTAATCATGGTATTAATCATCCACAGCCAATTTCAAAGGCTGTCTCTAAACTGCCGAATACTGATAAAAATAGTTGGCCTCAGGGGCGAGTTTTTCTAGCTCGGTAGGGTGGCTTTATTTCGCGTGTAAAGATCAGGCTGCGGCTTAAGGCCGAGAGCCTTGTTGTGCGGCTTTAGGAAAATGGTGGGCCCTCGCAGACTTGAACTGCGGACCTGCCGATTATGAGTCGGATGCTCTAACCAACTGAGCTAAGGGCCCTAAAACTGTAATACTTCTGTCGTTAGCCACTGTTGGGCTACTGTGCCAATGTCTTGAGCTGTTTTGGCGCTGTGCGCCTCAAGATGACAATATATCCTCTCGATCTTCCACCTCACAGACATCCTGCCTGTCGTTGCTACTCGTCGATAAATGTACGCAGATGATCTGAACGGGTAGGGTGACGCAACTTGCGCAGCGCCTTGGCTTCAATCTGACGAATCCGCTCACGGGTTACATCAAACTGCTTACCTACCTCTTCCAGCGTGTGATCTGTATTCATGTCAATACCAAAGCGCATGCGCAGTACCTTCGCTTCGCGTGCGGTAAGGCTGCCTAGAACATCGCGAGTTGATTCTGTGAGGTTATGCTTGGTAGCCTCATCAACGGGCAATGCAATAGTGGTATCTTCGATCAGATCACCAATGCTGGCATCTTCGTCTTCACCAATGGGCGTCTCCATAGAGATTGGCTCTTTGGCAATTTTAAGCACCTTGCGAATTTTGTCTTCCGGCATTTCCATGCGTTCTGCCAATTCTTCCGGGCTGGGTTCGCGCCCCATTTCCTGAAGCATCTGGCGCGAGATACGATTGAGTTTATTGATCGTTTCAATCATATGCACAGGAATACGAATAGTGCGGGCCTGATCGGCAATCGATCGAGTAATAGCCTGTCGAATCCACCAGGTGGCATAGGTCGAGAACTTGTAGCCGCGACGATATTCAAATTTGTCTACCGCTTTCATCAGACCAATATTGCCTTCCTGAATAAGGTCAAGGAACTGCAGGCCACGGTTGGTATACTTTTTGGCAATGGAGATAACAAGACGCAAGTTGGCTTCGACCATTTCTTTCTTGGCGCGGCGAGCCATTGCCTCACCAATAGTCAGACGACGGTTGATATCTTTAATAAATACAATAGTCAGGCCGCTGGCTTCTTCTACCTTTGCCAGCTTGCGCTGCGCTCTGACAATGTCAACTTCCTGATTGGCAATGCCATTAGACCAATCGGTTTTCGCCTTGATCAGTGAGGCTGTCCACTTCAGGTTTGATTCATTGCCCGGGAAGGATTTGATAAATTCATTGCGAGGCATTTTCGAGTAACGGATGCACAGGCGCATAATATTGCGCTCTTCGGCACGAATTTTTTCGACTGCACCGCGCACCATGGCAATCAGCGGATCGAACTGTCGCGGTGTCAGTTTTAGAAATTTGAAAAGTTCTGCAAGCTCATCCATTTGCTTAACCGATGCATCGGCCATGCGACCATGGCGGGCAACAGCTTTGTCGGCCTTGATCATCTGGGTGCGAATCTCTTCGAAGCGCTCTGTCGCGACTTCTGGATCCAGGCCACCTTCGTGTTCTTCTTCCTCTTCCTTCTCGTCGATCTCTTCGCCGTTGGCAATTTTTTCTGCCTCAGCGGCTTCTGCTGCCTGCTGTTGTGCGAGAGCAGAGGGAACATGTTCCATTGGGTTGAGGTAACCGCTAATAATGTCAGTCAGTTTTTTGTCGCCAGCAACTACCTTGTCCCACTCGTCCATGACGGCAGCGACGGAGCCAGGCCAATCGGAAACCGCAGACATTAACTCTCGAGTTCCCTCTTCAATGCGCTTGGCAATTTCAATTTCGCCCTCACGGGTCAACAGCTCAACAGAGCCCATTTCGCGCATGTACATGCGCACTGGGTCAGTGGTGCGGTGCTGTTCAGATTCCACTGACGCCAGCGCGGCAGCTGCTTCCGCAGCGGCTGTTTCATCTGGGGTGTTGTCTCCGGCCATCATCAACAACTGTTCGGCATCTGGCGCCGTTTCAAAAACGGTGATGCCCATGTCATTGATCATTTGAATAATATCTTCGACCTGTTCCGGGTCAGCTATATCTTCTGGGAGGTGATCGTTAACTTCGGCATAGGTGAGATATCCCTGCTCACGACCTTTGGCGATAAGGTCTTTAATGCCGGATTGTTGCTTTTGAATGTTTTCGGTCATAGGACAATTTTACTTGTTGGGAGGTCGAAAAATAGCGCGCAATTATATCGAATAAATGTGTCGTTGTCCCTGACAATTTTGAGTTTATTTGGCGGGCCTTATTTTTATAACTTTAGACTACAAGTCGTTGTTTTATCTTGTTTTTTAGTTCATTTGACTGAGGATCCTCAGCGAGCTGCATGCGAATCTTATGTAACTGCTTGATTTCTCGTTCATTGAGGGTGTTTTGGGCCAGTAAATGAATGGCTTTTTCGGCAGCGGGAAGCGCTTCAAAGGCGCTTCGGGTGACGTGCTCAAGCGTGTCGCAGAACTCCTGATGATCATCGCGGCCGGTACCTACCGGTGGATGGTAGAGCTCGCTGGCTGCCAGGGCCTGCAAAATCTTGGTCTCCTGGGCATTGCCATGGGTGCCAAGCCAATAGGCAAAGATATGTGAGGGCTTGTAGCTGGGGTTATCCTGCACCACTTTGAGTACCCGTAAAAACAATGTCATATCTGCATCTGGCGCGATTTTCAGAAACGCAATGTCATCGACATGCTCAGATAAGCGGGGGTGATTTAGTAGCAGGGCAGTGAGAAACTTTATCGGTGACAGGCGAATTTTGGTGCTTCTTTCATCGCCAATATCGGGAAATGGTTCATATTCATTGCCCGACTGATATTCAGGCGGCTGCTCGTCGCGCTCATAATCATGGGCGTCATGTTGCGGGCTGGGTTCAGAGGAAAAGCTGGGGGGCCTCTGTTCCACCGACGCCGCGCTGCGCTGCTGTGGTGGTTTGTGACTGGCGACATAGTCGCGCAGATTATCAGCTGAAATGCCGGTGCGGCGAGATAGCTCCTCAAGCATCAGCTGGCGAAAAACGCCCTGAGGAATACGATTTATCTGCGGTGCACAGACTTTACTTAGCCTTGCCTTACCGTCAGCGCTGCTGGCATCGATGCCTTCGCTAAGTTGTTCAAACAGAAATTCAGAAAGCGGTTGAGCCTCGGCCACTTGCTTTTGAAAGTCCTCGGTGCCCATTTTGCGCACCATGCTATCCGGGTCTTCGCCGTCGGGTAAGAATAGAAACTTGGCTGATACACCATCTTTCATCTCGGGTAAGGCGATATCCAGCGAGCGGGCTGCAGCGCGTCGACCAGCTTTATCACCATCAAAGCAAAATACTAGCTCAGAGGTGTAGCGAAATAACTTTTGCAGATGACTTTCAGTGAGCGCAGTACCCAGCGTGGCTACGGCATTATGAATGCCATATTGCGCGAGCGCGATAACATCCATATAGCCTTCAACCATAATGAGATGAGGTATTTCCTTTAACGCCTGACGCGCCTCATAGAGGCCGTAGAGCTCTCTGCCTTTATGAAATACTGGTGTTTCGGGAGAGTTGAGATATTTGGGTGTGCTGTCATCGAGGACTCGCCCACCAAAGCCTATGGTGCGGCCACGCTG
The DNA here is from genome assembly GCA_965662065.1 of uncultured Porticoccaceae bacterium. GTDB lineage: Bacteria > Pseudomonadota > Gammaproteobacteria > Pseudomonadales > Porticoccaceae > HTCC2207. The sequence goes on along the minus strand of CBFIGD010000009.1, from coordinate 30,752 downwards.
GTCACGGATCGGAAACATAATACGGTGGCGGAAGCGGTCATACTGCTTTTTTTCTTCTGGCTTGGTGATGACCATGCCAGACTCATCAAGTAACGTTATCTTTTCAGCATCAGTGCCCACAGCTTTTAGAAGGTTGTCCCAGCCAGGAGGCGCATATCCGACGCCAAACTGCGCTGCGATCTTGCCGCTTAGGCCGCGGCCTTTTAGGTAGTCTACTGCGGAGCGTGCGGCCTGATTAATGCGCAGCTGTTGACGAAAAAAGCGATCAGATTCGGTCAGCATGGAGTACAGGCTGTCTTTTTGTTTGCTCACCGCGCGATCTGGTGCTGCTTCCCGAGGAATTTCCAGGCCCGCATTTTTGGCCAGCATTTCAACCGCTGGCAGGAAGTCGAGGCGATCAAATTCCATGACAAAGCCTAAGGCATTGCCGCCGACGCCACAGCCGAAGCAGTAATAGAACTGCTTGTCTTGGGCGACGGTGAAGGAAGGGCTCTTTTCTTCGTGAAAGGGACAACAGGCTTTATAGTTTTTGCCGGCTTTTTTGAGCTGTACGCGCGTATTAACCACGTCGACAATATCAACGCGGTCGAGCAAGTCATCAATAAAAGTCTGTGGTATTAGTCCAGCCATTGGCGCTACGGGTTATTAACTGTCGAGTACAGCAGTGTAACGCCTTCGGCAGGGAAATAAACGTGATTAGCTATTTAGTGCCGCTTTTACTAGCCCGCTAACGGCGCCGCCATCTGCACGGCCCTGAATTTGTGGCTTGAGGATACCCATCACCTTGCCCATGTCGGCCATGGAGGAGGCGCCAGTTTGAGCGACAGCATCTGCCACCATTGCAGCTATTTCAGCATCGCTAAGTGCTGCAGGCAGGAAATCCTGAATAACGGTAATTTCGGCGATCTCTATATCGGCCAATTCTTGGCGTCCAGCGGTTTCATACTGAGTAATCGAGTCGCGGCGCTGCTTGACCATTTTGTCGAGAATGGCGAGTACACGGGCATCATCTATTTCGATGCGTTCATCGACTTCAATACGTTTAATTTCAGCTTGAATCAAACGAATGGCACCAAGACGAGGTTTATCTTTGGCGCGCATCGCATCTTTCATCGCATCGTTAATCTGTTTTTTCATCGACATGGCGGCTCTCCATTGGGTTGGGCTTTATGACATTGGGGTTTCCGAATTCCAGAAACACAAAAAGCGCCGGTTGGGCGCTCTTTGCTGTAACTCATCATGACTAACTCTGGTTGCAGAGTTGACTTAATAGAGTCGAGTAAACTTGCGTGATTCGCGAGATACTTTTTTCTGGTTGCGCTTAACAGCGGCTGCCGCTTTACGCTTGCGTTCCCACGTCGGCTTCTCGTAGAACTCACAGCTGCGAACTTTGGCTAGAATTCCAGCCTTCTCGCATGAACGTTTAAAGCGACGTAGTGCTACGTCAAAGGGCTCGTTTTCTTTGATTCGAACGCTTGGCATAAATGCATAATCCTGTAGTGAAAATAAACTGCCGACACAGCCTGTCTGTAGTCAGCTCTTCAAGGGCGCGTAGTCTATACACTTCACCTTATTGATGCAAAGGTTTTTGAATGGTTTTTGCTGCTGTCTTTACGCCTGAAAACTACCGGTTCACACTGGGCCCCAGAGGGTTTAAAGTTGCACCCCTGACGTTCCGCAACCAAGGCCTGTTTTAGATGCTAGTACTGGGTATTGAAACCTCCTGCGATGAAACTGGACTCGCTGTTTACGACAGCGATCATGGGCTAGTGGCGCACTCACTCTACTCGCAGGTTAAACTGCATGCGGAATACGGTGGCGTCGTACCTGAACTCGCCTCCAGAGACCATGTGCGTAAAATCCTACCTATGCTGAACAAGGTGTTGCACGAGGCCGATATTGATAAAAGTCAGCTCGATGGTATCGCCTACACTGCAGGCCCTGGATTGATGGGGGCGCTTATGGTCGGCGGTGCTATGGGCACTGCACTGGGTTTTGCCCTGGATATCCCCGTGATTGGCGTCCATCATATGGAAGGCCATTTGCTGGCCCCTATGCTGGAGGAAAAGCCACCACAGTTTCCGTTTGTGGCGCTCCTAGTCTCTGGTGGTCATACGCAGTTGGTGTCGGTTAAAGGTATCGGTGAATATGAGTTGATGGGTGAATCTATCGATGATGCTGCCGGTGAGGCATTCGATAAAACCGCCAAACTGCTGGATTTGGATTATCCCGGCGGCCCAGTATTGGCTGAGATGGCAGATCGCGGCCAGATTGACCGATTTAGTTTTCCACGGCCAATGACTGATCGCCCGGGCCTGGATTTCAGCTTTTCAGGGTTAAAAACATTCACTCGCAATTTGATTGAAAAAAATCGTGGTGACGATGTGCTGCCCGATGAACAGACCATATTAGATATCTGTGCCGGTTTCCAAGAAGCGGTGGTGGATACTCTGGTGATCAAATGTACCCGCGCGGTGCGTCAGGCCGATATCAAAACGCTGGTAATTGCCGGTGGTGTTTCAGCCAATAGTCGATTGCGCCATAAACTCGAAGTCGCGCTTGGGAAAGAGGGCGTCGAGGTGTTTTATGCGCGACATGAATTTTGTACGGATAATGGCGCCATGATCGCCTACGCAGGTTGTCAGCGACTGTTAGCCGGACAGAAAAACCCCTTATTGATCAGTGCGACACCGAGGTGGCCGCTGGATCAGTTGACCAGTTTGGTATAGGAAAAAAATTAATGGATATTGTTTATATAAGAGACCTGCGCATTGAAACCATCATAGGTATCTATGACTGGGAGCGAGAAGTTAAGCAGACCGTGAGTCTAGATCTGGAAATGGCCCATGATATTCGTAAAGCCGCAGAAACAGATGATATTCAGTATGCTTTGAACTATAAATCGATTGCCAAGCGTCTAATTGCGTTTATTGAACAGGCAGAGTTTCTATTGGTTGAGCGCATGGCTGAAGAAGTGGCTAACATAGTCACTGACGAATTTTCTGTACCCTGGTTGAAGTTGCGCGTAAGTAAGCCTGGCGCGCTTAGAGGGTCTCAGGATGTGGGTATTATTATTGAACGAGGAGAGCGAACCTAGTGGCACTTATCTACCTGAGCCTTGGCAGTAACATTGAGCGTCAACGACGAATCAATGCGGCGCTCGATGCTCTGGCAGACTGCTTTGGCGAGCTTATTATTTCCTCGGTCTACGAAAGTGAGTCTGTGGGTTTTGAGGGCGACAGTTTCTACAATCTGGTCGTGGGCATCAACTCGACATTGGCTGTTGGTGAAGTATCAAAAGTTTTAAAAGGTATTGAAGACCAAAACGGTCGCGACCGCAGTGCGCCAAAGTTTGGTGCCAGAAGCTTGGATATTGATATTTTGACGGTTGATGATGTGGTCGCGGCGGTTGATGGCATCAAACTCCCTCGCGATGAGGTGCTAAAAAATGCTTTTGTCCTGCTGCCTCTGGCTGAAATTGCGCCTCATAGTAAGCATCCGGTAACTGGGCAGACCTATGCGCAACACTGGGCCTCCTATGGTAAAAATAAACAGAAACTCTGGCCTGTCGCGTTTATCTGGCGTGGCGAAAATTTAACCAAAGCTGACTAATACCCTTCCGTTTGAATTCTCAGTGGGCAATCGCTCACAAAATCTTATAACACTATCTGATTGGCAGGCAGGTCTTCTGCATCAGGCTATACTCATTTTGTCGATCACAGGATCCTCAAATCTGGCAATGATGCCGTCTACTGATTAATGGAGTAACAATGAAAAAATTTCAGCTTGGCCTCACCTCTGTGAGCGCGCTTGTTATAGTGCAAGCTTGCACTACCTTTGACCCCTATACCGGCGAACAAGAAACGACCAAAACCGCAATTGGCGCAGGGATTGGCGCCAGTGTGGGGGCGGTAATTGCCTATCTTGACAATAAAGATGAAGACAGCCGTAAACGCAATCAGCGTATTCTTGCCGCGGCGGGTGGCGGCGCAGCTATCGGTGGCGGGATTGGCTATTACATGGATGCGCAGGAAGCCAAGTTGCGCAAGCAACTGCGTGGCACTGGCGTCAGTGTGGAGCGAGTGGGTGACAATATTAATCTGATTATGCCGGGGAATATTACCTTTGCCAGCAATAGCGCAGATATCAGTGCCCAGTTTTATCCGGTGCTCGATTCAGTGGCATTGGTCATCGCTGAGTATGATAAGACATTGGTGGTGGTCGCGGGGCATACCGACAGTGATGGCAACGAGCGCTTTAATTTGGATCTCTCTCGTCAGCGGGCGACATCAGTCTCTGATTACCTGCGATCCAAGGCTATCTTGGCGGACCGATTAGATGTCACTGGCTTTGGCGAAAGTCAGCCGCTTGCCAGTAATGAAAATGCCGAGGGCAAGCAGCTCAATCGCCGTGTGGAAATTACCCTGTTGCCTATTGCGGGCCGTTAACAGGCAGTTACAGGCTGTTGGAGCTACCGCCATCTACAGCAATGGTTTGCCCGGTCATATAGGTGGCTTCAACAGCTAAAAAGTAAACTGTCTGTGCAATATCCTGCTCAGTGCCCAGTCGTCCCATGGGCACTTTGCTTAAAACAGCGTTCTGCTTAACTTCATCATCTGACTCATGTTCTGGCCACAGTATGGCGCCGGGGGCGACACTATTAACACGGACATTGGGGCCTAACTCTTTGGCCAGAGATTTGGTCATTGCGATATTGCCCGCTTTGGCAATGGTATAGATAGGGTGGCTCTGCAGCGCTTGACGCGCATGCATATCGGAGATATTTATAATCGAACCCTGTGCCGCGGTGAGCATGGGGGCTAATTTTTGAGCAATAAAGAACGGGCCCTTGAGGTTGCTGTTGATCAAGTCATTCCACTGCTGATCATCGCAGTTTTCCAGTGGTGTAGGGTAAAAGCTAGAGGCATTGTTAATCAGCACATCCAAACGGCCGATATCGCTTATGAGGTCGGCAATTTTTTGCAGGCCATCCATATCGTTAAGATCGCTCTGGACCACCAGGCAGCTATTGTCGCGCTCGGCATTTAAACCCTCGCAGAGCTTGTCGGCTTCTGCTGCGGAGTTGTTGTAATGAATAACCACCTGATATCCATGACTGTGAAAAATACGTGCCATTACAGCACCGATGCGACGGGCCGCGCCGGTAATTAAAACGACAGGGGGCTGATTGTTTTGGCTCATAAATTATTCCGAATAATGTGCTTTAAATTCTGTCAGTGCGGCTATTTGGCGCGCATTTAGTTGTTGGCCAATTTCGGCGCCGCTAATGCCGGATGCAACCAGGTCAGCAATATCTGTTTCGATGACGCATTCGCGTGCCTCACGTAGATACGCAGAGGAGGGGTAATGTCGATCTTCAAACCCGGTTCGGCCGCGCGCATCTGCTTCACAGCAGGTTAGGAAATCGTCCAGTCGGTTACTCGACTTCAAGGCGCCGATAGCCTTGAGCAGTTTCAGTATGGTCTCGGGTTTCAGCTCAAAGGCCTTGTGACAGAGCAGATGAAATTCGGTCACTACCATCGCTAGCTGGCGGTGTTCGTTGGGTACTTTAAGTCTGTCGCAGACATCTTTTACCAGTGGTAACCCCCGCGCCTCATGGCCCGAATGGCTGGGTAGTATGTGGTCAGGCGTAATGCCTTTGCCTAGATCATGAACCAACACTGAAAAACGAATGGCTGAACTATCCGATAGGCGTGCGGATTGTTGCAGCGACATCAAGGTATGAATACCGGTATCGATTTCGGGGTGATAATCGGCACGCTGGGCTACGCCAAACAGTTTTTCGACCTCAGGAAAAAGTATGGCCAAGGCACCGCAGTCACGCAGTACTTGAATATAAATATCGGGAGAACGCTCACACAGAGCGCGGTCGGTTTCTTTCCAGACTCGCTCTGCAACCAGATGCTGTAATTCGCCACTTGCCGAAATTGTCGACATTAGGCTGAGAGTTTCTGCCGCTATACTAAAACCAAGGTGATGGTAGCGGGCGGCAAACCGTGCAACTCTCAGCACTCTAAGAGGGTCCTCGGTAAAGGCATCAGACACATGGCGCAGAATTTTTTGTGCCAGATCCTGCTGGCCGCCATGGGGGTCGATAATATGGCCCTTATCATCTTCGGCCATTGCGTTAATAGTCAGGTCACGGCGAATTAAGTCATCCTCGAGACTCACGTCTGGCGCAGTGTGAAAAGAAAAACCCTGATAGCCATGGCCAGACTTTCGCTCGGTTCTGGCCAGCGCGTATTCCTCACCAGATTGGGTATTTATAAAAACGGGAAAATCCTGGCCCACAGGCTGGTAGCCTAAATCAAGCATCTCTTGGGGGGAACTGCCGACGACGACCCAGTCATTTTCATCGCTGGGATAGTCGAGCAATTTGTCACGAACGGCGCCGCCGACTCGGTAGATTTTCATTTGTGAATCCAATGGTTTTCGCCATTGTAGAGTGGGGCGGTGACTAGCTCAATATATGATTAGGCTTCTGCGCAGGGTTGAATCAGATTAGACAGCTTGGGCAAGTCGAGTATTTCGACTTCTTTTTTATCGCATTTTATATAACCAGCCGCCTGAAACCGGCTGAAAACACGACTTACTGTTTCAACGGTGAGCCCAAGGTAGTTACCAATATCGGCCCGCGACATAGGCAAGCGGAATCTTGTGCGGCTGAGTTTGCGGTGCCCAAGGCGACCAGAGATGCTCAACAGCAAACTGGCAATCCGTTCCTCTGCCGAGTTTTTACCCAGCAGCGTAATCAGTTGATGATCGCTACTGATCTCGCGAGCCATAAGCCGCATAAAGTGCTTTTGCAATGCTGGCATACTGACGCTGAGCTCTTCAAATTTAGCAAAGGGGATTTCACAGATAGCAGTTGTCTCAAGAGCCACAGCAGTGTTTTTGTGGCTGTTATCGGCAATTCCATCCCAGCCGAATATTTCTCCTGGTAGGTAAAACCCCGTGATCTGTTCAGTGCCATCATCGCTGACGCAATAGGATTTAATCGCCCCGCTGCGAACCGCATAGACTGAGGTAAAGGTGTCACCGGAATAAACGACCGATTGATTTTTATGCAGAGGTTTGGCCCTTTGGATTACCTTGTCGAGGCGATCTAAATCACCGGACTCAATCGTTAAAGGCAGGCATAGCGCACTCATACGGCAATCATGACAGTTGGTGGGTTTGATACTGCGCTTTGGTGCTTGCATTGAAGTCGTCCCGTCCATAGAAGTCGCACATAAAAGCCGCACATAGAAGCCGCAAAAATAGTGACCTCTAAGCAACTGGCCTTGCATCCTTTGAGTAACGTCACTGTTTAGTATAGACAGTGAATTGATCTACATCATGGAGATACGCTGGGAAAAGCAAAATATTTGGGCAATGACCTAGACTGCAATTATAGGTTGACGATGGTTAAACGCTCTGGAGGTTATGGTGAAAAGTATTCTTGTTGTTATGGAGGGTTCTGGCACCGATGAGATGCTGCTCGATCAAGCCATGAGACTAATGGAGGGTAAAGATTGTGAAATACATATTTTAATGACAGTTTATGATCAGATTGAAGAGCTACACAAGTATGTGGGTTTTGATAATTATCCTGAGGTTAAGCAAGCCATTCTTGATGATGCCGAGACTAAGTTGCGGGTGCTCACGGATAAATTCGCCGACCGTTTTACGTCCACTATGGTTTGGGGTAAGCGCTGGCATGAACCTGTATTGCAGGAGGCGACCAATATAGAGGCAGATCTGATTATAAAAGTCGCGGGCAAGCAGTCTTGGTTGTCTGAGGTGCTGCGGACTCCCGAAGATTGGCAATTATTGCGCCAAGCCAACTGCCCTGTGTGGCTGCTCAATGCGCCTAGAGAGTCGATTGACAAGGTTGTTGCTGCAGTCAGCACGTTGGCTGAGAGTCCTGAACACGCGGCTCTCAACGACAGAGTCATTGTGCAGGCGCGTGATATGGCAGACAGTTTAGGGTTGGCGCTGCATGTGGTTGCGGTGATTCCGGATTGGAATACCGCCGGTGTGGCTATGGCCTATGCGCCAGCGATGCCGACCCATTCGGTATTCCTAAAAGATATAGGTGCTCAGGCACTACAGGAATCGCGGGAGCGTCTGGTGGCGATGTTGGAGCGCCTAGATGTGGCGGCGGATAAAGCAGAGGTCCGTGCTGGCGAGATAACAATGGCGTTGATTGATGCGGTCGGTGCTGATGGCCTGTTGGTGATTGGTAGTGCGGCTTATCGCGGTCTGGCCGGAAAATTTATAGGCAACACCTCAGAAAAAGTACTGCACCATCTCAAGGCAGATATGCTGGTCGTCCACTAGGCGCTTCTGCATTATTGTTTGGCGCCCCAGAGTTGCTTGAGGCGTTTGTCGCGACCGCAGCTCCAGCGGTAATAGTTGTACCGCGTGGGGTTCTTTTTGTAATAGTCTTGGTGGTACTGCTCAGCGATATAGAAATCCGTCGCCATGGTGATTTCCGTTGCCACAGACACTTCAAGGCTACCGCTGGCAATAACCTTATCCAGCGATGTCAGGGCAGCCTGTTTTTGGGCTTCGTCGTGATAGAAAATTTCACTGCGATACTGCAGGCCGCGGTCACAAAACTGCCCGCTGCCGTCTTCGGGGTCAATGTTGAGCCAAAAGTGCTCAAGCAACTGATCAAACGTGATTTTGCTGTTATCAAAGGTTATTTGCACGGCTTCTGTATGGCCAGTATTGCCTGAGGACACCTGTTTATAGCTGGGGTTGGCTAGCCTTCCTCCGGTATAACCGGACACCACAGATAGGACACCATCGATTTTTTCAAAGTCACTTTCCATGCACCAGAAGCAGCCGCCAGCAAAGGTTGCGATGTCCTCCTCGGCGTGGCTGTTAGTGGCATAAAGACACAGCAATGACCAACAGATCAGGACTAATTTTGGTGGCAAATTGAGAGTTGACACGGCAATCTCCGACGGTTGCAGCAATTATTTTAGGGGAAACAAACTACGCCTTTGGCTGGCAGTAAGCAAATACTTTGACAGTAAGGCTTATTTAAGCAGCTGGTGGCGTTTGGTATCAACGCTGGGTCGAATTGAGCTATGGCTGCTGCGGCATTAAAAACAGCCTTTTTATTGCTTGACGGAACCGTCTTTTAGAATTATTTTCGCGCTTTGGTCGCTGGTCCTTTTGTGGGCGATCCCAACTTTCAGCGCGAGGTTTTTAATGGCTGATAATTTAGATAATGAAGAAGACTTAGATGACGATGTCGATGGGGCCAATGATTCCTTCTCAGAGCACGGAATAGCAGCGTCTGTCTCGGACAAAAAGCAGGCGCAAATGAGCCTGGAAGCCAGGCGTCGCCTTGAGTTAAAGCTTGAAGAGGTGCGGGTAAATAAGCAGATGCAAGACTATGAGTTCGATGATGATTTTGATTGAAAATTACAGCCTCCGCACGGTGAATAACTAATTGACCTAATCTCAACATCTGGCCGCTTATTTTTGGCATAATACGCGTCGAAAATAGTCTCGGACAAACCTGTTGCCTAATACACCTCTTCTCACAGTCGACCGCCTCCTTTTTGAGCGAGATGATTGCAATGTCTTCGAGCAAATTGACTTCGCCGTTGGTCGCGGTGACATTCTGCAGATTGAAGGTCCAAATGGCAGCGGCAAAACAACTTTGATGCGATTGCTGACCACCGCGCTGCTGCCTACATCCGGTAGTCTCAGTTATGCAGGTCAGGCAGTTGATCTGTGTCGTTACGAATATCTCTCCGATATCCTTTATCTCGGCCACCAGCCTGCGGTCAAAATGACGCTCACAGCAGAAGAAAATTTGCTCTGGATGGCGCAGGATTGCAGCAATTCTGTGCAGGATGCTCTGGCGGCGGTGGGTCTTGCTGGTTATGGGGATACGCCCTGTTACAACCTGTCTGCGGGCCAGCACCGGCGCGTTGCTCTAGCGCGACTGCTAATCACCGATACCAAGTTGTGGTATCTGGACGAACCTTTTACTGCCATCGACAAGCAGGGTGTGAGCTTTCTTGAGCGTTGCATGCGTGATCACGTAGGGCGGGGAGGCGCTATCGTACTCTCTACTCACCAAGATCTGGCCATTGATGGCGTGCGTAAATACAGCATCGCGCCCCATGCCGATCAGGGAGTCCTGTAATGGCGAGCGGTTTCTCGGCATATTTGCGACGCGACTTGCTGCTGGCCTACCGGCGCAGTGGCGAAGCGGCTAGTCCACTGGTGTTTTTCATCATGGTCTCGACATTGATACCCCTGGGTATCACACCGGAATCCGCGCGATTGGCTGAGATAGCGCCCGGTCTTATTTGGATAATGGCGCTGCTGGCGACATTGCTGTCCACTGATGGATTGTTCGCCAGTGATTATCAGGATGGGTCATTAGAGCAGCTTTTAATCAGCCCGCAGGTGCTGGCTATGCCTGTATTAGGCAAAATAACGGCGCACTGGATGGTGACCGGACTGCCACTGACGCTGGCGTCACCTGTGCTGGGGGTGATGCTGTCATTGCCCGCAGAGGGCTATGTACCTCTGGTTGCCAGTTTGGCGCTGGGTACTGGCTGTTTAAGTTTGATTGGTGCCGTGGGCGCGGCATTAACGGTTTCCCTGCGCAAAGGGGGGCTGCTACTGTCACTTTTGGTGATGCCGCTCTATATGCCCGTAATTATATTTGGCAGCGCAACAGTTCAAAGCGCGATTGATGGCTTCGCCTGGTCTGGGCCGCTGGCTATTTTGGGCGCCATGTTGGCAGCAGCCATCGCCCTGTGCCCTCTGGCTGCAGCCGGTTCGCTGCGACTGACGAGTATTAATTAGATTATGTGGTTGAGATGAAGAGACGAAAGATATGAATTGGTTGACAAGTTGGTCCCCGAGCTGGCAGTGGTTTCACCGCTTAGGATCACCGCGTTGGTTTTATCAAACTACAGGGCGCTGGCTACCCTGGCTTAGTCTATTGGCACTGGCCCTTCTGACTGTTGGGTTGGTCTGGGGTCTGGGCTTTGCGCCTCAAGATGCCAAGCAGGGCAATAGCTTTCGTATCATTTATTTGCATGTGCCAGTGTCATTTTTAGCCTTGGCTGGGTACTACATTATGGCCATCGCTGGCGCTATTGGTTTGATCTGGAAGATGAAGCTGTCGTTTATGGTGATGAAGTCTGCAGCCCCTATAGGGGCGGCACTGACCTTTTTAGCGTTGTTTACCGGCGCGATCTGGGGCAAACCTACCTGGGGTACCTACTGGGTCTGGGACGCGCGCGTTACCTCTATGCTGATCTTGCTGTTTCTCTATCTGGGGGTGTTAGCACTGCAATATGCGTTTCACAGTAATGAGGCGGGCAATAGAGCGAGCGCCATATTGGCATTGGTGGGGACGGTAAATATTCCTATTATTTATAAGTCGGTTGACTGGTGGTACACCTTGCATCAGCCGGCAACGATTAAATTTACCTCGGCACCGAGCATGCATCCGGATATGTTTCAGCCCCTTTTAGTGATGATTTTGGGCTTCTATTGTTTCTATACAGTTGCATTGTTTTTGTTTACCCGTGCAGAAATATTGCGTCGTGAACGCAAAAGCGCATGGGTGAAAGAATTGGTAACGGAAGGGCAGCAACAATGAATTTTCAGTTTGAAAACCTGCAGCAGGTGTTGGAGATGGACGGTCATGGACCCTATGTTTGGACTGCCGTGCTGGTGTCCCTGGCGGTGATGGTCTGGTTAGTTGGTAAACCACTCGCAGACAGCAGAGCTGCACAAAAAGACGTGGCACGCGATATTGCCCGAGCGACTAATTCTAATGGAGAAGCATGATGCATCCAGTGCGTAAACAGCGCTTACAGCAGGTTATCCTGATTGTGGTAGCAGCCACGGTGGTGGTGGGTTTGGTCGTCTATATGCTCGGCCAAAATGCCAACTATTTTTATACCCCATCTCAAATTGCTGCGGGTGAAGCACCTCAGGGGGTGCACATTCGCGCTGGCGGTATGGTGGTTGAGGGCAGCGTAGAGCGCGCTCCCGATTCCCTGGATGTGACGTTTTCAGTGACCGATGGTGCCTCAACGTTGATTGTTCAGCACAGTGGCATTTTGCCCGACCTGTTTGATGAGGGTGAGGCCGCTATTGCCTCTGGCATGATCGATGAAAACCTGGTGCTACAGGCTACTGAGGTGCTGGCCAAGCACGACGAGAAATACACGCCGCCAGAAGTTGCCGATGCCATGAATCAGGCCTATGAGCGCAAGCAGGAATATAAGCAGACTCAGTCTCAAAAGCCGGGTGTTCAATGACTGCTGAACTAGGCCATGCGGCACTTATTATCGCCCTCTGTTTGGCTGTGGCTCAAGCCGTGGCGCCAATGGTCGGTTCATTCGCGGGTTATAAAAGCTGGATGCGACTGGGCCATTCATTAGCCCTGGGTCAGTTTGTGCTGATGGCCGTGTCATTTGCCTGTTTGACCAATGCGTTTTTGCAGGATGATTTTTCCCTCGCCTACGTGGCCAATAACTCTAATACGCTTCTACCCGTGCAGTTTAAGGTGAGTGCGGTTTGGGGCGCTCACGAGGGCTCACTGTTGCTTTGGGCCCTGATTTTGGCGGGTTGGTCGGCGGCAGTCGCGCTGTTTAGCCGCGAGCTACCGCTGGTACTGTCCTCAAGGGTGCTGTCGATACTAGGCGCAATCTCGGTTGGCTTCGCCCTGTTTTTACTGCTGACATCTAATCCCTTCGAGCGTATTTTACCTGTATCGCCAGTTGAGGGCGGTGATCTAAACCCGCTGCTGCAGGATTTTGGGCTGATTGTACATCCACCCATGCTGTATATGGGTTATGTGGGTTTTTCTGTGCCCTTTGCTTTTGCCATTGCGGCACTTATTGGTGGTCAATTTGACAGTGCCTGGTCGCGTTGGGTACGGCCCTGGATCAATACTGCCTGGGTGTTTCTCACCATAGGTATTACGCTGGGCAGCTGGTGGGCATACTACGAGCTGGGCTGGGGCGGCTGGTGGTTCTGGGATCCGGTAGAGAACGCATCATTTATGCCCTGGTTGGTGGGCACGGCGTTGGTTCACAGCATTTCCGCCACTGAAAAGCGTGGTGTATTCCGCAGCTGGACTCTACTGCTGGCGATCTTTACCTTTTCACTCAGTTTGCTGGGCACGTTTTTAGTGCGTTCAGGTATTCTTACCTCTGTGCATGCTTTTGCCAGTGATCCCGAGCGCGGCGTGTTTATTCTGGCCTTCCTGGCAGTTGTTATTGGTGGCTCATTACTGTTGTTCGCGCTGCGCGGGCCAGCGATGCAGACGGATGTGGAGTACAGTGGCTGGTCTCGAGAAACCATGTTGTTGATCAATAATATTTTATTGGTGAGCGCCATGATCATGATTTTGATTGGCACGTTGTATCCGCTATTAGCCGATGTTTTGGATCTGGGTAAAATCTCAGTGGGCCCTCCCTATTTTAATTTCTTCTTTGTCCCGCTCATGAGTGGGCTCATGCTGTGCCTCGGATTTGCCGGATTTACCCGCTGGAAAAAAACCGATGGCAGTATGCTGCTGCGCAAAGGTCAGTGGCCGGTCATTATTAGTGTTGTGCTGTCGCTGCTGTTGCCACTGTTGGCAGATAATTACTCTTGGGTAGCCGTGTTTACGCTGCTTTTGGCGCTCTGGGTCACGACCATGAGTATTGAGGATCTAGTGCTTAAAACAGGTGGTAAGTTCGCTAAAATCAGCGGCTTGACGGGCAGCTATTGGGGCATGATTTGTGCGCATTTAGGTATCGCTGTCTGTGCCTTGGGTGTTGGCTTGAGTACAGCCTATGACGCCCAGCGCGATGTACGCATGGTGCCCGGTGACAGCGTTGAAGTATCTGGTTATCAGTTTGAATTTGTCAGTCTCAAGCAGATTCAGGGGCCAAACTATCTTGCCTACCGTGGTGAGATTGCAGTTGTATCTGGCGATCGCGTTATTGCCACCATGCTGCCCGAGAAACGCAACTACAAGGCTGGTGGCCAGGTAATGACTGAGGCGGCAATCGACGGTAAATTAAGCCGTGACCTGTACGTTTCTCTGGGCGAACCACTGGCCGGTGATGCCTGGGCGATACGAGTCTACGTCAAGCCATTTGTGCGCTGTATCTGGCTCGGTGGTTTAATGATTTCTCTCGGCGGCTTGTTGGCCGCGTTTGATAAGCGCTATCGCCGTCGCAAGATGGCTGTCAGCAATGCAGCCTCGGGCGTTGCAGCATGAATCGATTAGCGCTATTTGTACCTCTGGTTCTGTTCATAGGTCTTTCTCTGATATTGCTGCTGGGCCTGGATAAAGACCCGACAGAGCTTCCTTCGGCGCTGGTTGGCGAGCCATTTCCGGCCTTTAATTTGCCGTCTCTTGAGGATGCACAAAACACCGTCACAGAGCAGGATTTTAAAGGTGATGTGGTGTTGGTTAATGTCTGGGCAACCTGGTGTTTCGCCTGTCGTATAGAGCACCCAATGCTGAATGATTTATCGCAGCAAGGGGTGAAAATTATTGGCCTTAACTATAAAGACCAGCGCGCAGGAGCCAAGGCCTGGTTAGTTGAGCGCGGCAACCCCTATCAGTTTAATATCTTTGATGCGCAGGGTAGTTTGGGTATCGACTTAGGCGTTTATGGCGCACCGGAAACCTATCTGGTGGATGCCGAGGGCATTATTCGCCATCGCCGCGTGGGTGTGGTGGATGAACGTGTGTGGAATGCGGAATTTCGTGCGCTTTATGACCAGCTAGTAGGGGCTGAAAAATGAGGTTAGCAGCACTTTTTGCCCTGTGCTTCTCAACGTTGGTGTTTGCATCAACGGCGGTTGTTGAATTCTCGGATGAATCGCTGCGACCGCGCTACCAGCAGCTCGTTGAAGAGCTGCGCTGCCCCAAATGCCAAAATCAGAATCTGGCGGATTCCAATTCACCTATTTCGCAAGATTTGCGTCGTGAAATTCAGCGTATGCTCGAGCAGCAGATGACCGATGAGCAGATTAAAGACTACCTCAAAGCGCGCTATTCGGAATTTATTCTGTATCGCCCGGAAGTCAATAAAAGCACCTGGTTGCTGTGGGGTTCGCCGGTACTGATTCTATTGCTGAGTGTCTTAATACTGGTGCGCCATAATCGGCAAACCAAACCTTTAGCGCCCGCGGCTAATAGCCAAAGTGTCAGCGACCAGCAGCGCCTCTCGGCACTGCTTGATAATGAGGAAAACCAGCAATGATGCTGACCATCTTAGGGTTACTTGCATTGGCAAGTGCATTTGTTCTCTATCCCTTCATTGTGCGTCGAGACGATGAGAGCGAAAGTGTTTCTGCGGCTCGGCAACAAGCCAATGTCCGCCTATTTAAAGAGCAGCAGGCGCAGTTTCTGCAGCAGATGGAAAGATCAGAAATTGACCAGGCCCAATGCCAGCGTTTGGTTGAGGATGCACAGCAGTTGTTGTTGCGCAACACCGAAGCTGAATCTGGTGAGACCTCTGGGGTAACTCGACGGGGGCTGTGGTTGGTGCCAGCACTGTTGCTGTTAATGTCATCAGCGACTTTTTACAGCTACCATAAATTAGGCGCTGAGCAAGATGAGCATATTCTGCACCTGATGAGTCTTGGTGGTGAGCAGGCTACTGACGAGCTTGCAGCGGCCTGGAGCGCAGAATTAACCGCTGCGATTGAGCAGCGGGTGCAGCAGCGGCCCGATAATATTTACTACTGGGCCATGCTCGCTCAGTCTGCGATTGCCAAGGGTGATTTACTCGCCGCAAGCAATTATTTTGCCTCGGCCATTGAAGTAGAGCCGCGCGATAGCTTCCTCTTGGCCCAGTATGCAGAGGCATTATTTTTAGCTGAAGGCAGCCGCTTCACCGAACGCGTGGACAGCGCTCTGGATCGCGCATTTGCCGCTGATTCGAGCAACTCAACTGTGCTTGGCCTAAAAGGCATTCAGGCCTTTGAAAATCGCCAATATGAACTTGCCATTACCTATTGGGAGGGCGCAAGACAGGGCCTCGATCCTGCGAGCACAACATGGCAGGCACTGCAGACAGGCATTGATCGGGTCAATGAGGTGCTCGTCGCTCTTGGCGACGCGGATGCCCAACCTGCTAGTCATACTCAGGTAAAGTTAGCCGTCAGTATCAGTCCAGATATTGACTTCACCCAGGACCAGCTCGTGTTTGTTGCCGCGATTCGTGATGTCGGGCCACCTATGCCTCTGGCGGCACGTAAGCTGCGTGCTGGTGATTTGCCCATGAATATCACCTTGACAGACAAAGATGCATTAATGGCAGGGCAAAATCTATCCAGTGTCAGTCGTATTCGCCTGGTAGCAAGGCTCTCAATAACGGGTTCTGCAACCCCAGAGTCCGGCGATTGGGAGGCGCTTTCTGAGGCATTTGAGCTGAGCTCGGCCAACCAGCCAGTCAGACTAACTATTAACCGTCAAAGACCTTAGCTGCGTAGTGACTGGCGCGCATCGAGCGTGTAGAATTCGGACAATCGCGATATGCAATCCTGCGGCCAACGGACTGGACCGAATACAAATAGAAATGATTAAACATGCGGCTTAAATCGATCAAATTAGCTGGGTTCAAATCCTTTGTGGACCCCACCAATGTAAACTTCCCCAGTAATCTCTGTGCTGTCGTAGGTCCCAATGGCTGTGGCAAATCGAACATTATTGATGCCGTGCGATGGGTCATGGGCGAGAGTTCAGCCAAGAATCTGCGCGGCGAGTCCATGACCGATGTTATTTTTAACGGTTCAGGTGGGCGCAAGCCAGTGGGCCAGGCATCGATTGAGCTTATCTTTGATAATACCGATGGGACTATTGTTGGCGAGTATGCCGCCTATAGCGAAATTGGTATCAAGCGCAAAGTAACTCGCGATGGCCAGTCCAATTACTACCTCAATGGCAGCAAGTGTCGCCGCCGCGATATCACTGATATCTTCCTTGGCACAGGCCTTGGCCCGCGCAGCTACGCGATTATTGAGCAGGGTATGATCTCGCGCCTCATTGAGGCCAAGCCCGACGAACTGCGCATCTATATTGAAGAAGCGGCGGGTATTTCAAAATACAAAGAACGCCGCCGCGACACTGAAGGTCGTATCCGTCGCACCATGGAAAACCTTGAGCGGCTCACCGATATTCGTGATGAGCTGGGACGTCAGTTAGGTCGCCTTGAACGTCAGGCCAAGTCCGCCGAAAAATATGCCGAATATAAAAAAGATGAGCGCCAGGTATCTGCCGAATTGCTAGCCCTTAAATGGCGTGGCTATGACAAGTCGGCCACCCAGCAAAAGCAGGTTATTGGTGGCTTTGAAGTTGAGCTCGAGAAAATAATTACCCAGCGAAGTGCCTGTGATACCAGCATTGAAAAGCTACGCACCCAGTTTACCGATCGCAGTGATGCGTTCAATGAAGTCCAGGCGCGGTTCTATAAAATTGGCGGCGATGTAGCCCGTATTGAACAGGCCATTGAACATGCGCAACAGCGTGCTCAAGAACTGCACAAAGATTTGGAACAAACCGAGCGCAACTTCACTGAAGCCGAAGAACACCTCAACACCGATCGCCAAAAAGCGGCGGGCTGGGATGCCGAATTCAATGAGCTAGCCCCGGCACTGGAAGAAGCAGGTAAAGCCGAAGCTATTTCCTCCGCGGCATTACAGGCTGCAGAGCTGGCCATGCAAAGCTGGCAGCAAGCCTGGGACGAGTTTAACCAAAAGTCAGCCAGCCCCAGACAGCAGGCTGAGGTTCAGCAGTCGCGTATACAGCACTTAGAGCAGTTATTGCGTCGCCTTACTGAGCGACAGCAGGCGCTTTCTACAGAAGCCAGTAGCTTCCAAGCTAGTCCAGCAGAAGAAGAGATGGCGCTGATTCAGGACAGCCTTGTCGAAGCGAAGGCAGCCCGTGAAGCCATCGATAAACAGCGTAGTGATAATGCACAGGCTATTGAAACCCTGCGTGGTCAGGAAAAAGAAGCCGCCGCAGAACATGACCAGGCGCGCAGTCGTCAACAAACATTAAAAGGCCGTCAGGCATCGCTCGAAGCATTACAGCAAGCCGCGATGGGTGACGATGCAGAGAAGCAGTGGCTAGTCGCTAAGGGCCTGGGTGACAAGCCGCGGCTCGCTGATTCAGTGGTGCCAGCGGATGGTTGGGATGTGGCTGCAGAAACTGTATTAGGCAGTTACTTGCAGGCAATTGCGGTGGATGATATCGCTAGCAATATCGGCCTTTTGGATGATTTTAAAAAGGGCGAATTACTGCTGGTGGGCAAGTCATCTGCAGCGACAGCGTCAGGTAGCAAAGGGCAGCTACTGACTGATCTGGTCAAAGGCGATTCCGCGCAGGCACTGATGGCCAATGTCTATGCAGCAGAGAGTCTGGCAGACGCATTAAAGCTGCAGCCAACATTGTCAGCAACCGAGTCTGTGGTTACCCGTGAGGGGATCTGGTTGGGCAGTAACTGGTTGCGCGTGGCGCGAGATAAAGATGCCACCGCTGGCGTACTTAAGCGCAAGCAAGAGTTAGATGCGATCAGCCAAGAGGCGGTTGCGCTAAACGAAAAAGTTATAGAGCTTGAAGATATTCGCCAGGATAATGAGCAGCGCCTGCGCAGCCTTGAAGCCACGCGCCAAGAAATAGCCGGCAATGTTGCTCAGCAGCAGAATAGTTACGCTGAACTGCGCTCCAAGCTGAGTGGTTTTGAGGTGCAAATTGAGCAGTACAAAGCACGTAAAGAGCGTGCCGAGACTGAGCTTACTGAAGTCCAGCAGCAAACCGAGAGCGAACAAGAAAACCTGTCTAAGGCCCGCGTCATACTGCAAGAATCTATCGAAAAGATGGAAGCTGACACAGTGCAGCGTGAAGAACTAATGAAACAGCGTGATATCTGCCGTTCCGAACTTGATGAGGTGCGTCATACCGCGCGTCATGACCGTGATCGCCGCCAAGAGCTGGCCATGCGAGAAGGCTCATTGAAGACACAGCTAAACTCTATCCGCGAGGGTATTGGCCGATTGGAAACTCAGGTTGCACGCCTGCAAGAGCGTCGTCAACAGTTGCGTGACGCCTTCGATATCAAAGAGGATCCTACCGAAGGCCACAAACTAGAACTTGAAGCCCAGCTCAAAGCGCGACTGTCAGTTGAAACTGAGCTCGGTGAGGCCAGAGCCGCTGTTGAGTCGATTGAACACCAGATGCGCGAGCAGGAAAAGCTTCGCGGTGAACTGGAGATAGAGGTTCAATCCGTCCGTGGGAAGCTTGAACAGCAACGTATTGCTGCTCAAGAGATCAGCACCCTGAGTCGCACCATCGAAGAGCAGATTGCGGAGAAAGAGGCAGATCTGTCTGACTTACTTGAGAGTCTTGCCGGCGATGCCGAGCTAGTGGATTGGGAAGAACAGCTACAGTTAATCGGCAATCGCATTCAGCGCCTCGGGCCAATCAATCTGGCCGCCATTGACGAATATAAAATTGAGTCCGAACGCAAAGACTACCTGGATCAGCAAAATGCTGAACTGGAAGAAGCTTTGACCACATTGCAAAATGCGATTCAGAAAATTGACCGCGAAACGCGTACCAGGTTTAAAGAGACCTTTGATTTGGTTAACGGTCATCTGCAAGCGTTATTTCCGAAACTGTTTGGCGGTGGCCACGCCTATTTAGAAATGACCGGCGATGACTTATTGGATACAGGTGTCACATTGATGGCGCGACCACCAGGTAAGAAGAATGCTTCGATTCACCTGCTGTCAGGTGGTGAGAAAGCCATGACGGCAATCGCCATGGTATTTGCTATATTTAAACTTAATCCGGCGCCGTTCTGCATGCTTGATGAGGTTGATGCTCCGCTGGATGATGCTAACGTAGGACGCTATGCGGCTATGGTCAAAGAGATGTCATCCGAGGTGCAGTTTATCTTTATCACACACAACAAAATTTCCATGGAAGCGGCAAATCAGTTGATGGGTGTGACCATGCATGAGCCTGGTGTTTCCAGGTTAGTAACAGTAGATGTTAATCAGGCTGCTGAATTGGCTGATGCCTGATTCGATGCCCTTTAATTATTGAGCAAGCTATTAATATGGATTTTTTTGGCCCACGTGAAGTGCTTATTGTTGTCGGTGTACTGGTTGTAATAGCCATCATTCTTGACGGTGTACGGCGTATGAAACACAACCGTTATGAAAATTTGCAAATGTCATCGCGCAAATTACAAAAAGCAACGGCTCAGGATGCGAGCAGTGAAGACCTGGATTCATTGGAGTCGAGTCAGTTTCCCTCTGGCCGCTCCCGTGTTGTCGGTATTCGCGATGACGGCGATCTTCAGCAGGTAGAAGACAGCTTACACCGTGCCGGCGGTTTTGGTTTTGACCGCGAACCAGAGCAGGAAACGTTTGATTTAGACAATTCAATTTATCAGCGTGAGCGGTCGGTAAAAGCAGAAAAAACTCAGCCACAACATTCAGGTCGAGAAGACAATAATGACCAGCCGCAGGAGGTTTTGGTTATTCATTTGATGGCAAACAAAGGCGAAACCGTTGCCGGTCAGCAATTGTTAGATGTCATTCTCGGGGTTGGTCTGCGCTATGGCGCCATGAAGATTTTTCACCGTCATCTCAATGATGATGGCTCAGGTCCAGTGCTGTTTAGTATGGCCAACTTGGTTAACCCCGGTACTTTTGATTTAAACACCATGGGTGAGCTTGAGGTTCCCGGGGTTACCCTGTTTATGGCGCTGGATGATATAGAGGATCCCGTCTCTGCTTTCAATACTATGATTGAAGCGGTAGACAGTATAGTTGCCAGCTTGCAGCTTAATGTAATGGACGAGTCGCGCAGTTCAATGACGCGACAGACCATTGATCACTACCGACAGCGCGCGCGGGATGTGTCATTTCGACGCGACCAGAGTAGCTGAATTACCATGGCGACAATATGGAAAACATTCCAGAGCACGTTCTAAGGGAGTATGAACGTCTCAAAGATACGTTAAACCAGCATAATCACCGCTACTATGTTTTGGACGATCCCTCGGTTCCAGACAGCGAATACGATCGTCAGATGCGTCAGCTGCAAGAGCTTGAGCAGCAGCATCCAATGCTGCTGTCTGATGACTCGCCCAGCCAGCGAGTCGGTGGTCAGGCACTGGATGCTTTTACTCAGGTGCGCCATACAGTGGCCATGCTGTCGCTGGAAAATGCCTTTAGCGATGCCGAGCTTGAAGACTTTGACCGCAGAATCAAAGATCGCTTAAATTACGCCGCGCTTAAAAACCCAGCCGAAATAGAATTTGCCTGTGAGCCCAAGCTTGACGGGGTCGCAGTAAGTCTACTCTATGAAAATGGCCTTCTTGTTCGAGGTGCCACTCGCGGCGATGGTTCCGTGGGTGAAGATATTACAGCCAATGTACGCACCATTAACAGTATCCCGCTGAAGCTAAGCGGCGAGAGGATCCCCAAACTTTTGGAGGTGCGTGGCGAAATTTATCTGCCGCGTCCTGGCTTTGATGCACTGAATGCCAAAGCGATTGCAGCAGGCGAAAAAACCTTTGTAAATCCTCGCAATGCCGCGGCGGGAAGCCTGCGCCAGCTTGATTCGAAGATAACCGCCAGCCGACCATTAGAGATGTGTGCTTACTCAGTCGGCCAGTTTGAGGCCGAGGTTACGCCAGATAGTCATACACATATGCTTGAAGCACTGGGTAACTGGGGCTTTAAAGTTAATGAGCATGTACAGGCAGTGACAGGCATCGCTGCCTGTGAAGATTATTATCGCGCCATGGCCGAGCGTCGTGACCAGCTGACCTATGATATCGACGGTATTGTTTACAAAGTCAATGACCTGGCCCTGCAACAGCGTCTGGGGTTTGTGGCCAAGGCACCACGCTGGGCTATTGCCCGCAAGTTTCCGGCACAGGAAGAAATGACTCAGCTGCTCGATGTGGAATTTCAGGTTGGCCGCACTGGGGCGATTACGCCTGTCGCACGACTGGAGCCAGTCTTTGTGGGTGGCGTCACCGTGAGTAATGCGACATTACATAATGGCGACGAAATTAAACGTCTGGGTATCTGTATTGGCGACAGGGTCATTATTCGTCGTGCCGGTGATGTGATTCCGCAGATTGCCAAAGTAATCATCGAAAAGCGCCCAGCTGACGCTCAGGCTATTGTTTTTCCAGAGCGGTGCCCGGTGTGCCAGTCGTCGGTCAAACGCGCCGAAGGTGAGGCGGTTGCACGCTGCACTGGCGGGCTTTTTTGCGGTGCACAAATTAAAGAAGCGATAAAACATTTTGCCTCACGCAAAGCCATGGATATAGATGGCCTAGGTGACAAGCTGGTGGAGCTATTAGTTGATGCAGGGTCGATTTATTCAGTCGCCGATCTCTATGAGTTAAAGGTTGAGCAGTTAACTGACCTTGAGCGTATGGCAGATAAATCAGCAAGTAATTTGACCGCCGCAATTGCAGCCAGTAAAGAAACCACGCTGGCCAAATTTTTATATTCGCTGGGTATTCGCGAAGTGGGCGAGGCAACAGCACAAACCCTGGCCAATAATTTTGGTTCACTAGAAGCGGTTATTTCAGCCGACGGTGAGCAGCTACTCGAGGTAGACGATATTGGTCCAGTGGTGGCCAAGCATATCGTTAATTTTTTCCATAATCCGGATAATCTGTCTATTATTCAGGCACTGCGCGAGGCGGGCGTGCGCTGGGCCGACATAGATCAAAATGCCCAGGCGTCCCAACCATTAAAGGGGCAAACTTGGGTGCTCACGGGCGGTATGGAAATAATGAGTCGCGCCGAGGCCAAAGATCGGTTGCAGGGGTTGGGGGCAAAGGTTGCGGGTAGCGTATCGGCCAAGACATCACAGGTAGTTGCCGGGCCGGGCGCGGGCTCTAAACTGACCAAAGCACAGTCTTTAGATATTCCAGTACTGGATGAAGCTGGATTTATGGCGTTTTTAGAAACCTTGGGATAATGGGGAATCGAATATGGATATTCAATCTGAGTCAGTGGTTTATGGCTGTATCAAAGATGTAGCACTGGTTGATATTACCGAGCATCGGCGCAGTAATCGCGAAGCCATGCTGGCATTACCGTCGGCCGAGTCCTGGTCGCTGCTCAACCGAGAGATGTTTGCGTTGCCAGAAAGCGCCATGGCAGATAGTAATTTAAGTACCGAAGTGATGCATTTTGGGGCCTCCTATCAGGGGGTAGAGCATGAGTGGAAGTACTGGCTTGAGCAGTTTGAAGCTCTGCTGCGTAAGATGTACTGGGTGTCGGCCACTGTGCATCTTGACACTGAGATGTCGGGGCTGCATTCATTTGTATTTGAAACTGCTAGTGCTGCCCATGTGCCCAATCAGTCGGACATCAATATCCGCTGTGAATGGCTTAAAGAAGTAGGTTAACTAAAAAAATAATAGAAAGGTTAATAGATGGCCAAGGTAAAAAAAGAGATAAAACAGCGATCGACCTGGATAGCATCTATGGTGGCCTGTTTTGCATTTCTACTCATGGCCGTCAAAGTCTATGATGTTCCTGTCTCCACCATGACCGCCAATTTACTGTTTATGCTCGGTGGCTTGCTACTGATTGTTGGCGCAGCTGCGATGTTGGGCTGGGTCATTGCTTATCTGCGCAAGCGATTGCGCTAGGTGTCATTGCAGCGTTTTTCATTCGGTTATTTCCTCGCCACTATAGGCGCCAGTAATCTGGCCATGGGCCTGCATAAGGTACTGTATCCCTGGTTGGTTGTCGGCGTGCTGATGGAATCTCCCAGTCGTTTGGGGCTGGCCCAAATGGCGGTGTTATTGCCCAATCTGATATTTCTTCTACCCGGAGGCGTAGCCTCAGACCAGCGGCATCGCGGCAGTTGGCTATCCTTTCTGTACCTGGTTTATCTATTACCGCTGGCTATCATTCTGGCGGCTGTGGTCATCGGTGACCTGACCTTCACATTGCTGCTGCTGTTTGGTGTGGCGTTCGGCACCATCTCGGCATTTGTGCAGCCGGCGCGTGAGAGCTTACTCGGTTATGCGGCGCCAGAGATTATGCATCAGACCGTAGCCAAGGTGATGATGACGCAGTTTGTTGCCCAGGGTGTTGGCTATTGGATTGCCGGGCAGCTCGATATTGTTAGTTTGCCTCAGTTACTTGGTTTTCAGATGCTGATATTTATCATTAGCTCAGTACTGATCAAACGCTGTCATCCAGTTCCCACAAACACTGAAAAGCCTGTAGCAAAGACAAAGACCGTCAAGCATAGCTGGCGGGAGCTGCGCGAAGGGCTGCAGATATTTCGCGATGATAAAGGCCTTCTGCATCTCCTAATGATTGTTTTTGCCACTGGATTTTTAGCCTTTGGCGTCTATCTGGTGGGCATGCCATTAATTGCACGAGAACTTTATGACGGTGGAGCAGGGCTCTATGCCAGTCTGCAGATAGTGTTTTCGGTGGGTATTGTGAGTGCCAATTTTGGGGTGATGAAACGCAGTAAAATGTTCAATCGCCCCGGCAGATTAATGGTGATTAGCTTTCTATTGCGCGGCAGTCTGGTGGGCATCATTGCTACAGTGCCAAGTATGTGGGTACTCTTTTTAGTAGTTTATGTGTGGGGGTTTTTCTCCGGCCTATCTATGACGCTGGGGCGCACCATATTACATAACCAGGTGGATCATGCGGTGCGCTCAAGGGCCGCATCTGTCTATCAGCTGTGTCTGTTTGGTGGGGCACCACTGGGTGCCTGGGTCTGTGGTGTTACGGTTGAAGGTCTCGGTTTAAGTTCTGCCTTTATGGCAGTGGCCGCAAGCACGTTCACCGTTGCCTTGCTAACGGCGTTATTCTCGCCCCTGTGGCATGTTCGAGGCACAATTACCAAGGCTTAAGTTTGCTAGCCTGTCCCTAGAGCCTAAAGGCGATTAATGCCGCGGTGACAGCAACATTGAGTGATTCAACGCCGTTGGCCATGGGAATGCCAATGCGATGATCGCTCAGCGCCGCAATCTCGCGGCTAACCCCTTCGGTTTCATTACCCAACACAAAAATAACGGGCGCTGTGGGTGCAAAATCTGCGATGGCAGTGGACTCATGAGAAGACAGGGTGCATATTTCATAGCCTTGCTGTTTAAAGTCTTTAAGCGCACCGAGCAATGAGTCGCAGCGCAAAATATTCCCTTTAAATAATGTCCCGGCACTGGCTTTAATCACCAGCGGCGAAATATCCGCAGTCCCCTTACTTGGCAGCAATAAGCCATAGGCAGGGCTGGCAGTAACACTGCGGATAATCATGCCCAAATTCTGCGGGTTGGTCACCCCATCCAGTGCGATCAGGGTTTCAGAGAGATTGGCTTGCAAAGCTTGCTTATACGGCACGTAGCCAGGGCAGTGAATATCACATGCAGCGCCTTGATCCTGCTTACTGTTGCGTGAAATACGCGACAGCTCGGCACGGCTGTGAAAACAGACTTCAATATTACGGTTGGCCGCAAGTTGTTTAATCTCATCAATAATACCGCCCCCGCGATTAGAGTCAGCCAGATGCACGCGGTAGATTTTGAGACTCTGATCCTGCAGTATTTCCAGCACAGGTTTGCGCCCATAAACGGTTATCAGCTGATCAAAAAATGATTTTCGCTGCAGGTATTCGGCGCTGTCAGCGCGCTGTGGTGAGGGCTTAGATTTACTCATATGATTGACTGGTTAACTGTAATAAAGCGGAAATAGTATCTAGGCTACCTGTGCTGGCCTGAGCCTGCTGCGCGGCAAGCCCAACCGTCGCATTACCCATTGTGCAATACACCTGTTGCCAAAGTTCTGGCTGCCCCTGCAACGCCTGCAGGTGTGCCTCAATAGTGGCGCTATCGCCCCGCGCTATAGGCCCGGTCAGCGCCCGCACCGCGCCAGAATTTAAATAATTATCGACTGTCTGGCGAATGAGCGGTTCAAGAGGGTTGCCGCTATCTGTTTGGCTATCAACGCCCGCCGCAGACAGCATCTGCTCACCCAGAGCCATAAGGCTAACCAAATAGTTGCAGGTCATCACCGTGGCCGCGTGATACAGAGACTTGTGTTCACTGGCTATGTCAAAAGGAACCGCACCAACAGAGTCAAACAATGATTTCAGTACTTTCACTGCCCGCGGCTGACCTTCAAAGCCACAGGCAGTGCCAGCAAAGCGATCCAGCGAGCTATGAGGATCGGCAAAGCTATGGATTGGATGCACGGATGCAGTAGGGCAGTGAGTGAGCCCTAAAATATCGGCACTGAGCGACCCACTGCAATGAAACACAGTATCGCCATCGCGCAGAACACCAGAATCCTTTAAGGCTTCAGCGGCCTGTTGAATACTGTTATCTGGTGTAGCGATCAACCAGAGGTCGGCGGGCTGAAGATCATCGTAACCAGCATGAGCCTGTCCGTCGCCAATAAAGTCTACTGCAAGCTGCGCAGATTCCTGGGTACGATTAATAATTTGGCTCAGCGCCAGCGTCTTAGAAAACAGGCGGCACAGGGTTTTACCCAGGCGGCCAGCACCAATACAGGACAGCGTTAAATTTGAGGGTTGACTAGGCATAGGTAAGCCTAGCCGAGTAATGTTTTATAGGCACGCACAGTGTTAGCCATACCCATGGCAATAGAGTCTACGGTAAAAGCATGGCCAATCGAGACTTCAAGCAAACTTGGAATGCTGGCAAATTTAGCCAGATTATCCAAATTGAGATCATGGCCCGCATTGACGCCCATCCCCAGAGATGTCGCCAGCTCAGCGGCGGCCAGATGCTGCTGATAAATACTTTCAAGGCTATCGCAGCCCCATGCGGCAGCAAAGGGCCCTGTATAGAGCTCTATGCGATCAGCACCGACTTTGGCAGCCAGCTCAATCTGTGCAAGATCAGGGTCCATAAAAAGACTTACCCTCATACCCTGCCCCTTGAGGCGCTCAATAATAGGCGCGAGTTGCTCGCCAGAGGTGGTGAGATCAAAACCATGATCAGAGGTGAGCTGGTCATCGCCGTCTGGAACCAGCGTGCACTGGTCTGGCTGAGTTTCTTCAACTAACGCAATAAACCCCGGATAGTCAGCTATGGCAGGGGCAAACGGATTCCCCTCAACATTAAACTCAACATTGTCGATCGGGCTGACAAGCGCAGCCAGCTGGCGCACATCGGAAGGGCGGATATGACGCTGGTCTGGGCGTGGATGCACCGTAATACCGTCAGCGCCATTATCGATACACAGCTGCGCATGATCGACCACATTGGGATAATTACCTTCACGGGAGTTTCTGATCAGGGCAATCTTATTTAAATTAATACTCAGTGCAGTCATAGGGGGCTCAGATTATCTGACGGGGACAGGTCTCTCGAATTCGAGTTCCTCGGCTTGAGGCTTGGACTCAGGCAGTGGCGTCCAGGCTTCCGGGTTAACCAGTCGGGCACTTAAAATACGAATCGGCTCTACAGGCACGTCTTGATAACCCTTTTTAGTGGTTGTCTTCACCCCGGCAATGGCGTCTACCACATTCATGCCAGATATAACCTCGCCAAACACCGCATAACCGGGCTTGTTAGGCTTGGTATCCAAGAACTTATTGTATTTGTGGTTAATAAAAAACTGCGCCTGGGCACTATCGGGATCGCTCATCCGCGCCATAGCCAGAGAGCCGCGCGTATTTTTAAGACCATTGCTGCCCTCATTAACGATACTAGGTCGGCTGGAGGGGCGATTGGTCAAATCCCAGGTAAAGCCGCCGGTTTGAATCATAAAGTTATTGATAACGCGGTGAAAAATCAGGCCGTCATAATGATAGCTATTAACCAGCTTAACAAAGCTATCGACGCTGACAGGTGCTGCTTGTGGATAAAGTACAACGAGAATGTCGCCTTTTTCGGTTTTAAACAAAACCTGAGGGTTGGCTTGCTCTCCCTGAGCAATGCTCACGGCAATAAGCCCTGCAAACCCTACTAGTAGGCTATAAATTAATTTTCTCACCGAGATACCTCCTTATCGAGGGGTAGATAAAAGTCTTTAATTACAACAGGCTTCAAAAGCGGCGCTTTTAATGCCACTCGGAAAAACGTTTTCTACCGCGTAACTTCGGAACCAGCACCACTAAGATAGCCCCGAGAAATACAGTCAGGCCACCATAGAGAAACGACTCATTGCGTTTATCTTTTTGCAGGTCTTCAAAGTTAGCCTTCAACACGTCGTTTTCACGCTGCAACATATGATTTTGCTTTACCAGCTCCTGATTTTGCTTATTCAAAGCGATCGCATCAGAAGAAATCTCTTTAATATTGGCCAGTTCGAGAGCAAGATTTTCTTTGCTACCAGTCGTGCTGTCCAGCTTGCCGCGCAGTGATTTACCCTGCTGGCGAAGTTCAGCCATCACCTTCTCCAGCTCATTGTTACGAAGCTTCAGCTTCATCATCGCTGCTTTATCTTTGTTCAACTGTACCCGCGCAATTGGACTCTCAGCAAGAAACTGCTCTTCCATCCAGCCGTCGACACCTTTGTCAGTGTTAACCCGACCCCAGCCATCTCGCAGCTCAAGCAGCGTCAGCTTGGTACCGGTTTTTAAACCGCGATGCACTATCTTGCAGCGTGCGCAGGGTGTTTCGCGTAAGGGTACGTAAAATTCATCAGCCACATAGCGTGTTTGTGGCTTCATGGCTACGGATTCTATAGCAGTAGGTGCTGGTTCCGCCTTATCGACAGCCTCTGTGACAGCAGCGTCGGGTGCAGCCTCTAGTTCAGTTTGGGACTCTTGGGCCAGTATATTTGACGCAAATGGCGTTAATAGTAGGGTTAGCGCTAACGTTCTATAATTCATAGTAAGTCTTAGATAGTTTTTAATGGGGCGATCATACCTTGATCGGACATAAATGATAACTCCTGCGGCAGGGCTATCTGTGCAAATGCCTCATGTAAGCTGCGATATACAAGTCGTCAATACCTTTTTACGGCAGTACCTTCTTAAACGGCTTAACCTTAACCTCCGCATAAACTCCGGCTGCCACATAGGGATCGGCATCGGCCCAAGATTGCGCATCGGCCAGAGAGTCAAAGTCAGCGACGACCAAACTGCCGGTAAAGCCAGCCTCACCGGGTTCATTATTATCAATAGCTGGATGTGGCCCAGCAATCAGCAGTCGGCCGGCTTCCTTAAGCTTATTTAACCGGTCGAGATGTGCTGGGCGGGCCAAACCGCGTTTTTCTAGGCTATTTTCGATATCTTCACTGATGATTGCGTACCACATAACAGGTTATTCCTATTTATTTCTGCTTGATAATCTCTTCGAGTGACATGCCAGTGAGTCTGGTGATGCCTCTGAAAACATAAAAAAGGTTACCCATCATTACTAACATTGCGGGCAGGGCTATTACCGGGAAGCTTAGCGCAGTCATTTTTCCAAGCTGCTCATTAAAGGCAACCGTACCGGGGTCGGCAGTCAAAATGATGACCGCGAGCAAGTAATTTAGCAGTGAAGAAAGAAAAAATGACCCAGCTAGAATCCATGATGCATTGAACAGTAACTTATCAAACTCAGACTGGCGGCCATTCTCTATCAGTGCCGCAGAAATTTGCTGAGTCTCTAAAATCGAGTCATTGAGTAAAAAAGTGTGGATCAACGGCTGGGATGTTTTTAGCGAGATCAATGTGGCAGCGCCAAAAATTGCCGGAATAGAGGCCTCTTTAATAGCAATGTAAATCGCATCGAGCTCTAACAGGCTTATACCACCGGTCAATGTGACACTCACAACGCCTAGCGCAGAAAAAAAGTTAAGTTTTCCGCGCGTGAAAAAATCATGAAGGCCGTAAATAATGGGAAAGGCAAGGGCCACAACGATGGCCAGCTTGATTCCGAGAAAGTCTTCGCCACTGAGTTTGGTCAAAACCAATGTGGGCACTAACAGATTAAACGCCAAATTTATAAGCAAGCTTTCCTGCTTTTCGGGCGCCTTTCTGTCTTTATCCATCGTACTGTCTTGATTTTGCATTCTAAAAGCTAGCGGTAAAAGGAAGGAAAGCATTGTAACCGCTGGGTAGCGATTGTCGAGATGACAGGCTTCTATTTATGGTTTCGAGACAATTATTGAAGTCTTACTACGGGTAAAAAATACCTACAGATAGCATTGAAAAGCCCTACCCCTTGATCTATTACTTTATGCAATTGGAAAAAATATTAGGAAACCCTCGTAACATATTAATATATATAGGAATCTAAATAAAAAATGAGCAATTTAGAAGTTAGATCTGAGCCTCTGCCAACCCCTATGGCAGAGCTCGAAATGGCAGATCTATTGGTCGCTTACCTGAATCAATTAGGGGTGGACTATGTATTTGGTGTTCCTGGCGGGGCTATTGAGCCTCTCTATAATGCATTAGCGCGCAGTGAGCGACGCGGCGGCGTAAGAGCCGTGGTCGCAAGGCATGAAACTGGCGCCGCCTTTATGGCTGACGGCTACGCGCGCAACACAGGAAAACTGGGGGTCTGCTGCTCTACGACGGGGCCAGGTGCCACCAATATGATTACCGGGGTTGCGTCGGCATACGAAAATAATGTCCCGATGTTGGTGATAACCGCACAAACCGCTATTTCAACCTTTGGTAAAGGTGCAATTCAGGATTCTTCTTGTACCGGTATTAATACTGTAGGCCTCTACCAACATTGCACGCGTTACAACACATTGATTTCTCA